>NZ_AYVN01000005.1:0-828220 GCF_000502815.1 Mesorhizobium sp. LSJC269B00
CCGATCTCCCCCCTTGCGGGGGAGATGCCCGGCAGGGCAGAGGGGGGTGCCTCGCGCCCACCTCGCAAGTATTTCCCCATGAAAGTCCTCGTCCTCTACGCGCATCCGGTGGAGACCAGCTTCAATGCAGGCCTGCACCGCACCATCGTCGAGCGGCTGACGGCGGCCGGCCATGAGGTCGACGATTGCGATCTCTATGCCGAGGATTTCGACCCCAGGCTGACGCGCGGGGAGAGGCTGGATTATCACAACCAACGCAGCCCTGCGGACCCGGCCGCGCCCCATGTCGAGCGTTTGCTGCGGGCTGAGGCGCTGGTGCTGTCATATCCCGTCTGGAACTACGGCTTCCCGGCCATCCTGAAAGGCTTTTTCGACCGCGTGTTTCTGCCCGGCGTGTCGTTCAAATTGGTCGACGGCAAGGCGCGGCCTTCGCTCCACAACATCCGCAAGCTGACCGCCGTCACCACCTATGGCGGCAGCCGGTTCCGCGCCATGCTGATGGGCGATCCGCCGCGCAAATTGGTCAAGCGGATGCTGCGCGCGACGATCAGGCCTGGCGCCTCGGTGTCCTACCTCGCGCATTATTCGATGAACCTGTCGACCGAGAAGACCCGCGCGGCCTTCATGGCCAAGGTCGTGGCCGGGATGGATGAATTCTGATGCGCGTGCTGGTGGTCTATTGCCATCCGGTGCCCGAAAGCTTTTGCGCCGCCATCAGAGATGCCGCAGTCGATGTGCTGAAGGCACGCGGCTGGGAGGTGCGGCTGCTCGACCTCTATGCGGAGAAATTCGATCCGGTGATGGGCTGCGAAGAGCGACGCGCCTACAATGAGCGGGCGCCGGAGGATCCGGCCCTAAAACCGCATTTCGAGCATCTCGCCTGGGCTGAGGCGATCCTGTTCATCTATCCGACCTGGTGGTACGGGCTGCCGGCCATGCTGAAGGGCTGGCTCGATCGGGTCTGGGCGACCGGTGTCGCCTTCAAGCTGGGCAAGGGGCGCATCACGTCGCTGATGACACATGTCACCAGGGTCGGCGTCATCACCACCTGCGGCGCGCCGACCTGGTGGAGCGTCGTCGTCGGCCAGCCCGGCCGCAAGACCTTGCTGCGCGGTATGCGCGCGCTGTGCGCCCGCCGCTGCCGGACGTTTTTCCTGGCGCACTACCTGATGGACGCCTCCACGCCAAGGACGAGGGCGGCGTTTCTGGTGAAGGTGCTGGCGAAGCTGGAGCGGTTTTGAGCTTCTTCACCCTCCCCCTTGTGGGGAGGGTCGCGCAGCAAATGCCGCAAGGCGGCTTTTCCGAAGCGGGGTGGGGGGTCTCGTAGGGCGCACCCCCCCACCCGCTTCGGAAAAGCCGCTTCGCTCCGACTGCGAGCCGACCCTCCCCACAAGGTGAGGGTAAAAAGGTGCTACATCCTCGTCCGTTCCGCCTTGGGATCGTACATCGGTTTCAGCGATGCTTCCGCCGGAAAGCGCTCGCCGGCGATCTCGATCTCGTAGGACGAGGCCAGCAGATCCGCCTCGCTCTCGCCCTGGCAGGGCACATAGCCCAGCCCGATCGCGCCGCCGAGATGGTGGCCGTAGTTGCCCGATGTGATCGGGCCGACGATCTTGCCGTCGCGAAGGATCGCCTCGTTGTGGAAGAGCAGAGGCTGCGGGTCCTTCAGCCGGAACTGCACCAGCCGGCGCGACAGGCCGGCTTCTTTTTTCTTCAGCACCGCATCGCGGCCGATGAACTCGCCCTTGGCGGTTTTGACCGCAAAGCCGAGGCCGGCCTCCAGCACATTGTCCTCGTCGGTGATGTCGTGGCCGAAATGCCGAAACGCCTTTTCGATGCGGCAGGAATCCAGCGTATGCAGGCCGCAAAGTTGCAGGCCGACATCCGCCCCCGCCTCATCGATCGCCTCGAAGACATGGGCCGCCTGGTCGGTCGAGACATAAAGTTCCCAGCCGAGTTCGCCGACATAGGTGACGCGGTGCGCGCGGGCGAGGCCCATGCCGATCTCGATCTCCTGGAAGGTGCCGAACGGATTGTTCTCATTGGAAAAATCATTAGGGCTGACCTTCTGGATCAGTTTTCGCGCATCCGGACCCATCAGGCAGAGCACGGCCTCAGCTGCCGTGACATCGGTGATGACTACGAATTCATCGCCGACATGCCGGCGCAGCCAGGCGAGGTCGCGTTGCAGCGTCGCGCCCGGTACGACGAGGAAATAGGCCGTGTCCGACAGCCGCGACACGGTAAGATCGCTCTCGATGCCGCCGCGCTGGTTGAGCATCTGAGTGTAGACGATCTTGCCCGGCGCCACGTCCATGTCGTTGGCGCAGAGCCTTTGCAGGAACGCGCAGGCATCGCGGCCTTCGACACGGATCTTGCCGAACGAGGTCATGTCGAACAGGGCGACCTTGTTGCGGACCGCCAGGTGCTCCTCGCGCTGGTTGTCGAACCAGTTCTGCCGCTTCCAGGAATAGCGGTATTCGCGCTCCTGTCCCTCGCGGGCGAACCAGTTGGCGCGCTCCCAGCCGGCGACTTCGCCGAACACGGCGCCGCGCGCCTTCAGCTGTTCGTGCAGGGGCGAGCGCCTGACATTCCTGGACGTTGCCATCTGCCGGTAGGGGAAATGGTCGGCATAGAGCAGGCCGAGTGTTTCGGAGACACGCTCCTTGAGATACCTACGGTTCTTCTGGAATGGCTGGGCGCGGCGGATGTCGACTTCCCAGAGGTCGAAGGGCGCTTCGCCGTCATTGATCCACTGCGCCAGCGCCATGCCGGCGCCGCCGGACGAGACGATGCCGATGGAATTGTAGCCGGTCGCCATCCAGTAGCCACGGAGTTCCGGGGCCTCGCCGAGATAATAGCGGTCGTCGGGGGTAAAGCTTTCGGGGCCGTTGAAGAAGGTGTGAATGCCGGCGGTTGCCAGCATCGGCATGCGGTTGACGCCCATTTCGAGGATCGGCTCGAAATGCTCCATGTCCTCCGGCAACTGGTCGAAGCAGAAATCCTCGCTTATGCCGTCCATGCCCCAGGGCTTGGCCACCGGCTCGAAGGCGCCGAGCATCATCTTGCCGGCGTCTTCCTTGTAGTAGGCGCATTCATCGGGAACGCGCAGCACCGGCAGCCGGCCAAGGCCGGGGATCGGCTCGGTGACGAGATAAAAATGCTCGCAGGCATGCAGCGGGATGGTGACGCCGTTCTGGGCGCCGAGTTCGCGCGCCCACATGCCGGCGCAGTTGACGACGATGTCGGCCTCGATCGTGCCCTGGTCGTCGCCTTGCGCCCACGACACGCCGGCGACGCGACCGGCCTTGGTGTGGACCTTGGTGACCTTCACATTCTCGACGACTGTGGCGCCGCGCTGGCGGGCGCCCTTGGCCAGCGCCATGGCGATGTTGGCCGGATCGCATTGGCCGTCGAGCGGCAGATGCACGGCGCCGACCACATCGGACACGTTGAGATGCGGGTACATCTCCTTGACTTCACCAGGCGAAATCTCGCGCACATCGACATCGAAGGCGCGGGCGAGCGAGGCCTGACGGTAAATCTCGTGCTTGCGCTCCTCGGTCAGCGCCACGGTGATCGAGCCGACCTGGCGCATGCCGGTGCCGACTTCGGTCTCGGCCTCCAGCTTGACGTAGAGGTCGGCCGAATATTTCGCCAGCCGCGTCATGTTCTGCGAGCCGCGCAGCTGGCCGATCAGGCCGGCGGCGTGCCAGGTCGTTCCCGAGGTCAGCTGCTTGCGTTCCAGCAGCACGATGTCGGTCCAGCCGAGCTTGGCCAGGTGGTAGGCGACCGAACAGCCGGAGACACCGCCGCCGATAATAACCGCGCGGGCCTTGATGGGAATGCTTCTGGTCATGCGGCCTCGCGGCGATAGCCGGATGCGAAGCGGCGCAGGCGTTTTGCGGCTTCCTGAAGCACCGGTTCCGGTTGGCAGAGGCTGATGCGGATGTGGCCGGCAGCGGCCTTGCCGAAGCTGGAACCCGGCATGACGCCGACACTCTCCTGGTCGAGAAAGGCCCAGGCGAATTTCTCGTCGTCGGGCTCGACGGCGGAGATGTCGAGCATGACATACATGCCGCCCTCCGAGCCGTGCACGCTGACATTGTTCATGCCGCGCACGGCGTCGAGCAGGACGGTGCGGCGCGCCGCATAGCGTTCGGCGATCTCCTTGACGCCAAAGCAGTTCTCCAGCGCCTCGGCGCAGGCGATCGAGATGAAGGCCGGCAGGCCGTAGGTCGTCACCAGATTGAGATTGGTCAACAGCGTGATCATCTGCGTCGGGCCGGTCAGCCAGCCCATGCGCCAGCCGGTCATGCCGTGGCTCTTGGACATCGAATTGATGACCAGCGTGCGCTCGGCCATGCCGGGCAGGCCGCGCGGCGAGATGTGCTCGCCGCCGCCGAGCGTCCAGTAGACCTCGTCCGACAGCAGCCAGAGATCGTGCTCGCGGCAGATCTCGGCCAGCTCTTCCAGACGCTCACGCGAATAGACGGCGCCGGTCGGGTTGTTCGGCGTGTTGATCAAAATGGCGCGCGTGTTGGGCTTGAGCGCCGCGCGGATCATCTCGGCGTGCGGCTGGAAACCGTCCTCGGCCGGCGTCTCGACGACGGTGAAGCTGGCGCCGGCGGCGCTGAACGTGTTGGGATAAGTCGCGTAGTAGGGCGCCACCACGATAGCGTGGTCGCCCTGGTCGAGAACGGCCTGCACGGCCGCGTAAAGGGCAGCCTGGCCGCCCGGCGTGGCGATGACTTGGTCAGGTGCCGTCTCGACCCCGGTGCAAGCGGTCGAGGCCGCCGCCATCGCCCTGCGCAGGCGCGGAACGCCGGGAAGCGGGGTGTAGTGGTGGTTGCTGCCGCGAACCGCCGTCACGCAGGCTTCGATCGTCTGGCTCGGCGTATCGAAATCATGGTCGCCGACCGACAGCATGATGATGTCCTGGCCGGCCTCCTTGCGGGCCCATGCCTCGGTGTGGACCTCCCAGCCATCCTTGCCCGAAGGCACGATGCCGGAAATGCGCGATGAGGGTCTGGGCATCAGGATACTCCCGAGATTTCGTGGCCGGCCTGTTCGAGCTGATCGCGCAACGCGGCGATGTGGGCAGGGCCGACTTCGCAGCAGCCGCCGACGATGGTGGCGCCAGCGGCGACCCAGCCGAGCGCCTGGTCGGCATAGGCATCCGGATCAAGGTCGTGGCGTGCGTGCAGCACTTCGACCGTTCCGCCATGCTTGAGCGCTTCGACAGAGGTGAAGCCATTGGCATAGGCGCCGACCGGGCCGCCGAGAGCAATCAATTCGGGCAGTGCCGCGGCGATCGCTTCTGGCCGGCAGCAATTCACCAGGCGCGCTGCAACCGTCAGGCCGTCGAGGGCGTCCGCCGCTGCCGCTATTGTTTCGCCGCTGCGCAGCCGCGGCGCGCCGTGATCGGCGAGCGTCCAAGACACCCAGACAGGTTTGCCGCTTTCCGACGCAGCGGTAACGGCCGCACGGCCTTCCTCGGCTGAGGCCATGGTCTCGCACAGGAACAGGTCGACGCCATCGGCCTGCTCGGCGACGATGCGGCGATAGATTTCCAGCGTCTCCTCGAACGATATGGTCAGCGCCGGCGCATAGCTGCCGAACAGCGGTGACAGGCAGCCGGCGATCGCTGCATCGCCTGCCTCCTCGCGTGCCTGTCTTGCCAATTCGATGCCGCGCTTCTGCAAGGGCCTGAAGAGGTCTTCTGCTCCTTCCCGCGCGAGCCGCTCCGGCGTCGCCGAATAGGTGTTGATGGTGATGACGCGAGCGCCGGCCCGGATGAATTCGGCATGCAGGCCACGCACCAGATCCGGCTCGTCGATCAGCACCCTGGCCGACCAGAGCGGCGTCGGCTCGGAGCTGCTGCGGCGGACCAGTTCCTGGCCCATGCCGCCATCGGTGAGAATGACTTTCTTCATGCTCTCAATCTTTCGTTTTTCGGATCCCACAGCGGCTCGTCTTTCTGCACGACCGCCTTGAAACGATCGCCAAAAATTTCAATCTCGATCGCGGTATTGGGTTCAGCCAGGTCGGCGCGCAGCATGCCGAGCGCGATCGATTTGTCGATGCGATGCCCCCAGCCGCCGGACGTCGTCTCGCCGACGATCTTGCCGTCATGCCAGAGCGTCGACACCGACGGCGCGTCGCAATCGCCGGGGTTTTCGACCACCAGCGTGACGAAGCGCTTCTTTACGCCTTGCTGCTTTTCGTTCTGCAGGGCTGCCTTGCCGCGGAAGTCGGGCTTGTCCCATTTTACGAAGCGCTCGAGCCCGCCCTGCAGGACCGTATAGTCGGTCGACAGGTCGCCCTTCCAGGTCCGGTAGCCCTTTTCGAGGCGCAGCGAATCCAGCGCATACATGCCGAACGGTTTCAGACCGTGTTTTTGTCCCGCCGTCCAGACGGCGTCGAAGATGGCGGCGGTGTCTCCCACCTTGGTGTGGATTTCCCAGCCGAGTTCGCCGGCGAAGGATACCCGCACCAGCTTCGCCCAGCGGCCGGCGATGGTGGTTTCCTGATGCGTCAGCCAGGGCAGCGAGAGATCCGCGCCACAGACCTCGGCCAGGATCTTGCGCGAATTGGGGCCGGCGAGGATTTGCGTCGAATAGTCTTCGGTCCTGTCGGTGAGGGTGAAAGCTGCGTCCTTCGGCAGGCGCGACTTCAGCCATTCGAAATCGTGCCACTGCGCTACCGCCGCGGTGATCAGCGTCATCTGCTCTTCGCCATGGCGCACCACCGACATCTCGGTGACGATGCGGCCCTTGTCGTCGGCGAAATAGGCGAGGCCGATGCGGCCGGGCTTGGGCACCAGGCCGGTGACCTGCAGCGCCAGCCATTCGGCTGCGCCAGGACCTTCGAGGTTGAAGCGCGAGAAGCCGGGCAGGTCCAGAATGCCGGCGGCGTCGCGCACCGCCAGGCATTCTTCGCGCACGCGGTGCTGCCACGGCCCGTCGCGGCGGAAGGTGAGTGTTGCTTCTTCCGACGTGTCGTCACCGCGTTGCGCATACCAGGTGGCACGCTCCCAGCCATTATAGGCGTCGAACTGGGCGCCGAGCGCCTTGATGCGATCGTGGATCGGCGACAGCTTGCGGTCGCGCCCGGCCGGCCAGGCATGGCGCGGGAACTGGATGGCGTATTCGTTGCCGTAGATCTCCATGCCCTTGGCGACGCTATAGTCGGGGGCGGCCGCAAAGCTGGTGAACCGGCGCGGATCGCAAGACCACATGTCCCATTCGGTCTGGCCCTGCGTCACCCATTCGGCCAGCACCTTGCCGGCGCCGCCGCCCTGGGCGATGCCGAAGGTGAAGACACAGGCCTCGAACGCGTTGGGAACGCCGGGCATCGGACCGATCAGCGGATTGCCGTCCGGCGCGTAAGGGATCGGCCCGTTGATCACCTTGGACAAGCCGGCAGTGCCGAGAATCGGCACGCGGGCTACGGCATCGGCAAGGTAGTGCTCGAGACGGTCGAGATCGTCGGGGAAGAGCTGGAAGGAAAAATCCTCCGGCATCGGGTCGTTGTGGGTCGCCCAATGCGCGCGGCAATTGCGCTCATAGGGGCCGAGATTCATGCCGTTCTTTTCCTGGCGCAGATAGTAGGAGGTGTCGACGTCGCGCAGCAGCGGCAGCTTCTTGCCCTGCTCCTTCGACCACGCCACCAGTTCGGGTATCTCCTCGAACAAGATGTACTGATGGCTCATCACCATCATCGGGACGTCGCGGCCGAACATTTTGCCGACTTCGGCGGCACGGTAGCCGGCGGCATTGACGACGATCTCGCAGCGGATTTCGCCTTGCGGGGTGACAACCACCCATTCGTCGTTCTCACGGCGCACGCCCGTGGTCGGGCAGAAGCGGATGATCTTTGCCCCCATGTCGCGCGCACCCTTGGCAAGTGCCTGCGTCAGCTGCGCGGGGTCGATGTCGCCGTCGTTTGGATCATAGAGCGCGCCTTTCAATTCATGCGTCTCGATGAAGGGATAGCGGCGCTTGATCTCATCAGGGCCGACAATGTCGATGTCCATGCCCTGGTAGCGGCCCATGCCCTTGGCGCGCTGGAACTCCTGCATGCGCTCCTTGGTGTGGGCGAGCCGCAGCGAGCCGGTAATGTGGTAGTTCATGGGATAGTCGACGGCATCAGCCAAGCCGCGATAGAGCTCGGTCGAATAGCGCTGCATGTTCATCAGCGACCAGGACGACGAGAAGGTCGGCACATTGCCGGCGGCATGCCAGGTCGAGCCCGATGTCAGCTCGTTCTTTTCAAGCAGCACGCAATCGGTCCAGCCCGCCTCGCAAAGGTGGTAGAGCGAGGAGGTGCCGACGACACCGCCTCCGATGATCACCACGCGTGCCGTGGTCGGCAAACCGGCCATATTCTTCTCCCAAACCTGAAGCGCGCTGCGCTTCTATTTTTTGCTTGATGCATGTCGTTGTCCCAAAACCGCTGCACACTTTTGGGCGACATGCATTCAATAAACAGGCGGCGAAACCACCCAGATGACCACGGCCGGCTCGCTGCCGGGATTGCGCCAGCGGTATGGCTTGCGCTCGAAGCGGAAGGAATCGCCTTCGACAAGACGGTGCCAGACGCCCGCGATCTCGATCTCGAAAACGCCAGAGGCGATGTAGCCGGCTTCCTCGGTCGGCCGCAGCTGCTCGCTCTTCATCTCGGCGCCCGGCGCGAAGATCGAACGCACCATCTCGAAACTACCGCCGAGATCGGGCGACAGAAGCTCCTCCACCAGGCCGGATTCGCTTGTGCCAAGCGTGCGCCGGCTGCCGGCGCGCACGATGACGCCGCGCTCCTTCTCGATAGGCACGTCGTGGCTGAAGAACAGGCTGAGCGGCACGCCGAATAATTCGGCGAAGGCCCTGAGGTCGCCGAGCGAAGGAATCGACAGGCCGCGCTCGACCTGGCTGACCCAGCCGACAGAGCGGCCAAGCTTCAGCGCGATCTCAGCCAGCGTCAGCCCACGCGCCTTGCGCAGCGCACGGATGTCGCTCGCCAGCAGGCGCTCGTCAGGTCCCTGCAATGTTTTGGAGATAGCTGGGGGCAAAACGCTCACTTGATGAAAAACTGGAAATGAATTTCATGAGAGCTCATGTCCGTGAAAAAATCAAGCGAATTTTCATGGACACACAAGATTTGCTTGCGCGATTTTGGCGGTTCATGCAAAGGCTCTGGCACGAGCGGCGGGTGTGGGAATGCGGGTCGGCGACCAAGGATTGAAATCTGCGCAAGGTCTTCTCCGATAGCCGGTTCGGCTTTCGAAGTGTGCGCAAAGGGACGGCCCATGCTGGAAAAAAACGGCCTGGCAGCGCATAACGCGGCTGTTGTCGACGAGGCGATCATCTCGCGCCGTTCAGTGCGCGCCTTCCTGCCCGACATGGTCGATGACGAGACGATCCGAGCCATTCTTGGCGTCGCCGCGCGCGCGCCTTCGGGCACCAATATGCAGCCCTGGCGGGTCTATGTCGTCAAGGGCGAGGTCAAGCAGCAGATCACCGATGCCATCCTGAATTCCGGTATCCGGGCCGAAAAGGCCGATTGGGACGAGTATCGCTATTACCCCACCCAGTTCTTCGAGCCGTATCTCACCCGCCGCCGCGCCAACGGTTTCGGGCTCTATGGGGCACTCGGCATCGGCCGCCGCGAGGTCGACAAGATGCGCGCCCAGCACGACCGCAACTTCGTCTTCTTCGACGCGCCGGTCGGCATGATCTTCACCATCGACCGGCGGCTGAACCAGGGCTCGTGGATCGACTACGGAATGTTCCTGCAGAACATCATGGTGGCGGCGCGAGGCAGGGGCCTGCACACCTGCCCGCAGGCCGCCTTCGCGCCCTATCACCGGCAGATCCGGCCGGTGCTCAACATCCCCGACGAGGAGATCGTCGTCTGCGGCATGGCGCTCGGCCTCGAGGATACGTCGAAACCCGAAAACGACTTCCGCACCGACCGCGTGCCGCTGGAAGAGTGGGTGACGTTCAGCGGCTAGGCCTCGGCTACCGGGGCCTTATTCCACGTTCATCTGCGCGCCATGGCCGCTGACATGGGCGCCGTCCTGCGGTGTCAGTCTGAGATAGGCGAACAGCGCGCACAAAGTGATGACGCCCTCGACCACGACAGGATGCGGAAATCGTTGGTCACCGCCGGCCTGCCGCCAGCCAGGAACGACAACAGCGCCGCCGCCAGGCCGACGCTGATCGCCACCCCCAACTGCCACAGTATGTAGTAGAGCGCGCTGAAGCGGGCGAGCTGGTCGGGCGCGATGTCGGAATAGGCGAGATTGCCGGTCGAAGCCCATTGCGCCGAGCGCAGGACACCGAAGGCGAAGATATAGGCAAGCACGATCCAGACGGGCGTTGTTGCCTCTATCAAGGCGAAGCCCGCAACCATGGCGGCAACGATCGGCGTGTTGACAACCAGCACACGGCGAAAGCCGAAGCGGTTGAGCAGGCGCGGCATGAACACACGCATGATCAGCGAGCCGATTGCGGCAACGAAAGTCAGCGATCCCGCCTGCACCGCGCTCATGCCAAAGCCGAGCTGGAACATCAGCGGCAGCAGGAAGACGACCGAGCTGAGGCCGATCGTGTCCAGTCCGCCGCCTGTGAGGAAGGAGATGCGAAAGGTGCGGATGCGCAGGAGTTTCAGGTCAAGCAAAGGGTTGCAGGCGCGCAGGCAGTGGAAGGAGGCAAGCGTCAGGATGACGATCGCCAGCGTCAGCTCGGCCGCGATCATGCTGCCGGCGGCGTCTTTCGCCGCAAGCGAATCCATGCCGAAGACCAGCAGGACCATGCCGCTGCCGACCAGCAGGAAGCCCGGGAAATCGAACGGCGTGCGCACCGGTTTGGTAACAGTCGGAAACAGCGAGGCGGCAAGAACGGCCGCCGCCAGCGCGAACGGCACGTTGAAGAAGAAGATCCAGCGCCAGGAGATATAAGTCGTCAGGGCGCCGCCGACCAGCGGGCCGACCAGCGGTCCGGACTGGCCGGCCAGCGAAATATACATGTTGATCTTCAGCGTGCGGCTGCGCGGGAAGGTCGACAGGATGACGACCTGGCCGAGCGTCCCCATCAAGGCGCCGCCGAAGCCTTGCAGCGCGCGGGCGCCGACCAGCGTCCAGATGTCGTTGGACAATCCGCACAGCGCCGATGACGCGGCGAACACCAGCAAGGCGAAGCAGTAAACGTTGCGCAGGCCGAAGCGGTCGGCGGCCCAGCCGCCGAGCGGCATCGAGATGATCAGGCTGGCGACATAGACGGTGATCAACAGACCGAGCTGGCTCGGCGGCCGGCCGAGGCTGTCGCTGATACCGGGCAGGGCGGTGACCACGACATTCTGGTCGAGGCTGGTCATGAACACGCCGCAGGCGACCGTCAGCGGCAGCAGGAGCAAGGCTCTAGCCGACACATCGGCGCGATCCGTGGCGCCGGCGGATAGTTCTGCGGTCATGGGGATGTTCGAACCAAACGACGATGCCGACTATGAGACGTGATCTTTTTAATCCCCTGGGCCGGTTGGGCCACGTTCCCCACCATGGGCTTCCATTGGAGCATTCTCTAGCGGCAGAACCGGCTGGCCTTGAGGCCAGAACGGCTGTCGGCCCTACTGAACCTCGTAGCCGACCTCCTCGCTGGCATGGCAGAGCGCCTTCCAGAACGAGCGGGCGAAGGAGCGGAAGACATAGATGTCGAACTGGTCGGCGCCGGTGCGCTGGATCTGCGCAAAGACGTCGTGATGGGTGGTCGAACGGCCGGAGCCTATGGGGAAGGCGGGCAGCGCAAAGTCGATGGCGAAGAATTTCGCCAGCACCCATTCGGCCTTAGGGCCGGCGATGCGGATAGCGGTGCGGCCATGCGACAGGTCGGTGATCGTGCCGATTGCCGGGGTTACGTCCCCGGCAAAACGCGCCGCCAGGCCCTCGGCATCGTCGACGACCGTGAATTTTCCAGGCGCGAAACCGAACACGGCCTTGCCGAACTTGGCGAGACCGCCGCCGGCACCGTCGGGCAAAGCGAGCCCGGTGACCTTGCCGATCGCCTCGATCAGCTGCTTTTCCGCGCCCGGCCATGCGGCCAGTTGCAGGATCGAGCCTGGCCTGATTTCGGTCAGGATGACATCGACGCCATGCTCGAAATTGCCGTGCGAACCCCGATGGAACACCGGCTCGAGCGGCGAGAGGCGCTCGGGTGATTGGCGTTCGGTTGATTGGCGCTCAGCCATGCATGCGGCTCCCGTCCGGGTCGTAGAAATGGTTGGAGACGATTTCGACCGGCCCGAACCGGTTGCGCAGCGGATCGGAGACAAACGCGCGGGTGCCATGGCGCGCCTTGCCGCCTTCGACCAGGGCCAGCGCGATGTGCTTGCCCAGCGCCGGCGAATAGCAGCAGGCGGTGATGTGGCCGATGGAATCGTGCGGATTGGCTTCGTCCAGTTCCTCGACGAGGTGGGCGCCGCCATTGAACGGCCGGTTGTCGAGCGAGACGAGGCCGACCAGCTGCAGCCGCTCGGCCGCGATCAGGCCTTCGCGGTCCATCATCGCCGAGCCGATGAACGGCTTCTTCTTCGACAGCATCCAGTCGAGATGCAGGTCGCGCGCCGTGGCGCGGCCGTCGATCTCCGCGCCGGTGACATGGCCCTTTTCGATGCGCATCGTGCCCAACGCCTCCAGCCCGTAGGTGACCAGGCCGAACGGCTTGCCGGCTTCGACAAGGGCTTGCCAGACATGGGTGCCGTAGCCGGCGCCGGAATAGATCTCGAAGGCCATTTCTCCAGAGAAGGACAGCCGGCAAATCATCACCGGCACGCCTGATATCTCACCGCGCACGATGCCCATGAAGGGCAGGGCTGTGTTGTCGACGGCGGTGCCCGTGACACAGGCGGCGAGGATGGCCCGCGCCTTCGGCCCGCCGATGGCCGCGCCCGCCCATTCGTCGGTTGCCGAGGTGACATGCACTTTGAGTTCCGGCCAGATGACGTCGAGGAAATATTCCAGATGCTGCATCACCTTGCCGGCGTTGGCCGTGGTGGTCGTCATCAGGAAATCCTGTTCGCCAAGCCGCCATGTGGTGCCGTCGTCGAAGGCCAGCCCATCCTCGCGCAGCATCAGGCCGTAGCGGGCCTTGCCGACGGGGAGGGTGGAAAACATGTTGGTGTAGACGCGGTCGAGGAATTCACCGGCGTCCGGTCCCTGCACGGCGATCTTGCCCAGCGTCGAGACGTCGACAATGCCGGCGCTTTCGCGCGTCGCCCTGGCTTCGCGGACATAGGCCTGCTCGACCGTCTCGCCGGCAAGGCCGTAGATCATTGGTCGATACCAGAGGCCAGCGGAATACATCGTTGCGCCATTGGCGAGGTGCCAGTCATGCATGGGCGTCAGGCGCTCGGGTTTCAGATCGCCGAAGCGCTCGGCCGCGAGCGAGCCGATGGAGACCGCCGAATAGGGCGGGCGGAAGCGGGTCGCGCCGACTTCGGGGATCGGTTTGCCCAGCGCCTCGGCCATGATGGCGAGACCCGGCACGTTGGAATTCTTGCCCTGGTCCGTCGCCATGCCGAGCGTGGTGTAGCGCTTCAGGTGCTCGACCGAGACGAAGCCTTCGCGATGCGCCAGCCGCACGTCCTCGGCGGTGACATCATGCTGGAAGTCGACGAAGCTTTTGCCTTTCGCCTTGATCTCGAACACCGGGGCCGGATCTGGGTTTCCCGGGGCTGCTTCGACATCCGGCAAGGCTGCCGGCGCAGCCGCTCCGCCCGCTGCGGACAGGCCGGCTGCGCGGCCCTCAGTGATCGCTTCGATGGTCGAGAAGCTGCCGTTGAAAGCACCCGCACCAATCCATTGCTGATTTGGCCAGCGCTGTTGCGTTTGCTTTGGCGGCAGGAAGGCCTGGCGGGCAGGATTCCACTCGGCTCTCGCGCCAGCCTGGCTGGCGAGGTGGATGGTCGGCGACCAGCCGCCCGACATCAGCAGGCTATCGGCGTGGATGCTGCGGGCGTCACCGCTGAGCGCGCCCGAGGTCATGTCGAAGCGCTGCACCTTGAGGCCGGAGAGCGCCTTGCCGCCTTCGGTGGCGACCACGGCATGGCCGGAGAGGATTTCGGCTTCGGCCTCGGTGGCGAGGCTGCGCATTTCGGCCGAAAGCTCGGGGCGCACATCGACGATGGCGACAATAGCCGCCCCGGCCTTCCTCAGCGCCAGCGCCGAGCGATAGGCGCTGTCATTGTTGGTGAACAGCGCGATCCTGTCGCCGGGCAGCACGCCATAATCGTTAGCATAGCGCTCGGCGGCATGCGCCAGCATGACGCCCGGCCGGTCATTGCCGGGGAACACAAGCGGCCGCTCGAAAGAGCCGGTGGCCAGCACCACCGTCTTGGCGCGGATCGCCCAGTAGCGATGGCGCGGCTCGCCCTTGCCGGGCGTTTCCTTGTGGTCGGTGACGCGCTCGAGCGCGGCTAGCGTGTTGCCGTCATAATAGCCCCACACCGTGGTGCGCGGCAGCAGGCGGACCGTGTCATGGCCTTCGAGCTGGCTGACGGCGCGCGCCGCCCAGTCGGCGGCCGGCGCGCCGTCGATGGCCTCGCCGGACCAGTTGGCCGAGCCGCCGAAACGCGGTTCGAGCTCGGCCAGGATGACGCGAGCGCCCTGGTCGGCAGCGGCCTTGGCGGCTGACAGGCCGGACGGGCCGGAGCCGACCACCAGCACGTCGCAAAACGCGTTCATGCGCTCGTAGCGCGAGGTGTCGGCGGCAATACCGGCGCGGCCCAGGCCGGCGGCGCGGCGGATGAAATGCTCGCAGAACATCCAGAATCTGGTGCCCTTCAGCGGGCCGAAGACCGGACCCATGAAGGTCTTGTAGTAGAAGCCGGCGGCCAGGAGCTTGCCGCCGAGCTGGTTGATGGCGTTGACGTCCCAGGCGAGCGAGGGAAAGCGGTTCTGGCTGACGGCCACCAGCCCGTCATAGATCTCGACCATGGTTGCGGCGATGTTGGGCTCGCGCACTTCGCCGCGCAGCACCGTCACCAGCGCGTTCGGTTCCTCGACGCCGGCCGAGAGCAGGCCGCGCGGGCGGTGGTATTTGAACGAGCGGCCGAAAAGCGTGACGCCGTTGGCAAGCAGCGCCGAGGCCAGCGTGTCGCCGCCATGGCCGGTGTAGGGCGTGCCGTCGAAGGTGAAGCGGATGGTGCGCATGCGGTCGACGCGGCCGCCGGTCTCGGTGCGGCGCAGGCTCACGACTTGCCTCCGGCCTTGTGCCGGGCGGCGGCATTGTGGTCGCCGCGGGCGAAACCGGTGCTGGAAATCTCATGCGTGACCGTGTTGCGCACCATCCTCAGATGGGTGCGGCAGCCGCCCGAATGCTGCCAGATCTCATTGTGGTCGCCGGCCGGGTTCAGCCGATCGTAGACATAGGCGTTCCAGGCGTCGAGGTCCTGCGAGGCGGGCTGCGGGCGCTCGCGGTTGCCGTCGCCCTGATAGGTGAACTCGATGACGTCGCGCGGGCCGCAATAGGGACAAGTGATAAGCATTTGTTTGAACCCTAATGCAGCCGGGGCGTTGCGCCCTGGCCCTTGTCGTCAATCACCAGGCCGCGATAAAAACGGTCGAGCGTGAACGGCGCGTTGAACGCGTGCGGTTCGTCCTTGGCGATGGTGTATGCGAAGCACCAGCCCGAGGCCGGCGTGGCCTTGAAGCCCCCATAGCACCAGCCGCAGTTGAGATACATGCCGGGCAGCGGGCCGGTGGTGATGATCGGCGAACCGTCCATCGACATGTCGCAGACGCCGCCCCAGGAGCGCAGCATGCGTACACGCGCAAGGCCGGGAAACAGCGCCAGCATCTCGCTCATCACCTCATCGACGATGGGCAGGTTGCCGCGCTGAGCGTAGCTGTTGTAGCCGTCGATGTCACCGCCGTAGACGAGGCCGCCCTTGTCGGACTGCGACATGTAGAAATGACCCATGCCGAAGGTCAGCACCGTGTCGACGAAAGGTTTCAGCGATTCGGTGACGAAGGCCTGCAGCACATGGCTCTCGATCGGCATCCTGTCGATGCCGGCAAGCTGCATTACCCGTCCGGTGCTGCCGGCAACGGCCACGGCAACTTTCTTGCCGCGGATCTCTCCGCGCGTCGTCTGCACGCCGGTGATGCGGTCGCCGTCGCGCAGGAAGCCGGTGACCTCGCAATTCTCGACGATGTCGACGCCGCGGCGGTCGGCGCCGCGGGCATAGCCCCAGGCCACCGCATCGTGACGGGCGGTGCCGGCGCGCGGCTGCATCAGGCCGCCGACGATCGGAAAGCGCGCCGAGGACGACATGTCCAGCGCCGGGACCAGGCGCGCGATCTCGGCGGTGCTCATCAGCTCGGCATCGACGCCGAGATGGCGCATGGCGTTGCCGCGCCTGGCCAAGTCGTCGAACTGGGCCGGCGTGTGAGCCAGGTTCAGGCAGCCGCGCTGCGAGAACATGACGTTGTAGTTGAGGTCGTGCGACAGGTTCTCCCACATCTTCATCGAATGTTCGTAGAAGCGGGTGTTGGAGGGCAGGAGGTAGTTGGAACGCACCGCCGTGGTGTTGCGGCCGACATTGCCGGAACCCAGCCAGCCCTTTTCCAGCACCGCGACATTGGAGATGCCGTGCTCCTTGGCCAGATAGTACGCCGTCGACAGGCCATGGCCGCCACCGCCGATGATAATGACATCATAGGAGGCCTTGGGCTCGGGCTTGCGCCAGGCCGGCTTCCAGTCCTTGTTTCCCTTGAGCGCGTTCGTGAGAAGCGAAAGGGCTGAATATTCCGCCATTCTTCATGTCATCCCTAGAGCATGATGCCGAAAAGTGTGAAGCGGTTTTCGGACGACATCATGCTCTATATCTTTGATTTTTAGAGCCGGATGATTTCAGGTCCAACAGACCTGAAGCCATCCGGCTCGGGTGCGATGCGGCAGATTATAGAGCAGGCGGCGTGCGCAAAGCCAAGATTGCGCCATGGCTTTTCGACTGGCCGACTCCCGCAAGGCGCCCAACTGTCATGACTTCGCCACGACTTGCCCCACGGGATGAGCGTCTCTATCAAGGACCGCTTTAGAAGCGGCCTTTGCCGCCCTTTGAGTCGCCACCATTATGTCTTTTCGCTTCTTTCGCCTGATCCTGGTCCTCGCGCTCGTTGCCTTGGCGCCGCATTCGTTCGGCGCGATGGCGCAGGGGCTGGGCCAGGCGCCTGCCGGGCTGGTCGCCGACCAGCAGAAAATCCTGCAGGGTTTGACGACGAAAACCGACGCTCTGGAGAAGAAAGTCCAGGAGGACGGCGTCGACGACACCACCCTCGTCGAGATCCGCCTGCAGCTGGAAGAGCTGTCGCGCGCTGCGCTGAACAGCGCGCTGGCGTTCCGGTCCCGGCTGGGGGAGATCAATTCGAGGCTTGAGCAGCTTGGTGCGCCCCCGGCTGCCGGACAGCCGCCTGAACCGGATATCGTGACCGGCGAGCGCCAGGCGCTGGCGTCGGAAAAGGCGGAGATCAACGCCGTCATCGCCGGCGCGCAGAACCTGTCGATCCGCATCAATGCGCTGATCGAGAAGATCGGCAATATGCGCAGCGAGCTGTTTCGCAGCGGGCTGACCAAGCGTTACGTGCTGGCCGATGCACTGAGCCCGCAAGTGTTTTCCGACGCCAGGGACGAATACGCCAATTTTTACAGGGCGGTGTCGTCCTGGCTGAGCTTTGCCTTCAAGTTCAAGTTCCAGGCGATGCTCGCGGCGACCCTCATGGCGCTCGCGTTGGCCGTGGTGCTTCTGGTCGGTGGGCGCCGCCTGTTTGGGCGCATCTTCGAGCCCGACGCGTCGGTTGAAGATCCGACGTATCTCAGCCGCCTGTCGGTGGCGTTCTGGTCGACTTTGCTGCCGACGCTGGCGGTCAGCGCCTTCCTCGCCTCGACGGTGTTCCTGTACAATTACTACAATGTGCTGCGCGGCGACATAGGCGTTTTCCTCAACGCTCTGGCAGCCGTCATCGCCATAGTGTTCTGTGTCAACCGCCTGACCAATGCGGCGCTGTCGCCCAGCATGCCGAACTGGCGCCTGATCCAGGTCGAGACCGGCCCGGCGCGTTGGCTGGTGCGGCTGACGACGGCCATGGCAGTCGTCATCGGCATCAACAATTTCCTGTCGATCGTCAACGACAAGATGGGCTCGCCCCTGTCGCTGACGGTGGCCAGGAGTTTTGTCGCCACCGTCATCGTGGGCGTAATCCTGATCCTTATGGCGCTGCTGAAGCCTTACAAGGATGCCGACGGGCGCTGGCGCCCCTGGCCGGCCTGGCTGCGCTACACCTGTGTCGCGCTCGGCCTGTTCACGATTGCGGCGGCGCTGTTAGGCTATATCGGTCTTGCCATCTTCGTCTCGTTGCAGGTCGTGGTCACCGGCACCATCCTGCTCACCGCCTATATCGGCTTCCTGTCGGCACGCGAGATCGGCGAGGAGGGTGGTTTCGCCGGCACGTCCATCGGGCGCTGGCTGAAGACCAATTCCAGCTATGAGGACACCGCGCTCGACCAACTCGGCCTCGTCGTCAGCGTCGCCATCAACCTGATGATCGTGCTGGTGTTCCTGCCGCTGATCCTGTTGATGTGGGGCTTCCAGCCCGGCGATATCCAGGCCTGGGGCTATAAATTGGCGACAGGCGTCACCGTCGGTTCGGTGACGATTTCGGTCACCGGCATCCTCACCGGAATCGTCGTCTTCATCATAGGCTATTTCCTGACCCGCTGGTTCCAGGGCTGGCTCGACGGCTCGGTAATGGCGCGCGGCAAGGTCGATACCGGCGTGCGCAACTCGATCCGGCTGGCGGTCGGCTATGCCGGCGTCGCGCTCGCTGGGCTCGTCGGCATCTCGGCGGCGGGCATCGATCTCTCCAACCTGGCGCTCGTTGCAGGCGCACTCTCGCTGGGTATCGGCTTTGGCCTGCAGAATGTCGTGTCCAACTTCGTGTCCGGCCTGATCCTTCTCGCCGAGCGGCCGTTCAAGGTCGGCGACTGGATCGTCGCCGGCGACACATCAGGCACGGTCAAGAAGATCAGCGTGCGCGCCACCGAAATCGAGACCTTCCAGCGGCAATCGGTGATCCTGCCCAATTCGAACCTCATCAACAACGCCGTCGGCAACTGGACGCACCGCAACAAGCTCGGACGTGTGGAGATCAAGGTCGGGGTCGCCTATGGCAGCGACGTCAAGCGGGTACACGCGGTCCTGCTTGAGATTGCGCGCGGCCATGCGCTGGTGCTGAAGAACCCGGAACCCTTCGTGCTGTTCACCAATTTCGGGCCGGCAGCACTCGAGTTCGAGATCCGCGTGTTCCTGGCCGATGTGCTGAACGGCGCCATCGTTCAGAACGATATCCGCTTTGCCGTTCTCGATGCTTTTGACGCCGAGCACATAGAAATCCCCTCGACGCCGCGCGCCGAGGTCAAGGTCAAGAAGACCGACGCATGGCCGATCGACGACGACAAGATCGAGGTCGAGTTCGCCGAGAAGGAGCAGGCGAAAGCCAGAGCCGCCGCCGAGGCGAAGCGGCTGGCCAAGACTGGTCGCAAGGCCCGCAAACCCGATCCTAGCTAGGGCCCCAAGCCCCTCCCAAACCAATTGCGGCATGAATGCGGCATTCAGTTGCGGTTCAGCTTGCATCTCATATAAGCTCACATGCAAAGGCGAGAATGCCTTGCGAAATGCAACAGAGGCGGTGTGGAAACACCGATATTGCAAAATGTGGAAGTCGCTCGTCGTCGCCATCGCTCTTACCGCAGCGAGTGGCTCGGCCTTTGCCGCCAGCGCGGTCAACAAGGATGCTGAGACCCGTACGCTGATTGTGACGGAAGGCGGCGGCAAGACGGAGCTGGCGCTGGCGGCCGGCGAAACTGTGGAATTCTGCCCTAACGGCTGTTTCGTCACCTTGCCCAATGGTGACCTCGAGGCCCTGACCGGCTCGGAAACGGTCGAAATCTCGGGTGGCGTTGCCCGCATCAAGTAACGTCGGCAGGCAGCTCTTGCAGAGGCCGGGCAATGCCCGGCCTTTTCTCGTCTACGGCAACGGTTGCTTAACGATGACGAGGGAAATACCCCGGCGCATATCCGTTGCAACCAGACGTTTTAACGTTCGTTGCGCCGTTGCTCGCTATGCCGGATACCAAGCCGCCGAAACGTGGCGCGACGGGTTTTTGAGCTGGGCAGGAAAGATATGGATGCGCGGTCGGACAAGAACGCAATCCCGCTTGCGGTCGACCTCGACGGCACGCTGATTGCGACCGATCTTCTTTGGGAAGGCCTGTTCATCCTGCTCAAGAAGAATCCGCTGTATGTTTTCCTGGTTCCGTTCTGGCTGGCCGCCGGCCCGGCGCGGCTGAAACAAGCGATTGCCGACCGCATCGACATCGATCCGGCCTCGCTGCCCTATCGCGAAGCGCTGCTGCAGCGGCTGCTCGCCGACCATAGCGACGGACGCAAGATCGTGCTGGCGACCGGTACGCCACGCAAGTTCGCCGACACGATCGCCGCGCATCTGGGCGTCTTCGACTATGTGCTGGCGACCGACGGTCCCCACAACATGACCTCGGGCCGCAAGCGCGACGCGCTCATCGCCGCCTATGGCGACGGCGGTTTCGACTATGCCGGCAACAGCCGGCACGACCTCAAGGTTTTCGGAGCCGCGCGCAACGCCATCGTCGTGGCGCCCGACCGCCATGCGAAGCGCTGGCAGGCCGTGCACAGCGCCGAAAGGATGCCGGCGCCGAAAAGGACATTGAAGACATTCGTCAAGATGCTGCGGGTGCATCAGTGGCTGAAGAATTCGCTGATCGCGGTGCCGATGGTGCTGTCGCATGAATACTTCAACATTAACATGATCTGGCAATGCCTGCTGGCGTTCGGCTCCTTCAGCGCCGTGGCTTCCGCCATCTACATTCTCAACGATTTCTTCGACCTTGCGCTCGACCGCAAGCATCCGACCAAACGCAACCGGCCTTTCGCCAGCGGCGCTTTGTCGATCCCGTTCGGTCTCGGCGCGATGGCGGTGCTGCTGGCGATCGGCATTGCCGCCGGGCTTCTGTTGCCGATCGAGTTCCTGGGCGTGCTCGCCGGCTATCTGGTGGTGACCACAGCCTATTCGCTGTCGTTCAAGCGCATGCTCCTAGCCGACGTACTGACGCTGGCCGGGCTCTACACGGTGCGTGTGCTGGCAGGTGCTGCGGCGACCGGGGTCGAAGTCTCGTTCTGGCTGCTCGCCTTCTCGATTTTCTTCTTCCTGTCGCTGGCGCTGGTGAAGCGCTATGTCGAACTGCGCACCGCAGCCATTCCGGTGGGCGAGCGCATTGCCGGTCGCGGCTACCGCATCGAAGATCAGGAGATCGTCGCCCAGGCAGGAATGGCGTCGGCCTTCTCCTCGGCGCTGGTGCTGGCGCTCTACATGGACAGCGTCGCGGTACGCGAACTCTATCCGCATCCCTGGCTGGTCTGGCCGCTGGCGCCGATCGTGCTGTATTTGACCATGCGGGTCTGGATCCTGGCGCGCCGCAACGAGATGAATGACGATCCGGTCATCTTCATCATTCGCGACTGGCGAAGCCAGATCGTCGTGGTGATCGGCGCCGCCCTTCTGGTCGCGGGAGGCTGGTAGGGCATGGCCGGCGAACGGTACCGGAGTTTTGGCCTCGCCACGCCGGCCGCAAAGCGAGCCATCGCGGCCGACGATGCCATCGCGCTGATGCGAAGCGGCAAGGCGACAAAGAACGCTCTGCTCGCCTATGGCAATGGCCGCTCCTACGGTGATTCCTGCCAGAACGAGCCAGGTGCGGTCGTGGACATGCGGCCGCTGAACCGCATCGGCGCCTTCAATGCCGAGATCGGCCTGCTCGAGGCGGAGGCCGGCGTGTTCCTCTCCGATATCATTGCGCACACTGCACCTTACGGTTTCTTTCCGACTGTGGTCCCAGGCACCCAGTTCGTCACCCTTGGCGGCGCGATCGCCAATGACGTCCATGGCAAGAACCATCACCGGCGCGGCACCTTTGGCTGCCATGTCGAGTCTCTCACCCTGCTGCGCTCGGATGGGCGGACCTACACCTGCTCGGCAACCGACAATGCAAGGCTGTTTGCGGCGACGATCGGCGGCATGGGGCTGACCGGCCTGATCCTGTCGGCCTCGATCCGGCTGATGCGGGTGCATTCGCTCGATATCGCCGAGAAGGTAACGCGGTTTGCCGATCTCGGCGAATTCTTCGAACTGGCCGAGGCCGCCGACCAGGCCAATGAATATGCCGTTGCCTGGATCGACCAGCTTGCCGGCGGCCATGGCCGCGGGCGCGGCCTGTTGTTGACAGGAAATCATGCCGAGTATGGCTCGCATGCGGCGTCTCGCGCCGGCTCCCGTTTTTCAGTGCCGTTCCAGCCGCCGTTCAATGTGCTCAACCGGCCGTTCCTCACCGCCTTCAACGCCGCCTATCGGTGGAAGAAGGGGCGCTCGCCGGGGCCGAGCCAAACCGGCTACCAGGGCTTTTTCTTTCCGCTTGATGGTGTCGGCGACTGGAATCGGCTGTATGGCCCGAAAGGTCTCTACCAGCACCAGAGCGTGGTGCCGGAAAATGTCGCGCGTCAGACCATGCCGGCGCTGCTCGAGGCGGCGCGACGGGCCGGGCAGGGCTCTTTCCTCACCGTGTTGAAGCGCTTCGGCTCGATCCGCTCGCCGGGGCTGCTGTCCTTTCCGCGGCCAGGCTTCACGTTGACGCTGGATTTCCCCAATCGCGGCGACAGGACGCTGGCCCTGCTCAGCGAACTCGACCGCATCACGGTCGCGGCCGGCGGCGCGGTCAACCCGTACAAGGATGCGCGCATGGGCGCTGATACTTTCGCGGCCTCCTTCCCGAATTGGCAGCGGCTTGAAGCGCTGCGCGACCCGGCGTTCGTGTCCAGTTTCTGGCTGCGGACGGCGAAAAAGCTCAACGTCCGGCCAGGGCGTGTCGAGGCAGCTGAATAGGTACAATCCGAATAAGTCATGGTGAATAGATCGTAAGTTGCGTGGTTTACTCAAAGCATTGTCGTGACTTCACGAAATGTTTGCAGGTTAGTAATAGGACCGTTGCGAGTGGCGGGTGCAAAATATGAAATACATCGTCTTCATTCTGTTCACGGTCATGACCAATGCCGCCGCGCAGCTGATGCTGAAGCAAGGCATGATGTCGCTCGGGCCGATTTCGTTCGAAGGCACCAATCCGCTTTTGAAGCTGTTGCAGATCGTTTTCAGCCCATGGGTGTTTCTCGGCCTGTGCACCTTCGTCATCTCGATGGCTTCGCATCTGTATGTGCTGTCCAAGGTCGAGCTCAGCTTTGCCTATCCGTTCCTCAGCCTTGCCTATGTCGCGGTTGCGATCTTCGCCTATTTCATCTTCCGCGAGGACCTCAATGCCTGGCGCATTGCCGGCATCGCCTTCATCTGCATCGGCACCGTGCTGATCGCGCAAAGCGGTCGAGACTTGGGCGGGAGCGGGCATGACGACCAAACCGCTTCCATCATCCCCGACAAGACCAGCGAGATCGTTCGATGAGACATGTTATTTTCGGCGGCGACGGCTTCGTCGGCCGTCATCTTGCCCCGAAGCTTGTGGCCGATGGTGAAGAGGTTGTCGTTGCCGACATCGTCAAGAGCGACCTGACGCACTATCGCAACGTTCGCTTCGTCACCTGCGATGTCACGGATACGGCCTCGGTGGCCAACATCGGATTGAAGGCCGACGACATGGTCTACAACCTGTCGGCCAAAATGCTGTCGCCGATCCAGGTGCGGGCCAAGCGTCACGACTTCTTCTTTCCGGTGAATTTCCACGGCACCGAACACATCATGCAGGCGATGGACAAGGCCGGCGCGTCCAAGCTCGTCCACTACACCACCGACATGATCTACGGCCACACGGTCACCCAGCCGATGACCGAGGAGCACCCGGTCGCACCGCTCGGCGAATATGGCTGGTCGAAGCAGAAGACCGAGGAGCTCGCCGCTCAATGGCGCAAGCGCGGCATGTCGATCTCGCTGTTTCGCCCGCGTCTGATCATCGGTCCCGGCCGGCTCGGGATCCTGGAAAAGCTGTTCAAACTGATCGACTGGAATTTTCCTGTGCCGATGATCGGCTCGGGCAAGAACCCCTATCAGTTCATCTCGGTGTTCGATTGCGCGGAAGCTGCCCGCGCGGCCTGGAAGGCAGGCGTGCCCAACCAGGCCTATAATCTGGGCTCCCTCAATCCGCCGCCGGTGAAGAAATTGCTGGGCGACCTGATCAAGCATGCCGGCTCGAAATCGCTGCTGATCCCGACGCCGGGCTGGGCGGTCAAGCGCACCCTCGACCTGCTCGATCTCATGAACATGCCGATCATGGATCCCGAACAATATCTGATCGCCGATGAGGAGTGCGTGCTCGACGTATCCAAGGCCGAGCGCCAGCTCGGCTGGGTGCCGCAATATCGCGACGAGGACATGCTGATCGCCGCCTACAGCGAATACCGCGCCAAGAAAGACGGGCTTGCCGTCACCGCCAATCATGTCCCCGCCGAATAAGTGGGACGACCAGGAGAACTCCGAAATGACCGTCATGGCCAAGCCTGAGCAGACGAACGCGCGCACCATGGTCGGCGCGCCGGCGTTGTCGCCTACCGCCATCGCCAAGCCCGACCTGATCAGCGTCGAGCAGGCGAAGGCGATGGATGTCGCGCGCATGACCGACCTGTTCAAGGCGCATCTCAATCCGGGCCAGCTGCATTTCATGAAGCTGCTCGGCTTCCACAAGATCAAGATCGAGCGTGCCGAAGGCATGTTCTACATCGACCAGAACGGCCGCAAGATTCTCGACTTCTTCGGCGGCTTCGGTTCGCTGGCCTTCGGCCACAACCATCCGCGCATCCTGGAGGCCCGGCGCAAATTCCAGGAGGAGAAGCGCCAGGAAATCGCCATCGCCTTCATGTCGCAATATGCATCGGCCCTTGCGCACAACATCGCCAAATGCTCGCCCGGCGATCTCGACATGGTGTTTCTGGGCTCGTCGGGTTCGGAAGCGATGGAAGCGGCGGTGAAGCTCGCCGAGCGCGCCGCCGGGCCTAAGAGGCCAAAAATCGTCTATGCCGAGAATTCCTTCCACGGCAAGACCAAGGGCGTGCTCGGCATTACCGATGGCCAGCTCTACCGCGCGGACTTCAAGATGGCTGAGAACACCGTTCGCATTCCGTTCGCCGATATCGAAGCGGTCGAGCGGCTGTTCCGCTCCGACCCGGAGGTCGGCGTCATCGTGCTTGAGACAATCCAGGGCGGCGGCGGCATCATCCAGGCAGAGGCGCAATATTGGCAGAAGCTGCGAGCGCTGTGCGACCAGTATGGCGTGCTGTGGGTGGCGGACGAAGTGCAGTGCGGCTATGGCCGTTCGGGACGCTTCTATGCCTTCGAGCATTATGGCGTCGTGCCCGATGTGACGGCGCTGGCGAAATCGCTCGGCGCCGGCAAGGCGGCGGTCGGCGCGATGATCGCCCGGCGCGAGGTCTATATGAAGGCCTATGGCACGCCGAAGACGGCGATGATCCATGCCATGGCCACCTTTGGCGGCATGGGCGAGGCCTGCGTCACCGCGATCGAGGGCATCAACGTGCTCTATGATGAGGGGCTGATCGACAACGCCGCCACTACCGGCGACTATCTGCTTCAGCGCCTGCAGGCGCTGAAGGAGAAGTACCCGAAGATCATCAAGGATGTGCGCGGCAAAGGCTTTATGGTCGGGCTCGAGTTCCACGACTTCTCGCAGACCTTACCGATGGTGCTGCGTCCGATCGTCAGCGTCCTCGACGACAAGCTGAAGGGCTCGCTGTCGGGCTTCGTCGGCGCGCTGTTGCTGCGCGACTATGACGTGCTCGTCGCCTTCACCGAATACAACCGCAACGTCATCCGTCTCGAGCCGCCGCTGATCTGCCAGCGCGAGCATGTCGACCATTTCGTCGATGCCTTCGATAGCCTGCTGTCGCGCGGCATCGTGGGGATCGTGAAGGATTTCGTCAAAAGCCAAGTCCGTTAAAGAAGTCCGTTGAGCGAAGTCCCGAGTCCGACAATGCTGAGCAAGTCTCCCGCCCCGCAAAACACACTCGACCGGCTGACCGCGGCCGCTCTGGCGTGGGGCGAGGGGACTTATGCGCGATGGGCCGCGCCAATCGGCGCGATCGCGTTTTCGCTCTATATCCTGCTGACAGCGTTTACCGCCTGGACGATGCCCGATGCCAATTGGGACATGCTGCCTTATCTCGCAATCGCCGAGGAGGGCGCTTACCCAGATGCGCAGGCGCTGCATGACTATGCCTACAGGACGGTCCAGGCCGGCGTTTCGGCCGCCGACTACAAGGCGCTGACAGACGATGGCGGCGGCTTCCGCAGCCATATGGCGCAAAATGCCGCCGACTTCCACTCGCTGCTTGGCATGTACCGGATCAAGTTCCTCTATGCCGAGATGCTGTCGACGATGAGTTCGGTGATGTCGCCGGTCGAGGCGATGCGGGTGCTGCAGGTGGTCTCGGTCCTGCTGTTCGGGATGATCACGCTGCTGTGGCTGCGAACCGAAGGTGCGCTGGCGCTGGCGCCGGCGGCCGGCGCGGTACTGATCATGGCCGATTTCGGCGACGCGGCGCGCGCCTCGACTCCGGATCTGATGTGCTCGGCCCTGTTCCTCGGCGGGCTGTTTGCTTATGTGCGCGGCCGCGAGGCAGCGACCGCTTTCCTGCTTTTCATGGCCTTCATGGCGCGGCCGGACAACATCGTGTTCCTGGCCATTTTCGCCGTGCTGCTGCTGGTCTTCCGGCAGCGGGCGTGGGGCGCGCTGGCCGGCTTTGCCGCGTCCTTCGTCGCCTATTTCGCGATTTCGCACTGGGCCCAACATCCCGGCTGGTGGCCGCATCTGTGGTTCTCCAGCATCGAGCAGCACTACAATATGGATGGCTTCGAGCCGCCGTTCTCGGTTGGCGCCTATCTCAAGGCGTTTGCCGCATCCTTCATTCGCGCCATCAGCATCAACAGCTGGGTCGGGGTCTCGGTTCTGGCGCTGGCCGCGTGGTTTGCGCTCGGCCGCGCCGGCTTCCGGCTCGATCGTCGCGCCGGCATCCTGCTTGCAGCACTGGTGCTTGGCGTGCTGGCGAAATTCACCGTCTTTCCGATCCACGACACCCGCATCTACTTCCCGAACCTTCTGCCGCCCTACCTTTTGCTTGTCGGCCCGATCATGGCGCTGTGGGCGTCGGCAAGCCTGAATGGAAGGCGGCCCATCGCCATACCTGGAGGTAAGCCATGAGTTCCATTTCCGGGCTGGCGCGCATCGCCCTTTCGCTCGGCCTGCCCGCCGGCCTGCTCGATCGGGGGCCGGCGTTGCGTGGCACGAAATTCCTGGCCAAGGCGGCGCTGAAGGCGCGGTTTGGCGGTGGGCAAGCCTTCCAGATGGTCAATGTCGGCGCTTGCGACGGCGCGCTGTTCGACGACGTCACGCCGTGGCTGCACCGCATTCCGCGGGCGCGGGCCGTGCTGGTCGAGCCGATCCCGTACAATCAGAAGCGGTTGCGGGCCAACTATCCCGACACGGAACGCTTCGTCATCGAACCGGTCGCGGTGACGAAGACCAAGGGCACGATCACCGTCCACACTTTCGATGCCGCGGCACTCGAGGCCGGCACGCTGCCGATCGAGTTCATCGGCTGCTCGTCGGTCACCGACACCAATCTGATGTCGGGCAAGAATGCCTGGGGCGAGGACGACGCCAATTTCAACAAGTTCGCGCCGCACGTGAGGGATATCGAGGTGCCGTCGGAAACGCTGCAGACGCTGCTCGACCGCAACGGCATCACGCATATCGACGCCTTCCTGGTCGATTGCGAGGGCGCCGACTGGATCGTCTTCGAACAGCTCGATCTCAAGCGCTATCGTCCGGGCATGATCAAGGTCGAGGTCGGCGCGCTGCCGGCGGCCGAAATCGGCGAGGTAGTGGTCAAGCTCAAGACATCAGGCTACCAGGTCGGCTTCCAGGCCGAGGACATCTGGGCCTTCGCCTGAGATAGATCGCCACTGGCGGCACGCCGGCGCGCCGGGTCGCGTCGCATCCGCGACGTGTCGCAAACAGGCGGTAGCTCCATCCACGTCCTCTGCATATTGTGCGCCATTCGAACGGGCGCGGACACGCCCGCTTTATCCCCTTGGAGTCGCGGCAATGGCAGAGTTTCCGAAACAGGCGAAGGTCGTCATCGTCGGCCTGGGTGGCATTGTCGGCGCGTCGATCGCCCATCATCTGATCGAACGCGGCTGGACCGACATTGTCGGCATCGACAAATCGGGCATCCCGACCGACATCGGCTCGACGGCGCATGCCTCGGACTTCTGCTACACCACCAGCCATGATTTCCTGTCGTGCTGGACGACGCTCTACTCGATCGATTTCTACGAAAAGATGGGCCATTATGCCCGCATCGGCGGCCTCGAGGTGGCGCGCGTCGGCGACGACAGCCGCATGGACGAGATCAAGCGCAAGATCGCCTCGGCCAAATCCTTCGGCACCCGCGCCCGGCTGATCGAACCGGCCGAGATCAAGGAAAAATTCCCGCTGATCGAAGAGTCCATGGTGCAGGGTGGCCTTTGGGATCCCGATGCCGGCCTGGTCATCCCGCGCTCGCAGACCGTCGCCGGCAAGCTGGTCGACCAGGCGGAAGCGTCCGGCAAGTTGAAGTCGTTCGCCAACACGCCGGCCAAATCCCTCATTGTCGAGGAAGGCCGCATCAAGGGCGTCGTCACCGACCGCGGCACGATCATGGCCGACTATGTCATCGTCTGCGCCGGCATCTGGGGCCGGCTGATCGCCGAAATGGTCGGCGAAGACCTGCCGGTCATGCCGATCGACCATCCGCTGACCTTCTTCGGGCCTTACAACGAGTTCGCCGGCACCGGCAAGGAGATCGGCTGGCCGCTGCTGCGCGACCAAGGCAATTCGGCCTATATGCGCGACACCGGCGATCCCAAGACTGCCGAGGGCGGCCAGATCGAATGGGGTTACTACGAAGAGACCAATCCGCGTCTTTGCCATCCGCGCGATTTGCTGGAAAAGGATCAGGCGCGGCTGTCGCCGTCGCAGCGCGATCTCGACATGGAGCAGATCCTGGCGCCGCTTGAGCGCGCCATGGAACTGACGCCGATCCTGGGCGAACTCGGCTACAATGAAAGCCATTCCTTCAACGGCCTGTTGCAGGTGACCGCCGATGGCGGCCCGTCCATGGGCGAGAGCCAGAAGGTGAGGGGCCTCTGGTACGCCGTCGCCATCTGGGTCAAGGACGGCCCCGGCATGGGCAAGCTGATCGCCGACTGGATGACGGACGGCCGCACGGAAATCGACCATCACGCCATCGACTATGCGCGCTTCTATCCGCACCAGACGAAAGAGCAGTTCATCTGGGATCGCTGCACCGAGACGGCGATGAAGGTCTACAATCCAGCGGTGCATCCGCGCGAGCCGTTCTCCAAAGGCCGCAACATCCGCCGCTCGCCGTTCTGGGAGCGCGAGAAGGAGCTTGGCGGTTACTTCATGGAGCTGGGCGGTTGGGAGCGCGCGCATGGCTATGCCGCCAACGAGCATCTGCTGGAGAAGTATGGCAACCGGGTTCCCATACGTGAGAACGAGTGGGACAATCGCCATTTCTGGCGGGTGTCCAATGCCGAGCACCTGGCGATGAGCGAGGATTGCGGCATCGTCAACCTCTCGCATTTCTCGATGTACGACATCGAAGGGCCGGATCATGTCGCGCTGCTGGAGTGGCTGTGCGCGGCCAAGATTGGTGGCGACAACAACATCGGCAAGGGTATCTACACCCACTTCCTCGACGAGGAAGGCATGGTGCGCGCCGACTTCACCGTCATCCGCATGGCCGACCGCTGCCGTCTGATCGACGGCGCCGACGCCGGTCCGCGCGACTTCCGCTACATGCAGCGCACCGCGCAGGACAAAGGCTTTGACGTCACCATCACCGACGTGACGGAAAAATACGTCACCATCGGCATCTGGGGACCGAACGCGCGGGCGACGCTGCAGAAAGTGGTCGAAAATCCGGATGGTCTCTCGCTCGAGAACTTCCCCTTCGCGGCGATCAAGCCGGTCAGGATCGGCGGCAAGGACGTCACCGCCTTCCGCATCTCTTATGTCGGCGAGCAGGGCTGGGAACTGCATATGCGCTACGAGGACGGCCTGGCCGTTTGGGACGCGCTGCGCTCGACCGGCGTCATGCCGTTCGGCGTCGAGACCTATGCCAACACGCGGCGCATGGAAAAGAGCCTGCGCCTGCAGAACGCCGACCTTCTGACCGAGTACAATCTGCTTGAGGCCGACCTTGCCCGACCGAAGGTCAAGGAGAACGATTTCTGCGGCAAGGCCAAACATGTCGAATACCGCGCCCGCGAACACCAGCCGGCGATCCTGTGCACGCTGGTGATGACGGAAAACGTCGATTCGAAGGGTGTTGCCCGCTATCCCGTCGGCACCATGCCGGTGATGGATCCGAAGACCGGCGAAACCCTTGTCGACGAACTCGGCCGCCGCTCCTTCACCACGTCGATGGCCTATGGCCCGACCATCGGCAAGAACATCGGCCTCGCCTATCTGCCCTGGGCCCACGCCCAGGAGGGCCGCAAGTTTGCCATCGAATATTTCGGCGAGACCTACCCGGTCGAGGTGGCTGCCGTCGGCTACAAGCCGCTCTACGATCCGGAGAATTTGAAACCGCGGAGTTGAGCGCCGTCGATTTCTCGGCAGCACCGCTCATATTGGTGTGACGCAAAACGAACAGATGAAAGCCCGGCTCCTTGCCGGGCTTTTCTCTTTGTAAGCTGGCAATTCTCGCCTACCGTCGCTTCGGGCGGAGTGAAGCACTTGCGGCGATTTGGCTGGGACAGGAAGAGCGATGCGCTGGTGTTCAGCGTGAATGGGAACATCCCCGTTCTCGTCAGCTGGACCTTTGCCATCCCGGTTGTCCTGCCCTTTCTGCACGAGTGGTCGACGCGTCCCAAAACCGCGCTGATCCACACATCGATCTTTGCCGCACTGTTTTTCGTATCGGTGTTCCTGCACGAACTGGCGCACACATGGGTTGCCCACCGGCAAGGGATCGGCACCAACAGGATTGAGCTTTATCTGTTTGGCGGGGTTGCCTACTTCAAGCGCGGCGCCACGTCGTCCTATGGTTGGGCGTGGATTGCGTTTGCCGGACCCCTGACCAACATCCTGTTGGCGGCGTTTTTCGCTGCTTCCTATTATCTGATCGCCAAACCTTTGGCGCCTGTCGAATCGGACAGCTTGTTCAGTGCGCCGCCTCCAATGCCGATGACTTATCTTGCGTGGACGCTATGGATCGGCGCCATGTTGAATGGCTTGCGCGGCGCTTCGGCGAGGGGCGGGCGGCGCGTATCGTCGGGTTCTGCGGTGTCGTGCTGTCGGTATTGCGTTTCGCCGTGATCCTGCCCGCCGCGATAGCAGGCATCCTGTTGTGGCTGCCGCCATCATTCAAGCCGAACTGGAGGGCGCTTCGTGGCATCGGCAGAAAGAAGTCCCGTCCAAACCCGGAAGCGGCGAAGGCCGGAGCCGACGACGTGGAATGGCGCGGCAAAGGTGGGCGACCCATCAACAAATGAGGCCGAACCGCGCCGCCGTTTCGGGGTTAGATGTAGAAGCCCTCAGTCCCGGCTTTTTGCTTTGTCAGCAGCCGGTTTTCGCTTACCTTCGGGTATGTCTGCTTTTTCTTGCGCACGACATTTCCTTTCAGGCAGCGCCGCGCTGGCGCTGGGGCTCTGGCTGGTGCCGCCGGTTCAAGCCGCCGAGCCGGTCGACGTCGAGCTGGTGCTGGCCGTCGACGTGTCGCTGTCGATGTCGCCGGGCGAACTCGAAATCCAGCGTCGCGGCTATGCTGCTGCGCTGACGCACGACAATGTTCTGCAGGCCATCGCCGATGGCGCCTACGGCAAGGTCGCCGTCACCTATGTCGAATGGGCGGGTGCGACCACGCAGCAGGTCGTCGTGCCGTGGACGGTGATCGCCAGCCGGGCCGATGCCGAGCGGGTGGCCGCGCAGCTTTCCGCCCATCCGCCGGCCAGCGCCCGGCGCACCTCGATTTCCGGCGCGCTGGAATTCGGCAGCGATCTGTTCGCCGAAAGCGGTTTTCAGGGGACAAAGCGCGTCATCGATATTTCCGGCGACGGGCCCAACAACCAGGGCGCGCCCGTCGACATCACCCGCGACGCGGTGGTCAAGCAAGGCATCATCATCAACGGCCTGCCGCTGATGACGCGCGGCGGGTTTGGCGGCGCCTATGACGTCAACAATCTCGACCGCTACTACAGCGACTGCGTCATCGGCGGTCCCGGATCCTTCATGATCCCGGTCAATGACTGGACGCAGTTTCCCGAAGCCATCCGCCGCAAGCTGGTGCTGGAGCTGGCCGGCGCCGCTTCGCCGCAACGGGCGCGCGAGGAGGCCGAGCATCCGCCGGTGGTGCTGGCGCAGGACCGGCCGACCGACTGCCAGGTCGGCGAAAAGATGTGGCGCGACCGCAGCTGGATGTTCGATGCGCGTTAGCGTTCGCATCATCACGCTGCCGTGAAGGGCCGGTTTCATTGACAAGCCCATGGGCGTCTGTGACACAATCGGCATCCGAAAAAACAAGGGGAACCGACATGAACAAGACCATCGTCGCTGCCGCGGTATTGGCGCTTGCGGCTGCAATATCCGTGCCGGCCGAGGCTGCCACATCGGTCACCATCGGCATCAGCGGATGGACCGGCTTTGCGCCGCTGACGCTCGCCAAGCAGGCCGGCATCTTCGAGAAGCATGGCCTCGACGTGACCCTGAAGAAGGTGCCGCAGGCCAGCCGGCCGCTCGCCATCGCCAGCGGCGATCTGCAATGCGCCGCCACCACGGTCGAGACCTGGCTGGTGTGGAACGCCTCAGGGGTGACCACCAAGCAGATCTTCCAGCTCGACAAATCCTATGGCGCCGACGGCATTGTCGTGCGCAACGACATCAAGACCGTCGCCGACCTCAAGGGCAAGAATGTCGCGTCCTCGGCGCCGGGCACGTCGCCCTATTTCATGCTGGCCTGGGTGCTGAACAAGAACGGCCTGTCGACCAAGGATGTGACCGTCGTCAACCTGGAACCGGATGCGGCGGCGCAAGCCTTCCTCGCCGGCCAGAACGATGCGGCGGTCACCTATGAGCCGTTCATCTCGGCGGTGCGCGACAAGTCCGATCAGGGCCACATATTGGCGACCACGCTCGACTACCCGATGGTGCTCGACACGGTCGGCTGCACGCCTGAATTCCTCACCGCCAATCCCGACGCCGCCAAGGCGCTGGCCGACAGCTATTTCGAAGCGCTCGACCTGATCAAGAGCGATCCGCAGAGATCCTACGAGATCATGGGCGCCGACGTGAAGCAGTCTGCGAAAGAATTCGAGGATTCGGCGAAATACCTGAAATGGGCCGACAAGGCGGAGAACAAGCAGTTCTTCACCAAGGAATTCCAGGACTTTTCCAAGACCGCCGGCGAGCTTCTGCTGCAGATGGGGTTGATCAAGGAAGCGCCAGACGTTGCCACGCTGGCCGACACCAGCGCGGTGGCGAACTGACAGGCCTCGCCTTTGACCATTGTGCGGCGGCGCCTAGGGCCGTCGCTCTCTCCTGGACAAGTGATGATTTGACGATGCGGACGATCTGAAGATGCGCCCCTTGCATCCGGTGTCGCCGGGCATTCGAACCGTGCTTGGCATTTCCTTCTTCGTGCTGTTCGTCGCCTTCTGGGCGTGGATCACGCTTGGCGGCCACGTCAACCGCATCTTCCTCGCCGACCCGCTGTCGATGCTGCGGGATGGTTGGCGGCTGCTGGTCGAGGACCGCTTCTGGCTCGACATATTGATCACCATCTGGCGGGTCTTCGGCGGGTTCCTGCTGGCGTCGATCGTCGCCGTGCCGATCGGCATCGCCATGGGCGCCTGGAAACCAATAGAGGCGTTTCTGGAGCCGTTCGTCTCCTTCGCCCGCTACCTCCCGGCTTCGGCCTTCATTCCGCTGCTCATCCTGTGGGCCGGCATTGGCGAGCTGGAAAAGCTGCTGGTCATCTTCGTCGGCTCGGTGTTCCAGATCATCCTGATCGTCGCGGTCAAGGTGGGCTCGACGCGGCGCGACCTGGTCGAGGCGGCCTATACGCTGGGCTCGACCAACAGCGGTATCGTCAAACGGGTCATCATGCCGGCCAATGCGCCCGAGATTGCCGAGACGCTGCGGCTGGTGCTCGGCTGGGCCTGGACCTATGTCATCGTCGCCGAGCTGATCGGTTCGTCCTCAGGCATCGGCTACATGATCATCAACAGCCAGTCGCGGCTGGCGACAGGGCAGATCATCTTCGGCATCATCGTCATCGGGCTGATCGGACTGTTGTCCGACTTCGCCTTCAAGGCGTTCAATCGCTGGCTCTTTCCCTGGAGCCTGGCATGAGCAAGTTGCTTATCGAAGGCGTCTCGCGAACCTTCGCCGGCGTGCGCGGCGGGCAGCCGGTCAAGGCGCTGATGCCGGTCGACCTTGCGGTCGCGGCCAACGACTTCATCACCATTCTGGGGCCGTCCGGCTGCGGGAAGTCGACGCTGCTCAGGATCGTTGCCGGCCTGGAAGCGCCGAGCGAAGGCCGTGTGCTGCTTGACGGCAAGGCGGTGACGCGGCCGGGACCGGATCGCGGCATGGTGTTCCAGTCCTACACGCTGTTTCCGTGGCTGACGGTGGCGCAGAATATCGCCTTCGGCCTGCGCGAACGCAGCATGGCCGAAAAGGAGCGAGACGGGATCGTCGCTTCCTATGTCGACCTCGTCGGGCTGAAGGGCTTCGAGAACCATTGGCCAAAGCAGCTGTCCGGCGGCATGCAGCAGCGCACGGCGATCGCCCGGGCGCTGGCCAACGATCCCGAAATCCTGTTGCTGGACGAGCCGTTCGGTGCGCTCGACAACCAGACGCGCGGACTGATGCAGGAACTGCTGCTCGGCATCTGGGAGCGGCGCAAGAAGACAGTGCTGTTCGTCACCCACGACATCGAGGAGGCGATCTTCATCGCTTCGCGGGTGATCGTGATGAGCGCGCGGCCAGGCCGCATCAAGTCGGATGTCGCCATCGACCTGCCGCATCCACGCCACTACACGCTGAAGACCAGCCCGGAATTCTCAGGCCTGAAGGCGCGGCTGACCGAGGATATCCGCGTCGAGGCGATGCGCACAGTACAGGCGCAGCCCGCCGAAGCCTGAGTGCGTTTTCGGATCAGGCCGCCAGCAATTGCTTGCGGTCGACGCGCTCCTGCTGCGGCGAGCGGGCATAGAGCTCGCGGTAGCATTTGGAGAAATGCGACGCCGAGACGAAGCCGCAGGCGACCGCTACCTCGACCACCGGCATCGAGGACTGGATCAGCAGGTGCCGGGCGCGGTCGAGGCGGATTTCCAAGTAGTAGCGGGCAGGGGATCTGCCCATCTCGGTGCGGAACAGGCGCTCGATCTGGCGGCGCGACAGGTCGACATGGTCGGCGATCTCGATCAGCGACAGCGGTTCGGAGAGATTGCCTTCCATCAGTTCGATGATGGTCAGCACCTTGGAATTCTGCACGCCGAGGCGGGCGCGCAGCGGCAGGCGCTGGCGGTCGGTGGGGCTGCGCACGCGGTCGGTCAGCACCTGCTCGCACACGCGGTTGACCAGATTGTCGTCGAAATCGTCGCCGATCAGCTTGAGCATCATGTCGAGGGCGGCGGTGCCGCCGGCGCAGGTGTAGATGTTCTGGTCGATCTCGAAGAGGTCGGCAAAGACGTTGGCCTTGGGAAAGGCCTCGGAAAAGCCCGGCAGGTTTTCCCAATGGATGGCGCAGCGCTTGTTGGAGAGCAGGCCGGCGGCGGCAAGGATATGCGCGCCGGTGCACAGGCCGCCGACGGCGACGCCTCTGTTGTATTCCTCGCGCAGCCAGGCGAAGGCCGACCTATTCTGGTAGCGCTCGACATTCATGCCGCTGCAGACGATGGCCATGTTCGGCCGATCCGGCCCGGCCATTTTCTTGCGCTCTTCCTCGAGCGAGGTGTTGACGGCGCATTCGACGCCGTTGGAGGCGCGCACCGGCTTGCCGTCGATGCTGGCGAGGCGCCAGCGATAGGCCTCATAGCCGAGCATGCGGTTGGCCGAGCGCAGCGGGTCGAGCGCCGTCGCAAAGGCGATCATGGTGAAGTCCGGGACAAGGAAGAATACAAACGATCGCTTGATCGGATGCTTTACGGCGTTCAAGGGAACCTCACGCGGCCATGGCGCGAACAGGATGTCGCGAACAGCACAGCGACATCAGGAAAAACCATTCCTGTCAATCGGCTAGGGGGCTAAGCGGAAACTATATTTGCGACATGGGTCGCAAATGAGCAATCGTCCGGGATGACAGGCACGGGCTGCCGACGGATTGGGCATGGTGGCGGCGGCATAGGTGCCAAAAATGAGAAACGCCGCTTCGGTCAAGCCGAAGCGGCGCTGTTATCGACTATCGGCAGCGGCAGGGAAGCGCTGAGCGCTAGCCGTTATCTCAGGCAACGAAACCGAGGCGCACCGCATTCATGGCACCGGTCTGGCCGGGCATGGTATTGGCAAGGCGCTGGCGCTCGAGAGCGGTCGTCAGGTTCATTTCGCGGCGGGCAAAGAGGCGGGCAAAAAGCTTCATCATCATCTCCTATCGGTTGCTCAGACGGGTCGCCTTCGCTTGATGGAGTGGGGCAGCTCGTTTGCTGACGGTGATATAGGCCTGCGTGAGCAGAAACTAAATCGCAAATGCGAAGCGCTTGAATGGAAATGCGACATCGTTTGCGACATTATTGGGCATGGTGCCCAAAATTTACGATTACTTACAGTGTGTTACCGGCGACATTGAGGCGCCATGCAAGTGACGCATATGCGCCATGCAGCGGCGACACGGCTCTGAAAATCATTTGAGTGCAAATAAGTTGGAGAAAGCCTGCAGGGCCAATAGAGAAGGCCTGCCGGGCTGGTCTGCGCGGCAGGCCTTCAGCACAAGGTACACAATGGTTTACTTTGCTCCAGCCCAGGATCCGACGCCGTGGCGTGCACCGGTCTTGGTGTCGGCAGCTTCAGGCCAGCCGATATCCTTCTGCAGTTCGATCGGCAGCGAGCGGATCGCACGTTCGGTTTGGAAGCGGGCGCGGGCCGCGCTCAATTCGGTCGCAAGCCGACCGATGGATGACAGGATAGACATTTCATTCTCCTTTGGTTGTGGCACGTCCCGCATGAACGCGTTCCGTCGCCTGGATATTCCGCATCGAGTGCAATTCCGTGTCAGGAGCGTTGGAGCCATGGCACGTCCTGCCTTCGATGGAGTTGACTATCCTCCCAATCTGATGTTCAATCAAACGAAATGGAATGATGCTTCACATCAGAAAAATTGAAGGTCGATCCCGATGAACGCCCCACTCAATCATCCGCTGCCGCTGCTCGATCTCGACGTTTTGCGCACCTTCGTGGCCATTGCAGAGACCGGCAGTTTCACCACGGCGGCCAATGCGGTGTTCCGCACGCCGTCGGCGGTCTCCATGCAGATCAAGAAGCTCGAGGACATTCTCGGGCGCTCTGTTTTCGCGCGGGATGCGCGCTCGGTGACGCTGACCACGGATGGCGAGATGCTGCTCGGTTATGCCCGCCGGCTGTTGTCGATCAACCGCGAGGTGGTGTCGAAGTTCATCATCCCCGAGATCGTCGGCGTGGTGCGGCTCGGCTCGCCGGACGACTATGGGGAGCGCGTGTTGCCGCATGTGCTGAAGCGTTTCGCGCAGTCGCATCCGTCGATTGCCGTCGACGTCACCATCGACCAGAGCAGCAATCTGCGCCGCCGCATGGACGACCGGGCGCTCGACATCACGCTGCTGACCAATTCCTACAAGACCAGCGCACTCGGCGCCGAGGTGCTGCTCACCGAGCCGATCGTCTGGGCCGGCGCCAAGGGCGGCAGCGCGCATCTGCGCGAGCCTTTGCCGGTGTCGCTGTGGGAAGAGGGCTGCGCCTGGCGGGCCGGCGCGCTCGATGCGCTGAGCCGTGAAGGCCGCAATTACCGCATCGCCTATATGAGCGCCCACACGGCAGGCCAGCGCGCCGCCATCATGTCGGATCTCGCGGTTGCACCGTTGCCGAAGTCGTTCCTGGGCAACGACATGGTCGAGCTTTGCCCGAAGGACGGCATGCCCGATATCGGCACCTACAATCTGGCGATGGTGGTGTCGCCGGACGCCAGCGCGCCGGTCAAGGCCGTCGCCGACCATATCCGTGCGACGTTCGAGCTTTTCCGCGAAACCGGCAAGTTCTAGAGCGGTTCACCGTTTCACGGAAACGGCGAGCCGCTCTAACTCCTTGTTTTGACTCAATTCCCAAGGGAAAGCGCTACACGCTTTCCCGGGAAAACCGTTTTACACTTTTCCTGGAATTGCTCTGCTATTCCGCTGCTTGGGCGGGGCGCGCCGCGAGAGCGGGTCGCGCCGTGCGCCGCGCAGTTGCGCGCCGCTTGGTGGGCTCACCTTCAAGGAAGGCGACGATGCTGTCCCTGGCGCGACGCGCCTCCGGCATCTCGATCAGCGGCCAGACGTGGAACATGCCTTCCTCATAGACGACGTCGATATCGACGCCGGCAGCGCGTGCCTTTTTGGCGAAGATCAGATTGTCGGGGCTGAGCAGGTCGTGCGAGCCGGTCAGAAGCAGGGTCTGCGGCAGCACCGAGAGGTCGCCATAGAGCGGACTGATATGCCAGTCCCTGCGATCGATGCCGGCACTGTACATGCGGATCGCTTCCAGCCCGCCGGAAATGCCGAGCCACGGATCGTTGCGTTCCGCCTCGAACACTTCGGGGTTGGACAGCGACATGTCGAGGCCGGGTGAAATCAGCACGTGGCGCGACGGCAAGGGCAGGCCTTCCTCAGCCGCCATCATGGTCAGCACGACGGCCATGTTGCCGCCCGCGGAATCGCCCATGAAGACGATGTCTTCAGCGTCGGTCTCATCCAGCATCTGCCGGTAGACGTCGCCGACCATGCCGAACATGGCGTGGAAATCATGCTCCGGCGCGATGGGATAGATCGGCACGGTGATGCCGAAACCCAAGCGCTCGGCCACCTCGGCGATCAACCCCCAATGATAGGATGTGATCTGGAAGACATAGGCGCCGCCATGCATGTAGAGGATGCGCCTGCGTTCGCCGGCCTTCGGCGCGATTTCATAGACAGGGAAGCCATCGACGCTGCGCTCGGTGATATCGAGCTGCTCCCGCAGCAATGCCGGGGGATGATGATCCTCGGTCTTGCGGGCATAGGCGATCCAGCGCTGCAGGTTTTCCGGGCTGGCAAATGCCTTCTTGCGGCTGTGCCGGAGGATGAAGGAAACGAGGTGGCTTTTGAAACTGGGCATTCGCGTACACAAGCTCGGCCGCAGCCGACTAAGAGAATTCCCCCACTGTCTCGAAGATCGTACCTCCAGCCGAAATGTCAAGATTCTGGCCCAAGCCAACACGGTTGTTTGATCAGCCAGGTCCGCTGTTTTGCGCAGCGCGGCTCAGCGCCGGGGCAGCAGCGCGGCGCGCAGCTTGACGTCGGTCGCAGCCGGGACCATGCGGCGGCCCCGGCGCTTGGTCAGCAATTTGCACTTGTCGGCGAAGGTCATCAGCGGCCCGAGCCCAGGATCAGACGCGACAGGTTGGTCTGGGCGTCGATGCGCGGCGACACGGGCCAGCCGATGTCCTTCTGGATTTCGGGTGGCAGGTTGTTCATGGCGCGCACGGCCTGTGCATTCTTCATGGCCGCACGAAAACGGCCCAGGGTCTCGAACATCTCTATTCTCCTTTGGAGCGTTGTGGCGGCGGAATAGTCCGGTCCGCCATTCGATGTCCGTTAAATGCTTCACGTCTGTATCGGACGGATTGCGCCAAAACAGCGTTTCGGTTTCCAGATCGGTGCGATCTGGAAACATTTGCATACAAATGAAATTGGGCGAATTGGCGGCCTTCGTAAGGCGGCTTATTCCCGGCTGCGCCTGGCGGCATGGCCTTCGCGCGAACGCCGTCGCGGGGCGGCGTCGCCGGCGACGCCATCCTCGCTGACGGTTTTGCGTGGCGGCAATTTCACCGCCGCCGACAGTTTCGGGAACGGATCGACCTTGTTGGGAAGCGCCATGGCGTAGACGAAATGCTCCTGGAATTTCGGCTCCAGTGCGGTCTCGATCTTCTCGATGTGGCTGACCGTGTCCTCGATCTCGCGGCGATAGCCACGATTGAGCAGCGCCATGCGCGCACCGGCGCCGGCGGCGTTGCCGACGGCCGATACCTTGTCGAGGTCGCAGTCCGGGATCAGCCCAAGCACCATGGCGTATTTCGGATCGATGAACGAGCCGAAGGCGCCGGCGAAATGGATGCGGTCGACGTGTTCGGTGTTCTGCTTTTCCATCAGAAGCTTGGTGCCGGCATAGAGCGCCGCCTTGGCAAGCTGGATGGCGCGCACGTCGGTCTGCGTGATGGTGATCTTGGGTTCGCCTTCCTTCAAGACATAAGAGAAGGTGCGGCCGTTGACCGTGACGCGCGGCGACCGCTCGGCCAGCGACCCGTCGATCACTCCATCCTCGGAGATGATGCCGGCGAGGTACATTTCGGCCACGATCTCGATGATGCCGGAGCCGCAAATGCCGGTGACGCCGGTCGCCTGCACGCTGTCGAGGAAGCCGGGATCGTCGGACCAGAGTTCAGAGCCGATGACGCGGTATTTCGGCTCCAGCGTATCGGGGTCGATGCGCACGCGTTCGATGGCGCCGGGGGCAGCGCGCTGGCCGCCGGAGATTTCCGCGCCCTCGAAGGCGGGACCGGTGGGCGAGGAGGCTGCGACCACCCGCTTGCGGTTGCCAAGCACGATCTCGGCATTGGTGCCGACGTCGACGATCAGCATCATCTCGTCCTGGCGGTGCGGGCCTTCCGACAGCGTCACGGCTGCGGCGTCGGCGCCGACATGGCCGGCAATGCAAGGCAGCATATAGAGGCGGGCGCCCTGGTTGAGCTTCAGGCCGATATCGGAGGCTTTGATGCGCACCGCGCCCGAGACGGCGAGTGCGAAGGGCGCGCCGCCGAGTTCGGTCGGATCGATGCCGAGGAACAGATGGTGCATGATCGGATTGCCGACAAAGACGGAATCCAGGATGTCGTTGCGCTGGACATTGCCTTCCGCGCAGACCTTGTCGACCAGGCCCGAGATCGCCTCGCGCACGGCGACCGTCATGCCTTCGCGGCCGTCCGGGTTCATCATCACATAGGAGACGCGGCTCATCAGATCCTCGCCGAAGCGGATCTGCGGGTTGGAGGTGCCCGACGAAGCGGCGACGCGGCCCGACAGCAACGACACCAGATGCATGGCGATGGTGGTCGAGCCGATGTCGCAGGCCAGTCCATAGGCCTCGTTCTTGAGGCCGGGCCAGAGTGCTATGACGCGGGCGATGTCGCTTTCGGCATCCTTGTGGATGGCCGCGGTCGCGGTCCAGTTACCCTTGCGCAGTATGCCTTGCATCTGCGGCATCAGGTAGAAGTCGAATTCGAGGTTTTTAAAGCCCCAATCCTTCATCAAGGCGATCTTGAGGCGGTCGAGATCGCCCAGCGGCTTGTGCATGTCGGGCTCTTCGATCTCGACATAGCACATGCGGATCGCCGCATCGCGGGCGATGACGCGCGTGTCGGCATCCTTGCGGATGGTCTGGGCGTTGATGACCGTGTCCTGCGGCACGTCGATGACGAGGTCGCCGAGAATCTGCGCCGAGCAGGACAGGCGGCGCCGCTCGGGCAGGCCGCGGACGCGCTCATAGCGCTCTTCCTTGGCGCCCTTGGGCGAGATGTGGTCGTTAGACGAGACGATCTTGTGCTTGGCGAAATTGCCTTCCTGCACTTCGATCTGGCAGCGACCGCAGGTGGCGCGGCCACCGCAGACGCTCTCGACATAGACGCCGAGCTGACGCGCGGCATCGAGCACCGGTGTGCCGAGGGGAAACCGCCCGCGTTTGCCTGACGGCATGAACAGCACGAGCGGATCAGTAATGTTTGCAGGCGAGTTCACGATTGCGCGCTTATCCCCTGGCCATGCGGGCTTCACGGCCGCCGCGACGGCGACCGCCATTGCCATTGCCGCCGCCTTCGCCCGGAGCGTTAACCGCGGTGGGCGCTGCGACCGCCTGACCGCCTTCGGCCGGCTTGTAGTCCTTGTAGGTCCTGATCCAGTTGGTGCAGTTCTCGTCGGTGCCGTTGAGCACATTGGCGCCGCGCACGGCTTCCATTTCCTGCGGGCGCACCGGGTTCATGATCGCCGAGGTCATGCCGGCGCCGATCACCATCGGGATGAAGGCGGCGTTGATGCCGTGGCGGTGCGGCAGGCCGAACGAGATGTTGGACAGGCCGCAGGTGGTGTTGACCTTGAGCTCTTCGCGCAGGCGGCGCAACAGCGCGAAGACCTGGCGGCCGGCATCGCCCAGCGCGCCGATCGGCATCACCAGTGGGTCGACGACGACGTCATGCGCGGGAATGCCGAAATCGGCGCAGCGCTGCACGATCTTTTTGGCGACGGCAAAGCGCACATCCGGATCCATCGAAATGCCGGTCTCGTCGTTGGAGATGGCGACGACTGGAACGTTGTACTTCTTGACCAGCGGCAGGATGGCTTCGAGCTTTTCCTCTTCGCCGGTCACGGAGTTGACCAGCGGCCGGCCCTTGGCGACCTTGAGCGCTGCCTCGATGGCGGCGGTCACCGACGAGTCGATCGACAGCGGCAGGTCGACCAGGCCCTGGACGATCTCCAGCGTCTGCACGAGCAGGCCGGGTTCGGTTTCGTTCGGATTAACGGAGGTGACGCCGGCATTGACGTCGAGCATGGTGGCGCCGCAGGCGGCCTGTTCCAGCGCATCCTTGATGACGGTCTCGAAATTGCCGGCGATCATCTCGGCGGCCAGCTTCTTGCGGCCGGTCGGGTTGATGCGCTCGCCGATGACGCAGAAAGGCTGGTCGAAGCCGATGATGATCTCTCGTGTCGCCGAGGCGACGATGGTCCGGGTCATGAAGTCTCTCCGCCTGATATAAAGATTTCTTTATATCGTTGTCTGGTTTCATTCAAGCAAATGGCTGGCCGTCCGCGCCGTCAGTGCGCGGTCTTCACCATATCCACCTGCGTTTCGGTAATGTCGTCGTGCAGTATGCTCTCGAGCCGGTCGGCGACCATCTGATCGTCGTGGCGGATCTCGCGTTTCCAGGGCTGGCGGCCTTTCAGCACGCCCGATTCATCGACGATCTCGGCGACATATTCCTCCTGGCGGTACGCCATCACATGGATGCCGGAGACGCCAGGAATTTCCTTCACCTCGTTGATGATGTCGGTGCAGAGCTGCTTGCCTTCCTTCTTCTGGTCCTGGGCGCCTTCCAGCCGCTTGATGATGGCATCGGGAATATGGATCCCGGGCACGTTGGAGCGGATCCATTTGGCCGTCTTGGCCGAAGCCAGCGGGCCGACGCCGCACAGGATGAAAACTTTTTCCGTATGCCCTAGGTCCCGCGCCCTCTGCATGAAGGTTCTGAACATCGGCACGTCGAAGCAATACTGCGTCTGCACGAACTGCGCGCCGGCGGCGATCTTTTTGCCGAGATGGATCGGGCGGAAATCGAAGGGTGGCGCGAAGGGGTTGACGGCGGCGCCGAGGAAAATTTGCGGCGGCGTCGTCAACTTGCGGCCGGACAGGAACTTGCCGTTGTCGCGCATAATGCGGCAGGTTTCCAGCAACGACATGGAATCGAGGTCGAAGACAGGCTTGGCGCCGGGCTGGTCGCCGGCCTGGACGCCGTCGCCGGTGAGGCACAGCATGTTGGCGACCCCCATGGCGGCACCGCCCAGCACGTCGCCCTGGATGGCGATGCGGTTCCTGTCGCGGCAGGCGATCTGCATGATCGGCGCGTAGCCCATGCGGGTGAGCAGCGCGCAAATGCCGACCGACGACATGTGGCAGTTGGCGCCGGAGGCATCGACGGCATTGATGGCGTCGACCCAGCCGTCGAAGATTTTCGCGCGGTTATAGACGTCTTCGGGATCGGCGCTGTCGGGCGGGTTGAGCTCGGTGGTGACCGCGAATTCGCCGCGCCGCAGCACACGCTCCAGCCGGCCACGCGAGGAGTGGCCGGGCAGCGGATCGAGCGGCAGATGGATGCCGGCCGGGTTTTCATCGCGCTGGCGGCCGATCACGCGGCCGCTCCAGTGTTGGCTTTGGCCGCTGCTTCACGGGCCGCTGCCGACTGGGCCGTCACCCGCAGCCAGGCCGAGGTTTCGCGCAGCGACTGGTCGACCGGCTTCTGCACGGTCAGGATCCTGTCGCCATGCTCCATGTTCCGCGAGCCTTCCCAGGCCTTGACCCAGACGCAAGGCATATCGGGCTCGACCTCGCAATTGCCGTTGGCGCGCACACCGCCGCAAGGGCCGTTGCGCAGCTGCTTGGGGCAGTTCATCGGGCACGACATGCCGGTCGAGGACAGGATGCACTGGCCGCACATGCGGCAGTCGAACATGAAGCCCTTGACGCGCCTTTCGACAAACTTGATCGGCGCCTCGACGCGCCCATAGCCGAGGCCTTTCCAAAGCGGATGAAGAAGCAGGAACATGTCGGCGAACCTGGAGTAGAACCATTCGAGCAATCGCGAGTGCCGGATGGACCACAGCCTGATGGCAAACGACCGCTGCACGCGCCGCTGCGGCGACACGTCGGCCGGCTTGTAGTCGGATTTCGGCGCTGCTTTCTTGACCTGAGTGGCCTGGGTAACCGGCTGGGTAACCCTTGGCCCCTCTTTGGCAGGAGTGGTTTCAGACATTTTCTTTCCCGCCCGCCTTGACCAGAGCGACCAGCCGCTCGCGGTCGTATTTCGCGTCGATGTCGCTGAATGCCTTCTCGACCTCGGCTTCGAGGTCGTCGCCGACCGGGATTGGATCGGCCTTGCGCCATTCGGCGAGGTAATCGTCGGTGCCGCCGGCGCCGGTGCGCATGGCGCACATATCGATCGCCTCGGTGAAGCGCAGCGGCAGTTCGCGCTTGGCGTTCTGCCGGCCCTTCTTGACGATGACCTGGGCGGGGATGTCGCGCCAATAGACGACAATCAGATCGGCCATGAATTCTCTCACTCCCTGTAGAGCGCCGTGCGTCCATGAGGGAAACGACGTTCCACCACTTTATCCAGCTGGTGTGAGCATTGCCGGATGCGCAGTGGGGCTGCTTGTTATGGGACGACGCGCGCGCATTCAAAAGCGACGCTATTGAGAGTCGCAAAAAGAAAGGCGAGATTCCGAGGGAAGGCTGGCTACCAAACCCGCTTGGTCAGGCCGGTCCAGAGATAGAACCAGATCGTCGGGTGGTACCATTGTTTCGAGGGCAGGTCCGGCTTGATCGTGGCCAACTTTCCGTCCAAGGCACCGCGGACCGCCTCGACGCAGATGTCACGCGAGAACGCCGCCTGGCGCAACGCATAGCTCGAAATAGTGTCGCCGGGCTCCGGCTTGCCGCGCGCCTGTTTCAACACGCCGCCGGTGTCGACGCCGGCGTCGACCAGATGCACGGTGGTGCCGAAATTCTGGGGATCGCCGCAGGCCAGCGCCCAGTAGCCGCCATTCATGCCGCGGTATTTGGGCGCGATGCCGGCGTGGTAGTTGAGCACCGGGCAGGGCATTTGCGCCAGCGTCTGCCGGGACAAGAGCCGGCAGCCGGCGAGCAGCACCACGCCCGGGCGGATGTCGGCGATCGCCTGCAGGCAATCGGCTGCGTTGGCGGAGGAGACGTGGATGATCTTTTGTCCCGGCTTCGGCTCGGTCTCAAGCTTCTGATCGGCGATGAGCCGCTCTGCGTGGCCAGCGAAGAAGCGCTTGCCGAGCCTCGTCAACACCATCGTGCCGAGTTGACCGATGGCCGAAAACCAGCCCTGGCGGCGCGCGCGGCCGAGCAGCAATTGCTTTTTGGATTCAGGGCTTTCGAGGATGACGCTGACAGGGTCGAGCTGGTCTGCGATGGCGTTGACGATGGTCCAGATGTGCGGCCCGCCTTCGGTGACGATGACGATCGCAGCACTTTTTTCAACCGCTGATGCCATGGCGCGCTTTCTTGCCGGCGCGCAACCATTTGCCGTGCGCTGCCCGGCTCAATTCTGTGCCGGGCGAGGTTAAATCTTGATGACCGCCCGGCCAGCGAGAGACCAACGGATCAGCGCTTGAACTCGATGATGTCGAGTTTCGATTCGTAGTAGGGCGCCGGGAATTCGATGCGCCATTCATTGGCGCTGGTGCGGAAGGCATAGCCGACCTGGTCGCTTTCCGGGCCGCTGCCATAGGGTTTTGGCTTGTTGTCATTGACATAGCCGGAGCCGAGATAGATCGCGCGTTTTTCGCCATCGTCGAAGAAACGGCCCTTGGTGCGTTGCGAGCCGCTGACCTTTTCCAGCTGCCAGCCGGAGCCATCGTCCGTGACCTTGCACTTGAACCAGCCATAGATGACCAGCGGGCCGGTCAGGCCCACCTTGATGGTTCGGCATTGCCAGTTGCCGCTCAGGTCCTTGTCGGAAAAGGCCACTATCGGCTTTGCCAGCAGCGCGTCGAGTTGGCTGACCTCAGCCGGGTCTCCCGCTTTTGCCTCGGCCAGCGCCGCCTTGCGGGTCTCGCCATATTTGTCGAGGCGAACCTTGTCGGCAGGCGTGATGATCTTCTGCACCTCGCCGTCGGCGCGAGCGGGCAAGACGAGGCAGAGGAGGCCAAGGGCGGCGAGCAGGACGCGAGCGGTCATCGGTGGTATCCATGTTGGCGCGGCTGGAGCAGCCGATTCTATCTTCCAGCGCACAACTTACCCATTCGCGGCGGCCTGTCATCCGTGCTTAAACAGCGGTATGTTCCGCGGGAGGTGCGCGTGGGGGTTACAATCCATTTTGAGGGACAACTGCGCGGAGAGGAACAATATCTTGCGCTGTTGCAGGAAGTTGAAGCGCTTGCCATCGCTCGAGACTGGCGATTTCGGCCGATAGACGAGGCCGAAATGGTTCTCAACCGGGTCATCGACGAACGCAGCGTTGACTATATCGGCCCGGTCATGGGGATAGAATGCCTGCCGCATCCCAAGTCGGATCGCCTAAGGTTCGAGTTCGACAGGGACCTCTTCATGCAGCAATATTGCAAGACCCAGTTTGCGGGGTCGGAGGCGCATATCGAGATCATCGAGTTGCTTCGCAAAGTTGCTCCTTTTTTCGACAAGTTCGACGTCTTCGATGAAGGCGAGTACTGGGAACTGGGCGACCGCACAATTCTGCAGGTCAATCTCGACACAGTCGACGCTCTGCTTGCAGAGGCTTTGCGCAAGGATCCAACTGCAAGAGGGCCGATCCGGTTAGACAACGGCCGCGTTGTCGATTTCGTGTCGGATCCGCAACCGGAGAGCAAATAATCCGAAAGTCGGGCGCCTAACGCACTTCTTCTGGATGTGCCGCCACCCGCGCCAATTCAGTCGTCAGGTCGCCATAGCCGGTCGAGCGGCGCTCATAGGCGAGGCCAAGCATCTTCGCGGCCTTCTCGGCGACCTTGTCGAGTTCCGGATCGTCGGTCTGGGCGATGTAGATCAGCTTTTGGTAGTTGCCGAAATAGTCCTTGATCAGCTCCGGGTGCTTGTCGAGGCCGAGCGGCTTCATGAAGAAGGCGTCGAACTGGCGGCACAGGAAATCGGTCATGTAGAACGACATCATGTCGTCGTCGGCGACCTTCGCATAGGCGTCCATGCCCTGGTAGAAGGCAAAGCAGTGCGGCCCGGCCATGCGCTCGACGCCGTGCTTCTCCAGGACCCGGTCGAGCATGCCGCCGGTACCGCAATCGGCATAGCCAACGAAGATGTTGCTATAGCCTTCCGCCTTGGCCTTTTCGATCGCCTTGTCCATCGCCGGTGCGATGCGGTCGGGGTAGAAATGGAACTCCGCCGGCAGGCAGGTCAGGTCGAGATGGTCGAGCTTGAGCTGCTCCTTGACGGCCAAAACTTCGCGCGCAATCATTCCGCAGGCGATGACCAGCAGCCTGTCGTCCTGATTCGGTTTCGTTTTTTGCATTCTGGCCATGGAACCTGGTCGAAGCGGCCTTCGTTGCTGTGTGGCGAATCTATCGAGAGAGGGATAAACCGTCCATGAAACTGTTACGCGTTGCGCCGATTGCAATCCTTGCCTGCATCCTGGCGCTTACGGCCTGTGCCAACACCGTCCGTGGTGTCGGCCGGGATATCAAATCGACTGCGAAAGCCGTCGACGACACCGTCACCAAACCCTGACGCAGCCATCCGTTCCAATAGCTGGAACAAAAAAGCCGCGCTGCAAGGCGCGGCTTTCGATTGTGGCCCAGACGCCTTGCGTAACAGATCAGGCTGAAGCGCGCACGTTATGCTTGCGCTTCATGAAGTCCTTGGCGGTCTCGACCGCCACAGCCGCGTCGCGGCAATAGGCATCGGCGCCGACGGCCTTGCCGAATTCCTCGTTTAGCGGCGCGCCGCCGACCAGGACGACATAGTCGTCGCGGATGCCCTTTTCCTTCATCGTGTCGATGACGACCTTCATGTAAGGCATGGTCGTGGTCAAAAGCGCCGACATGCCGATAATGTCGGGCTGGTGCTGCTCGATGGCGTCGAGGTATTTTTCCACCGCATTGTTGATGCCGAGATCGATGACGTCGAAGCCGGCACCTTCCATCATCATGCCGACGAGGTTCTTGCCGATGTCGTGGATGTCGCCCTTGACGGTGCCGATCACCATCTTGCCCTGCTTCGGCGCGCCGGTGGCGGCCAGCAGCGGGCGCAGGATGAACATGCCGGCTTTCATCGCGTTGGCCGACAGCAGCACCTCGGGAACGAACAGGATGCCGTCGCGAAAGTCCTCGCCGACGATGCGCATGCCTTCGACCAGAGCTTCGGTCAGCACCTTGTAGGGCACCCAGCCGCGCTCGAGCAGGATGTTGGTGCCTTCCTCGATCTCTTCCTTCAGTCCGTCATAGAGATCGTCGTGCATCTGCTGCACCAACTCGTCGTCGGAAAGCTCGGAGAGGATGATCTCGTCGTCGGCCATTTTTCTCGGGCTCCTTGCCGCGCGGATGCGATCACGGCGGCTTAAAATAATCGCGTCAATACCTAACCCGGCGGGGGCAGGTATCCATAGCTGATTTGCGACTTCCCGCAAAAGGAAAGCGACCGCAAATCTATTGGAATTCTTGTCGATTTTGCGACAGGCGTTGGCGCTGGCGGGCCGTTTCGAATAGGGTGCATGGCTACGATCCGGGCGAGAAGCCGCCTACGCGGCCGCAAACGGTTTTTAGGGAAAAACGATCATGAGTGAAAACGCGTCAGTCGACCAGGAAGCGTCCAATGCGCGACGTGGACGTGCTGCCAGCGGCGGCGCGGCTGCAAGGCGGGCGGCGCGCTCGGGCGGCGGACCGGGCACCCAGCTCACCTATATCAAGCGCAAGATCAACATCTATGAGGTCCTCAACGAGGAAGGCCTGGCGATTATCGAAAACAACACCGATACGGTGCTGGAAGAGATCGGCATCATCTTTCGCGACGACGCCGAGGCGCTGCAGCTTTGGAAAGAGGCGGGCGCCGACGTCAAGGGCGAGCGCGTGCATTTTCCCAAGGGCCTCTGCCGCTCGCTGCTGAAGACCGCGCCGCCCATCTACACCCAGCATGCGCGCAACGCCGAACGTTCGGTGCAGATCGGCGGCAACGCCACGGTCTTCGCGCCGGTCTATGGTCCGCCCTTCGTGCGCGATCTCGACGGTGTCAGGCGCTACGCGACGATCGAGGATTTCCGGAATTTCGTGAAGCTCGCCTATATGGCGCCGTCGATTCACCATTCGGGCGGCACGGTTTGCGAGCCGGTCGACGTGCCGGTCAACAAACGCCATCTCGACATGATCTACAGCCACATCAAATATTCGGACAAACCGTTCATGGGTTCGGTGACGGCGCCAGAGCGGGCCGAAGACACCGTCGCCATGGCCAAGATCGTGTTCGGCGACGATTTCGTCGAAAACAACACCGTGCTGACCAGCCTGATCAACGCCAATTCGCCGATGGTGTTCGACGAAACCATGCTGGGCGCGCTGAAGGTTTATTCGCGTCACAACCAGGCTTGCATCGTCACGCCGTTCATCCTTGCCGGCGCGATGAGCCCGGTCACGGTGGCCGGCACGCTGACGCAGGTTCTGGCAGAGGTGCTGGCCGGCGCCTCTTTCACGCAGTTGATCCGTCCCGGCGCGCCGGTGCTGTTCGGCACCTTCGCCTCGTCGATCTCCATGCAGTCTGGTGCGCCGACCTTCGGCACACCGGAGCCGTCGCTGGTTTCCTACGGCGCCGCACAGCTTGCCCGCCGGCTCGGTCTGCCGTTCCGCACCGGCGGCTCGCTCTGCGCCTCCAAGGTTCCGGATGCGCAGGCCGCCTATGAGAGCGCCAACACGCTCAACTCGACCATTCTTGCCGGCACCAATTTCGTCCTGCATTCGGCCGGCTGGCTCGAAGGTGGACTGGCGTCCTGCTACGAGAAATTCATGATGGACATCGACCAGCTCGGCATGACGCAAAAGTTTTCCGAAGGCGTCGACCTGTCGGAAAACGGCCAGGCGATGGACGCCATCCGCCAGGTCGGCCCGGGCAGCCACTATCTCGGCTGCGACCACACCCAGGCCAATTTCCAGACCGCCTTCTACCGCTCCAGCATCGCCGACAACAATTCCTACGAGCAGTGGCTGGCCGAGGGCGAGAAGACAGCGCCGCAGCGCGCCAACGAACTCGCCCGCCGCTGGCTGGAGACCTATGAGGCGCCGTATCTCGATCCGGGCATCGACGACGGGCTGAAGGACTACATCGCGACGAAGAAGGCGTCGATGGCTGACGCCTTCACCTGAAAGGAGCCCGAGTCAGGCGGGGCTAAAGTCGCCAACATCATCCACATGGAAGTCTGGCGGAGCGCTTTCTCCGACCCGGACAAGAAGGGATGATTGCGCGGCGCCGGGCTGACGAGATAGCGGCCGCGCTTTCCGCTGACGGCCTCATCCTGCGCGGTGGCTTCAATTTCGCAACAAGCGAAACGCCGCCGCATGGCCCTTCAGTTGCCCCCGCCAAATCCGTGCTGTTGGTCGGGCAGGCGGGAGCGGCACCCTGGCCGCATTTCCTGCGCTGGCGCGACCGGCAACCGCAAACCATTGCTAATCCGCTCGACACATGGTCGCGCGAAGTGATCGGTGCGGTGGCGGAGAAATTCGGCGCGCGCGCCGTTTCGCCTTCGGACAGACCTTATCTGCCGTTCCAGCAATGGGCGATGCGAGCGGAGGGGCTGAGACCGTCGCCGCTGGGCATCCTGATGCATCCGCAGTACGGGCTCTGGCATGCCTATCGCGGCGCGTTGCTGTTCGAGGATGAGATCGCGCTTCCTGAACGTCGCGAAGCGATTCACCTTTGCGAGGCCTGTGTCGCAAAACCTTGCCTGAAATCCTGTCCGGTTGACGCCTATTCCGCGGATGGTTTCGCTCATCAGGCTTGCCTGGCGCATGTGCGGGGATCGAAGGGCGAACCATGCCGCGGCGGCGGCTGCCTCGACCGCAACGCCTGTCCGTATGGCACGGCCCATCGCTATCCGCCTGAGGTTCAGGCCTTTCACATGACGGCGTTTGCTGGCCTGTAGCCGGGTCGAAAGCCCGCACAAAGTGTTGAACGGGATTGTCAGGGAACGGCTTGCCCTGACAATGCCTGCTTATATGTATCACACGACAATCAACGGGGCGCGCCATGGCGAAGCAGGACATTGAGATAAAAACCGAGGACGGCGTAGCGAAAGCCGGGCTGTTCCGTTCGGCGACCGCTTCCCCGTCCAGGGCCGGTGTCATTCTCTATATGGACGCCTTCGGTCCGCGACCGGCGCTCGACGCAATGGCGGAGCGGCTGGCCGGCGAGGGCTGTGCGGTGCTGGTGCCGGATCTTTTCTATCGCAACGCACCCTACGGGCCGTTCGAGCCCAAGACCGCTTTCGTCGTCGAGGAGACCAAGGTCGCGCTGACGGCGTTGGTCCACGGCACGACACAGGACATGACCATCCGCGACAGCAGGGCGTTCCTCGACACGCTTACCGCTGAAGGTGTCACCGGACCGGTCGGTGTCGTCGGTTACTGCATGGGCGGGGCGCGGGCCTTGAATGCGGCTGCAACCTATCCCGATCACATCGTGGCGGCGGCAAGCTTCCATGGCGGCAATCTGGCCAGCGATGCCGCCGACAGTCCGCACCGCAAGGCTGCAATGATCAAGGCGCGGGTCTATGTCGGAACGTCTGGGGTGGACCGCAGCTTTCCGCCGGAGCAGTCGGCGCGACTGGCCGAGGCGCTGCGCGTGGCGGAAGTCGACCACGTCATCGAAAACTATGCCGGCATGGCGCATGGCTGGTGCGTGTCGGATCACAGCGTGTTCAACGCGGCCGGCGCCGAACGTCATTGGAAGCGATTGACGACGCTGTTCGCCGAGACGCTGATCTAACGAGGCGTTGCCTGAAGTCGCAACGAACGGGTAGAGACTGCACGATTGGCGCGGCCTGTTAAAACAGCGCCAGTCGAGCGGGAACGAACAGCCTGATGCAATCCTATGATGTCGTGGTGATCGGCGCCGGTGCGGCCGGAATGATGTGCGCCATCGAGGCCGGCAAGCGCGGCCGCTCGGTCCTGGTGCTCGATCACGCGGCAAAGCCCGGCGAGAAGATCCGCATCTCCGGCGGTGGCCGCTGCAACTTCACCAACATCCATGCGAGCCCGAAGAATTTCATCTCCGGCAATCCGCATTTCTGCATCTCGGCGCTCAGCCGCTACACGCAGCGCGATTTCATCGAGCTCGTCGAACGCCACGGCGTCGCCTATCACGAGAAGACGCTTGGACAGCTGTTTTGCGATGGCTCGGCGCGGCTGATCATCGACATGCTGGTCTCTGAAATGCAGGATGGCGGCGTGGAGCTGGCGCTGTCGACCGAGATGAGGAACGTCAGCAAGACCGCGGACGGGTTTGTGCTGACGCTCTCCGCTGGCAGCGTCGCTTGCAACTCGTTGGTCGTGGCTTGCGGGGGCAAGTCGATCCCCAAAATGGGCGCGTCCGGTTTCGGCTACGAGCTTGCGGCGCAATTCGGCCTTGCGGTGGTGGAAACACGGCCGGCGCTGGTGCCGCTTACCTTCGACGCAAGAACGCTGGAGCGGCTGGCGCCTTTGGCCGGCAATGCCGTCGATGCCGAAGTCGCCTGCGGCAAGACGCGGTTTTCAGAAGCGATGCTGTTTACGCATCGCGGCTTGAGCGGGCCTTCCATCCTGCAAATATCGTCCTATTGGCGCGAGGGCGACGAGATCCGCATCGCCATGCTGCCGGGGAGGGATGTGGCGGAACTGCTTCGCGCCGCCCGGCGCGTCAACGGCAGGCAAGCGGTGCAGACGGTGCTTGCAAACCATTTGCCGAAGCGCCTTGCGCAAGCAGTCGCCGAGCGCAGTGGGATCGATGGCAATCTCGCTGATTTGACAGACCTGCAAATGAAAACCGTCGAAGCCGCCGTCAACGACTGGCGCATCAAGCCGGCCGGCTCCGAGGGTTACCGCACGGCGGAAGTGACGCTTGGCGGTGTCGATACCAACGGGCTCGATCAGAAGACGATGCAGGCGAAATCCGTGCCGGGGCTGTTTTTCATCGGCGAAGTCGTCGATGTCACGGGCTGGCTGGGCGGCTATAATTTTCAGTGGGCTTGGTCGTCCGGCTGGGCCTCGGGCCAGGTGTGCTGATATTCAGGTGAGGCCGGCCTGCAAACGACGGCTTTCTGTGCTTCCGGTGCTCGCGTACCAAAAGTACGCTCCGCTCCGGTTCTCGAAATCCATCGTTTTCGGCTCGGCCTGACCTGAATCTCAGCGCACCTGTTGCGCGTGCATCCGTCGCCTCGGAAAAAAATCTTTCCATAACCCCAAGGATTGGCCATTAGCCTTCGTCCAACAGGCAAATGATGGCGATGATGCTGGATGAAAGCGAAGCCTCCGACGCCGAATTGATCGGGCGGGCGAAGGGCGGAGACAGGGGTGCCTTCGGCAAATTGCTGGAGCGGCACTACGACTTCGTCTATCGCGCCGCCTATCGCTGGTGCGGAAAGAAGGCCGATGCCGAAGACATCGCCCAGGAGGTCTGTGTCCGTCTCGGCAAGGCGATCCGCGACTACCGCGGCGGCGGCGCGTTCACGACATGGCTCTATTCCGTGACGTTGAACGCGGCGCGCGACATGATGCGCAAGACGACGCGCGAAAACGTCAAGACCGAGGCTTTCGGCGCCTACAGCATGATATCGGGAGAGGCCTCGGCCGAACCTGAAGATCCCACTGAGGCGCTCTGGGCAGCGGTGCGGCAATTGCCGGACAAGCAGCGCGATGCAGTACTTCTGGTCTATGGCGAAGGTTTGAGCCATGCGGCCGCCGCCGAGGCGATGGCAATCTCGGAGACGACGGTTTCCTGGCACATCCATGAAGCGAAGAAACGGCTGAAGACGTTGATTCGTTCAGCCGGGGAAGTGTGACCATGGTCGACGACAACGAACTCAACAGGCTGCGCGATGCAGCAGTACCTGCGCCAGGCGAGAGCGCGAAGACACGCGCCTTCGAAGCCGCCATGCGCGCCTATGATCAGGAAAATATTTCTGCCGTCACCCAAGGTTCGGTCGGCGGGCTTCGTCTCACAGAGCGAGCACAAAAGCTCTGGAGCGAGATCATGCAAAAGAAACTCATCGCCACGCCAGCCATTGCCGGGCTCGTCGCCCTGCCGATCGCCGGATACGCCACCTTCCACATGCTGAGGGAACAGCCGTTGCCGTTCGGTAGCGACGAGAAGATCACTGAGACGCTGGCCGACAAGCCGGCAACCAATGGGCCGGCAACCAACGCGCCGGTAAAAGAAAAGCAGGCGCCTGAAGGCGACAAGAAGACCGACGCCGATGTGCGAAGCCGCGACACCACTACGCCGCTTACGCCACCCGCGCCGCCGAAGCCCGAATCGACCGTTGCTGTCGCCCCGGCGCAGCAGGATGCGCTGGGACGCGGCGTGTTGGCCGAGCCTGCGCCAGTTGAGAGCCGCGAGTTTTCGCTTGACGGCAGTGCTGCTCCGGTCGGCGGCGCGCGGGTCAACCGCATGGCCGGCGCGACCGAATCCAAGTACCTGGCACAGCCTTCGACGATGCCGGCCGACCAGATTGCGCCGCAGGAGCCAAACCGCGACCGCGTCGAGGATTTCAAGACCAATCCGGTGCATGCAGCCCTTCAGGATCCGGTCTCGACCTTCTCGATCGACGTCGACACGGCTTCCTATTCCTTCGTCCGCGGCTCGCTGAAGCAGGGCTACCTGCCGCAGGCCGATACGGTCCGCGTCGAGGAGATGGTCAATTACTTCCCCTATGACTGGAAGGGTCCGGACTCGGCTTCGACGCCGTTCAACTCGACCGTCAGCGTCATGCCGACGCCGTGGAACGGGCACACCAAGCTGATGCACGTCGCCATCAAGGGCTTCGACATCAAGCCGGTCGAGCAGCCCAAGGCCAATCTGGTGTTCCTGATCGACGTCTCGGGTTCGATGGATGAGCCGGACAAGCTGCCGCTGCTCAAGTCGGCTTTCCGGCTGCTGGTCAGCAAGCTCAAGGCGGACGACACCATCTCGATCGTCACCTATGCCGGTGACGCCGGCACCGTGCTGATGCCGACCAAGGTCACCGAGAAGGACAAGATCCTCAACGCCATCGACAATCTGCAGCCGGGCGGCTCGACGGCCGGCGAGGCGGGTATCAAGGAAGCCTACAAGCTTGCCCAGCAGTCCTTCGTCAAGGACGGCATCAACCGTGTGATGCTGGCCACGGACGGCGACTTCAATGTCGGCCAGACCGATGACGACGATCTGAAGCGACTGATCGAGCAGGAGCGCAAGACCGGTGTCTTCCTGTCGGTGTTCGGCTTTGGACGCGGCAATCTGAACGACCAGATGATGCAGACCATCGCCCAGAACGGCAACGGCACCGCCGCCTATATCGACACGCTGGCCGAGGCCGAGAAGGTTCTGGTCGAGGATGCCTCCTCGACGCTGTTCACCATCGCCAAGGACGTCAAGATCCAGGTCGAGTTCAATCCGGACAAGGTCTCGGAGTACCGGCTGATCGGCTATGAAACCCGCGCCTTGAACCGCGAGGACTTCAACAATGACCGCGTCGATGCCGGCGATATCGGCTCCGGTCATTCGGTGACCGCCATCTACGAGATCACGCCGAAGGGCAGTGGCGGCGAGCAGATGGATCCGCTGCGCTACGGCCAGGCCGCGGTCGACAATGGCGGCGTCGCCAACGCCGACGAATATGCCTTCGTGAAAATCCGCTACAAGCTGCCGAACGAAGACGTCTCGAAGCTGATCACCACGCCGGTGACGTCGGCCAACGAGGTCGCGTCCTTCGACCAGGCCAGCACCGACCAGCGTTTCTCCGTCGCTGTCGCCGCCTTCGGCCAGAAGCTGCGCGACGAGGATGCGACCGCGAAGTTCGGCTACGACAAGATCATGGAGATTGCCACCGCCGCCCGAGGAGCCGACCCGTTTGGGTACAGGTCCGAGTTCCTTTCGCTTGTGCGCCTTGCCTCGGCGCTCGGCGGTAACCGGTAGTGGCAATAACGCCGGTTCCTTTCAGACGGGGGTCGTTCTGATACGGGGAACCGGCTACGGGCGGGGTGAGGCAGGCCGGCGGGGGAAACCCTGCCGGCCTTTTTTCGGATCGATTGATCCGAAGCGCACAGATGATCCGCCTGATCGTTAAATTGCGCGGCTTTTCCGGAACGTCATCGCAATGCCCTGCTATTATTGCATGGGGTCGGGACTGGGCTTGGGGAGCCGGGAATTGCAGATCATGAACATTGGAAACACGACGCCGGCGGTGAGACACACGCAGGCGTCGGGAACGCTGTCGCCAGAATCCAGGCGCATCATGGATGACGTTGACGCAGCCCGGAATACCGCAAAGTCGGCGCTGACCAATGACCGCTTTCGCGTCATGCTGGAGCAGATCGGCAATCCGCAGTCGTCGGGTGACCTGGTGACGATGAGTGGCAACGCCAACGGCACCGCCCTGGATTTCAAGACGGCGCTATCGCGTTACGCTGAAAACAGCGAATAAGTTCGATATCAGGCGCGGCTGCGGCGGCGTTCGCGGCGGGCTTCGCTGGTCTCGGCGGTGTTTTCCGTCGCCACCTTGTTGCGCATCGGACCGATGCGCTCGACGATCCCCGCGACGGTCGGGCGTTCGGATTTGGTGTGCGCGTCGAGCGCCTTGCGCATGGCGGCAAGGTGCTGGAACGAGGTGCCGCAGCAGCCGCCGATGATCTTCGCGCCGCCATCCACCGCCAGCCGGACATAGTCGGCCATCAGCTCCGGCGTGCCGGAATAATGGATCTCGGTGCCACGAAATTCGGGAATGCCGCAATTGCCCTTGACGATCACCGTCGCTTCCGGCTTCGCCTCCGTCATGTCGAGCAGCGAGGCCAGGATGTCGGAAGCGCCGACACCGCAATTGGCGCCGACACCGAGCGGCGTCTCTGAAAGTCCGTCGACGACGCCGTGGATATCCCTGGGCAGCAGGCCCATCATGGTGCGGCCGGCAGTGTCGAACGAACCGGTATAGGTGTAGGGCAGGCCGACGCGAATGGCGGCTTCCGCCGCGGCACGGATTTCGTCCGGCGCAGACATGGTCTCGATCCAGGCGACTTCGGCGCCGCCTTCCTTGAGACCCTCGATCTGCTCTGCAAAAGCCTCGACCGCTTCGTCATAGGTCATGGCGCCGAGCGGCACCAGCAACTCGCCGGTCGGACCGACCGAGCCGGCGACGATGACTTTCCTGCCGGCCTTGTCGGCGACCGCGCGGGCAATCTCGGCGGCGCGCTTGTTCAGCGCATGCACGCGGTCCTGCGCATGGTGCAGCTTCAGCCGGTGCCGCGTGCCGCCGAACGAGTTGGTGAGAATGATATCGGCGCCGGCGTCGACGAAATTCTGGTGCAGGCTGGTGATGGTGTCGGGCGCTGTCTCGTTCAGCAACTCCGGCGCTTCGCCGGCCTCCAGACCCATGGCGAACAGATTGGTGCCGGTGGCGCCATCGGCGAGCAGCACGCCCTTTTCGGCCAGCAGAGCATCGATGGGATTGTTCGCGGTCATCGGATCGGCTTTCAGATTTTGAATGGAATAAGGATATAAAGAAGTCTTTATGTCCAGTCAATGTGTTTGCGACCTGCAATTGCCGCGCGGTTCACCTTTCCGGGGCGTTGGCGATCAGGCAGAACCCGATGGAAATGACGCGCCGGCCAGATTGCGCGCGTAGGCGGCGGCCTCATGCGGGTTGATGTCGGCGGCCCGGATCAGATTGTCGAAATGCTGGGTCAGCGCCTGTACCGGCTGGGTGGCATTCAGCACGACATACATGTCGCCGACATAGATGGCGGCGCGGTAGGGACCGAAGATTGTCAGCGGGATCGAATAGCGCATGCGGCCGTCATAGAGGAACAGGCGGAAGGTGGGGTAGAGATCGTCAAGCAGCGTCGCCATATGGGCAAGCTGCTGCCGGCGGTCAGCCTCGGGAAAGCGGTCCCAGACGCCCAGGCCGCGGGCGAAAATCTCCAGCGTGTGGCGCGGCATGCAGACCTCCATATCGGTCTCAGGGCGCCGGTTGTACTCGATGCGGTACTGCGTCTCGCTGGCCTGCGCCAGACGGCTGCGGTTGGTGATGTTGGCTTCGTAGTCGACCAGCTGGCGTGTGCGCAGGAGATCGGGAATGCCGGCCGGCACATAGCGGATCTTGGTGCCTGCGGCTTCCGCGAACCATTTGGCGAGCAGCGTGCGGTCGAAGCCGTCGGGCGCCTCTTCGATCTCCAGGCTTTCGCGGATTTCGCCGGTGACGCCTTCGTCCTGGGAGAGGCCGAGCAGCCAGTCCAGCGAGATCTTGAATTCGGCGGCGATGTTGAGCAGCGTTTCGGCGCGTGGCAGGCGCGTCGAGGCGCCGGACATCAGTTGCGACAGCGCCGACCGGTCGATGCCAACTGCTGACGCGAAAGCTGACTGGTTGAGATCGGACCGTGTCAGGAGCAGCTTCAGGCGCTCCCGGAAGATTGCCGAAAGGTCCCGTTTGTCCACTGTTCGTTCTCCGCACTCTCTTAGGAAAAATTTGCGCCCGAGCCGTCGAATCAGCACTTCCAGCGTAAATGAATCCGTAGGGTTGTTTACAATGTATAACATTTGCGGTCGAAAATGCGCAATCGCAACATTTTGTACACTTTGTCTCGTTGAGCGGAATCGCTTCTCCTGACACTATGCTGTCAGGAACCAATTCCGGCGACTGAGGGACAGTGGTCGATAGCATGACAGGCAAGCGCATCAAGCGACGCGACGCAGCGGCCATCGAGTGGCCGACCGTGGTCCTCGCTTTCTTCTGTTACGGAATGTGGCTCGCTGCCGGGCTCCTGCTCTGGCCCTCTTATCCGATCCCGGCACTTCTTCTCCTCGGCTTCATCCTGGCCTTGCAGTCGTCGATCATGCACGAAGTGCTGCATGGCCATCCGACGCGCAGAGCGCTCATCAACGAAGCCTTCGTCTTCCTGCCGATCGGCCTGGTCTGGCCGTTCCGTCGCTTCAAGACGCTCCATTTGCGCCACCACGCCGACGAGCGCCTGACCGATCCGCTCGACGATCCCGAGAGCTATTACCAGGCGTTGTGGATGCATGACGATCTGCCGCCGACGATGAAATTCCTGCTCAAGATCAACAACACCATGGCCGGCCGTTTCTTTCTCGGCCCCTGGCTGTCCTGCATCGGTTTCTTCGTCGACGACGCCAGGCATGTGATTGCCGGCGACAAGGTGATCGGCAAGGCATGGCTGCTGCATGCGATCGGCCTCGCCATCGTGGTGCCGATCGTGCAGTTCGGTTTCGGCATTCCGGTATGGCTCTACATTCTGGTGCCGGTCTGGCTCGGCCAGTCGCTGATCGCGGTCCGGACTTTCGCCGAACATCAGTGGTCCGAGCACCCTGAAGGACGCACGGTGATCATCGAGCGCTCGCCGCTGTCGTTCCTGTTCCTCAACAACAATCTGCACTTCGTTCACCACAAGACCCCGACCGTTGCCTGGTACAGGCTGCCAAAACTGTTTGCCGACCGCCGCGACGAGTGGCTGCGGATGAACAATGGCTACGCCTATCCGAACTATTTCGCACTGATCAAAGCCTACGCCTTCAAGGCCAAGGAGCCGATCGTGCACCCGGTGCTGCGCCGCCAGCCCGAGCCGGGCAGGGCGTTCAAGCCGCGCATCAGGGCGCGCAGCATCAGCGGGCTTGGCAGCGCGCCGGTTCCGGCCGAGCCGCCGAAGGAATAATCCCCGGACTTCCCGAACCCGTGTCGGCCAATTCTGATTGGACGCCGCGTTTTTGCGATCCTTTCCCGAGCCATGATGATTGAGTGTCGGCATGAGTGATTTGGTTGCGGCATTGCCGATGTATGACTGGCCCGAAGTGCGCGGCGAGGTCGACGCGCAATGGGCAGCGTTGCGCGATGCTTTTCGGCACAAGGGCGTCGATGGGCCGCAGACAATCGTGCGCCGCAATGGCGACCTGCCGCCGGTGCCGGGCGGTATCCACGACGCCGAGGGCAGACTGATCGCGCCCGATCCGGCGACACTGCCGCCGGACGAACTCGACCATCACCAGCTTTGGCTGCATCCGGCGCTGCTGTTCGCGCAGACCTGCTGGGGGCCGATGGAACTCGGCCTGAGCAAGCATGTGCAGGTGGTCGGCCAGCCGAGCTACGACGCTTACGAGGGCGGCGAAGGCGAACTCTATTCGAGCGCGCTGGTGATGCGGACGGGCGAGGGACCGGAGGTTAGCTCGCCCGCGGATGGCAAAGCCTCGCTGCCGCTCGATCTGATGCGCGGCAAGCGTTTTACCTACAACAGCCTCGATTCGATGTCGGGCATCATTGCACTGGCGCGCGACCTGCAGGCCGCCGGCGAAAGCCTGGATATCTTTTCCTCGCGCAGCGAAAGCGGTGGCCATCGCGGCTCGATCGTCGCGGTCGCCGAGGGCAAGGCGGATATAGCTGCCATCGACTGTGAGAGCTGGGCGCTGGCGCAGCGTTTCGAACCTGCGGCAAACGCCGTGAAGGTCGTCGGCTGGACGGCAAGGCGCAAAGGCCTGCCCTACATCACCGCCAGGACGACGCCGGAAAAGACGCTCAAGGCTCTGCGCGAGGCGCTTGCCGGATCAGCCGAGCAGCCTCGCATCCAGCTTGTAGGTTGAAAGCTGCTCGTTACCGGTCGCGGTGATCAGGATCTGTTCCTCGATCTTGACGCCCTCATGGCCGCCGAGACGGCCGATATAGCTTTCCACGCACAGCACCATTCCCGGCTCCAGCGCGCCGTCGGGCGTGTCCGGCGTCCAGTCGCTTGCATGCGGCAGGGTCGGGTACTCGTCGGCCAGGCCGACGCCGTGATAGAGCACGCCGTAGCGTGTCGGGAAGCAATCTCCCGGCGGCACCACGGAGCGTTCGACCAGGTCGCGAAAGGATATGCCGGGCTGCATCAATTGCGTGTTGTGGGCGATCTGGTCGGCGGCGATGCGGAACAGGTCGCGCTGCTCGTTCGACGGCCTGGCGTCACCGCAAAGCCAGGTGCGGGAGAGATCGGCGCAGAAGCCGTAGGGACCGATCAGGTCGGTGTCGAAGGCGACGAGGTCGCCTTCCTCGATCACCCGCGATGAGCATTCCTGGAACCACGGATTGGTGCGCGGCCCCGAGGCAAGCAGCCGGGTTTCGATCCATTCGCCGCCGCGCGCAATGTTGCCGCGGTGGAGTTCGGCCCACAATTCGTTTTCGGAAATGCCCGGCGTCAGCGCCTTCTCCATTTCACCCATCGCCGCTTCGCAAGCGACGATTGCGCGGCGCATGGCGAGGATCTCGTCCGGCGATTTGATCAGCCGCGCATTTTCCATCACCGCTTCGCCATTGCCAATCGAGATGCCGAGCCGGGCGAGTTCCTCGACGCCTTCCGGGTTGATGTGGTCGACCGCAATGCGGCTGTTGCCGCCGCCATGCTCCTTGACCAGATCGGCGATGCCGGCCGCCCAGCGGCGGACTTTGTGCTCGGTCAGCTCGCCGCCATAGAGGTACATCCACGACACTGCCGGCCGCACCTCGTCGACGACGCCGGAATGGTCGGACAGATGCTCGCAGGAGAAATAGTCGAACAGCACCACGGGTCCCTCAGTGGCGATGAAGCAGTGGCGGGTCGGATTGTGCGCGACCCACAGCTGCATGTTGGTCGAATCGGTGGCGTAGCGGATGTTGACGGGGTCGTAGAGCAGCGCGCCGGCGTAGTTTCGGCGCCTCAGTTCGGCTCGGATGCGCTCGAGCCGGTATTGGCGCATAGCGGCAAGATCGGGCGCGGCGATGCCTGCCGCTTGCCATTCGGTTTCAGCCAGCGCGCCATAGCCCAGCACATGCTGGTTCAGCGACGCCGCTTTCTGGCGCGAGGCGTCGCGCAAGGCTTCGACGGAGCCCGGCTCGAACGGCATGATCTTGCGGTGACGGCCGAACCCTTGTTTCTCCACCCGACGCCTCCCTGCCGACTTACTGTGGCGCTGCGCCCGCGGCCGCTTTCTTCAGCCGCGTGACCGTCAGCGTGCGGGTGGGCGGCTCGCTGTCGAACAGCATCGGGACGACCAACTGCTGCGGCGAGCCGTCAGCGACATAGCCGGCCTCGCTCAAGGCCCGCAGGATGCCCTCGGGAGGTTCCTTGTCATTGGCCATCACGAGCACCGCCGGCTCGATCAGCAAATGGCCGAAGTCCGGCATCTCGTCGTCGAGCACGACCAGATCGGGATCGACAAGACGCAGATTTCCCACCCAGTGCCAGCTCGATATCGCCGTGCGAACCGGACCGTTTGCCGTCAGCTGGCCATAGAGCGACTGGTAGTCGACACGCACGATGCTGCCGCGGCTGTCGCCGCCATTGAGGTGCGTGTACCAGGTCACCGGCAGCACGAGGATGGCAAGCGTTGCGCCGACAAAGACGACGACGTCCTGCACCTTCCTTCCCTTGTCGCCTCTGGCATCCATCCGCAAGGCCAGCGCGACCGGCAGCAACACAAGAATGGGAAGCATCCAGCGATCGCGAAATTGCGTCGTCCCGCTCGCCAGGACGAGCACGATGGTCATCGCCAGGGCAAAAGCGATGGTGCGCCACACCAGTTTCTCGGTCCATGGCGCCGGTTGCAGAGCCGGCGCCGGCTTTTTCCATGCGATGAGCAAAGCCGCGACGAATATGCCGGCCGGCAACACGGCGAAATACAGGATAGCCTTGCCCAGTCCGCGCATTCCGTAGAATGCGGTTTGTATGGCGCTTTCTCCTCTGCCCATGCCGAAGCCGCCGCTGTGCGACAGCAACTGGTCGGTGTAGGTCAGGTTCCAGTAGAGCGTCGGCAGGCAAAGCAGCACCGCCACGACAAGGCTGATCGAAAACCGGCGGTTGAGGATGACGCCGCGCGTTTCGCGCAGCGACAGGGTGGACAGCATCAGCGCGCCGAGAAAGATCGCGTTGTTGTATTTCGACAGGATGGCGGCGGCCATCGCCACGCCAAACAGCACATAGGTGGCCAGCGAACGCCGCTGCACCAGTTCGACGAGCGCAAGAAACAGCACCACTGAAAAACAGAAAGCGGCGATCGAGTGGGTGAGGGCGTGCTGCATCTCCCACACCATCTGCGGAAACAACAGCAGGCCGAACAATGCGGCGGCGCCAGCGCGGCTGGAATAGCCCAGGCGGCGGACAGCGATGAAAACCGACGCCAGCGCCGCTCCGATCAGCAGGTACTTCACGATCTTGAGCGCCAGGATGTTCGTTCCGACCACGGCGGCGACGAGGCGGGCAAGCCAGGTGTAGAGCGGCGGCTGCGAGCCGCCATAGCCAGCCCAGAGGTAGTGCATGTACATCAGCTGTTCGGAATCGTCGACGCCGACACCGGTTCCCACGACATGGGACAGCAGCGCCATCACCACGATCTGGACGACGCAATAGACCGCGACGCAGACCAGTGCGGCGTTGAAGGGACCGACCTTGCCTTCGCCGAGCCAGTCCGTCCATTTCTCTAGATACTGCAAGGGGATCGTCTTCTCATCGAGGGAAATGCCTGCGGCCAACTGCCGAAGGCCCCTTACACGATCTCACGCTCCCTGTCGCCTTTTCAGGTCCGCATCTTCTCGCCGCTGGGGTCGAAGGGCGCCTCGACATTGATACGCGCCGGACGCCGGTGGCCGAGGATCTCGATCTCGAACAGTCCGGCACTTTCGTCCTCGGCGAGTGCCGCCGGCACATAGCCCTGCGCCATCGATTTCTGCACATAGTGCGCATAACCGCCCGAGGTGACCCAGCCGACCACGCGCCAGTCGCCGTCGACGATGCCGCGCACGGCGGAAGCGCCTTCGGCAGCCTTCGAGCCACGCACTTCCTTGCCCGCCATGTCGAAGCGCGGCGCGCCATAGCCATGCGGCTTTTCCACCGTGCCATAGTCCTTGCCGACCTTGGCCCAGATCGGCTCGTCGCCCATGACATCGGCGTCGGCCGCATCAATGATGAAGGAGACACGGCGCAGTTTCGGTCCTTCCGCCTGTTCCTTGGCGGCGGCCTCGCGGCCGATGAAGTCGTTCTTCTCCAGCTTGATGAAGCGGTCCATCCCGCCTTCGAACGGGCCGTAGATCGGCCGCAGCTCGCGGTACCAGGTCGGGAAGTTCTTCTCCAGGCGCATGGAGAGCAAAGCGCGCATGCCGAAATCGACGAGGCCGAACTCCTCGCCGGCGTCCTTGATCGCCTTGTAGACCAGGCGCTCATAGGCCGGCGCCATCCAGATTTCATAGCCGAGATCACCGGTATAGGTGATGCGGTTGACCATGCAGGGCGCGCCGCCGACCGCCATTTCGCGGAAATCCATGAAGCGAAACGCCTTGGTCGAGATGTCGACATCGACCAGCTTCTGCAAGAGATCGCGCGATTTCGGCCCGGCGATCGACAGGCCGACGAGCGTCTGATCGAAGCGGTGGATGCGCACCGAACCATCCTTCGGCAGGTGCTTTTCGAACCAGCGCATGTGGTACTTCTGCGCGGCGGACGAACCCCAGATCATAAATCTGTCTTCGCCTGCCTTGGCGATGGTGAAGTCGCCGATCAGCTTGCCGAACTCGTTGATCATCGGCGTCAGCACGATGCGGCCGATCTTCGGCATGCGGTTGGTCATCAGCCGGTTGAGGAAATCCTCAGCCGCAGGTCCCGACACTTCGTATTTGGCGAAGTTGGCGATTTCGGTGACGCCGACGCGTTCGCGCGTGGCGCGCACTTCCTCGCCGATAGGACCGAAATCGTTTGAGCGGTGGAAGGAGACGACGTCCTTCGGCTCCTTGCCCTTCGGCGCGAACCACAGCGGGGTCTCCAGGCCCCAGCTATCGCCCATTACGGCGTTGTTGGCGAGCATCGTGTCATAGAGCGGGGTGGTTTGTGCAGGGCGCGCAGCCGGCAGCTCTTCATTGGGGAAGCGGATGGAGAAGCGGCGCGAATAGTTTTCGCGCACCTTTGCGTTGGTGTAGCGCAGGCCGGCCCACTCGCCGAAGCGGGCGACATCCATGCCCCAGACGTCGAAGCCGGGATCGCCATGCACCATCCAGTTGGACAGCGCGAGGCCGACGCCGCCGCCCTGGCTGAAGCCGGCCATGACGGCGCAGGCGCACCAGAAATTGGTCAGGCCCTGCACCGGCCCGACCAGCGGATTTCCGTCGAGCGCGAAGGTGAAGGGGCCGTTGATGATCTGCTTGATGCCGGCTTTCTCGATGCCGGGGAAATGCTTGAAGCCGATCTCCAGCGACGGCGCGATGCGGTCGAGGTCGGGCGGCAGCAGTTCATGGCCGAAATCCCACGGCGTATTGACCGGCGACCAGGGTTTGCAGGCTTTTTCATAGGTGCCGAGCAGGATGCCGTTGCGCTCTTGGCGGGTGTAGATCTCGCCCTTGAAGTCGAGCACGCCGATCATCTCGCGGCCGGTCGATTTGTTGAATTCCTCGACCTCGGGCATCGGCTCGGTGAGCAGGTACATGTGCTCCATGGCCAGCACCGGCAGTTCGACGCCGACCATGCGGCCGATCTCGCGCGCCCACAGGCCGCCGCAGTTGACGACATGCTCGGCGTGGACGGTGCCCTGTTCGGTGACGACGTTCCAGGTGCCGTCAACTTCCTGCGTCAAGTCGACGACGCGGTTGCGCAGCACGATCTCGGCGCCCAGCTTCTTGGCCGCCTTGGAGTAGGCGATCGTCGTGCCGGAGGGATCGAGATGGCCTTCGACCGGATCCCACATGGCGCCGACGAAATTGGTCTCGTCCATCAGCGGGAACATCGCCTTGGCTTCGGAGGGCGTGATCAGTTCGGTGTCCATGCCGAGATAGCGGCCCTTGGCGTGGGCCAGGCGCAGAAAATCCATGCGCTCGGGCGTATCGGCCATCATCACGCCGCCGGTCAGATGCAGCGAGCAGGACTGGCCGGAGATTTCCTCGATCTCCTTGTAGAGCTGCACCGTATATGCCTGCAGCTTGGCGACATTGGGATCGCCGTTCAGCGTGTGGAACCCGCCGGCTGCGTGCCAGGACGAGCCGGAGGTGAGCTCGGACCGCTCGATCAGCATGATGTCGGTCCAGCCGGCCTTGGCCAGGTGATAGAGCACCGAGCAGCCAACGACGCCGCCGCCAATGACAACCGCTTTAACGTGAGATTTCATGAGAGATAGGTCCGTTTTTTAAGAGATTGAATCGAATGGGCGTGGCGTGAAAACAAAGCGGAGATCGGCCGCAGCGACGTTCTCGGCCAACCTGCCATCAAGCGCGGCAAGGATGGTTTCGCAGACGGAAGTGCGATGGTTCAGGACGTCATGGTTCCAGAGACGCAGGATCGAATGGCCTTGCGCGCGCATGAAATCGTCACGGCGACGGTCATAGGAGCTGCCGGCGTGTTGATGGCCGTCGATTTCCACGACAAGCCATTTTTCGCGGCAGGCGAAGTCTGCAAAAAAGGGTCCGATGGAAAACTGGCGGGTGAAGCGATAGCCGCCAAGCTTGCGCGCCTTCAATTCAAGCCATAGCAATGCTTCCGCCTGATTGCCGCCTTGCCTCAGCGTTCGCGCGCGTTGGGTGGTGCCCATCTTGCGGCGACTGCGGGTTTCATGAGCGCCGTCCCCCACTCCGTCGCCGCTTCGCGGCGCCACCTCTCCCCCCTCCGGAGGGAGAGGAAGGGAGCCAGCCCGCATAAATTCGCGCCCTTGCATAGGCTCGCGCCTTTCCTCTCCCCCGTCGATCGGGGGAGAGGTGTCGAGCGAAGCTCGACGGNAGGCTCGCGCCTTTCCTCTCCCCCGTCGATCGGGGGAGAGGTGTCGAGCGAAGCTCGACGGAGTGGGGGTCGACTGTTCATCAACAACATTGATCAAAAATCGGTCGGCGCGCCGCCTTCGGCCGTGCGCTTTTCGACGAAGTCGTTGAGCTCTTCGCGGATCGCCGGGTCCATATAGGGTTCCTCGTAGGATGCCAGCCGCTCCTTCCAGACCTTGTTGGCCTTTTCCAGCGCGGTCGGCGATCCGGCTTCGGCCCAGGTCTCGAAATTGCGCCAGTCGGAGAGGATGGGCGAGTAGAAGGCTGTCTTGTAGCGGTCCTGCGTGTGCTGGGTGCCGAAGAAATGGCCGCCGGGGCCGACCGACTGGATGGCGTCGAAGCCGAGCGCTTCGTCGGACAGGTCGAGCGGGGTGAGGAACTCGGCCACCATCTGCAACAGGTCGATGTCCAGGATGGTCTTCTCGTAGGAACAGCGCAGGCCACCTTCGAGCCAGCCGGCGCCGTGCATCATCAGATTGCCGCCGCCCTGGATGGCGCCCCACAGCGAGAACACGCTTTCATAGGCTGCCTGCGCGTCGACCGTGTTGGCGGCGCAGGTATTGGAGGTGCGGTAGGGGATCTTGTAACGGCGGGCAAGCTGGCCGCCGACAAGCTGCGCCTTCATATATTCAGGCGTGCCGAAGGCCGGCGAGCCTGACTTCATGTCGACATTCGAGGTGAAGCCGCCATAGCCAACCGGCGCGCCCTTTCTCACCATCTGGGCAAAGGCGATGCCGGACAGCGCCTCGGCATTTTGCTGCACCAGCGCACCGGCGATGGTCACCGGCGCCATCGCGCCGGACAGGGTGAAGGGCGTGATGACGACGACCTGACCCTTGCTCGACATCTGGATGATGCCTTCCATCATCGGCACATCCAGTTTCAGCGGCGAATTGGTGTTGATGATGGTGAAGACGGACGGCTCTTCGAGCATCTGCTCATGGCTGATGCCGCGGGCGATCCTGGCGATCTCGATGCCGTCGACATTGCGCTCCTTGCCGAGCGAATAGATGTGGAACACCTTGTCGGTCAGCGTGGCGAGGTCGCGGATGCATTCGAGGTGGCGCACGGAAGGATGGATGTCGGTCGGCTCGACCGGATAACCGCCGGTGCAGTTCAGGATGTTGTGCATCTGCGCCAGACGCAGGAAGTTGCGGTAGTCCTGCTGGTTGCCCGGACGGCGGCCGCGATCGAGGTCGGAGCAGTTCGGTGCCGACGCCATCATCGACAGGATCACATTGTTGCCGCCGAAGCGCACATTGTGCGCTGGGTTGCGGGCATGGAGCGTGAATTCCGGCGGGCAGTTGGAGATGAGATCGAGGATCATGTCGCTGTCGAAGCGCACGCGCTCGCTGCCCTCGCGGACATCGGCGCCGTTTTCCTTCATCATGCGGCGCGCTTCGTCATGCAGCACGTCGACGCCTATTTCCCTCAAGACGCGCAGCGAGGCGAGGTGGATCGATTCCAGCTCGTCGTCAGAGACCAGCTTGGTCGGCGTTAGCGGATTTCTCAGTTGCCGAAAAGCCGGCTGTTCGAAGGCGGCCGAGCCGCCGGCGCGCTTGCCCGCACGGCCACCGCGACGGGCCCGGTCGGTTGCCAAAGGCGGTTCGGCTGGATGCAGGGCGGCGGTCATGATGGTCCTCGTACGATGCTGGTAGCGGGCGGCATAATGGACCGGCGGCTGTCCGACCATTGCGGAGGCGGCGACCACTAGGACGAGGGAAGCGACATGCCCGAACGGCAGTCCGATAGTTGACAACCTTGCCGGGGATTAGCGGACAGGACGCGCCCACTGCGGCTCTTGGCGCAAGGGGATTTCAGGCGCGGCCCTTCCTTTCCCTAAATCGAACCGCTAGCTCAGTGGTTTGCCGCTGGATGGGCCGGCAATTCATGTGGAAGGCATCATGGCTGCGACCGGTTCGAGCGATGGCGAAGCGGGGACGCAATGGGCGGCGCTTGCCGGCGTAACTGCCGCCCTCGCGATGTTCGGTGCGGCGCAAGGGCTGAGCTCGCCGCTGTTTACGCTGCTGATGCAGAAGCAAGGCATGTCGCCGGCGCTGATCGGCTTGTCGGCAGCGATGATGCCGCTTGGCCTGATCCTTTCGGCCTCGTTCGTGCCGGCAGCCATTCGGCTGGTCGGCGCGCGCAACCTGGCTGTGGGTTGCTCATTGATTGGGGCGCTGTGCTTCCTCGGCATCGGCTACCTGCAGGACTGGGTGGGCTGGTTCGTCATCCGCTTCATCATCGGTATCGTCATCAACCCGCTCTATATACTGGGCGAAGTATGGGCGCTGTCGCTGGCGCCGCCGTCGCGCCGCGGCAGGGTGATGGGGGCATTCAACACCGTGCTGGGCGCTGGCTATGCTGCGGGGCCTTTGGTCCTGACCGCGGTAGGGATATCGGGCTGGGTTCCTTTCCTGGTCGGCATGGCCGGCTTCATCCTGTGCGCCGCGATCCTTCGTGCTGTTTCCTCAAGCCTCGCCGGCTTCGAGGATGACGGCCAATTGCCCGGCGGCTTTTTCGGTTTCGCCAGGCTGGCGCCGGCGCTGTTGTTTGCCGTGCTGGTTTCGGCGGCGGTCCAGCAGGGCACCTACGCATTGATGCCGGTCTTCGGTGCTGCCTATGGCCTGCCCGAAAGGACGCTGGCGGCCCTGGTGATGGCACTGTCGCTGGGAAACATCTTCCTGCAAATCCCGCTCGGCCTGCTGGCCGAGCGTTTCGGCGGGCGGGCGATGATCATCTTCTGTGCGTTGGCGACAACGGCCTGCGCGGTTTTGCTGCCGTTGTTGATCACGACGCCGGCGATCTGGCTCGTCCTTCTCGTCATGGGAGCGGTCGGCTATGGCGTCTACACCATGGCGCTGGTGGAGCTCGGCAGCCGCTTCAAGGGAACCGTGCTGGTCGCCGGTAACGCCGCCTTTGCCTTGATGTGGGGCGCCGGCGGCATTGTCGGCCCGCCCGGCGCCGGTGCGCTGATGCAGGTCATCGGTCCGCTCGGCCTGCCGGTGGTGATCGCCGGACTCGACGCGCTGCTGGTGAGCTTCGCGCTTTACCGATCGTTCAAGCGCCAAACTCCTGACAGGCCCAAAAACTCCTGACAGGCCCAAACTCATGACAGGCCTTGTCTGGAGCAAACGGTTTTTACCGGGGCGGGGCTTACCCGCGTCGGACAGAAAAGCTAGTCCTGAGCCTGGTTTAGGTGCCAATGATGAACCTGGCGGAAGCTGACAACGAGAAGATGCAGTGGGCGGCGATCAGCGGCGTGATCGCGACCGTCTCGATGTTCGCCATCGCGCAAGGCCTGTCCTATCCGCTGCTGAGCTTCATTCTGCAACGCCAAGGCGTTTCGCCGGCCATCATCGGGCTCTCGGCGGCAATGACGCCGATCGGCTTCATTGTCTCGTCGCCGCTGATCCCGGCACTGGCGCGCCGGTTCGGGGCAGGGCGCACCGCGCTTACCTGCGCGGCGCTTTCGGCTATTGTGCTTGCGCTGATCGGCTGGACCCAGAATGTCTATCTGTGGTTTCCGCTGCGCTTCTTGATCGGGGTGGTGACCAACCCGCTCTATGTCTTGAGCGAAATCTGGGTCATTGCACTGGCGCCGCCATCGCGCCGCGGTCGCGTCATGGGTGTCTATTCAACCATCATCTCGGCCGGCTTCGCTGCCGGGCCGCTCTGCCTGCTCGTTGTCGGCACCGTGGGATGGCCGCCATTCCTGGTGGGGATCGCCGCCTTCATCTTCTGCGGCGCCTGCCTGGCGCTGGTGCTGCCGCAACTGCCGAAGGTCGACGAAGCCGGGCGCAGGGTTTCGGTCATGGGCTTCATGCCACTGGCATGGCTATTGCTGTCGGCGGTGGTCGTTGCCGCCGGTTTCGAACAGGGCGTGCTGGCGCTGCTGCCGGTCTACGGCACGCACTATGGCATCGCGGAAGCGCGCATGTCGGCGCTGCTGTCGGTGATGATCGCAGGCAACATCGCCATGCAGGTGCCGCTCGGCTTGCTGGCGGAACGGCTGACGGCGCGTCTGGTGCGATTCATCTGCGTCGTGGTGACGGTGCTGGGCTGCGCCCTGTTGCCGCTGCTCATCGAGACGCCGCTGATCTGGCCTTGCGTCTTTATCTGGGGCGCGGTCTCCTATGGCATCTACACCATGTCGATCATCGAGCTCGGCGAGCGCTTTACCGGCTCGGCGCTGGTCGCCGGCAATGCCGCCTTCTCCCTGATGTGGGGCATCGGCGGCATCGTGGTGCCGCCGCTGGCGGGTGGCGTCATGGATGTGATCGGCGCCTCCGGTCTGCCGATCACGCTGGGCGCGATTTGTCTGGCACTGGCTGTGGCCACGGTCCTGCGCCGGCGGATGGTTTGAGGCCGCATTCCCCCGATGACCTGACGTACCATCTTGAATAAAACCGCTTGCAACGCGATGTAGGCAGGGCTGCCCGCCACTAGCCTGGAGACCATGCGTGACCCAATCGACGACAAAACGCCAGACGGATGCCACCGCGGAGGACAAGTTCCTCTGGCTGGAGGACCGGACCAGCAAGGAATCGCTCGACTGGGTGCATCGCCAGAACCAGATCACCGTGGCCGAACTACAGGGCGATCCGTCCTACCAGGCGGCCTTCGAGACGGCGCTCGACCTGATGACGGCCGAGGACAACATTGCGGTCGGTGCCGCGCTCAACGGCCAAGTCTATAATTTCTGGCAGGACAAGACCAATGTGCTCGGCCTCTGGCGCCGCACGACGGTTGCTTCCTACAAGACCGAGAAGCCTGTGTGGGAGACGATCATCGACTTCGACGTGCTGTCGGCCAAGGAGGGGGTGAAGTGGGTGTTCAGCGGCGCCAGCCGCCTTTACCCCGATTTCAACCTTTGCCTGGTGGCGATGTCGCCGGATGGCGGCGATGCGAGCGAGATGCGCGAATTCGACATCGAGACCAAATCATTCATCGAGGGCGGCTTCCGCGCTCCCGCCTCGAAATCCGGCTTTTCCTGGCTGGACAGGGACACGGTCATTGTCTCGGCTGCCTTCGATGAAGACGACAAGACCCAGTCCGGTTATCCGCGCGTCGTCAAGCTGTGGAAGCGCGGCACCCGGTTGGAGGAGGCGACGCCGATCTTCGAGGCCGAGAAGCAGGATCTCGCGGCCGGCGCGGGGGTCGAGCATGATGGCGACAGGCAGTATTTGTTTCTGGCCCGCACGATCGCCTTCTTCTCCTCGCACAGTTTTCTGCGCCTGCCGTCGGGCGAAAACCGGCGCATCCCGCTGCCGGACGATGTCACCGACACCGCGCTGTTCAAGGGCCGGTTCGTGTTCGGGGTGCGCAGCCCATGGACGGCGCCGGGCGGCACTGAGTGCTTGCCGGACGGCCTCTATTCCTTCGATTTCGAACACTGGATGGACACCGGCGACCTGGGCCCTGTTGAAACCATGCTCGCGCCAGCGCACCGTGTTTCGGTCGCCGGCATTGCCCGCACTCAGGACCGGCTGTTCATCAATCTGATGGACAATGTGCGCGGCAAGGTCGTTGTCGCCGAGCGCAGCGGCGACCGCTGGTCGCTGAAGCCGGTGGCGCTGCCCGAGAACGGCAATGTCGGCATCGCGCATGCCGAGCATTTCGGTTCCAGCGTCTCCTTCTCCTTCACCGATTTCCTGACGCCGAGTTCGATCATCTGGTCGGATGATAACGGGGCGACGCTGGCCACCGTGAAATCGCAGCCGGCTCGGTTCGACGCCGCGCCGCTGGTCTCCGAACAGTTCGAGGCGCGCTCGAAGGACGGCACAATGGTCCCGTATTTCGTCGTCAGGCGGCGCGACCAGAAGGGTCCGGTGCCGACGCTGCTCTACGGCTATGGCGGCTTCGAAATACCGCTGCTGCCCGGCTATGCCGGCGTGCGCGGCAGGCTGTGGCTGGAAAAGGGCAACGCCTATGTGCAGGCCTGCATCCGCGGTGGCGGCGAGTTCGGGCCGGCCTGGCATCAGGCCGCGCTGAAGGGCAATCGCCAGACTGCCTTCGACGATTTCGCCGCGGTGGCGCAGGACGTCGTCAGGCGCGGCATCGCCACCGCTGCTTCCCTCGGCATCCAGGGCGGCTCGAATGGCGGCCTGCTTACCGGCGTTTCCCTGACGCAGCATCCCGAACTGTTCGGCGCCGTCATCATCGAGGTGCCGCTGCTCGACATGCTGCGCTACACCGAACTGCCGCCAGGCGCCTCGTGGATCGGCGAATATGGTGATCCGGCAAAACCGGAAGAGGCCAACTGGCTCGCCGCCTATTCGCCGTACCATCATGTCTCGGCCGATGCCGTCTATCCCCCGGTGCTGCTCACGACATCAACCGCCGACGACCGCGTCCATCCCGGCCATGCCCGCAAGATGGCGGCGAAGCTGCAGGAAGCAGGTCACGGCAAGACGTTGTTCTTCGAGGAGACGGAAGGCGGCCATGGCGGGCGCGGCGACCGCCGGCCGCAAGCGGCGCAAACCGCCATGAAATACGTGTTCCTGCAAAGGGTATTGAGCGGCACCGCTTGAATTTCGGGCCTCGGGCGGCATAGACTGCCGCCATGGTCTACATGAGCACATCCGGCGCCTTCGGGGTCGCGGTGACACCGTCGCCGCGCACGCTGCGCGCCGAACTGCTCAGGCTGTGCGCTCGCATCGGCTATTCGCCGCCCGCCGTCCTCTGACGAAGTCGCCCCGGCAGCTTGCCGGTTTGATTCCAGAGGAAAGAGCAAACCCATGACTTACCAGAATTATTCGCTGAAGCAGCTTCAGCAGATTGACGCCGCGCATCATCTGCATCCCTTCACCGACCACAAGGAATTGCGCGAGACCGGCTCGCGCATCATCACCCACGCCAACGGCCCGTTCATCTACGATGCCGACGGCACCGAAATACTCGACGGCATGGCCGGGCTGTGGTGCGTCAATGTCGGCTATGGCCGCGACGAGCTGGCCGACGCCGCTTACGCGCAGATGAAGGAATTGCCCTACTATAATTCCTTCTTCAAATGCTCGACGCCGACGCCCGTGCTGCTGTCGAAGAAGCTGGCCGAGCTGGCGCCCAAGGGCATCGCCCAGGTGTTTTACGGCTCCTCCGGCTCGGAGGCCAACGACACGGCGCTGCGGCTCGTGCGCCACTATTGGGTGCTGGAAGGCAAACCGGAGAAGAACCGCATCATCTCGCGCAAGTCGGCCTATCACGGCTCGACCGTCGCCGGCACGTCGCTCGGCGGCATGGATTCGATGCACAAGCAGCTCGGCGGGGCGGTTCCCAACATCGTCCATGTGATGATGCCCTATGCCTATGAGTTGGCGCTGCCTGGCGAAAGCGACCATGATTTCGGCCTGCGCGCGGCCAAGGCGGTCGAGGATGCCATTCTGGAGGCCGGCGCCGACAAGGTGGCTGCCTTCATCGGCGAGCCGGTGATGGGAGCGGGCGGGGTGAAAATACCGCCGATGAGCTATTGGCCGGAAGTGCAGCGCATCTGCCGCAAATACGATGTGCTTTTGATGCTGGACGAGGTCATCACCGGCTATGGCCGCACCGGCGAATGGTTTGCGGCGCAGACCTTCGGCATCGAGCCCGACACCATCACCACGGCCAAGGCACTGACCTCGGGCTATCAGCCGCTGTCGGCGCTGCTGGTCGGCGACCGTATCGCGGCGACGCTGGTCGAAAAGGGCGGCGAATTCTACCACGGCTATACCTATTCGGGTCACCCGGTGGCCTGCGCGGTGGCGCTGAAGAATCTCGAGATCATGGAGCGAGAAGGCCTGGTCGACAGGGTCAGGAACGACACTGGACCTTACTTCGCCCAGGCGCTGCAGGAGCGCATTGCCGGCCACGAACTGGTCGGCGAGGTGCGATCGATCGGGCTGATGGGCGCGGTCGAGATCGTCAAGGACAAGGCGACCAAGGAGCGCTTCCTGCCGGCGGGCAGTGCCGCCGTCACCGTCCGCGACCACGCCATCGCGCAAGGCCTGATGCTGCGCGCCACCGGCGACACGATGATCCTGTCGCCGCCGCTGATCTGGACCCGCGCGACGATCGACATGGCTTGCGATCGCATCGCCAAAGCGCTGGATCTGGCGCAAGCGGATTTGCGCAAGAAGTAGATGGAACGACAGCCGGACGCCTTGCAATCAGGGCGCCCGGACTGTGCGCCTGCTTATCGTCAGGGTCGAAGGGGTCAGCGCACCGATCGTGCTGGTCAATGAAGACCATCAGGCAATTCCGAACGCTGCAATCGGAATATAATTCAGATCGAACAGTATAGGACTGCAAAACGCAAAAACCGCGCTCCATCGGAACGCGGCTTTGCCAGATACGCATGGCATTTCGCCAACAATACACTTGCGAAACTTACGGGCTCCGGTACGCGAGACCTGATCCGGAGCGCCGGGCGGATGCGATATGTCCGCCTCGCCATCCGTTATATAGGCACATCGTTACCGCCGGGTTATCGAGAGCTTAAGCAAATCTAAATTTGCAATTTTTCCGCGCAATAAAAATCGAGAAAAGCGCTGCCAAATTCGAAACTTATAGAGAACTGCCGCGAAGGAAATTTATGATGCCGGAAAAATCCGATCCGCCATTTCCCTGGGCGTTGAACAGCGCATAAAGCTGGGCCGCTTCGGCCCCCATTGGCGTCACCGCGCCGGCGCTTTGGGCCGCCTCCTGCGCCAGTTTCAGGTCCTTCAGCATGAGTGCCGCGGCAAAGCCCGGTTTGTAGTCGCGGTTGGCGGGTGAGGCCGGCACGGGACCCGGCACCGGGCAATAGGTGGTCAGCGACCAGCACTGGCCCGACGAAGTCGAGGCAACGTCGAACAGGGCCTGATGCGAGAGGCCGAGCTTTTCGGCCAGCACGAAGGCCTCTGCGACGCCGATCATCGAAATGCCGAGCATCATGTTGTTGCAGATTTTGGCTGCCTGACCGGCGCCGTCGTCACCGCAATGGACGATGCGGCCTGCCATCGGCTTCAGGACCGGTTCGGCCTTGGCGAAGGCATCCTTGGCGCCGCCGGCCATGAAGGTCAGCGTTCCCGCAGCAGCACCGCCGGTGCCGCCGGAGACGGGGGCGTCGATCGAATGCAGCCCGTGCTTCCTTGCTACGGCATGCGCCTTGCGGGCCGACTCGACATCGATGGTCGAGGAATCAATGAACAGGGCGCCTGGTTTGGCCTTGGGTGCGATGTCCTCGTAGACCGAGAGCACGTGCTTGCCGGCGGGAAGCATGGTGATCACGACATCGACGTCCTTCACCGCGGCAACAGCATTAGCCATGACGGTGACACCATGCTCGCGCGCGACGGTCAGGTTCTCCGGCATCAGGTCGAAGCCATGTACCGTATGACCCGCCTTGACCAGATTGGCGGCCATAGGATTGCCCATATTACCCAAGCCGATGAAGGCGACAGTGGTCATAGCGGTGCTCCATGATGAGTAGGCAGTAGGCAGTAGGCAGTAGGCAGTAGGCAGTAGGCAGTAGGCAGTAGGCAGTAGGCAGTAGGCAGTAGGCAGTAGGCAGTAGGGCGACCTATTCGGGTGCGAGTTTGAGAATAAGTTGGCGAAGCATTTTTCCGATGGCCTCGGCCGCCAGAAGCAGGTGCTCAGCTTGCCCATGCGTGGCAACGCCAATGCGTTGAGCGATTTGGAGGTGTGTCTCGAACTCCTTAAGCGAGCCTTGGGCTATCCTGAGAAATTGCTGATAGGAGCCTCGGTTGTCTCGGCCATAGCCTTCCGCGATGTTTGCAGGGATAGAGGTTGCTGAACGGCGGATTTGGCTGGTCAGCCCATATAATTCCTCTTTGGGCCATGTCTTGGTCAATGAGTAGGTGCTGATAGCCAGATCCATCGCCTGCTGCCATACGATAAGATCCTTGTACGAGTTGACCTTGCCGGTCATCTTTGCCTACTGCCTACTGCCTACTGCCTACTGCCGTCCGATCAACGCCCGCGCGATGATGACGCGCATGATCTCGTTGGTGCCTTCGAGGATCTGGTGGACGCGCAGGTCGCGCACCAGTTTTTCGATACCGTAATCATGAAGATAGCCATAACCGCCATGCAGCTGCAGCGCCTCGTTGGCGACGTTGAAGCCGATGTCGGTGACGAAGCGCTTGGCCATGGCCGACCATTTGCCGGCATCCGACGCCTTGCGGTCGAGTTTCGAGGCGGCGGCGTAGAGAAAGATCCGCGCTGCCTGCAATTCGGTCTCCATGTCGGCCAACCTGAACTGCAGCGCCTGGAACTGGTTGATCTTCGAGCCGAAAGCCTTGCGCTCGGCGGTATAGGACAGCGCCTTGTCGAGCGCAGATTGCGCGCCGCCGAGCGAACAGGCAGCGATATTGAGGCGGCCGCCGTCAAGGCCGGCCATGGCGATGCCGAAACCTGCGCCTTCCCCCGACAGCAGGTTTGCAGCCGGCACCTTGCAGTCCTCGAAGATCACCTGGCGGGTCGACTGCATGTGCCAGCCCATCTTGTGCTCGTTGGCGCCGAAGGAGAGGCCGGGCGCATCCTTCGGCACGACGAAGGTGGAAATGCCCTTCGGCCCGTCGGCGCCGGTGCGCGCCATGACGACATAGAGGTCGCTGTCGCCGGCCCCGGAGATGAACTGCTTGGCGCCGTTAAGCACATAGTCGTTGCCGTTCTTCACCGCGCGCGTCTTCAGCGCCGCGGCATCCGAGCCTGAACCCGGCTCGGTCAGGCAGTAGCTCGCCAGCCATTCCATCGAGGTCAGCTTCGGCAGGAAGCGTTGGCGCTGCTCGTCGTCGCCGAAGCGGTCGATCATCGACGCCGCCATATTGTGGATCGAGATGAAGGAGGAAAACGCCGGATCGGCGTGCGACAGTGCCTCGAAGATCAGCACGGCGTCGAGCCGGCCGAGCGCCGAGCCGCCGACATCGTCCCTGACATAGATGCCGCCGAGGCCGAGCGGGCCGGTCTCGCGGATTACATCGGCAGGAAAGTGTCTTGCCCGGTCCCATTCGAGCGCATTGGGCGCAACGCGATCGGCGGCGAAGGCCTGTGCCATCTCCTGGATGGCGCGCTGTTCCTCGTTGAGCTCGAACTGGCTGGTGCTCGCATCGACCGCGGCGTCCATGGCGTGCTCCCTGTGTTCCCCAGCTGGGGTTGGCTTGCTGGCCTGTTGTTTTTGGCTTTGCGCGCCGCTCAATCTAGACCAATGATGCCGCCGCGCAACCCGGCTCGCCGCGCAGCCGCTGTGCATGAATGGATCAAGGGAGCATTGCGTGCCGACATATTTCGACGAATTGCTCGACCGCTTCCATGCCTATCTCCGGGGCGTGGACAACGCGCTGGTGCGGGACGCCGTGACCCGGATCGGCTGGAATATGACGGCGCGCGTGCTCGAAGCGCATCCGCTGCCTTGCCTTGGTCTGCTCGACCGCATTGTCGAACTGGCGCCGCCGGACCCGCAGCCTCTGGTGCAACTGCTGGCGGAGCGTCGTGACGATCTGTGCTGGGGGCAGACCTACAACGCGAGCGATTTTGGTGAAGCGTTCTTGCAGAAATACGGCTGGCTGGAGGTGTTTGGCACGCGCGGCCATTTCGCCAATGAAGAGGTCGCGGCCGGATTGCTGATCCTGGGGCCCGGCATCACCTATCCCGACCATCATCACATTGCCGAGGAGATCTACATTCCGCTGACCGGCGGCACCGAGTGGCGCATGGGCGAAGGCGGCTTTCACACCCGCCAGGCGGGCGAAATTATCCATCACGCCTCCAATGTCAGCCATGCCATGCGCACCGGCAGCGAAGCGTTGCTGGCGCTCTACATCTGGCGCGGCGGGCCGCTGGCGCAGAAATCGACCGTTTCCGGCGCGCAGGGCAGGGGCTGAGCATGGCCAAGGCGNAAGGCGATCATGCTGCAAGGCACGGGTTCGGATGTCGGCAAGACGGTGCTGGTGGCGGGGCTCTGCCGCGCGGCCAGGAATCGCGGGCTGAAAGTCAGGCCGTTCAAGCCGCAGAACATGTCGAACAATGCCGCCGTCGCCGACATTCCGGGCGACGACCGCCCCGGCGGCGGCGAGATTGGCCGTGGGCAATGGCTGCAAGCGCTGGCGTGTGGTGTTCAGCCGACCGTGCATATGAATCCGGTGCTGCTCAAACCCCAGAGCGACATCGGTTCGCAGGTGATCGTGCAGGGCAAGGTGTTCGGCGAGGCGCGAGCGCGCGACTACCAGACAATGAAAGCGGGGCTGATGGACGCCGTGCTGGAGTCCTGGACGAAGGTCGGTGAGGGCGCCGATCTGGTCGTCGTCGAGGGCGCCGGATCGCCGGCCGAAATCAACCTGCGCAGCCGCGACATCGCCAATATGGGCTTTGCCACGCGCGCCGACGTGCCGGTCATCCTGGTCGGCGACATCGACCGCGGTGGCGTCATCGCTTCGGTCGCCGGCACGCATCTGATCCTGCCGGAGGGAGACAGGCGCATGATCGTCGGCTACCTCATCAATAAGTTCCGCGGCGATGTCTCGCTGTTCGACGACGGCATCCGGTCGATCGAAAGCTTCACCGGCTGGCGCTGCTTTGGCGTCGTGCCGTGGCTGAAGGCGGCGGCGCGATTGCCTTCGGAGGATTCGGTCGTGCTCGAACGCCTGGCATCGGGCGAGAAGCGGGCGTTGAAGGTCGCCGTGCCGATGCTTGGCCGCATCGCCAATTTCGACGACCTCGACCCGCTCAAGGCCGAACCGCAGGTCGAAGTGGTGTTTGTGCCGCCGGGGCAGCGCTTGCCGGAGGATGCCGGCCTGGTGGTCATTCCCGGTTCCAAATCGACGATCGGCGATCTCATGAAGTTCCGCGAGAATGGCTGGGATCGCGATCTCCTCGCGCACCGCAAACGCGGCGGCCATATCGTCGGCATTTGCGGCGGCTTCCAGATGCTCGGCCGCCTGGTGCGCGATCCCGATCGCATCGAGGGCAGCGTCACCGAGGCGGAAGGTCTTGGTCTGCTCGACATCGAGACGGTGATGGAGCCGGAAAAGACGGTGCGCAATGTCAGCGCCCGCTCGGTGCCGTTCGGCCTGGCGCTCGAGGGCTACGAAATCCATCTCGGCCGTACCACCGGGCCGGACATGGCGCGGCCGTCGGCTGTGATCAACGGCATCGACGACGGTGCCATTTCCGCCGATGGCAAGGTTTTTGGCACCTATCTGCACGGCCTGTTTTCCGCCGACGCTTTCCGAGCGAGATTCCTGGAAAGCCTCGGCGTGAAAGGCGGCGGCGTCGACTATCGGGCGGAGGTGGAAAACGCTCTGGACGAGATCGCAACCGAACTGGAGCGCCATCTCGATTGCGATGCGATTTTTGGGTTAGCGAGGTAGGGCCGCCCATCGTTTCGTCATCCTCGGGTCTGCGCTTCCGCTTCGTTTCCACTCCGTGGATGTCGAAGTTCGGGCGCTTTCGCCGACCTTCGACGCGGCGCTGAAGGACCAAGGCCGATGGCGAAGGATTCTGCGAAACTGATCACCAGCGGGACGGTGAGCGAGGCGTATTCGACATTGCGAAAATGGCCGGGCGCCGTTTCGCGATAGCGACAAATGTCGGTGACCGCGTTCTGCAGCCGCAGGCCCGGCGCGCGCCGCACCATCTCGAACCGGTCGGCTACCGGGCGGTGCTGTTGATCGTGGCGCTCCGTCTCGCCGGACATGGTCATCCTTCCGCGCGGAAGAGCCTAACGGACCATGCATCCAAAGCAAAAGCGCCCGGCTTTTGACCGGGCGCTTCGAATTGCAGAAGTCTCGGGTGCCTAGGCGCCGCGCATCAGGCAGGCGGCGGCAAGCACGATGTATGCGATGAGGACAATCCACACCGCAGCCAGAGGAATGAACGCAAGAACGCCAAGCGCGGCGAGCACGCCGATGATGGCGATGACTAGGGATATGATGAAAACAAGCTGAGTGGGTGCACTAAGATTCATGTGTGGTCCCTCCAACATGATTCGTACAACGGCATCCTATCAGGCGTGAGGCTTATACACCAATCAGCTGGCGCAATGGGTTCGCCGGGTCGGCCAGCAGCTTCACCGCCAGCGCCAGGCAGATGATCACCAGCAGCGGCTTGATCAGCCGGGCGCCGATGCGGATGGCAAGGCTGGCGCCGAGCCGGGCGCCGAGGAACTGGGCGACGCCCATCATCAGCCCGATCTTCCAGTAGACGACGCCGGCGATGGCAAAGACGATGAAGCCGCCAATGTTGGAGGCGAAATTGAGCAGCTTGGTGTGTGCCGTCGCCTTGAGCACGCCGAAGCCGGCAAGGCTGACGAAGGCCAGCATATAGAAGGAGCCGGCTCCCGGCCCGAACAGCCCGTCATAGAAGCCGACCAAAGGGGCGATGATCAGCCCGAACAGGAAGGGCGACAGGCGCTCGGCGCGGTCGACATCGTTCATGTTGGGTTTCACGGCGAAGTAGATCGCGATGGCGATCAAAAGCAGCGGCAGCAGCGCTCGCAGGAGATCACCTGGCACGAATGCCGCCAGCAAGGCGCCGACGGCACTGCCGGCAAGGGCCAGAAGCGCCGATGGCAGCTGTCGGCGCAGATCGACATGGCCCTTCATGGCGTAGTGGATGGTCGCCGAAGCGGTGCCGAAAATGCCCTGCAGCTTGTTGGTTCCAAGTGCTGCGACCGGCGGGAAGCCGGCAAGCAGCAGGGCCGGGATGGTGATCAGCCCGCCGCCGCCGGCTATCGAATCGACAAAGCCGGCTGCAAAAGCGGCCAAGGCAAGCATGATGACGGTCTGGGTGGCGAGGTCGAGCATCGGGATTTTCTGAACATTCCGGCGGGAAAGGTGGTGCCGCGCCTTCTCATGGCCATCCGGTTTGCGCAAGGCCGATTCCGCGCTACGTCCATCCAAGCGCGTTGCGCTTGGATTTCCTGTGGTGCATGTCATTATCTCAGTACCGCTGCGCAGTTTTGGGTCATGTGCGCTGGGCGGGCTCGGGAAAGGGACACTGTTGGCGATGGCATTGCTCGACCAGATACGCTCGATCTTCGATGGTGACCCCGGCGTGCGCAAGGTTGCCGACGACCCTGTGCTGTCGGCGGAGCTCTTGATGCTGTTTCGCATGATCCTGGCCGACGGCTCGGTTTCGGAGAGCGAGATGGTCGCCTTCCGGCGCATCTGCAAGGACGCCTTCGGCATCCCGGAAACCAGCATCGACGCGGTCATCGAATATCTCAATGATTTCGGCTACGAGACCAACGGTTCGCAAGCCATTGCGCTGTTCCGCGATCTCGATGTCGAACGGCGCAAGTTGCTGGCGCTCCACATGGCGGAGATCGCCAAAGCCGATTCCAAACTGGCCGAGAGCGAAGTGCGGCTGTTGCGCCGCACGCTCGATTTGCTCGACATCAGCCCGGTCGATGTGGTGAAGCCGGAGGAGTGAGGCAGACCAGGGGCAACGGCCGCCCAGCCGGGTCCCCGCTGCTTCGCAGCGTCCCAGCGTTTGTGACCTTTCATCGTGCCACTGGCACGATGAATTCGCTGCGCGAACCGGTCACTTACCCCTGTTCCTGCATACGGTGAGCGATCGCCCGATGCAGATCGGGCGCAGCCGCGATCAGCGCCCTGGCCGCCTCCGACTGCGGATGATCGAGCACGTCACCGGTCTTGCCGCGCTCGACGATCCTGCCGTCATGCATGACCAGCACCTCATCGGTGATGGCGCGGGCGACGGTCAAATCGTGGGTGATGAAGAGATAGCCGATGCCGAGCTTCTGGTTGAGCTCTGCGAACAGATCGAGGATCTGGGCGCGGATCGAGACGTCGAGCGCCGAGACCGGCTCGTCGGCGACGACCAGCTTCGGCCTAGTGATGATGGCGCGGGCGATCGACAGGCGCTGGCGCTGGCCGCCGGAAAACTCATGCGGATATTTGTCCATGTCGCTGGTGCCGAGGCCGACCTCGTGCAGCGCATGCGCCACCATCTCGCGCCGCTCAGCCGGTGTCGGCTTCGTCTCCAGTACATGCAGCGGCTCGGCGACCAGTTTTACGACCTTCTGGCGCGGGTCGAAAGAGCCGTAGGGATCCTGGAACACGACCTGCATGTCGCGCCGCGCGGCTTTGAGCTCCGCCTCGCTTTTGCCGGTTATGGTCTCGCCGCGAAAGCGGATCGTTCCCGATGTCGATTTGTCGAGCGCCAGGATCATGCGGGCAAGCGTTGACTTGCCGCAGCCGGAGCGGCCGACCAGCGCCACCGATTGGCCCGGCGCCAGCGACAAGGACACGTCGTCGACGGCGCGGATCGGAGCCGCTGACTTGAACAGGGAGGTGCGCCGGCCCGGATAGTCCCGTGTCACGCCTTCGACCTCAAGCAGCGGTTTGCCCTGGCCGGCGGCGTGAACCTTGGCGCGCGCGGGCACGTGCATGGAGGCCAGCGCCAGCTGGCGCGTGTAGGGATGCAGCTGTTCCGACAGCGTGCGTGCGGTGTCGCCGGCTTCCATCACCTCGCCATGGCGCAGAATGGTGATGCGGTCGGCCATTTCGGTGACGACCGCGAGATCGTGCGAGATCAACAGCAGGCCCATTCGGTTTTCGCTGACAAGGCCGCGCAAGAGGTCGAGGATCTGCGCCTGCAGCACCACGTCGAGCGCCGTGGTCGGCTCGTCGGCGATGAGCAGCTTGGGTTTCAATGCGCAGGCAATGGCGATGACGACGCGCTGGCGCTGGCCGCCCGACAGTTCGTGCGGATAGCGCGACAGCGGGAATTTGGCCTCCGGCAGGCCAACGCGGTCGAGCATTTTGCGCGCGCGGTCTTCGGCGTCGGCACGGCTTGCCCTAGTGTGCCAGCGTATGCCTTCGGCGACCTGCTCGCCGATGGTCTTGACGGGGTTGAGCGCCGTCATCGGCTCCTGGAACACCATGCCGATGTCGTCGCCGCGCAGCGCGCACATCTGGTCCTCGGTTGCGGCCAGAATATCGATGCCGTCGAAGGTCACGCGGCCGGTGGCGCGCGCCGCATGCGGCAGAAGCTGCATGATGGTCAGCGCCGTCATCGATTTGCCGGAACCGGATTCACCGACCAGGCCCATCACCTCGCCGGGCGCGACGGAGAGCTCGACCCCTTTCAGGATCGGCGTGTCGCCGACGGCCAGCGACAGGTTCTCGATCTGCAGCAGGCTCATCGCTGCCGCCGCGATTTCGGGTCGAGTATGTCGGCGATGCCGTCACCGAGCAGATTGAGCCCAAGCACGGTGATGACGATGGCCATGCCGGGGAAGATCGCCATCCAAGGCGCCACCACCATGCGCGTCTGCGCGTCGAACAGCATGCGGCCCCAGCTCGGCATTGGCGGCTGGGCGCCGAGGCCGACATAGGAGAGACCGGCTTCGGCCAAAATGCCGAGCGCGAACTGGATGGTGCCTTGCACCAGAAGCAGCGTGGCGATGTTGGGCAGCACGTGCTCGATTGTAATCTGCGTCTTGCTCTTGCCGGCGGCGCGCGCGGCGAGAATGAACTCGCGTGGCCAGATCGCCAGCGCGCCGGCGCGGGCGACGCGCGCAAACACCGGGATGTTGAAGATGCCGATGGCGATGATGGCGTTGATCGCGCCCGGTCCGAAGATGGCGGTGATCATGATCGCCGACAGCAGCGCCGGGAAGGCGAAGACGAGGTCGTTCAGCCGCATCAGCGCCTCGTCGACCAACCCGCCGCGCGCCGCGGCGAAGGCGCCGAGCGGCACGCCGACGCCCATGCCGATGCCGACCGCGACCAGCGCCACGGCGATCGAGTTGCGGGCGCCGACCATGATCATCGACAGGATGTCGCGGCCGAAATGATCGGTGCCGAACCAGTGCGCCGCAGAGGGCGCGAGCGTCTTGTCCGAGATCACCAGTTTGGTCACGTCGTAGGGCGTCCAGACGTAGGAGATGACCGCTATTGCAGCCACCAGCACCGTGATGGCGAAGCCGATGAGGAAGGAGCGGTTGCGGAAGGCCTTGGCCAGAATGCTGCCCAACGTCTCCTGCGGGATGTCGATGTGCAGCGTCATTGCCGGCCTCGAAGGCGCGGATCGACGATGGCGTAGGAGACGTCGACGACGAGGTTAACGGCAATGACGGCGACGACCAGCAGCATGACGATGCTTTCGACGACGATCAGGTCGCGCTGAGTGATCGCCTGGAACACCAGCCGTCCGAGGCCGGGGAGATAAAAGACGTTCTCGATGATGATGGTGCCGGCGAGCAGGAAGGCGAATTGCAGGCCCAGAATGGTCAGAACCGGGATCATCGCGTTGCGCAGCGCGTGCCGCCATAGTACGGCACGATAGGGCAGGCCCTTGGCGCGGGCGGTGCGGATATAATCCTCGTTCAGCACCTCGAGCAGCGCGGAGCGGGCAACGCGCGCCAAGATCGCCGCCTGCGGCAGCGCAAGTGCTACGGCCGGCAGCAGCAGCGATTTCAGCGCCGGCCAGACACCGGCGCTCCAGCCGGGAAAGCCGCCGGCCGGCACCAGCCGCAGCCAGACGGCAAAGAGGTAGATCAGCATCAGCGCGAACCAGAAGTTCGGGATGGCGACGCCGAGTTGGGCGGCGCCCATGGCGACGGTGTCGCCGGCCCGCCCGCGCCGGCTGGCGGAATAGAGCCCGACCGGGATGGCAATGATGGTCGACAGCGCCAGCGCCATCAGCGCCAGCGGCAGGGAAACCGCCATGCGCTCGCGGACAAGATCGATGACCGGCACCGAATAAGTGTAGGAGCGGCCGAAATCGAGGCTGAGCAGGCCGCCGACCCAGTGGAGGTAGCGCAGGAGAAGCGGCTCGTTGAGGCCCATCTGGTTGCGCAGGAGCTCGACCTGCTCGGCGCTGGCGTTGAGGCCGAGCATCAGCCGCGCCGGGTCGCCAGGCAGGATTTCGAGCACGGCGAAGACGACCATCGAGGCCAGGATCAAGGTGGCGATGGCAATCGCGAGGCGTTTGAGGAGGTAGGCGGTCATGGTGGAGGGAATGGTGCGTTGCCAAGTGCGATGACTGAGCAAAGGCAGCGTTCTGTCACACCCCCCTCTGTCCTACCGGACCCGGCCCTTCGCTGTCGCTTCGGGCGTTCGTTGTTCGGAAAGCCAAGCAGTTGGCTTTCCGTCCGCTGCGCGGACCACTCCTCACCCCCCGCAAGGGGGGAGATCAGCAGTTTCTGTGTCGTCGACCAGCGTTCAACGTTCGCGATAGGCGAAAGCGGAGACGAGAGCCCAATCTCCCCCCTTGCGGGGGAGATGCCCGGCGGGGCAGAGGGGGGTGTGACGGAGCGCAAACGCCGCCCTTTGGCCCGCCGCCTCAATCCGCCCACTTCACCTTGGTCAGGTCATTCGCCTGGATCGGCGCGTTTTCCCACAGGCCCTGCAGCTTGGCGTCCCAGACGCCGACCTTCGGCAGTTCATAGAGGAAGCCGACCACGGCGTCGTCGGCCAGGATCTTCTGTGCTTCGCCGAGCAGCGTGTTGCGCTTGGCGTCGTCGGAGGTGAGGTTCAGCTCGGCGATGATCTTGTCGAAGGCGGGGTTGTCGTAGTTGAAGTAGTAGTCCTCGCGCGAGTAGATATCGATGTCGTTGGGCTCGGTGTGGGAGACGATGGTCAGGTCGTAATCCTTCTTGGTGAACACCTGATCCAGCCACTGCGCCCATTCGACCGGAATGATTTCCAGGTCGATGCCGACGTCGCGCAGCTGCGAGGCGATGATCTCGCCGCCAAGCCGTGCATAGGAAGGCGGCGGCAGTTTCAGCGTCGCCTTGATGCCGTTTTCGAAGCCGGCTTGCTTCAGCAGCTCCTTGGCCTTGTCGACATTGTGCGGGTACAGGCCGGTGAGGTCGACATACGCCTTGCTGGCGGGCGACATGTGCGAGCCGATCGGCACGCCGAGGCCGGCCGAGGCGCCGTCGATGATCGCCTTGCGGTCGAGCGCGAAGGCAATTGCCTGCCGCACCTCGAGCTTGTCGAAAGGCGGCTTCTTGTTGTTGATCGCCAGAATGGTCTCGCCCTCAGTCGAGCCGATCACCACCTTGAAGCGCGGATCGTCCTTGACCTGCGCGACGCTGTCGGGATCGAAGAAAGGGAAAGCCTGGATGTCGCCGGAGAGCAGCGCCGGCACGGCGGCAGCGGCGTCGGGAACGATGCGGAACTCGGCCTTGTCGAGGAACACCGGGGCGCCCCAGTAAGTGTCCGATTTCACCAGCGTGATCGACGAGCCCTTGGCCCAGCTCTGGAATTTGAACGGGCCGGTGCCGATGGGCTTTTCCTTGTTGGTGTCGGCGCTCTCGGGCGCCACGATCACCGCGTCGCCCCAGCCCAGATTGTAGAGGAACGACCCCTGCGGGTTCTTCAGCGTCACCTTGACCGTTGTCGGATCGACGACTTCGACCGTATCGATGGCGGCGAACAAGGCCTTTTGCGCGTTTACGGAATTGTCGGCACGGGCGCGGTCGAGCGAGAACTTCACGTCGCCGGCGTCGAAATCGCTGCCGTCATGGAATTTGACGCCGGTGCGCAGCTTGAAGGTGTAGACCTTGCCGTCGTCGGAAATGGCCCAGCTCTCGGCAAGGTCGGGCAGCACTTCGCCATTCGGGCCGATGCGGGTCAGGCCCTCGAAGACGTTGGCGTAGAGCACTTCGTCGATCGCCGCGGCAGCACCGGCGGTCGGATCGAGATGTGGCGGCTCGAGCGTAATGCCGATCACCAGGTCGGTGCGTGCGGCAAATGCCTGACTGCCGGCCAGTGCCAGCACTGCGGCGGCAAGAATGGTTTTCCACAATTTCATCGTGCAACTCCCAAATGCTCGAACCCTGGTGCGATAGAAGCGTGATTTCGAGGTGGAGTAAATTGCGTTTCGTGCTCTGCAGCGGCGCGGGGAGGAATGTTTTTTCAGCGAAGCCGATGGTTCAGTCCGCGGCCGTGCCCCTGAGCAGCACATTCAGCCCGATCGCCATCACCTTGGCCGACTCCACCATATCAGAGATGCCGACCCATTCGTCGGACCGGTGGGCGAGGTCCAAAACGCCCGGGCCATAGGCGATGCAATCATAGATGTGGCCGATGCGGGCGATGTGCTTCTGGTCGTAAGTGCCTGGTGAAATGACATATTCCGGCTCGCGGTCGAAGATCGCCATGATGCCTTGCGCCACCGCCTTGACCACCGGCGCGTCGCGCTCGGTCATCAGCGGCAGCACCTCCATCAGGTCGCGAATCTCGTAGTCGAACTTTTTGCGCTCGCGCTTCAGCCGGTCGAGGATATCGGTCACCTCGCTCTTGACCGTGGCAAGGTCCTCCTCGAGCAGGAAGCGGCGGTCGATGGTCAGCCGGCAGGCGTCGGGCACGTTGGGCGAGGGCAGGCCGGGGCGGAAATCCTCGGTCTGGCCGCCATGGATCGAGTTGATGTTCATGGTCGAGCGCTTTGCGCCTTCGGGCACGACAGGCATGCGCGTCACCTTGCGGTCGAGCGCCGGAAACAGGTCATCCTCGAAGGCCTGCAGCACGGCGCCCATGTGGCGCACGGCATTGTCGCCGAGGAACGGCATCGAGCCATGCGCGATCTCGCCCTTGGTCTCGATCTCCGCCCACCAGACGCCGCGATGGCCAAGACAGATGCGGTCCTTGTTCAGCGGCTCGGGGATGATGACGTGGTCGACCTTGGGTTTCGAGAAATAGCCAAGCTTCGCCAGATGGGCGACGCCGCCGAAGCCGCCGGACTCTTCATCGACGGTGCCGGAGATTTCGATGGCGCCAGGAAAGTCGGGGAATACCTCCATGAAGGCTTCCGCCGCGATGATCGAGGCGGCCATGCCCCCTTTCATGTCGCAGGCGCCGCGCCCGTAGACCTTGCCGTCCTTCACCACGCCGGCAAAGGGATCGACGCTCCAGCCCTCGCCGGCTTCGACCACATCGATGTGCGAGTTGAAATGGACACAGGCCCCAGGCGAGCGGCCGTCGAAGCGTGCGACGACATTGACGCGGGGATAGCGGTCGGTGTCGCCGGGCGTGCCTGCGGCGCGGATGAATTCGGTTTCGAAGCCAAGCCTGCCTAGGCGCGCACCGATATATTCGGCGCAGGGGCGATAGGCTTCGCCGGGCGGGTTGATGGTCGGGAAGCGGATCAGGTCGGCGGTCAGTGCGACCAGGTCATCAACACGGGCGTCTATCGCTTTGAAGAGTCGTTCGTTCATTCCCGGATTTGAGCAGGCAAGGGGGTGGTTTTGCAAGCATCGCGCCACTGGCGCCGAAACTTCGTGTCGCAGCGGCAACTAAGGCGGGAAAATCGTTCAAATTCGCTGCTTTAGATTGGCGAATTTATCAAGGAGTGTGTGTTAGATCACTCACCTGTCGTTAAAAAGATGAAAAACCGCGTGATGACAGGGCAGGCAAGGGGCATCAAAGGGGTTTGATCTCATGACTAAAATCGTTCTCATGGCAGCTGCTTTTGCTGCGATGCTGTTCGGCACGTCCATCGAAAGCAGGGCTGCCTCGCTGGTGGCCAGCATCGACGTCTCGTCGCAGACCATGACCGTCAGCCAATACGGCCAGGTGCTTTATCGCTGGAGCGTGTCGACCGCGCGCAGCGGCTATTTCACGCCGCGCGGCACCTATCGGCCGCAACGCACGGCGCGGATGTGGTATTCGAAAAAATACCACATGTCGCCAATGCCTTACTCGGTGTTCTTCCATGGCGGCTACGCCATCCACGGCACCGGCGCGGTCAGGCAGCTAGGGCGTCCGGCATCGCATGGCTGCGTGCGGCTGCACACCGCCAATGCCGCGATGTTCTATGCGATGGTGCGCGAAGTCGGCTTCGGCAATACGCGGATCGTTGTGACGAACTGAGGCTTTCGACGACTTAAGATTGACGCTGCCCCTGGCCGGTGGCGTTGGCCTGTCCGCGCCGGCGGCGACGCCGGCCTGAGATTTCCCACCTTTTGTGGAACCACATCCACTGTCCCGGATCCTCGCGCACCCAGCGCTCGACCACGTTGGCGAGCAGTTGGGTGGTGGCCGCGACATCGACGCTGCCGCTTTCATTGCGCGGCAAGGTCAGCTTGTCCTCGATCTCGAGGCGGAAGCGGTTGCCAGGCAGCCGCACACATCGCGCCGGATAGACGTCGCAATCATAGTGACGGGCGAGCATGCCCAGAACCGGATTGCTCTGGCATGGGCGATTAAAGAAGATCGTCTCCAGTCCGCTGGAGAATTTCTGGTCGACCAAAACGCCGATATTGCCGCCTTTCTCCAGAATCGACGCCAACGCGAAGGAGGCGCCGGTCGAAGACGGCAGCAAGGCGCCCATGCTCGAACGCCGCGTCGAATGGATATAATCGGCGAGGTAGGGATTGTTCGGCGGACGAAACAGCGCGGTGATCTTCATGCCGAACGTCGCGGCAGCCACCGGCAGCAATTCAAAATTGCCGAGATGGCCGGTGAACAGGATATGCGGTTTGTCCTCGCCAGCTATCTGATGGAAATGATCGGCGCCGCCAACTTCGACGCGGCCGGGCGTCGCTGCGTTCGGATCATAGTCGAAGAGCGCGTCAAGAAAGATGTATTCGGCGGCGAGCCGGGCCATGTTGCCCCACATGTCGGAGGCGATGGCCTCGATCTCGACATCGCTCTTTTCGGGATAGGCAAGGCGCAGATTGTCGATGGCGACACGGTGGCGCCCGACCCGCGGACCGATGCGGCGTGCGGCGCGGTCGGCAAAATTGAGCGCGCTGTCGGCGGGCAAAAGGCGCAGCAGCGAAATGATCGTCATCGCCGCACGCGCAACCAGCCAGTGCTCCATCTGGCGCAGCCGCCTGCCATAGCGGAACATGAAGTCCCGGCGGGCTTTCTTGAACACCTTGCCGACCATAGTCCTAAGAAACGCGCAGGATGATCTTGCCGAACACGTCGCGGCCTTCCATGCGCTTCAGCGCGGCGTCGATGCCGTCGAAGCCGACCTCGGTGTCGATAACAGGTGCTACCTGTCCCGCCGCCATCTTCTGCATGGCGTTGGCCATGTTCTCCATGCGGCAGCCGAAGGACCCGAGCAGCTTCAGCTGCTGCTGGAACAGCTGCATCAGATTGATCTGGGTCGACACGCCGGAGGTCGAGCCGCAGGTAACGAGGCGGCCGCCGCGCTTGAGGCACAGCATCGAGGCGGCAAAGGTGTCGGCGCCGACATGTTCGAACACGACATCGACGCCCTTCTTCCTGGTAAGCTTGCGCACGACGCCTTCGAAACGATCGTCGCGGTAGTTGATGACATGGTCGGCTCCGAGCGCCTTGGCCTTGTCGATCTTGTCGTTGGACCCGACCGTGGTGATGATGGTGCAACCCATGCGCTTGGCCAGCTGGATCGCCGCCGAGCCGATGCCGGAGCCCCCGGCATGGATGAGGATGGTTTCGCCGGGCTGCAGCTTGGCATTGTCGAACAGCATGTGCTCGACGGTGCCGAAGGTAACGGGTGCGACAGCCGCGCCGACATCGCTCACGCCGGGAGGAGCAGGGACCAGCAGGCGCGCCGGCAGGTTGATCTTCTCCTGCGCAAAGCCGTCGAGATGGAAGCCGTGGACGCCCGAGACATGTTCGCAGAGATTGTCACGGCCTTCGCGGCAGGCGCGGCAAAGGCCGCAGGTGCGCGCGCCGTAGATCGACACCAATTGTCCGGGCAGCAGGCTGGAGACGCCGGGGCCGACAGCCTCGACCTCGCCGGAGGCCTCGGCGCCGACGACCAGCGGCAGCTTACGCTTGGCGAAGGCCATCCCACGCCAGCCCCAGACGTCGATATGGTTCAGCGCCACCGCCTTGATGCGCAGCGTGACTTCGCCCAATGCGGGGGGCGGCGGGGGCGGCAGGTCCACCGTTTCAAGACGGCGGTCCTCGATAAGTTGCAGTGCGCGCATGGGGCCTGTCAGTTCAGTCTGGCTGAAAAAGGTCGCTTAGACCGGTTCCCGCGCCATGACAAGGCAGGTGTTCTGGCCGCCGAAGCCGAACGAGTTCGAGAGCACGGTGCCGACTTCGGCATTGCGCTTCTTGTTGGGCACCACGTCGAGCACGATTGCCGGGTCGGGATTGTCGTAGTTGATGGTCGGCGGAATCACGCTTTCGCGCATGGTCATCAGCGAAAACGCCGCTTCGACAGCACCCGCCGCCGACAGCGTGTGGCCGATCATCGACTTGTTCGACGAGACCGGCATCGAGCCGATGCGATGGCCGAACACGGTCGACAGCGACAGATGCTCCATCTTGTCGTTTTCCGGTGTCGAGGTGCCGTGAGCGTTGACGTAGTCGATCTCGTCCTTGCTCAGGCCGGCATCGGCAAGGGCGGCGCGGACTGCTGCGATCGCCGGCGAACCGTCGGGCTTGGAACGGGTGCGATGGAAATCGTCGGCCTTTTCACCGCAGCCGCGCAGGATGCCGAGAACGCTGGCGCCCCGGGCAAGGGCTGCCTCAAGCGATTCCAGCACCAGAGCGCCGGAGCCTTCCGCCAGCACAAAGCCGTCGCGGTCCTTGGAGAAGGGTTTTGACGCCTTTTCAGGGATGTCATTGTGGGTCGACAGCGCCGAGAGCAGCGAAAAGCGGATCAGCGCCTCGGCGGTTGCCGAACCGTCGGCGCCGATGGACAGCGCCCGGTCGCATTCGCCGCGGCGGATCGCCTCGACGCCGAGCTGGATGGCGGTGGCGCCCGAAGCGCAGGCCGTCGACAGCGTGATCGGCAGGCCGCGCGTGCCAAAGCGGTCGGCCAGCCGGTCGGCGATCGCTCCGAACTGCGTGCTTGCGAACGTATCTGTTTCCTTCAGCCCGCGCGCCACCCTGAGCAGCCTTTCGGCGCCGGCGCCTTTGCCGTCGGAATTGTAGAGCGCGAAGCGATCCTGCCAGTCGAGTTCGACCGGCGGCGAGGCGAGGAACAGAGGCCCGCCAAAATCAGAGGAATCGAGGCCGGATTCGGCCACCGCCTCCTTCGCTGCGGTTTCGGCCAGCTCGTAGGTCAGCAGGCTGGCGCCTTTCGAGCTTGAGTCGAGGAAGTCGACCATGCCGGAGATGCGGGTGTTGAGGTGGTCGACGGGAAAGCGGGTGATCGGGTGGATGCCCGATGTGCCGGAGGTCAGTGCCGCCCAGTTATCGGCCTTGCCGATGCCGAGCGACGTTACCACGCCGATGCCGGTGACGGCGACGATCGGCCTGCCCATGTGATCTCTGAGATTGGCCATCCGGAACCTCTTAACTTTGCAGCACGATCGCGCAGCGCTGCTTCAAGCAACGTTGACCAGCGCCATGCCCTCGAATTGGTGATAGCCGATCGCCGTTGCGAGCACGGTTTCGGGAATGCCTTCGAACGGCTTCTCGGCCGCGGCGTCGAATACGGGGTAGGCGGCCTTGCGGTCGACGGCCAGGGCGGCGAGGGCGACCGCGAATGGAAACTGCGCTTCCTTCATATGCCCGGTCAGCGTGGCGAAGCCGCGCGCCGATATCGCCGGATTGGCATCCAGCGCTGACTTTTCGGCTGACGTTGCGGTATGCGCCCCGGATGCGCCCGACAGGGCCAGCAACTTGCCGTTCGGGAGAGCCGCCTGTTTGAGCAATGCCGCGATCTCGGCGTCAAGCTCGCCGCGCGAGCGCCGGGCGCGGCCTGAGACGACCGGTCCGAGCTCGGCATAGATTTTCCGCCCACGCCTTTGCGCGTGTTCGCGCTGCTCCAGCACCAGGAAGGCGCCGCCGGAGCCGGAGACCAGGCCGCCGCCCTCGGCGCCCTGTCTCTGCCAGACCGGCTTCCATGGGCCGCGATGCAGATAACCGGCCAATTCATAGCCGAGCAGCATGTCGGAATGTTCGGTCTGGAAGGCGCCGCCGACCAGTATGTGCGTCGACTGTCCGGAGCGGATGCGCGCGGCGGCGGTCTCGACGGCCGCGACGCCGGCACCTTCCTCGCCCATGAAGGTCCTCGACGACCCCGTCACCTTGTGGACGATGGAGATGTTGCCGGCGAGCAAATTGGAGAGCTGGGCCAGGAAAAGGGTCGGCCGCAATTCGGTGGTCAGTTTCTCGTTGAGCAGCACGTCGCGGTCGTTGCGGCTCTCGGACGCTGCGAGGATGGCGGCATCGACCGCCTCGTCCCGCTCGCCGCCGCCGGCGGCCACCACCATGTCCATCGTCGTGCAGAGATCGTCATTGCCCTTGATGCCGGCGTCATCCAGCGCCATGCCGGCGGCATAGGTGCCCAGCCTCTGCCAGGTTTCCATCTGCCGCTGGTCGCCGCGCTTGGCGATCTGCAGGTTCCAGTCGATCTCCGGCAGGGGATGCACGGTGTAGGGCGCAAAGCGTGCGGATTCGAGCACCGGCTGCAGGCCCGGCTGCGCCAGCTTCTGCCAGTGGGTATCCGGACCCTCTCCCAGCGAGGAGACAAGGCCGATACCGGTGATGACGACGTCGCGAGGGCTGCTCATGAGCGGCTTTGTGGGTCAGGCGGCGCAGCCCGTCAAGGCCGCGCGCCAGCCGATATCAGGCGGTCTTGGCGGCGACCAGCGCGTCGATCTTGGCGCACAGGTTCTTCATGACGAAGTAATCGTCGGTCGAAGCCTTGCCGTCATTGACTTCCTGGGTCCACTTTTCCAGCGGCACCTTGATGCCGAATTCCTTGTCGATGGCAAAGACGATATCGAGGAAATCGAGACTGTCGATTCCGAGATCGTCGATCGTGTGGCTCTCGGGAGTGATGGTGTCGATATCGATCTCGCTGGTGTCGGCAATGATCTTGGCGACTTTGTCGAACGTGGTGGACAAGGGCTCTTCCTTCGGTTGCGGGCGGAATCTGTCCGCATCTGGTTTGGGCGCTGTCTAATCGGTTTTTTCCGGCAGGAAAAGGCCTGATGCGCCGGGCGCAGATGGGATGGCCCTCCCGTGAAGACAAGAAGGGCCGCCCGACAAGCCGGCGGCCCTCCCAGTTGACGTTACGTCAGCTTAGTTTTCACGGAGCTTGACCACTGGCTTTCTCAGAACGTGACGCGGCCGAGCACGCGCAAGCCATCGCCCTGCGGCTCGACCACCACCGCTTCGCCCTCGCGCGGCGAGACGCCGGTCAGCGCGACGATGTTTTCGAGATGCGTGACCATGACCAGATTGTCGGAACCGGTGTAGGCGCGGATTTCCTTCATCACCGCGTCGAGCTGCGCGGCCTTCTCGGTCGGATCGCTCCTCAGGAGGTCGAGCGGCGCAAAAAGCTCCGGCTCCGCCTCGAAGGCGATGCGGGCGGTGTCGAGGCAGCGGCAATAGCGGCTGGACAGCACCCGCTCGATGGGGGCGGCGCGGGCGCCGAACAGCGCGCCGATCTTGCTCGCCTGCTGCTTGCCGCGCGCCGATAGATTGACCTGGGTGGCGCAGTTGTCGATGTCGAAATTGGCGGGGTCGGTGGAGCCGGTGACCAGTGCGTGGCGAAGCAGTACGACATGGCCGCCGTCACGCAGCAGCGCCCAGCCGGCGTCGGTCGCGTGGGCGACGGCGGGAACAGCAAGCAGGAACAGCGACAGCACAAATCGAATCATCGAAACCTTTCCGGGAGCCGGATGCCGCTCCGGTCATTCTGATATAGGGATCGGAAAGCCGGCACAAAGACAAGCGAAAGGCGAACCCTCGGTTCGCTTCACATTTTCGCCATTTGCTTCTTCGCCAGCTCGATCTTCTGATCGGTGAGCGGGATAGGGATCGTGTAGCCGGCTTCGGTGAAGCCCTGCTTGGCGTTCTCGAAGAATTCGATCGCCTTGAGATATTCCGGCTTGCCCGCGCCATAGCTGGCGCGGTTCCAGTGGACGTCGCCGATATTGTTCTGCTCGAAGGCCCACTGCAGCGGCTGACTTTCGCGCGTAAACACCTTCAGCGCCGCCGTGAACGCCGCTTCGGCGTCGTTGAGATATTTGTCGGTCCGCTGGAGATTGCCGAGATTGAGCAGGCTCATACCGATGCCATTTTGAGCGTTGGCCCAGTCGACCGGCGCGGCCTCGATGGTGAGTATTTCGAGCGCTGCCCGCCGCGCCGCAATCGAATCCTGCAGCGTCTTGGCATCGCCATTGCTCATGTTCAACCAGTGCAGCGTCGAGCCCAGGCCGGCCTGGGCCATTGCCCATTGCCGCGGGTTGGTCTCGCGCTTGTACTCGCGCAACGCATTGCCGTAGGCGTCGACCGCCTCGCTGTAATGCTCGGGCTTGTCGGTGACGCCGCCGAGAAGCTGCAGCGTGTTGCCGAGATTGTAGTAGCTCATCGCCCAGTCCTGCGGGAACTTCCGCCTGACATAGACCTGCCGTGCCGCCTGGAAGGCTGCCGCCGACTGTTCCAGCTTGGCCGCATCACGGGTGCGCTGGCCCAGCGTCTGATAGATCGAGCCGAGATTGTTCTGGGCTGACGCCCAGTCCATCGGGAAGCGCTTGCGGGTAAACACCGTCAGAGCGTCGTCATAGGCAGCAGCAGCTTCTTCGAGCGTAGCCGTGCCCATATCGAAGCGGGCGATACCGCTCAGCGCATTGCCCAGGTTGAGGCGGCTGGTCGCCCAGGACACCGGGAAAGTTTCGCGGGTTCGCACTTCCAGCGCGGCGCGAAACGCGTCGGCCGCCTCGTTGATCTTCGCCTTGTCGTTGAGCTGGATGCCAAGCGTTACAAGCGTGTTGCCGAGATTGTTCTCGACCATCGCCCATTCCACGGGTGCTTTCTCGCGTGTGTATTCCTCAAGCGCCAGCCGGTAGGCTGCTTCCGCCTGCGTGAGATGCTCGCCGGCAGGCTCACGCTCGGAGAGTGCATAGAGCGCGAGGCCTAGATTGTTCTGCGAACCGGCCCAGTCCAACGGCAGCTTGTCGCGCGGACGCTTCTCAAGGGTGGCGCGCGTCGCCGCCACCGCTTCATTGAGACGCTGCGGGTCGCTCTCGCGTTCGCCGATCTTCAGAAGCACGTTGGCCAGGTTGTTCTGCGCCGCGGCCCAGTTGCGGTCGTCCTTCTCGCGCTCGAACACCACCAGCGAATCGCGGAAAATCACCGCTGCTTCTTCGAGATGCGCAGTCTCGGTTTCGCGCTCTCCAATGGTCTGCAGCACCACCGCCATGTTGTTGCGGGTGATTGCCCAGTCGCGATTCTGTTCGCCGTTGGGGATGAAGTTCAAGATGGTGCGATAGGCCTCGATGGAGTGCTGCAGCGCATCGAGGTCGCCGGTGGCGTAGCCATGAGCGTTCAACGCCTCGGCCTCCTGGTTCTTGTAGTTCCAGCGCAGCTTTTCGTCCCACTTCTCGACCAACGAATACGCCTTGGCATAGTCGTTGGCGGCGGATTTGTAGTCGAAGACCAGCGCGGCGGCGTCGGCGCGTTTGGCATAGATGGCGGCGTCGGCGATGCGCTTTTGCCGGAGCAGGTCCTCGGCCTCGTCGACCGCACCGCTGTTTTCCTCGATCCGGCCGACCGCGTCGTCGAGGAATTTGCGCGCCGTCACCATGGCGCCCTGGCCTATGGCCTTGTCGGCGGATGCGACCAGGCGACTGATCTCGGGATCGCCGGTGCGCAGCGCGGCGCGCTCGGCCATCATCTTCTTCAGACGCTCGGCCTGGCTGTCCAGCACCTTCTGCAGGTCGTTCGGATCCTCAGGGATCTTTTCCGTGCCGAGCGCCTTGAGCACGCCGTAGAGCGCGTCAAGGGGCACGCCGTCCTGCAGAGAAGCCAACTCCACTTGAGCCCGTTTGGGATCGGGCAGGTCGGAAATGGTCAGCAGCAATTGCCGCCGCTCACCGGTGATCAGCCCGTCGTCGCCGGTCGGTTCCGGCGGCGCGACGCCGAAATAGAGCAGGCGACGCAGGCTCTCGCTGACCCAGGGGCGCTGCTTTGCCTTGGTGTCGAGATAGACCTCTTCGGTGACCATGCGCATGACCGAGCCGAATTCCGTGCCTTTCATCGCGGTGAGGTGGCGCAGCAGGGCGGCGGCGTAGGGGCTGTTTTCGCCGGCTGCGCCATCAAGCGCGGGTCGGCCCGGCTCGGCGGCGAAGCCGACGACGGTTCCCAGGCTGGCATCATCCACTGAGGCATCGGCGAGGGCCTTGGCGCCGCGCACCGGCTCCAGCCCACCGGCGCCGACAGGCTCGGCGGAAGCCGTCGGCCCGCGGCGCACGACCGCGTCCGGCGGAAACGGGTTGGTGCGGCAGGCGTCAAGCAGCACGATCGTCACCGGCACGGTCTTTTTCAGCTCGTCCATGACGGCTGAAATCGGCACCAGCGCCTCACCGGCATTTTTCAACGACGAGACGTCGGCATCGACCGGCACCAGATAATTCTCGCCGCCCGCCTCGATGCCGTGGCCGGAATAATAGATGAAGGCGACGTCGGCGCCTTCGGCGTCCTCGACAAACCGATCGAGATCGCGCTTCAGCTTGGCGGCATCGCGATCGGTGACGTTGCCGGCGTCGAAGCCGAGGTCGGTCAGCATCTTGGCCATGTCGCGGGCGTCGTTGGCCGGGTTGGCAAGGGCTGCGATGTGTTCGTATTTCGACTGGCCGATGATCAGCGCCACGCCCTTGAGACTCTTGGTCTCGGCGGCCTGGGCCTCAGATACGCCAAGGCAAAGCAGTATAGCGACATAACCCGCCAGCCACCCCTGTCTGACCAGCCACACTTGTCTGACCAGCCACTCCCGTCTGAAATGACGCTGTTTCGGCGTCGCAATCATTCGCTGTGTGTCCGCCCTGATGATCCCAAGCCTGTATAGCGCTGCCACCCGACCATGATCAAATTCAGGCGCCGGGCGGATCTAGGATCAGTTTCTGAAGATCATGGCGATTGCGCTGGAATCCGGGCTCGCCTATCCCTGAAAAATGTCTCCGCTCACCGAAACCGTTCTTTTCGTCTTCAGCCTCGTCGCGCTCGGCTATGTCACCGGGCTCACCGGCTATCTGAAACCGGCCAGCGGGGACGGCATCTCCGAATTCGCCATCAACGTCGCGATGCCGCTGCTGCTGTTTCGGACGATGGTGAATTCGGATTTCCACGGCGTGGCGCCCTGGTCGCTGTGGGGTGCTTATTTCGCGGCGGTTGCAATGACATGGGCCGCCGGCCATCTGGTGACGACACGGATCTTCGGGCGGGACGCGCGCACCGGCATCGTCGGTGGAGTGTCGTCATCCTTCTCGAATGTGGTGTTGCTGGGCATTCCCTTCGTTCTCGGCGTATTCGGGTCCAGCGGATTCGAAGTGCTGTCGCTGCTCGTTTCCGTGCATCTGCCGACCATGATGATGGCTTCGATCATCATGTTCGAGATATTTGGCCGCGGCGGCAGCGAGCCCGTACACCCGCTGCGCATCATCCAGAGCTTTCTGAGAAGACTGTTCACCAATCCGTTGATCATCGGCATCCTGGCCGGGCTGGCATGGCGCCTCACCGGCGCGCCGCTGCCGAACCTTGCCATGCGACTGGCCGATGCGCTGGCTAACACCGCCGGGCCGGTGGCGCTGTTCGCCATGGGGCTCAGCCTGCGCCGTTTCGGCATTTCCGGTAACATCCGACCGGCGCTGGCGCTGTCGACGCTGAAACTGTTCCTGATGCCGGCGCTGGTGCTCGGCCTGGTCTGGCTGTTTGGCCTGCCGCCCTTGACGGCCAAAGTGGCGGTCGTGGTGGCGGCGCTGCCGTCCGGCATCAATTCCTATCTCATCGCCGTGCAGTTCAACACCGGCCAGGCGCTGGCGTCGAACCAGATGACCATCGCCACGGCAAGCGCGGTTGTTACAACCGCCTTTTGGCTGACGGTGGTGGTGCATGTCTTTGGGTAGGCTTGGTCTTCTGTAAGGCTGGTCTTTGGCAAGGCTGGTCTTTGACAAGGCTGCGGCCCAAACTAATTTACATGTGAATTTTCTCTGGCGTTGGGCTGGCCCAAAGCCTATATGCCATCTTGCAATTGCTTGCCGGGCTTGCCCTAGGTAAAGAGCAGTGGCTTCAGCGTGTCGGCTCCGCCGCCATTGTGCACGCTCGTTCAAGAGATCCAGGAAACCGGCCCGTCAGTGCGCCGAACGGAGGCTAGACCATGCTGCAGAAAACCAGCCATTTCATGCGCCAGGCCAATCTCATCAACGGCGAATGGGTGCAGGCCGACAGCGGCCAGACGGTCGACGTCAACAACCCGGCCACCGGTCTCAAGATCGGCACCGTGCCGAAGTCGGGCAAGGCGGAAACCCGCCGCGCCATCGAAGCCGCAAGCGAAGCCTTCAAGACCTGGCGCAAGACGACCGCGCTCGAGCGCTCGAAGCTGTTGCGCAAGCTGCATGACGCGATGATGGACAATCAGGATGTGCTGGCCGAACTGCTCACCATCGAGCAGGGCAAGTCGCTCGCCGAATCCAAGGGCGAGATCGGTTCGGCCGCCGCCTATATCATGTGGTTTGCCGAGGAAGGCCGCCGCACCTATGGCGATGTCGTGCCATCGCCATGGGGCGATCGCCGCATCCTGGTGACCAAGGAGCCGGTCGGCGTCATTGCCGCCATCACGCCGTGGAATTTCCCCTCCTCGATGCTTGCCCGCAAGCTTGGCCCCGCGCTTGCCGCCGGCTGCACCGCCGTGGTCAAGCCGGCCTCGCAGACGCCGTATTCCGGCCTTGCATGGGGCGCGCTCGCCGAGGAAGTCGGCTTCCCCAAGGGCGTCATCAACATCCTGACGGGTGCTGCCGGCGAAATCGGCGACGAGATCTGCGCCAATCCGCTGGTGTCGAAGATCACCTTCACCGGCTCGACCGAGATCGGCAAGCTGCTGATTCAGAAGTCGTCCGTCACCGTCAAGAAGGTCTCGATGGAACTCGGCGGCAATGCGCCGTTCCTGGTCTTCGACGATGCCGACCTCGATCGCGCCGTCGCCGGCGCCATCACCGCCAAATACCGCAATTCAGGCCAGACCTGCGTGTGCACCAACCGCTTCCTGGTGCAGGCCGGCATCTACGACAAGTTTGTCGAGAAGCTGGCCGCTGCCAGCAATGCGCTGAAGGTTGGCTCGGGCCTGGAAGAGGGCGTGCAGCAGGGACCGCTGATCGACGTGAAGGCGGTCGAGAAGGTCGAGGAATTCATCGCCGACGCCACGTCGAAGGGCGGCAAGGTCGTTGCCGGCGGCAAGCGCCACGCGCTTGGCGGCTCATTCTTCCAGCCGACCGTCATCGCCGATGCGAAGCCCGACATGCGCTTCATGAAGGAAGAGATTTTTGGCCCGATCGCCCCGGTGTTCAAGTTCGAGACCGAGGAGGAAGCCATTGCGCTCGCCAACGACACCGAGTTCGGCCTGGCCGCCTATTTCTACACCGGCGACCTCGGCCGCGCCTTCCGGGTCATGGAAGGCCTGAAATACGGCATGGTCGGCGTCAATGAAGGCCTGATCACCACGCCGGAAGCGCCGTTCGGCGGCGTCAAGGAATCGGGCCTCGGCAAGGAAGGCGGACATCAGGGCATCGAGGATTATCTCGACACCAAATATGTCTGCATCGGGGGTCTCGGCCTCTAAATCATTCACGGGCAGGGCAGGCCGCGCGCCTGCCCTTGCCAGACGACATTCAGCCGGACTGGAGCGGTTCAGCGTTTCACGGAAACGCCGAACCGCTCCAGTTCTTTGTTTTTTGCAATTCCGGACGGAAAACCGTTTCACACTTTTCCTGGAATTGCTCTAAGTCGACAGATCGATGAATTAGCATTTGGACATAGCGATGAAGGACGGCGAAGTCTTCGGCACGACGCAGGCAGGCGAACCCGTTCGCCGTTTCACCATCCGGGGCGGCGGCGTCAGCGCCAACATCATCGGGCTCGGCGCAATCATCCAGGATCTGCGGCTCGCCGGGCACGACGCGCCGCTGGTGCTGGGCTACGATCGCTTCGAGCCTTACGAGACTGACCGGGCCTTCTTCGGCGCGGTCGTCGGCCGCTATGCCAACCGCATCCGCGACGGCCGCTTCACCATTGCCGGCCAGCGCTACCAGACCGAGCGCAATTTCCTCGGCAAGCACACGCTGCATGGCGGCTCGGAGGGCTTCTTCCATCGGCCGTGGACGGTTTCGCTGCACGGCCGGGATTTTGTCACCCTGACCCTGCACGATCCTGAGGGCACGATGGGCTTTCCCGGCGCGCTCGACGTCACCTGCACCTACCGGCTGAAGATTCCCGGCACGCTCTCGATGGAACTGACCGCCACCTGCGAGGAGCCGACGCTGTGCAATCTGGCGCAGCATTCCTATTTCAATCTCGACGATGGCGGCGCCGGCGACATTCTCGACCACCGGCTGATGCTGAACGCCGGCGCCTATACGCCTGTCGATGGCGAGATGATCCCGACCGGCGTCGTCAAACCTGTCGACGGCACGCCCTTCGACTTCCGCCAGGCGCGGCCGCTGCGGATGGAAACGGAAGGCGAGCAGCTTCCCTACGACGTCAATTTCTGCCTGGCGTCAGCCCGGAGCCCGCTTCACCAGGTGGCGTGGGCGCAAGGCGCCAATTCCGGCGTCGAGATGGAAGTCTGGACCACCGAGCCGGGCCTGCAGCTTTACACCGGCCAGTATGTCGCGCCGACCTCGGGCGGCCTGGACGGACGGCGCTACAAGGCGTTTTCCGGCTTTTGCCTGGAAGCGCAGACATGGCCCGACGCGCCGAACCGGCCCTATTTCCCACAGGCCACGCTGTGGCCGGGCCAGATCTATCATCAGGTGACGGAATATCGTTTCAGGCTTCCCTAAGGTCTTAGCCCTCGAAAGCGGTTCTTAGAACCTCGAACGGCGCCAGCGCGCCTCGCACCTGCACGACAGCGGCGGCGACGCGATGCGCGCGCTGCACGGCATCCGCCGGGGCATGGCCGGCAAGCCGGGCGGCGAGATAGCCGCCATTGAAGGAATCGCCGGCGCCGGTGGTGTCGACCGGGGTGGCGACATGCTGGGCCGGAACCGGCTGCAGGGCTCCGCCAGTGGCGATCAGCGCGGGTTCCTCGCCATTCTTGACGACGACTTCGCCGACCAGTTTTCCGAACCGCTCGGCGGTCGCTTGCGATGCCGTGTCGCCAAACAGCATCTGCTCGTCGGGAAAGGTCGGCAGCGCGATGTCGGTGACGGCAAGCGCGTCGAGGATCGCGGCTTGCGCCTCCTCGCGGCTCTGCCACAGGCGCGGCCGGTAGTTGGGGTCGAAGGCGACGAGCGAACCGGCAGCCCGCGCCTTGGACACTTCCGCCAGCAACGTCTTGCGCGCGGCGGCATCCAGAATTGCCAAAGTGATTCCGGAAAAATACACAAGAGCCTGGTTTTCAAGGCTTTTTGCCAAGGCGGCCGGGTGCGAGGCGAGCCGCCTGGCCGCCGCGTCGCTGCGCCAGTAGGTGAAGGCGCGTTCGGCGCCGGTCAAGGTGATGGCGTAGAGGCCGGGCCGCGCGCCTGGGATGACCGGGCTGGCGCCGATGTCGATGCCGTTTTCGGCGAAGAACGAAATCTGGCCCTGCGAGAAGGGATCGTCGCCGAAGGCCGAGACATAGGTCGCCGGCCGCTCGCCGCTCAGCGCATGCAGCGCCCACAGCGTGTTGAACGTGTCGCCGGCAAAGCCCATGCGCCAGTTCGGCCCGGCCTGGCCGGACAGTTCGAGCATGCATTCACCGATCGAAGCGACGCCGTCTGCTGCCATGTATCTGTCTCCGGATCAGTTCGCTGCTGTAGCTTTTTGCGGCCGGCAGCGCCATGCTTGGCGGCGGCGGTTTTTTGCGCCAGAAGCGTTTTCCCACAGAAGCGGCGGGACGCGAATTGCTTCCCGAGACGTTATGTCCAGAAGAGGAACCGGTTTGGCATCGATATGGCGTTATCTTCTTGCGGGCGTTGGTCTGGCCGCCTTGCTGGCTGGCATATTGGCGATCGTCTATCTGACCGCGCCGCAGTCGGCGCCGGGCCCGGATATTTCGCGCTCGAAGAAGACGGCGAACGGCTTGTTTGTCGCCAGCATTCAGCCGGAACGCGGCGTTATCCGGCAAGGCGAACTGCAATCCTGGTTGCTGACCCTGAAGACGGTCAAGGGCGATTCCGTGGAAGGTGCGGCGATCTCGGTGTCCGGCGGCATGCCGCAGCACAATCACGGCTTGCCGACCAGTCCGCAGGCGACCGATTATCTTGGCGAGGGGCGCTACAGGATCGAGGGGCTGAAATTCACCATGAGCGGCGTGTGGCAGTTGCGCTTCGCCATTTCGGCGGCGGCCGGTTCCGACACGGTCGTCTTCAACGTGGTGCTGTGAGCGGATGAACCGCCTGTTGCGCCTTCTGGCATTGGCGGCGGTCTTGCTCGTTGCCGGCTGCGGCAAACCGGATTTTTCCGATGCCGAGAAGAAGACCATCGCTTCGCTGGCGCTGAACACCTTGCCGGCGCTCAAACCCGACACCACCAACCGGTTCGCCGACGTGCCGGCCGCCGCCGCCTTGGGCTCCACTCTGTTCTTCGACCAGGGCATGAGCCGCGACGGTAACGTATCCTGCTCGACCTGCCACAAGATCGACCGGCAGTTCCAGGATGACCTGCCGCAATCCGTCGGTGTCGGCCGCACCAACAGGCGCTCGATGCCGCTGGCCGGCATCGCCCGCAATCCTTGGTTCTTCTGGGATGGACGGCGCGACAGCCTGTGGGCGCAGGCGCTGACGCCGCTGGAAAATCCGCTCGAGCAGGCGGGGAACCGCGCGGCCTTCGCGCATTACATCCAGAAGCGCTTTGGTGCGCGCTACGAGCGCATCTTCGGGCCACTGCCGGATCTTTCCGCCGTGCCGGCCAACGCCAGCCCGCTTGGCAACGAGGCCGAGCAGGCGGCATGGAAGGGAATGACCGCGGCCCAAATGGACGACGTCAACCGCGTCTTTTCCAACATCGGCAAGGCGATCGCCGCCTTCGAACGGTCGGTCGAACCGGCACAGACGCGCTTTGACCGCTTTGCCATCGATCTTGCGTCAGGCGCCAAGTCGAAAGCCGACGATGCCTTTTCGCCGGAGGAGATGCTCGGGCTGAAACTGTTCATCGGCAAGGCCAATTGCGTCACCTGCCATAACGGCCCGCGCTTCACCGACAACGCTTTCCACAACACCGGCGTGCCGCCGGTCAGGGATTTGCCATTGGATCGCGGCCGTTTCGATGCGGTGGCCCAGGTTCAGGCCGACCCATTCAACTGCTTCGGCGCCTTCCGCGATGGCGACGCCGGCGCCTGCGGCGAGCTGCGCTTCATCGTCAAGGCAGCACCCGAACTGATGCGCGCCTACAAGACGCCGTCGCTCAGGGGCGCGGCGACACGGCCGCCCTATATGCATGCCGGACAGTTCTCCACGCTGGAGGAGGTGGTGGCGCACTATGCGAAGGCGGAGGCGAGCGTCGAGGGCACCTCCGAGGTCCACCCGCTGCAGCTGTCGGACCGCGAACGCGCGGCGCTGGTGGCGTTTTTGAAGACGCTGTCGGAGTGAGTCAGCGATCCTTCACCGTCTCCATGGCCACGAAGGTTGAAGTCTGCGCAACATGCGGCAATGCCGAGATGCGCTCGCCGAGGACACGGCGATAGGCGGCGATGTCCGTGGTGCGGACCTTCAGAAGATAATCGAAGCTCGACGCCATCATGTGGCACTGCTCGATCTCCGGCACGGCCTGCACCGCGCGATTGAAAGCATCGAGCGCGGCCGAGCGTGTGTCCGACAGTTTGACCTGGACGAAGGCGACATGACCTTCGCCCATGCGCTCGCGATCGATGATCGCCTGATAGCCCCTGATATAGCCGTCCTTCTCCAGGCGCTTCACCCGCGCCTGCACCGGCGTCTTCGACAGGCCGACCTTGCCGGCCAGTTCCGACATGGACAGCCGCCCGTCGCGCGCCAGCGCCGACAGGATGTTTCTGTCGATGCGGTCCAATTGGTCTCCTGTCACGGATATCACAGTCCATCTGATAACAATTTAGCCGCATGATAGACCGCTCGGCCTGGCATGTCGATTTCTTTGGACCGGCCGAAAATGCGGCTCTGTGCTAGCTTGCGCCATTCGGTCCGGCGACCGCCGGCCCGCTCCCAGATGCTTGCTCCGCAGGACCGCCATGCCGCTCGACACCATCCGCCAGCAGATCCGCGCCAACTACCTGCCCGACGAAGACGCGGCTGTGAAGCGCCTGGCTGCCGCGACAGAACTTTCGGCCGATGACCGCAAAGCCGTCTCGGCCCGTGCCGCGGATCTGGTGCGCGCGGTGCGCGGCTCGTCCGACCCGCGGCTGATGGAGGTTTTTCTCTCCGCCTACGGCCTCTCCACCAAGGAAGGAGTGGCGCTCATGTGCCTGGCCGAGGCACTGCTGCGCGTGCCTGACACCGAGACTATGGACGACCTGATCGCCGACAAGATCGCACCGCATGACTGGTCGGCGCATTCGGGCGGTTCGAGCTCGATCTTCGTCAACGCCTCGACCTGGGCGCTGATGCTGACCGGCCGTGTGCTCGACGAGGGCGAGGGCGGCATTGAAGGCACGCTGCGCTCGATGGTTCGCCGGCTGGGCGAACCGGTGATCCGCAAGGCGGTCGCCGCCGCCATGCGCGAAATGGGCGAGCAGTTCGTGCTCGGCCGCACCATTGCGGAAGCCGTCAAGCGCGGCAAGTCGATGATCCAGAAAGGTTATCTCTATTCCTTCGACATGCTGGGCGAGGCGGCCCGCACCGAGGCCGACGCGCTGCGCTACCTCAAGGCCTATGCCGATGCGATCTCCTCGCTCGATTCAGGCTCCAACGGTCCCGATATCCGCCAGAACCACGGCATCTCGGTCAAACTGTCGGCGCTGCATCCGCGCTACGAAGAGGCACAGAAGGAAAAGATGCTGCCGGTGATGGCGGAGCGGCTGCTGTCGCTGGCGCTGGCCGCACGCCATTCGCGCATGGGCCTCAACATCGACGCCGAGGAGGCCGACCGGCTCGACCTGTCGCTCGATGTGATCGAGCGTGTGTTGTCCGAGCCGGAGCTTGCCGGCTGGAATGGCTTTGGCGTCGTCGTCCAGGCCTACGGCCCGCGCGCGGCCTTCACCATCGACTGGCTCTATGCGCTGGCGAAAAAGTACGACCGCAACATCATGGTGCGGCTGGTCAAGGGCGCCTATTGGGACACCGAGATCAAGCGGGCACAGACGCTCGGGCTTTCCGGCTACCCTGTCTTCACCCGCAAGGCCAACACCGATGTTTCCTACATGGCCTGCGCCAGGAAGTTGCTGTCGATGACCGACCGCATCTATCCGCAATTCGCCACGCACAACGCCCATACAGTCGCTGCCGTCCTGTCGATGGTTGACAACCGTGACGCTTTCGAATTCCAGCGCCTGCACGGCATGGGCGAGGCGCTGCATGAGACGGTGCGCCAGGCCGAAGGCACGCGCTGCCGCATCTATGCGCCGGTCGGCGCGCACTCCGACCTCTTGGCCTATCTGGTTCGCCGCCTGCTGGAGAATGGCGCCAACTCCTCCTTCGTCCATCAGCTCACCGACGAGGACGTCGAGCCGGAGGATATTGCGCGCGATCCGCTCGAGACGGTCGAGAGCCAGGGCCCCGCCGCCAATCCGGCAATCGCTCGTCCTGCGACGATCTTCGGCGCTGGTCGGCGCAACTCGAAGGGGTTCGACATCACCGATCCGGTGACGCTGGCGGCGATCGACAAGGCCAAGGCGGCCTTTGCCGGGCCCGAGCGCTGGCATGCCAAGCCGATCACGCGCGCCGCCGGCTACGGCAAGCAGCGCCCGGTGGTCAATCCGGCAAAGCCTGCCGAGATCGTCGGCACGGTCGCCGAAGCCGCTGCCAAGCAGGTCGCGACCGCGGTGCGCTTTGCTGTGGAAGCGCAGCCGGCCTGGGCGAAGCGTCCCGTCGCCGAGCGCGCCGCCATCCTCAACCGCGCCGCCGACCTCTATGAGGCCAATGCGGTCGAGTTTTTCGCGCTGGCTACAAGGGAAGCCGGCAAGTCGCTGGCCGACGGCGTGGCTGAAGTGCGCGAAGCCGTCGACTTCCTGCGTTACTACGCTGCCGAAGCGGCCAACAACGAAGCGGGCACCGAGGCGCGCGGCGCGATCGTGTGCATTTCGCCGTGGAATTTCCCGCTCGCCATCTTCACCGGCCAGATCGCGGCAGCGCTCGTCACCGGCAATTCGGTCATCGCCAAGCCAGCCGAACAGACGCCGCTGATCGCCTTCCGCGCCGTCGAGCTGCTGCGCGAGGCCGGCGTGCCGGAAGATGTGATCCAGCTTCTGCCGGGCGACGGTCCGGCGGTCGGCGGACCGCTAACTGCGGATCCGCGCATTGCCGGCGTCTGCTTCACCGGCTCGACCGAGGTTGCAAAGCTGATCGAGAAGCAACTGGCCGAGACGGCCGCGCCGGACGCCATGCTGATCGCCGAGACCGGCGGTCTCAATGCCATGATCGTCGATTCCACAGCACTGCCCGAACAGGCGGTGCGCGACATACTGGCATCGGCTTTCCAGAGTGCAGGCCAGCGCTGTTCGGCGCTTCGCGTGCTCTACGTGCAGAAGGATGTCGAGAAGAAGATGCTGGAGATGCTGAAGGGCGCCATGGAAGCGCTCACCATCGGCGATCCCTGGCAGATTTCGACCGATGTCGGGCCGGTCATCGATGACGAGGCGCAGGAATCGATCCGCGAGTATTGCACCAAGATGGGGCTGCAGGGCCGGTTGATTGCCAAGCTCGAAGCACCGAAGGACGGCCGCTTCGTTGCGCCGCATGTGTTCCGGGTCAAGGGCATCGAGGAGATGGAGCGCGAAGTGTTCGGTCCGGTGCTGCATGTCGCCAGCTTCGACGCCGACGGGATCGACGCCGTCATCGCCGCCATCAACCGCAAGGGCTATGGCCTGACCTTCGGCCTGCACACCCGCATAGAAGGCCGCGTCCAGCATTTCGTCGACGGCATCCATGCCGGCAACATCTATGTCAACCGCAACCAGATCGGCGCCGTCGTCGGTTCGCAGCCCTTTGGGGGCGAGGGGCTTTCGGGCACCGGGCCGAAGGCCGGCGGGCCGCATTATCTCCGGCGGTTCCGCAAAGGGCCGGAGGCGGGCACGGAGATTGCCGAGGGCCACAAGGTGACGGCGACCGAACTGGCCGACAATCTGCCCGATCCGACGCTTGGCGGCTGGTCGACGAGGCCGGACCGCATCGCCATTTTGAGAAAACATCTGCGCGGCAAGGGCGCTGCAGCCATCGGCGCTGCAGCCGCCATCGATTTCGGCCAGGTCGACCTGCCCGGACCGACCGGCGAGGCCAACACGCTGTCGCTGTCGCCGCGTGGCCGGGTGCTGTGCCTCGGTCCGGACGCCGACACGCTGCTTGCCCAGACGATCCAGGCGCTGGCCGCCGGCAATGCGGTGCTGGCCGTGGCGCCGGGCGCGCCGGCGGCACTGTCGGCGCTGACCGGCAAGGGGTTGCCGCTGGCGGCCATAGACGGTCGGCCAGACCCAGTCGAAGCGCGTTCGCTGCGCGTCCATGTCGTCGCCTTCTCGGGCAGGCCCGAGGCGGCGCGGATCGTGCGCAAGGTCATTGCCGACCGCAGCGGGCCGATCGTGCCGCTGGTCAGCGAGGTGCTCAACCCGGCGGCCTATGCGCATGAACGCGCTGTCTGCGTCGACACCACGGCTGCCGGCGGCAATGCCAGCCTGCTCGCGGCGGCCTAGGGGGCTTTTCGCGGCTCGCTTGCCTGCGTCGGGTTGCAAGGGTATGCGCAAGGGACAGAGAGCAACTCGAGCGGGGCAGCCGAACAGATGGAAGACACGTCCCGACCGTTTGAGCTGCCGCGCGTGGCGGTGGTCATCACCTGCTTCAACTATCGGCCGTACGTCGAACAGGCGATCCGCTCGGTGCTTGCGCAGACCTACCGGAATTGGGAATGCGTCATCGTCGACGATGCCTCGACGGACGGCTCGGCCGACCATGTCCGACAGCTTCTAAGGGATATAGAAGACCCGCGCCTGCGCCTGTTGGCGCGCACGGAGAATGGCGGCCAGACCGCGGGATTCCGCGACGGCTTTGCCGCAACCGACGCGCCCTTCGTCGCGTTTCTCGACGCCGATGACGTGTGGCTGCCGGATTTTCTCCTCGCTCATCTGTCCGCCCACCTCAACACGACGCATTCGGCCGCACTGTCGAGTTCCGATGTGTTCCTTGTCGATGGCGACGGCACCTTGCTGGGCGGTACCTTCCTTGCCTTGCGCAAACCGCGGTCCGGAGCGGATCGCAGTGGCGTCGCCATCGCGCCCGGTGGCCGGCTTGCCGGCATGGCGCCCGGGATCGCCTACGCATCGGAGCATCCGGTAACCTATTTCGCACCTGCGGTGACGGGCTGGCTGTGGTCGCAATGCTCGGCGATCATGTACCGGCGTGGCGCGCTGGAACCGGTATTGTCCTTCCCGTTCAAGGCCAAGGTCGGGACGGATTATCTGACGGCGACACTCGCGCACCAGGCCGGCGGCAGCCTCATCCTGTCAGAAGGTCTCGGGCTCTATCGCCTGCATGGCTCCAACCTGTCCACCGGAACTGCCTTTGCTGGCGGCAATGTGCGGCAAACGCCTGCATACAGGAGCTACAGGAGCGTGTTGGCGGCGGATGCCGCAGACTATTTGCTGGCGAATTCTGCCTGGCTCAGCGATCTCAACGGGCGCAATTTCATACCTGCATTCCTGACGCAGCATGTGCGCCAGTTCCCGGAGTTGGCCGGTGATCCGCGGTTGGCGCGCTACCTGACACGCGGACAGCCCTGGCGGCGGCTGCGCCTGCACATTGCCCAGTGGCTTCGGCGACTGGGCGGCCGGAATTCAACCGGAACATGACGGCATCTGCAGGTCGTCAGATCTCGTCGACGGGTGAAATCTCAATCAGGCGCCTTCGACAACCGAAAAGCCTTCGAACTGCGGATGGCCGAGATAATGCACCTTCGAGGTGCCGGTGTTGCGATGGGCGGCGCGAAAATTCTCGGATTTGGTCCAGGCGACGAAATCCTCATGGCTTGCCCACACCGTGTGCGAGGCAAACAGCGTGTAACCCTCGGCCTCGTTGACCGGGCCGCGCAGCAAGTGGAATTCCCTGAAGCCTTCCATCTTCGAAAGGCTGGAATCGCGGTTCTTCCAGACATCCTCGAAGGCAGTCTCCGAGCCGTTCTGGACCTTGAAGCGGTTCATGGCGATGTACATTGGGCTTCCTCTTGAATTGGTGGACGACGACATTTGGCGAAGGTCTGCGAGCTGGTTAAAACGGACCGATCCGCGCCCTGAACACCCAACTTGATAATCCGGTCTCGGGTGGAATGGGCGGGAACGGGGCTTGCTGGCGCACCAGTTTCAAAGCGAATTGGTCTAGCTCGGCAGACCCTGAACTTTCGACAAGCTGCAAGTCGCTGACGCTGCCGTCGGCCATGACGACGAAATAGACCCTGGCATTGTTGCGAGCCTTGGCTTGAACCGCCTTCGAAACGTGGCGGTTGGCGCGGACAAGCTTGTTCTGAACTTCAACGCTGTAGCCGGATTCCATCGAATTGCCCGCCGCGCCCTGTTTTCCGCCTTTGCTGGCAACCGCCGTTGCCTCGCGCTCCTCGCCATCTGCCGTGCCGCCAGTCTCTCCCGGTATTGGTGCGCCTGATATTGATGTACTTGGCCTCGGGCTTGGGACTGGTGGCCTCGCGGTAGGCAATTCAACGGCAGGCTCATTGGCGGGAGACGCCTCCGAACTCTGCGTTTGAACCGGTGACGGTGCAGGCGTCTCACCCTCCGGGGCGACACTTTGATCATCCGGGATGGCAGCCGTCGGTGCATCCGGAGCGACGACTACCTGCTTGGCAGCTTCCGGCGCAGATTTGGGCGCCGCCGGCTCCTCTACGGCTTGAGGCGCCTCGGTTTGCGGCGTGGGTTGGACGGGGTTGGCCGGCTGAGGATCGGTTACCAGGGTAACATCCACTGCGTCGGGTACCGGGTTTTGCAAAGCGGTGCCGAGGACGTCTGCGCCTGATCGATCGGCGCCTTCGGCCTGTATTGCCTTTCCGGTATCGAATGTCCCGGCGGGTGCGACCATGAACGCCGCTGCGGCAGCGGCATGGAGCAGGCAGGACGCGACGATCGCCACAGTCCATTTGCGGTCCGCGGCCGCCGGCTGTACGAGCTCGTCCATTGTTATCGCCGGTTCGTTGCCAGCGTCGGGGAGGGGGGTGATGTCCTGCATGGTTCGCGGCGAGACCTGCCGCGAGCGCGGCGGGATTGTCAAATCAAGATCGGTTGCCGGCCATAACGGCGGAGCTGCGACGGGTCGTGTCGCATTGTCGTGCAGGAAGGCGGGATGCAGACCCACCTCAAACGCCGAATGCGATACCGGTCTTGGTCTGCGTCTTCAGGCCGCGCATGCAGGCGCCCGGTTCGACGCCGGCGCATTCGGTGGCGCTGTTGATCAGCACGCGGCTGAGTTTGGTGCAGTCGGTGCCGGCGAGGTCGAAGCGGGTCACCTTGGTCTTGCCGGCCGGCAGGTCCTTGAAGTCGAGCACGCTCAGGCGGTCGACAATGCCGGCCTCGTTGAACAGCGCGATTTCGAATGCCGCCTTGGAAAGATCGGCGCCGAGCGCATTGTTGACGACGAAGGTCAGCCGGCAACCCTTTTCGGAGGGCTGCGCGGCATTGAGCTCGAGGCTGAGTTGCGGAGCCGACGCGGACTGAGCCCACGCCGGCATCAAGCCAAGCGACATCGCCAGCGTCGAGGTCAGGAGGCGAAGCGATGCCGTCAAACTTGTCATGGGTGTCAGCCTCCAAAGCGCATGGTTGCGGCCAGCTTCAGCGTGATGCCGGGTTCATAGATGACGGCGGTGGTACCGCCGTTCAGCGGGTTGGTGTATTTGACGTCGAACAAATTGTCGGCGCGGAAGTCCACCTTCAGATTGTCGGTGGCCTGGTAACTGGCGAAGGCGTTGACCAGAGTATAATCCTTGGCCACGGGGTTGCCCTTCGGCTTGCCGTTGTACTGCACCTCGCCGCCGACGGTCAGCTTGTCCTGAAGGAAGCGGAAGCCGAGCTGCCCGGTGACCTGCGAGGACGGGATGGTGGCAAGGTCGGCCCGCTCGCCTTCATCGGAGATGGTGTGGCCGTTGATGATCGAGGCTGAGAGGCCAGCATAGCCCCAGCCGGCATCGTAGACGCTTTCCAGTTCGAAGCCGTTGATCTTGGCCTGGGCGACGTTCTGGTACTGGAAGCAGATCGGGATGCCGGGGCCGAACGGGCAACCGCTGGTCGGGTCGAATGCCGACAACGTGACGCCTTCGATGTAGTCGTCGACATCGTTGTGGAAGTAGCCGGCCTTGAGCCGGAACGCGTCGCCGGCCTCGATAAGGTCGTTCAGCTTGTAGTTGACGCCGAATTCAGTGGTCTTGCCGGTTTCTGGCCGCAGGTTCGGATTGGGCAGGAACGGGAAGGTGACGCCCGCCGGATGGTTGCCGCTGATCAGCGTTTCGGTCAGCGACGGCGAGCGGTAGCCTTCCGCGTAGGTGCCATAGAACTGCAGGCCCGCCAGGCTGGCGCTTTCGAAGGGCGTGACACCAACGGTGATGCGCGGCGACAGACGATCACCTGACGTTTCGTGGGTGCTGTCTTCGAGGCTGTAATTGTCGTAACGCAGCCCGGCAATGACCTCGAGCCAGTCCCAGGTGAGCTTGTCCTGGATGTAGGCGCCCGAAACACTACGCTTGCCCGATGGGGTGTAGAAGCTGTCGCCGCCGGCGGTGCCGCCGGTCTCGACATCGTCACCCACCCAGTCGCCGCCATAGGTCAATTCGTGCGCAACACCGGCTGTTTCGAAGCGCGACGTGTTCCAGATGTCGACGCCGGCCGTGCCAACGTCGAAGGTCGAGGTCGAACCGACGGGCAGCAGCACGGGAAGGCCGGTCGACGGATCGAAGCGGTTCTGCGGGACCAGCGTGGTGAGGTCGAGATTGGTCTTGTTGTAGGAGGCGTTGATGTGGAGGTCGAGCCAGCTCTTGGCGTCGTCAGTGATGTTGTAGCGGGCGGTGAAGGTGTTCGACTTCAGGTCGACGTCGTTGGCCGGCACGCCGCCGCTGGTTTCCGTCCAGCCGTCGCTCGAGCCGACCCAGCCGAGCTTCAATTCGCTGTTCTCGCTCGGGCGGATTGTGGTCTTGAGCAGGCCGCTCAGCACGTCGAAACCGGAACCGGCGACGGTGTCGCCGCTGCCATTCTTGTAGTCGCCGTAGTCGCGGTAGACGATGTTGCCCAGCACATCCAAATCGTCGTTGAATTTGTAGGCGCCGCTGGCGCTGGCGGTCCAGCCCTTGCCGTTGCTTTCATAGCGCCCGGTGACGGAGCCGGCCCAGGTTTCGCCCGATCTGAGGAAATCCACCGCATCCTTGGTGTCGAAGAAGACGACGCCGCCAATGGCGCCGGAGCCGTAGGTGTTGGCGGTCGGTCCGCGAATGACGTCAACGGATTTGATGAGCTCGGGATCGACATAGAAGGTCGACTGCGTGCCGTGGTCTGAGCGCTGGAAATTCTGCCTGGCACCGTCGACGATGACGGCGACGCGACCGAAATCCTGCAGGCCGCGGATGTTGATGCTGGAGCTGACGCGTCGCGCATCGGCCTGCACGGCGACACCAGGCACACCGAGCAGCATTTCGTTCGGCGTCGTCGCCATGCGGCGGTCGAGCTGTTCCTGGTCGACATGGCTGGCTGAGGCCAGCGATTCGATTGCCGTCTCGCCGGTGCGGCTGATGACGAGGATCTTGTCCAGCAGGGTCGCGCCGGCGGGCGCCGGCTTGGTGTCCTCGGTTTTCTTGGTCTGGTCGGCCTGGTCAGCGGCCGGCTGAGCGCTGGCCGGCGATGTCAGCAGCGCGATCGTCGCTGCCCCCGCAAGCAAGGCCACCTTTGCCATAGACCGATGCACCGGACCGGTGCTCGCCAGACCCAGTGGTCCACAATTTCCCAAGCCCATGCCCCAACTCCAAAATTCCAGATTCGATGCTGGCTGGCTTGGTGCTCGCTGGCATTTTTCATTCTGTCCGGCGTCTTAAATGTTGACTCATTTGGTCCGGTATTGCACTGACTAATAAACATGATTATTCGAGTCAAGAAATGAATCGGCATTTTTGCAACGCCTAGCCAGTTGCCCGGCACAGGAAAGGGGATCGAAAGAGATGAACACCCACAATCCCAACGACTTTCGTTACCGCGTCCGCCGTTCCGAGGAGACGCCGACCCGCTTCGACCGGGTGCCGCTGGCGGTGCGGACGCTGTCCTCCAACACGCTGTTCCAGGGCGAGCACGAGATCGGCATCGAGCACCATGGCGCGCTCTATCGGCTGAAGATCACCCGCCAGGGCAAGCTCATCCTCAACAAGTGACGAAACGACCAAACACGGCAGACAGGTAAGCAGGACATGGACCAGCGCGCAAAACCCGCCCCGCATGAAATCCGGCGGGCGCGGGCAGACAATCCGAAAGCGCGCGAGCGCGATCTTGCCGCCGAGCTCGGTATTTCCGAGGCCGAGCTGGTGGCCGCGCATTGCGGCGACGGCGTCGTGCGCGTCGAGCCCAGGGTCAACGATCTTCTGACCGGCCTCGACGCCGTCGGCGAAGTGATGGCGCTGACCCGCAACGAAAGCGCGGTGCACGAGAAGATCGGCGTCTACGACAAGGTTGTCACAGGCACGCACAACGCCATGGTGCTGGGCGAAAACATCGACCTGCGCATTTTTCCCAAAGTCTGGGCGCATGGCTTTGCCGTGGAAAAGCGCGACGGCGGCGACATCCGCCGCAGCCTGCAATTCTTCGACGCGGCCGGCGATGCGGTGCACAAGGTGCATCTGCGGCCGGCGTCCAATCTCTATGCCTACCAGAAGCTCGTGGCCGCACTCGAATCGCCGAACCAGGAGGCGACCGTGTCTATCGCAGGCGTGGCCGACGACGACGCGGAGACGTCGGGCATTGCCGCAGACATCGATGATCTGCGCGACCGCTGGAGCCGGCTGACCGACGTGCATCAGTTCTTTGGCATGTTGAAAACGCTGAAGCTTACCCGCCGCCAGGCCGTGCGCATGGTCGGCCAGGACTATGCCTGGCTGCTCGACAATGACGCCATCGGCGCCATGTTCCACCATGCCGCCGCCGACGGCATGCCGATCATGTGTTTTGTCGGAAACCGAGGCTGCATCCAGATCCATTCCGGTCCCGTCAAGTCGATCAGGCCGATGGGGCCGTGGATCAACGTGATGGACGAGACGTTCCACCTGCATCTGCGCACCGACCAAATCCAGGAGGTGTGGGCGGTGCGCAAACCGACCAAGGACGGTCATGTCACCTCGCTCGAAGCCTATGGCGCCGACGGCAAGATGATCATCCAGTTCTTCGGCAAGCGCCATGAAGGCGAGGGCGAGCGCGACGACTGGCGGTTCCTTGCCGAGAACCTGCCGCGCATTCCAAGCCCGACCGCAGCCTGAGGAAACGACGATGATTTCACTGTTCAGGACGCTTGCCGCGGCCATGGGCCTGTCGCTGTTTATTGCCGCCCCAGTGCCGGCCAGCGAGAACGTGGCCGTGTTTGCCGACACGTCGCGGATCGTGGCGATCGGCGGTTCGATCACCGAGATCGTCTACGCGCTTGGCGAGGAAGGTCATCTCGTCGCCCGCGATTCGACCAGCCGCTACCCCGCCGCCGCGGTCGCGCTGCCCGACGTCGGCTATATGCGCCAGCTGTCGCCGGAAGGCGTGTTGTCGGTCAATCCTTCGGGCATTCTGGCGCTGCATGGCAGTGGGCCGAAGGAAGCGGTCGATGTGCTGAAAAAGTCGAGCGTTCAGTTCATCGACGTGCCCGAGCATTACAGCCATGACGGCATCCTGGAAAAGATCCGCATCGTCGGCAAGGCGCTCGGCGTCGACGCCAAGGCCGAGACGCTGGTGGCTGAGACCGACGCCAAGCTGAAGGCGGCCGAGAAGCAGACGGCGTCGATCAAGCAGCGCAAGCGCATCCTGTTCGTGCTGTCGATCCAGGGCGGCAAGATCCTGGCCGCCGGCACCGACACCGCCGGTGATGGCATCATCAAGCTCGCCGGTGCGGTCAACGCCGTCGAAGGTTTTTCCGGCTACAAGCAGATGTCCGACGAGGCCATCGTAACCGCCAGGCCGGACGTGATCCTGGCGATGAAAAATGCCGGACCGCCGATTGCGGAGGCCGAGCTGTTTGCCATCCCGTCGATCACCTCGACGCCGGCCGGTGAAGGCCGCAAACTGACCCTGATGGATGGCAGCTATCTCCTCGGCTTCGGGCCGCGCACGGCCGATGCCATCCACGATCTGGCCGCCTCGCTCTATGGCAGCCAGGTCACGGACTGAGCCGATGGTGGATCAGTCGATCGCCGGCGCGGCGGGCAAGGTGGCCGAGGGCGATCGTTCCGGGCGCGCTCGCATGGTTATTGTGCTCCTGTGTGTGGCGCTTGCCCTTTCGATGTTCCTGTCGCTGAGGTCGGGCGCTTCCGATGCATCGGCCGTTGGTGTCATTCGTGACTGGCTGACCGGCGCCATGCCGGACGACGCCGCGCTTGGTGCCCGCGACCGGTTGATCGTCTACGATATCCGCATGCCGCGCGTACTGCTCGGTGTGCTCATCGGGGCGGCACTGGCCGTATCGGGTGCGGTCATGCAAGGCCTGTTTCGCAACCCGCTCGCCGATCCCGGCCTGATCGGCGTTTCCGCCGGGTCGAGCCTCGGCGCGGTCGCCGTCATCGTGCTCGGCACGACGTGGCTGGNTGGCCTTGCCGCTCGCCGCTTTCTGCGGCGGCCTTGCGGTCACGCTGGTGCTCTACCGCGTCGCCACGCGGCAGGGGCGCACATCGGTCGCCACCATGCTGCTTGCCGGCATTGCGCTCGCAGCCCTTGCCATGGCGCTGACCGGTATCCTGATTTTCATGGCCGACGACCGGCAGTTGCGCGATCTGACCTTCTGGCAACTGGGCTCGCTGGGCGGCGCGACCTGGCCGAAGATCGCTTCCGTCGGGCCGATCATCGTGCTGGCGCTTGCGGCAATGCCGTTCCTGGCCAAAGGCCTCAACGCCCTGGCGCTCGGCGAGGCGACGGCCGGACATCTCGGCATCCCGGTACAGCGGCTGAAATACACCGCGATCGTCGGCGTCTCGGCAGCGGTCGGCGCCTCTGTCGCAGTCAGCGGAGGCATCGGTTTTGTCGGCATCGTCGTGCCGCATCTGCTGCGGCTGCTGATCGGTCCGGACAATCGCTATCTTTTGCTCGCATCGGCGCTGCTCGGCGCCTCGATGCTGCTTCTTGCCGACGCAGTTGCCCGCGTCATCGTGGCGCCGGCCGAATTGCCAATCGGCATCGTCACGGCGATCGCCGGCGCGCCGTTCTTCCTCTGGATCCTGCTGCGCAAGCGCGGCGTAATCGACTTGTGAGGCGGCATGATCGAAGCACGCGATGTCTCGGTGGCGATCGGCGGCAAGCGCATTGTTGCCAATGTCGATTTCGTCGCGCGGCCGGGCGAAATTGCGGCAATCGTCGGACCCAACGGCTCGGGCAAGACGACGTTTTTGAAGGCGTTGTCGGGCGATCTGGCGTTTACGGGGACAGTGGCCGTCAACGGGCGCGACCTCTCCGAGATGAAGCCGGTGGAGGCCGCGACCGTGCGTGCCGTGCTGCCGCAGACCGCGACGCTGTCCTTTCCCTTCACCGTGCACGAAGTGGTCAGGCTCGGCCTTATCGGCGGCCGTTCCGGCGTTCTGCCGGGCGAAGATGATCGTCTGCCCGAGCGGGCGCTGGCGCGGGTCGACCTCGACGGCTTTGCCGGCCGCTTCTATCAGGAGCTTTCGGGCGGCGAACAACAGCGTGTGCAGCTGGCGCGCGTGCTGTGCCAGGTCTGGGCGCCGGTGCTCGACGGCAAGCCGCGCTATCTCTATCTCGACGAGCCGGTCTCCAGCCTCGATATCAAGCACCAGCTGATCATCATGAACATCGCCCGCGATTTCGCCCGGCGCGGCGGCGGTGTGATCGCCATCCTGCACGACCTCAATCTGACGGCCATGTATGCCGACCGGATTTTCGTGATGCATCGCGGCCGGCTCGCCGCCGACGTTCACCGCAGGAGGTGCTGAGCGACGATCTGATCGAAAAGGTGTTCGATTGTCGGCTAAGGGTCGGTGTGTTGCCGGCGGCGAACATGCCGTTCGTCTTGCCGCAGTCAGCCGCCTAAAGCGCGTCGCGTTTGAACGGACTCAGGCGACGCGCTTTAGGTCTTTGTTTTTATGCATGTCATTGTCTCAAAACCGGGGCCACTTTTGAGCGACATGCACTAGAAAACTCAGGCGGCCGGTGCTCGCTGGACCAGCATGTCGATGCCGAGTAAATGACGCACATTCGGGCGCGCCGCCACCATATCGGCGATCGTGTAGCGGGAAAGCACGGCAAAGAAGGCGTTGAGCGCCTCGCGCAGCGCCGAATTCAGCTGGCAGCTGTCGACCAGCGGGCATTCGGCGGCGTCGTTTTCGAAGCACTCGGCCATGGCAAAGCTCTCTTCTGTCACCCGTACGACGTCGAACAGGCTGATCTGCTCGGCGGGGCGGCCGATCCTCACGCCGCCATTCCTGCCGCGCACTGTCTCGACCAGGCCATGCTCGACCAGCGGCTGCAGGATCTTGAACAGGAAAAGCTCCGACACCGAATAGGCGGCCGCAATCTCGGGGATGCGGCTCAGGCGATCGTTGTTGGCGGCGCAATACATCAGGATGCGCATGGCGTAGTTGGTCTGGCGCGTCAGCCGCATTTCATTCCTCACCGAGTGCTGGCGCGCTGGAACTGCACCAGATTTTAGATTGTGCTGGTGCAGCTTTCTCACCCGGAGTTTCGGATTCGCCCACACTGGCCTGATCGGAATATGGCCTATACCTTGGAACAATTCCAGACTGGGATTGCATGATAGATGAACATTCTTGTCAACTTTGCGTGCGAAACCGGCAATTCCCGGACGAAATCGGCCCATCCGATCATGCTACGGGCCCAAACACCCCCTAAATAGCCCATGCCAGATAGCCAAGAGATCGATGAGGAGCGGCGTATCATGTCCCAATCGGCTTCGTCCCTGGCGCCTGGCGGTTTTGATGCCGAGACGGGCGCCAAGCTTTTCGCGTTGCGGCGGACAAAGTTCCTCGCCACGGCTGCGCTGGTGCTTTGCGTCGTGGTTTTTGCCGTGGCCAAATCGTTCGAGGCCAAGTATCCGTGGCTGGGCTTCGTGGCGGCCTTCGCCGAGGCGGCGACCATTGGCGGCCTGGCCGACTGGTACGCGGTGGTGGCGCTGTTCAAGCGGCCGCTGGGCCTGCCGATCCCGCACACCGCCATCATCCCAGCGAACCAGAACCGCATCGCCGATAATCTGGGCCGCTTCATCGAGGTCAATTTTCTGGCGCCCGGGCCGGTGCGGGAAAAGCTGGCCGAGGTCGATTTTGCAGCACTCGTCGCCGACTGGCTGACTGACGCCGAACGCTCTGCCGGCCTGTCGCGCTTCGTCGTACGGCTGGTCCCGCAGACGCTTGCGGCGATCGAGCAATCCGGCCTGCGGAGCTTCGTCACCAGCCGCATGCTGGAGCAGATCGACAAGGTGCCGCTGGCGCCGCTCGCGGCCGAATTGCTGTCGGCACTGACCGACGACCGCCGCCACCAGAAACTCTTCGACGAATTCACCAGGGTGATCGGCCGGTTCCTGAACGATGAAGAGGCGCTGGCGACCATGCGCGAGAAAATCCGCGAGGAATTGCCGTCGCTGTTCAACCTGTTCAGAGCCGACGCCTATCTGCTGAAAAAGATCGTCGCTTCCGCCGGTTCGCTGCTTGACGAGGTGCGGGCCGATCCCGACCATCCGATGCGCGCCGAATTCGACCGTTTCGCGCACAGCTTCATCGAGCGGCTCAGAACCTCGAAGCAATACGCCAAACGGGCCGAGAAGCTGAAGCGCGATTTCCTGGCGCGGCCGGAAGTGAAGTCGCTCGCCGGCGACATGTGGCAGAGCCTCAGCGTGTTCATCGAACAGGACGCCAAGGCGGAGAATTCGATTGTTCGCGCGCATCTCGCCAACATGTTCGTCGAGGTCGGCCGCCATCTCTCAGGCGATCCGCAGATCAGGGCCGACATGAACCAGGGCTTTGTCGTGGCGCTGTCGTCGTTCGTGGAGAGCCAGAAGAGCGGTGTGTCGACGTTCATCGCCGATCAGGTCAAGCGCTGGGACCTTGCCCAGCTGACGAGGCTGATCGAGATGAACATCGGCAGGGACCTGCAATATATCCGCTTCAATGGCATGATTATTGGCGGCCTGGCCGGTCTCGTGCTCTACACGGCGGAGAGGCTGTTTCTCGCTGGCTGATGCTGCATTTGCCGCTGAATTGCTTGGGCGTCCGAATGGACACACGGCGCGCGAGTGCTATTGTTCAGAACAGGGTTCAGCATTTGCGACACTGGGGAGCACGAGCAATGGCCAAACAACCCGACTCCGATTCGCCGGTTCGGCCGTGACCTGAAGGTGCCGAATGTCGAGGCGATCCTCGCGCATCATCGCAAGAACCTCGAGGCCCTGGAAAGATCGGCGCGGGCGGGAGCTGCCGGCGCGACCTCATTGTTGTCCAGACAGCGCGAGATGCTGCAGGACACGCTGCGTGAAGTCAGCGACATGGCGCAGAGCTACAAGGCGCCGGGCAATCCCCAGGAACTGATGACAAAACAGGCGGAGTTCGCCAGGAAATCCTTCGAAGCCGCCCTGAAAAATGCCGGCGAAGTGGCCGAGCTGGTCAAGAAATCCGGCACCGAATCGATCGAAATCCTGCGCAGCCGCATCAAGGAAGCGATGGAGGAAATCCGCTCGGGCTATGACAAGAAGTGACTCTCCAACGCAACCATGAGAGGAGTGGGCCGGTTGCGGCGCATGAGCATGGACGAGGGACGCTGTTTGGCGGAAAATGGCGGAACGGAATCGCAACGGGCGAATTGACAGGAGCCGTCCGTTCGTGGTCCGAGGCACTGGGAGCCACCGGGAAAGCAGGAATGACGGAACTACGGCCGAAAACGCCGCCGACCTTCGAGCAGTTAAGGGCGATGGCCGGGCAGGAGCTCGGCGTGTCGGAATGGACGACCGTCGACCAGAACCGCATCAACCAGTTTGCCGAATGCACAGGCGACCATCAGTGGATCCACGTCGATCCGGAGCGGGCGAAGCGGCAGAGCCCATTTCGCACCACGATCGCGCATGGCTATCTGACGCTGTCGATCATCGGCGCGCTGGCGCTGGGCATGGGCATCGTACCCGAAAACACGCAAGCCGCCTTCAATTACGGCTTCGACAAGGTGCGGTTCCTGGCGCCCGTCAGGGTCGGCGCACGCATCCGGCTGCGCACGACGCTGTTGTCGGTGGAGGACAAGGGGCCGGGCCAGTATCTGATGAAGGCCGCCAATACGGTCGAGATCGAGGGCGAACAGAGGCCGGCGCTGACCGCCGAAACGCTGGTCATGCTTTATGAGCGGCGCAAGCGGGCGGGAGCGTAAGCTCCCTATCTTCGGTCATGATGGCTGTTGCCGCACCGACAGCCTGCCGCCGGCGCGGGTCCAGAGCAGTGCCAGCAACAGCGCAGCCACCGCCAGGACCGTTGCCGTCTGAAAGGTAACCTGCATGCCGCGCGCGGCTGCCGCTGAGGTCAGCATGTCCTGGCTTTGCCGTTCTCCCGTCGAGGCAGCCGCAAAAATGGCGCCCATAAGCGATGCGCCGGTGATCAGGCCGAGATTGCGCGACAGATTGAGCAGGCCGGACACCACGCCGCGCTCGCCGGCAGCGACACCGCTCATGACGGCGGCATTGTTGGATGTCTGGAACAGGGCGTACCCGAAGCAGGTGACGGCGATCGGCACGATATAGCTGACAATGCCGAGTTTTGTTGCGGCGAGCGACAAAAGCAAGGTGCCGTTGACCAGGCCGAACAGTCCGGCGATCATCATCCTGTTGGTACCGAAGCGATCGGTGAGGCGGCCGGCGATAAGCGCCGAGAGCGCGGAGACCAGCGGACCTGTCGACAGGACCACGCCGACCATCGCAGCATTGAGCCCCAGCCCTCGCGACAAATAGAACGGAGCGACCACCAGGGTCGCCATCATCACGGTGGCGACAACGAGGTTCGTGGCGAGGCTGGCGCTGAGCCGGATGTCGTACAACCGGGCAAGCCGGATCAAGGGACTTTTCGCCTTCGTCTGCGCAACGCCGAACAGAACGACGCCGATGCCGGCGGCCACCAGGAGGCCGATGTTGAGGGCGCCGAAATGGCCGCGGCCGAGCGTCATGGCCAGTGCATAGGCGGCGAGCGTCAGGCCTAGCAAGACCGTCCCGATCGCGTCGAACCCGCCTTGAACGCCCGCAGCCTTGCCGCGGGCAGGCAGGGCCAGCCAGGCGAGGGCAAAGGTCAGGAGGCCGAGCGGCACATTGACGAGGAAGAGCGCCCGCCAGCCAAAGCCGGCGATCAGCAAGCCGCCGAGCGAGGGTCCGAGCGTCGTGCCGATCGCCGACATGGCGCCGAGCAGGCCCATGGCGCTGCCGGTTCTCTCCTTGGTCACGGTCTCCGCGACAAAGGCCAGCGTCAGCGCCATCATCAGCGCGGCACCCAGTCCTTGTACGGCGCGCGCCGCAATCAGCAGCCAGAGCGTCGGCGCCAGGCCGCAGAGCACCGAAGCCAGTGTGAACAGCGCGATGCCGCCGAGCAGCAACGGCCGGCGGCCGAGCATATCGGCCAGCCGACCGGCGCTGACGATCAGGGCCGTGATGGCGAGCAGATAGGCGAGAACCACCCATTGCACGGACTGGAACGGCGCACCGAACGCCTGCATGAGGGAAGGCAGTCCGACGCTGGCAATGCTGGTTCCAAGCGACGACAGCAGCGTGGCGAGCGACAGGCTGGCCAATGCCAAGACAGGAGAGTGGGCCAGGCCTGCGGACCGGGTGTTGTGCGGCGCCGATGCGCACTCGTTCTGCTCAGCAATTGCCATGGCGATTTCCTCCTTGTCAGTCCCGCAACCGGACCTGTCGGAGATCTAGTCGTCAGGATGGAATGGCGGAAGGCGCATCATTTGCATCTTATTCGTGCACCAAACGCCATGGCATGTGCTACAATCCGCCGATGGCATCGCCAGATCTCAATCTGCTGTTCGCTCTCGACGTCCTGCTGACCGAAGGTAGCGTGGCTCGCGCGGCAACCCGGCTGCGGCTCAGCCCTTCGGCGATGAGCCGCACGCTGGCGCGGCTGCGGGAAGCGACCGGCGATCCGCTGCTGGTCCGCGCCGGCCGCGGCCTGGTCCCGACGCCGCGCGCGGAGGCATTGCGGCAGCAGGCCGGCCGTGTCGTCCACGATGCGGAAACGCTATTGCGTCCCGCCAGGCTGCTCGATCTGGCAAAGCTGAACCAGATCTTCACGCTGCGCACCAATGAAGGGTTCGTCGAGGAATTCGGGCCGCGTCTTGTCGCCCGCATCCAGGCCGAGGCGCCGGGCGCGCGGCTGCGCTTTAGGCCCAAATCCGACAAGGATGTCGCCTCGCTGCGCGACGCGGACATCGACCTCGAAATCGGCGTTGCCGGCGAGGCCGGACCTGAAGTGCTGATACAGGCGCTGTTTCGCGACCGCTTCGTCGGTGCTGTGCGAGCCGGCCACCCTTTGAGTGAAGGCGCGGTAACGCCTGAACGCTACGCGGCCGGCCGCCACATCAGCGTTTCACGGCGGGGTCGGGAAAGAGGGCCGATCGATCAGACTTTGGCGCTGCTCGGCCTGCAGCGAACCGTGGCGTGCATGGTCTCCGGCTTTTCGGCTGCACTCTCCATGGCGCGCGCTTCGGACCTTATTGCCAGCGTGCCCGAACGGCACACGCAAGGCGCACGCGCCGGCATGGTCAGCTTTCTGCTGCCGGTCGCCACGGTGGAGGTCACCATCTCGATGCTCTGGCATCCACGGCTCGATGCCGATCCGGCGCAACGCTGGCTGCGAGATTGCGTTCGGGAGGTCTGCGCGGCCTCCCGCTGAGCCCTCAGCGCGCCATTGCCCCCTTGAGCACCCTGAAAATCCGCTCGTCCTGGCACTGGGCAACGTTGAAGCGCAGGAAGCGGCTGGCGGTTCCCGACAGGCTGAATGCGTTGCCGGGCGCCAATACGATGTTGTCGGCCAGCGCGCGGCGGGCGATTTCGGCTGCGTCCACGCCATCGGGCAGGCCGCACCACAGGAACAGTCCGGCGGGCTGGTCGATCCAGGGCGCGATGCCGATCGCCTTCAGGCGCGCGCTCGTCTCGCCCATGGCGCGGGAAAGGCGCGCGCGCAGCAGATCCATGTGCTTGCGGTAGCTGCCATCCCTAAGCAGCGTCAGCACCAGTTCGGCCGCCAGCCTGCCCCCGCCGAAGGTGGTGGCGATCTTGAGGTCGGTGAGCTGTTCGATCCAGTCGCGGGGTGCGGCGATAAAGCCGCAGCGCACCGAGGCCGACAGCGTCTTGGAGAAGCTGCCGATATGGACGACGCGGTTGAGGCCGTCGAACGCCGCCAGCCGAGGCGCTGGGCTGTGCTCGAAATCGGCGAAGATATCGTCCTCGATGATGGTCAGGTCCGACTGGTCGGCGAGTTTCAGCAGCCGGTGCGCAGTGACCGGCGACAGGATCGCGCCGGTCGGGTTGTGGATGGCGGAATTGGTGATGTAGAGGCGCGGCCTGTGCTCGGCGAGCGCCTGCGCGAACATCTCGATGTCCGGCCCCGATGGCGTGTAGGGCACGCTGACGACCTTGGCGCGGTGGGCGCGCAGCAGTGCGTGGAAATTGAAATAGCAGGGGTCGTCGACCAGCACGGTATCGCCGGGTTCGATCAGGAAGCGGCACAGAAGATCGATGGCCTGCGTGCCCGATTCGGTCAGCATGATCTGTTCGGGCGAGACCTCGATGCCGTGGCCGGCCATGCGCCGCGCGAGCAATTGCCTGAGCGGCGGCAGGCCGAGCGGCGTGCCGTAATCGGCTAGGTCGACATCGTCGGCGCGCGCCACGGTGCGCAGCGCCCGGCGCAAGGCCGATTGCGGCATCCACGAGGCCGGCATCCAGCCGCAGCCTGGTTTCAGCATCTCGTCGCCGGCTTCCAGCGACTGGCGCGAGACCCACAGCGGATCGATGGCGCGATCGAGCCGGGGTCCAATCTCGGCCAGCGACAGTGGCGCCAGCGATCCGGCGGCATAAAAACCCGAACCCGGCCGGGAGCGAATCGCGCCTTCGGCGGCAAGCCGTTCATAAGCTTCGACGACGGTGGATTTCGACACCTGCATGGCCTTGGCGAAGGCGCGGATCGAGGGCAGCCGCGCGCCCGGCGTCAGGCTGCGCGCCGATATCCGCTGGCGGATGGTCGCCATCACAGTTTCGACCAGAGTGGTCGCGAGAACGGTGGGCGCGCCGTCCGCTTCCAAAGCGAGTTCCTTCATCCGTACTGCTCGACCTGCCATTACAGTTTTGCGGAATTGTACTGCATTGTCTCTGGCTGCACCATAGGCACTTGCCCGATAGAGGTCGAAAGCAATGGAGCCTGGAATGGACAAGACCGCGAGCGGCTGGCTGAACGGATTCGTCGGCGTGCTGATCTTCTCAGGCTCGCTGCCGGCGACGCGCGTCGCCGTGGCGGAGTTCGATCCGACGTTCCTGACCTCGGCCCGCGCCGCGATTGCCGGGCTGCTTGGTCTCGCGATGCTCGTCCTGTTCCAGCAGAAGCGCCCGGCGCGCAGCGATTTTCTGTCGCTGGTGATCGTCGCCCTTGGGGTGGTTGTCGGCTTTCCCTTGCTCACCGCTCTGGCGCTCAAGCACGTCACCTCTGCCCACTCCATCATCTTCGTCGGCCTGCTGCCGCTGGCCACCGCGATCTTCGGCGTGCTGCGCGGTGGCGAGCGTCCGCGCCCGGTCTTCTGGCTGTTTTCCTGCATCGGCAGCGCGCTGTTCGCCGGTTTTGCCCTGATGCAAGGCGTGACGGCCTCACCTGTCGGCGACGGCCTGATGCTGGCCGCCATCATCGTCTGCGGCCTGGGCTATGCCGAGGGGGCGGCATTGTCGCGCAGGCTGGGCGGCTGGCAGGTGATCTGCTGGGCGCTGGCGATCTCGCTGCCGATCATGCTGGTTCTGACGTTCGCGACGCTGCCGTCGTCCTTCGCCGGCGTCGGCTCCGGCGCCTGGATGGGTCTCGCCTATGTCTCGCTGTTCAGCATGCTGATCGGCTTCGTGTTCTGGTACCGCGGCCTCGCCCAAGGCGGCATCGCTGCCGTCGGGCAGTTGCAGCTACTGCAGCCCTTTTTCGGCCTGGCGCTGGCAGCGTCGCTGCTGCACGAGCAGGTCAGTCCGCTGATGATTGTTGTCACGCTCGGCGTGGTGGCCTGCGTGTTCGGGGCGAAGAAATTTGCACGCTAGGAGTTTGGTGGTGGAGGGCGACTCCGCCCTAGAACTTCGTCACCACCCCAATGCCAATCCCCTCGAACCCGCCCATCGCCATCAGCGCCGCAGGCGCCTCATCAAGGCTGATCTTCTTGCCGACCAGCAGTTCGGGCTTGAGCTTGCCGGTGCGGATCATCTCCATCATGGCGGGGTAGCGGTAGGCCTGCATGCCGTGGCTGCCGAGGATTTCGAGCTCGAAGGCGATCACCTTGTCCATCGGCACTTGCGGGCGGGCATGTTCGCCCAGCATCAGGCCGACCTGCACGTGGCGGCCGCGCCGGCGCAGATTGGCAATCGAGTTGAACGATGTCGTGGGGTGGCCGAGCGCGTCCATCGACATATGCGCGCCGCCATTGGTGATCTGCTTGACCGCCTTGACCACGTTCGGCGTGGTCGCGGCGTTGATGGTCGCCACGGCGCCGATCTTTTTGGCGAAGTCCAGTTTCTCGTCGGTGAGGTCAATGGCGATGACATTGGCGCCCATGGAACTGGCGATCATGATCGCCGACAGGCCGACGCCGCCGCAGCCATGCACCGCCACCCATTCCCCCGGCGTCACCCGGCCCTGGTCGACAATGGCGCGAAACGAGGTGACGAAGCGGCAGCCGAGGCTGGCGGCGGTGGCGAACTCCATCTCCTCGGGCAGGCGTACGAGATTGGTGTCGGCATGCTCGATAGCGACATATTCGGCAAACGATCCCCAGGCGGTGAATCCCGGCTGCGTCTGGTGTTCGCAGACCTGATGATTGCCCGAATTGCATTCGAAGCAGCGGCCGCAGCCGACGCAGAACGGCACGGTGACGCGCTCGCCGGCCTTCCAGCGGGTGACCTGCTTGCCGACGGCGACGACGATGCCGGCCAGTTCATGGCCCGGCACATGCGGCAGTGTGATGCCATCGTCATGGCCCATCCAGCCATGCCAGTCGCTGCGGCAGAGCCCGGTCGCCTCGACCTTGATGACGACGCCGTCGGCGGCCGGTTTAGGATCCGGCACGGTCTGGATTCTCGGCGCTTCGCCGAATTTTTCGAAGACGACGGCTTTCATCGGCAACTCTCCGTGCTCTGCTCCGGCATTGTGAGCCTATTCGGCATCTATCTGATTCTCCGGCGCTGCCTTCTGAAAGGCCGGCAGCGCCATGCAGGCGGCGTGGATGCGCGAGATCTCGGGGTAGGGTGTCAGGTCGACTCCGAAGCGGGCGTTGCTGGCGATCTGGGCGACCAGGCAGATGTCGGCGAGGCCCGGTGCGTCGCCATGGCAAAATGTGCCGGTCTCATCCGATGAAGCCAGAATCTTTTCAAGCGGCTGGAACCCTTCGTTCACCCAGTGGCGAAACCAGTGGATGACATCCTGGTCGCCGGCGCCGAACAAAGTGCGCAGCGAGGTCAGCACGCGCAGATTGTTCACCGGGTGGATGTCGCAGGCGATCATCTGCGCCAGCATTCGCACGCGCGCCCGGCCGAGCGCGTCCTTCGGCAACAGCGGCGGTTCGGGATGGGTCTCGTCGAGATATTCGATGATCGCCAGCGACTGCGTCAAAAGCGTGCCGTCGCCCAGGATCAGCGCCGGCACCAGCCCCTGCGGATTGACCGCTAGGTAAGCCGGCTCCAGATGGTCGCCATGACGCAGATGATGCGGCACGTAATCGTAGGTCAGGCCCTTCATCTCGAGCGCAATGCGTGCGCGATAGGAGGTGGAGGAGCGGTAGTAGTTATGGAGGACCAGATCGCTCATCGGATCACGGCTTGCCCATCGAATCTTGGCCGATGGTGATCTCGATGGTGCCGATGCCGTCGACACCGCCGGTCATCGTCTGACCCGGCGCTACCGCGCCGACGCCGGCCGGCGTGCCGGTGAAGATCAGGTCGCCCGGTTGTAGTGCAACCGCACTGCTGCAGATCGAAACGATATCGGCAATCGGCCAGATCAGTTCGGCGAGGTCCCCATCCTGCTTCACCGCGCCGTCGACGGCGAGCCAGATGCGGCCCTTTTGCAGGTGGCCGGATTTGGCGGCTGATACCAACGGGCCGCAGGGCGCCGAGCGGTCGAAGGCCTTCGACCAGTCCCACGGCCGGGCTGCTTTCTTGGCCTCGTCCTGCAGGTCGCGGCGGGTGAGGTCGATACCGACGCCGTAGCCCCAGACATGGTCGAGCGCCTGCGCGCGAGGAATGCGGAAGCCGGCCTTGCCGATCGCAGCGACCAGCTCGATCTCATGGTGCAGGTTTTTGGTCAAAGGCGGGTAGGGGACCGTGGTGCCGGAATCGACCACCGCATCGGCCGGCTTGGTGAAGAAGAAGGGCGGGTCGCGCTCGTCATTGCCGAGTTCGCGGGCATGCGCGGCGTAGTTGCGGCCGACGCAGAAGATGCGGCGCACCGGAAAACGCTCGGCAGAGCCGGCGACGGCCACCGACGGGGTTGCGGGCAGGGGAAGGACGAAGTCTGTCATGCGCGGGTCTCTGCTTCAACTGAGGGCACATTTGACCGATTTGGACCGCCGGGCAAGGCATCAGCGCTGGCAAAAGCGTCGGCTGCGCTCCGTGGACCAAGATGGCGATAGACTATTTGCCAATAAGCTGGCCATACCAGCGGGAGTATCGTGCCCACGGAGAACTGAAACGAACACCATGACCGCAATCAACGATCGCGCCCGGTTTCTGATCATCGACGACCATCCGCTGTTTCGCGAGGCGCTGCACAGCGCCGTGCAGATGGCCTATCCGGAAGTCGACACCGTGGAGGCGCGCTCGATCGCCGAGGCGCTCGATCTCCTGGGTGGGATAAAACCGTTCGATCTGGCGCTGCTCGATCTCAACATGCCTGATGTCCATGGCTTCGATGGACTGCTGCAACTCAGGACCCGCCATCCGCGGCTGCCGGTGGTCGTCGTCTCGGGCTATGAGGAGCCGAAGATCATCTCCGAGGCGTTGTCCTATGGCGCTGCCGGCTTCATCCCGAAATCGGCGCGCAAGAGCGATCTTGCGGCCGCAATCCGCTCGGTGATGGAGGGCGCGATCTATGTGCCGGAGACATATGAGGGACAGCCGCCCGACGCCGACAGCGCCGACCGCGCCGATATGGTGCAGCGGCTGGCCAAACTGACGCCGCAGCAGCTGCGCGTGCTGCAGATGCTGCGCCAGGGCCTGCTGAACAAGCAGATCGCCTACGAGCTGCAGGTCGGCGAGACCACGGTCAAGGCGCATGTCTCGGAGATCCTGCGCAAGCTCAACGTCTACAGCCGCACGCAAGCGGTGATTGAGGTGTCGAAGCTGGACAATGCGGAGCTGTTTCGCGATCAGGCCGGGTTTTGATCTTTACCCTCCCCCTTGTGGGGAGGGTCGATCCGCGAAGCGGAGCGGGGTGGGGGAGCTTGGCGCTGCACCCCGCCCCGGCGCTGCGCGCCGACCCTCCCCATCGAGGGGAGGGTATGGGGCTCAAGCCAGCAGATGCGCCAGCAGCGCCCTTAGCTGCGCCGGCTTTAGCGGCTTCCGCATCAGCTCTATGCCTGCGGCGCGGGCTGCCTTGGCGACGGCCTCCGATCCGTCGGCGGTGACGATCAGCGCCGGCACGGCGCGGCCGAGATAATCGCGGACTTCGGCGATGGTGGCGGTGCCGAGGTCGCCGTCGTCGAGATGCTGGTCGGCAATGACGATGTCGGGCACCCAGTCGGTGTCGCCAAGCAGGCTGATCGCAGCCTCGGTCGAAGTCGCGGCGCGCACCAGGCACTGCCAGCGCTCGAGCAGGAAGGTCATCGCCTGCAACACGTCGGCGTCATTTTCGACCAGCAGCACCTTGGTGCCGAACAGGCCGTAGCCGCGCGGCCGCTCCATCTCGGCAAGGCTGGCGATGGCGTCGGCGCTGGCGCCGATGCCGACCGGCACGTCGATGTGGAAGATGGTGCCGCGCCCAACCCTCGAGGAGAACGTCACGGGATGACCGAGCGCGGCAGCCATGCGCCGCACGATGGCAAGGCCCAGGCCCAGCCCGCCGCCGGAGATCCCGGTGTCGGCTGGAATGGCGGAGCCGCGATGGAACTCCTCGAACACCGCCTCGCGCTGGTCGTCGGGAATGCCGCAGCCGGTGTCGGCGACATCGATGCGGATGGTATCGCCGCGATGCCTTGTGCCGACAAGCACGCCGCCCGAAGGGGTATAGCGCAGCGCATTGGACAGGATGTTTTGCAGGATGCGGCGCAAGAGCGTGCGGTCCGAACGCACCACGGCGCTGACCGGGCGGAACTTCAGCGCCAGCCCCTTCATCTCGGCCACGGGCAGGAAATCCGACCGCAGCGAGGAAAACAGCGTCTCCAGATTGACATCGCCGATGTCGGGCTGCACCACACCGGCATCGAGCTTGGAAATGTCGAGCAGCGTGCGCAACAGGTCTTCCATGGTCTCCAGCGAGCGCTCGACCTGACGGACAAGTTTCTTGCCCTCGTCGCTGGTCTGCACTTCGGCCAGCGCCGAGACGGAGAGGTGGGCGGCGTTCAGCGGCTGCAGCACGTCATGGCTGGCGGCGGCCAGGAACCTGGTCTTGGACAGGTTTGCCAGTTCGGCGTTTTCCTTGGCGGCGCTGAGGTCGATGTTCGACTGTTCCAGCCGGCGCAAGGTCGAGTGTAGTTCCTCGGTGCGCATGCGCACGCGGTTTTCCAGTGAAATTGCGGTCTGGAACAGCGAGAAGGCGTTGCCCTGCTGGTCCATCGAGCGCTCGACGCGGCTGACCAGAGCGGCGTTGATCTTCTTCAGCCTGTCGACGTCGTTGATGTCCCTGAGCGGCATGCGCTATTCCGCCGCCTGGCGTTCGCCGAAGGCGATGCCGGTGAAGGTTTGGTTCAGATGCATCGAACGGTACTGTTCGCCATAGGTGCCGAAGCCGATGACATTGTTGACCCGGTAAAGCTCCGAAATGTCGCGGAACACCTGGCGGTTGCGGGCGTCGAGCCGGCGCAGCACGCAATCGAAGCCGAGGATCATGTCGATGCCGCCGAGCCGTTGCTCGACGTCGCGCAGTGCGGCGCGCGTGGATTCCACCATGTCCTTGGGCTGGGCGATGGACAGCACGACGCCGTCGTCTATGGCGCAAAAGAATGACAGGGAACCGTCGGCATGCATCTTCTGGATCGAGCGGCAGTAATATTCGCCGCCCACTTTCACCACCACCGGGTGCGAGGCGAAGCTCATCGGCGTCAGGTTCTGCGCAACGATGCCGACCGAGGCTGCATATTCCTCAGCCGCGTTGGTGGCGTTGAATTCGCGCACGGTGCGGTGGTCCGGATCGGATGCCGTCACCACCAGCTTCTCGTCGGTTGGGATGAAATTGTCGGTCTTGAAGACATGGAACGGGATCTCGGTGGCGATCAGCACAATGATGGCGCTGTCGGACGCAACCTTGCCGTTCGAAATCAGCCTGGTGGTTTCGAATTTCAAATCGTCGCCCGCCGAACCGCCTATCAGCGGGATGTCGTCCAGCCCCCAATGGATGGCCGAGGTTACAGCTTCCTCGGCAAAGGACAGGCCGTCGATGAAGCAGAGCGCGAAGGTGCTTTTGGCATGGCAACTGCCGGTGCGTCCGCGCAGCAACCGCCGCAAGCCCTCGACTTCATCAGTGATCCTGTCCATGCCCGACGAGGAGAGATTGTCGACCATGGTGCTGACCGCCGAAAACGACGCGGAGGGAAAGAGCATGGCGAGCACATGACCTTCCTCCAGGCCTTGCGGGGTGATCTCGCCGGCGGTCGAGCAGGCGGCGTAGGCCAGCGTCGGCGCGTGGGTCTTCAGCGCTTGCGAAAGGACGCTCGCATCAAGCAGGCTCTGGGAAAAGAACAGCAGGGCAAAGCCGGCATCGATGGCTGCGGCCTCGACGGCGACCGCCAGGGCGAATGCATCGGCGTCGGGCTCGTCGGTGGTGAGCGCCGACAGACCGGATGCATAGCTCGTCCGTGAACTGGCCAGAGGCTTCCTCCCGATATCCTCCGACGCTTCCTGCGCGCGCCCGTTTTATGTCTCTCGGCGCGTTGGCGTCGAGGNGACAGACCGGATGCATAGCTCGTCCGTGAACTGGCCAGAGGCTTCCTCCCGATATCCTCCGACGCTTCCTGCGCGCGCCCGTTTTATGTCTCTCGGCGCGTTGGCGTCGAGGGCATTGTTGCCCCCTATTCGCTCTTTGGCAATGGGGCGGACAGGCCCATGATTTTCGTTTTCTCCATGACCGAAAGTACAATGAGCGCCGTGTGTTTTTTGCGCTTTTTGCAGTGTACCAATAGCGCATGGCCGAGCGCCAAAGCCGCATCGGCAGCATGACTACCAAGGTCGATACCCAGGGAGGATGCATGTCGGACGTTTCGTTTGTCGTGAACGGAAAACGGATCAGCGGCGCTGCCGAGGACCGAACGCTTCTGGTTCATTTCCTGCGCGAAAATCTTGGTCTCACCGGAACGCATGTCGGTTGTGACACCTCTCAATGCGGCGCCTGCGTCGTGCATGTCGACGGCAAGGCGGTGAAGTCCTGTTCGATGCTGGCCGTGCAGGCCTCCGGGTCGACCGTGGTGACGATCGAAGGGCTTGCCAATGGCGGCGACCTGCATCCGATGCAGGCCGCGTTCAAGGAACATCATGGGCTGCAATGCGGCTTCTGCACGCCGGGCATGATCATGACGGCGACCGACATGATCGCGCGCCATCCCGAAGGCCTTGACGAGGCGACGGTGCGCGCCGAGCTCGAAGGCAACATCTGCCGCTGCACCGGCTACCACAACATCGTCAAGGCGATCCTCGCCGCATCGCAGACGATGGCGAAGGTGCCGAAGGGCAGGGCGAAACAGGCAGCGTAAGAAAGAAGCGAGTAGTGAATAGTGAATAGCGAGTAGTCGGTTTAGCCGAACCGCTCCGAGCACAATTCCCTACTCACTGTTCACTATTCGCTACTCACTATTCGCTATTCCGGAGGAATTCCTATGGGCATTGAAGGCATCGGCGCTCGGGTCGTGCGCAAGGAAGACAAACGGTTCATCACCGGCGCCGGCCGCTATGTCGACGACATGGTGGTTCCCGGCATGAAGCATGCCGCTTTCGTGCGCAGCCCGCACGCGCATGCTCAGATCAAGAAGATCGACGTCAGACGAGCGCAGGCGATGCCCGGCGTCATCGGCGTCTTGACCGGCAAGGAGCTCAAGGCCGACGGCATCGGCAACCTGATCTGCGGCTGGATGATCCATTCCAAGGACGGCTCGCCGATGAAGATGGGCGCGTGGTCGCCGCTGGCCGTCGACAAGGTGCGCTATGTCGGCGACGCGGTCGTCATCGTGGTGGCGGAAACCAAGGGCCAGGCCCGCGACGCGGCCGAAGCGGTCGAGATCACCTACAAGGAATTGAAGGCGGTGGTCGATGCCACCAAGGCGCTGCAAAAAGGTGCGCCGCAGGTCCATGCCGAAGCCGAGGACAATCTTATCTTCGACTGGGAGATCGGCGATGCCAAGGCGACCGACGCGGCGATCCAGGCGGCGGCCCATGTCACCCGCATGAAGATCGTCAACAACCGGCTGGTTCCCAACGCCATGGAGCCGCGCGCGGCCCTTGGCCATTACGACAAGGCCGAGGACCATTTTACCTGCTGGACGACGTCGCAGAACCCGCATGTCGCGCGGCTGGTGATGAGCGCCTTCTACAATGTCGCGCCGGAAAACAAGCTGCGCGTCATTGCGCCCGATGTCGGCGGCGGCTTCGGCTCGAAGATCTACATCTATCCCGAAGAGATCGTCTGCCTGTGGGCGTCCAAGAAAACCGGCGTCCCGGTCAAATGGGTCGCCGACCGCACCGAAAGCTTCCTCACCGACGCACATGGCCGCGACCATGTCTCGACGGTCGAAATGGCGTTCGACAAGAACAACAAGATCACCGGCTTCAAAGTCGACACCATCGCCAATCTCGGCGCCTACATGTCGCTGTTCTCGTCTTGCGTGCCGACCTATCTCTACGCGACGCTGCTGTCGGGCCAGTACAACATCCCGACGATCCACGCCAATGTGCGCACCGTCTACACCAACACGGCACCCGTCGATGCCTATCGCGGGGCAGGGCGGCCGGAAGCCACGTATCTGCTCGAACGGACAATGGAGACCGCCGCGCGTGAACTTGGGGTCTCTCCGGCGGAGTTGCGGCGCATCAATTTCATCACCGAGTTTCCGCACCAGACGCCGGTCATCATGAACTATGACGCCGGCGACTATGGAGCTTCACTCGATGCGGCGACACAGGCGTCCGACTATGCCGGCTTTGCCAAGCGCAAAGCGGCGGCCGCCAGCCAGGGCAGACTGCGCGGCATCGGCATGAGCTGCTATATCGAGGCCTGCGGCATCGCGCCGTCGGCGGCGGTCGGTTCGCTCGGCGCCGGCGTCGGTCTGTGGGAATCGGCCGAGGTGCGGGTCAATGCCGTCGGCACGATCGAGGTGCTGACCGGCTCGCACAGCCACGGCCAGGGCCATGAGACGACCTTCGCGCAACTCGTCAACCAGCGTTTTGGCGTGCCACTGGACTCGGTTTCGATCGTCCATGGAGATACCGACAAGGTGCAGATGGGTATGGGCACCTACGGCTCGCGCTCGGGCGCGGTCGGCATGTCGGCAATTGCCAAGGCGCTCGACAAGGTCGAGGCCAAGGCCAAGAAAATCGCCGCCCATCTGCTCGAAGCCGACGAGGGCGACATCGTCATCGAGAATGGCGAGGTCAAGGTCGCCGGCACCGATAAGAGCCTGCCCTGGTTCCAGGTGGCTCTTGCCGCCTACACCGCTCACAATCTGCCGGCAGGCATGGAGCCGGGACTGAAGGAAACCGCCTTCTACGATCCGGCGAACTTCACTTTCCCGGCCGGCTGCTACATCTGCGAGGTCGAGATCGATCCGGAAACCGGCACGACCGAGATCGTCCAGTTCGTCGCCGCGGACGATTTCGGCAACATCATCAACCCGATGATCGTCGAGGGCCAGGTGCATGGCGGCATCGCCCAGGGCATCGGCCAGGCGCTGCTGGAAGGCGCTCACTATGACGATAGCGGGCAGCTTTTGACGGCGAGCTATATGGACTACACCATGCCCCGCGCGGACGACCTGCCGTCATTCAAGGTGTCGACCTCGAACACGCCGTGTCCGAGCAATCCGCTCGGCATCAAGGGCTGTGGCGAGGCCGGCGCCATCGGCTCGCCGCCGGCGGTCATCAACGCCATCACCGACGCTTTGGGGATTGTGGACATCGCCATGCCGGCCTCGCCGTCGACGGTGTGGGCGGCGATTAGGGCGAAGAAATGAGTGAGTAGGGAGTAGTGAGTAGGGAATGGGCATTACCGGAGATGACAGCGTCCCTATTCCCTACTCCCTACTCACTACTGCCTAACCACTTCAGGGGAGGATCCCATGTACGCAGTCAACTACAACCGCGCCGCCTCGGTCGCCGACGCCGCCAAGCTGGTGAAGAGCGGCGACGCCAGGCTTTTGTCAGGCGGCATGACGCTGATCCCGGCGATGAAGACGCGGCTCGCCGCACCCTCCGACCTGATCGACCTGTCGCGGATCAAGGAACTGCAAGGCGTCAAGGTGTCGGGCAAGACCGTCACCATCGGCGCCGCCACAACCCATTACGACGTCGCCAATGACGAGAAGCTGCGGAAGGCCTGTCCGGCGCTTGCGCACCTTGCGTCGCTGATTGGCGATCCGGCGGTGCGCCACAAGGGCACGATCGGCGGCTCGGTCGCCAACAACGACCCAGCCGCCGATTATCCGGCGGCGCTCTTGGCGCTGGGCGCCACCATCGTCACCAACAAGCGCGAGATTTCAGCCGCGAAATTCTTCACCGGCCTGTTCGAAACGGCGCTGAAAGAAGGCGAGATCATCACCGCGGTGAGTTTTACCGCGCCGGCCAAGGCTGCTTACGAAAAATTCCGCAACCCGGCCTCGCGCTATGCGATCGTCGGCGTGTTCGTGGCCAAGGGCAAGGACGGGGTCAGCGTTGCCGTCACCGGTGCCGGCGATGACGGTGTGTTCCGCTCGAAGGAGATCGAAGCCGCACTGGCGAAGAATTTTGCCGCATCGGCGCTCGACGGCGTGAAAGTGCCGGCTAAGAATTTGATGACCGACCTCCACGCTTCGGCCGAATACCGCGCCAATTTGATCGCCGTGATGGCCAAGCGCGCGGTGAACGCCGCCAACGCTTGAACAGTGCCAATTCGAGACGGGAAGGGGCCATTGCGGCCCCTTTCTTTTTTGCGATCACAAACGTTGGCGCCAACACGCGCCAATCTCAAAGCTTCGCACTTGCACAAAGTTATCCCGCACTGCAATATAAACCGGGCGGGAATACGAGGCGAATCCGTGGCGCAGCGATGCGCGCTGCATCGGTTCTTGAGTGCGAAGGACGGGCATGGCCGACATCTCCGCAGCGTCTGTTGCCCTGCCGCGGGCCACAGCCGACAAAGCAGCTAGAGCAAGACTGGCCTATCTCGATGGCTGGCGCGGGCTTTCGATCGCACTGGTGCTGATCGGCCATTTCTTCCCCGTTCCCGGGATCAATCTCGGCGTGCTCGGCGTCGAGTTCTTCTTCGTGCTCTCAGGCCGGCTGATGGGCGAGATCCTGTTCATCGAACGCTTTCCGCTGAAAAAATTCTTCAAGCGCCGCTTTTCGCGCATCTATCCCGCGCTGCTGGTGTTCGTGATATCAGCCATGATCGGGCTCTCCGGCACCTTCATCGCCTTCAAATGGAAGGCGGCGCTGACGGCGCTGACATTCACCTACAACTATGCCGGAATTCTCATCACCCGCGCCGGCGCGCTCGACCACATCTGGTCGCTATGCGTGGAAGAGCATGCCTACATCATCCTGGCGCTGATCAGCGTGGTGGTGACCGGGCGGGGCAATGTCGTTCGGCTGCTGGTGACGCTGTCGCTGCTGGCGATGGCCAATGGCGCCATTTCCTACTGGGTACTCGGCATGGATTACGAGCACAGCTATTGGCGCACCGATGTGCATATCGCCTCGATCCTGCTGTCGGCATCGATCTGCCTGCTCAAGCACGATGACCGGCTGCCGGCATTCCTGAAGAGCCCCTATGTCAGCCTCGTGTCGGCGGCGGCGGCTATATTGCTGTTCCTCGATCCGGTGCCGACGCCGATCCATTACCTACTGGCGGTGCCGTTGCTGGCGCTTGCCGTCAATACGCTGGACACCAGCAACTGGCATCTTACCGGCCTGCTTTCATCCAGGCCGATGGTGATGATCGGGCTATGGTCGTACTCGCTCTATCTCTGGCAACAGCCCTTCTACAAATTCGTCGCCGAGCAGGGCAGTGCGCCGATCCCGATGCTGGCGGCTGTCTTCGCCTGTGCACTATGCAGCTACTATCTGGTCGAGAAGCCCGCGCGGGCCTGGCTGAACCGGAATTGGTGAGGGCTACGGACTCCTAATCTTATGCTGCCGTGGCGATCTGCTTGCCGATCATCAGCCAGCGATGCGTCAGCCCGCAATCTGCCTGAGGTAGTAGCGCACGGTCTTCTGGCCGCCATGGATCGCCGCTTCGCCGACTTGCGCAAAGCCAAGCGCGGCATGGAAGGCGTCCGAAGCCGGATTGGGAGGTTCGGCATTCACCTCGCAGGTGACGATGCTGTGGCCCGCGCGGGCGACTTCCCCGAACAGATCCTCGTAGAGCCGGCGGGCATGGCCGCGGCCGCGCGCTTGCGCCGCGACGACGACGCGGTCGACATAGACGAAGCGTGGATAGCGCTCGCGGAACCAGAGGAAATTCGGGCTGTCGTAGCGCGCATCCTGGTCGAAGGTCATGACGAAGGCTTCGAGCGCGCCGATGCGCCTGACGTAAAACGCTTCGCCAAGCAGGAAGGACAGCCGTTCGGGCTCGAGCCATGACAGTTCGGCGGCGTGCTCGTTGTTGAGTGCGAGGATGGCCACTTCGTCCTGAGGCGAGACACGGCTGATCGGCGACGGCCCAGTCACGGCTTCGCTCATCATGCTCTGGCCGCCGCAATCGTCGCGGCAACCAGCGCCCCATCGGTGACTGTGGTGCGATACTCGCGGTCGAGATCGGTGCCGCCCATGCCGACTTGCGGGTTGCGGTAGGCCATAGCGCTCGGTACATCCTTGAGCGCGGCGAAATGCATTTCCGTCAGCCCGGTTGATGCCAGCACCCCGGCGATGTTTTCGGGGTCCAGCGCGCCGCAGCCGAGGATGATGATGCGGCCGTCGGCCTGGCGGACGAGATCCGCCAACAGGCCGGCGCCTTCCACCGCGGTGTCCCTCTGGCCGCTGGTCAGCACGCGGCCGACCTTGCAGCGGATCAGCGCTTCCAGCGCCTCGGCCGGGTCGCGCGTCATGTCGAAGGCGCGGTGGCAGGTAACGGCGAGCGGACCGGCGGCATCGACCAGCGCGCCCATGCGGGTTTCATCGATGGTGCCGTCGGCATTGAGGCAACCGACGACGACGCCGGCGACGCCGAGGTCACGAAGCGCTGCGACATCGACGAGCATCGAGCGGTATTCGGCCTCGCTGTAGAGGAAATCGCCGCCGCGCGGCCGCACGATGACATGGAAGGGAATGGTCGCGCTCTCGAGTGCGGCGCGCACCGTGCCGAGGCTGGGCGTGATGCCGCCTTCGACCAGGCTGGCGCAGAGCTCGACCCGGTCGGCGCCGGCGGCCTGCGCGGCCAGCAGTCCATCGATGCCTTCGACGCAGATTTCGATCAGGGGGCGAGCATTTCCGGCCAAGGGGCGATCCTTCATGATTGCATGACGGCCAGCCCTAGCATCGGCTCGGTTGGTGGGGAAGCCGGAACAGCCAGTCGCTGCTTGGGCCAGCCCGGCAACCCGGCCTAGTCCGTAGCGAGAGATCTATTGTTTCTGCAGCACCGTGTTCTTGGCGCCTTGTTCGATCTGGTCGATGACCAGCAGCTTGACCGGGGCGTCGCCGATGTTGGTGGCCTGGTGCCATTGGCCGATCATCTCGATGATGAAATCGCCCGTCTTGTAGGTGTTGCTGTTGCCGGTCTCGACATTCGTCACTTTGAGTGTCCCGGCCTCGACATAGGCGTAGCGGGCAAACGGGTGCTGGTGCACCGGCAGAGTGGCACCGACCGCAATGTCATAGGTTGATACCAGCACCTGGACATTTTTCTGCGGCAGCACGATCGGCTGGCCGGACGCCGTCTGGCTGCGATCGGCAAGCGGCGTGACGACAACCGGCGGGCTGGTACTGTCCAGCGCCCGAGCGGGGTTTGCAGATAGCGCCGCCGCGAACAGCAGCATCGATGCCAGGATCTTTCGCATGGTTCCTCCAGGTTTTACCGCCACCGCGCGGGCGCGACGCCAAACTTCTATCTCTCGTCAGTTACTGGAGACACAACGTCATCCGCCGGTGCCGTCGTCCATCATCGTATTGGTGAGCGCTTCATAGATGTTGCTGCATACCTGAGACCGCGGACAGTGTTTTACGATGAATGCCGGCACGACAGTCAGTGCGGCGGCGATCAGGATTTGCAGGAAGAGAGGAGCAGGCTCGAAGCGTTTGCCAAACAAGGCTCGGCAAGCGAAGTAGAGACTTTGAGCCAGGCATGCCCAGACAAGGACATGCAACAGCGTGCTCGTTGCTCGGGCATAGGGCGTTATGTATCTGGCCAGGATTTTGCTGCGATCAACGCTCATATGCAATCGAAGCACAACTGCGTGCTGCCTTCCAGAGCGGCTGCTGCGTGGCTTGGAGTATCGCCTATTTCAGAGTGCGCAGCGTGATCGAATAGCGGTGCCCGGCGACCGGCGGAATGCTGTGCTCCCATTCGTGGCGCGCCGGACCGTCCATGAGATAGACAGATCCCGGCTGAACCTCGATCGTCTCGCGATCCCATTTCGAGCCGTTTTTGCGGCGCAGCCGGAAGCTGCAGGGCGCCAGCAGCGACACGCCGGCGACAAGGTCGAAATGCGGCTTGTCGCGATGCCAGCCGATGCCCGCGCCCGGCCGATACTCGTTGATCAGCACCTGCGCGAACTCTGTGGCGGACCGGCCGGCAAAGTCCGCGACCTTGTCGCGAAGCGGCAGCAGGAATTTCGGGATGGGCGGCGCTTCGACGACCTGGCGCCGGTCGTAGTCATAGCGCCAGCCGAAGCCGGCGACCTGCCGGTTGGCAATATGGCCATGGAAATCGAACGGCTTGAAGGACAGTTCATTGAGGTGACGGACCAGTTCCGCCTCTTCATCCGTTGTGATCAGGCCCGGCCGGTAGGAAATCCTTCCGGCAGCGTGTCGGCCGCGCCGAAGAGATCGCCCTGGCTGGCATACGCTGTTGTGCTGGATTTCGTCTGTGCCATCTGACGGAGAGATAGGAAGCCTCGCCGCCTGGGCAAGATTTTCGGCGTTGTGATGCGCCTCCCTGACGGAACCTCCGCATCGTTGCGGCATTTCGCATGTTCGAAGCAGGATTTGGGGCGAAGCAAGATTTTGGGACGAAGCAGGATTTTCGACATGCCGTCCACTGCCATCCGCAACACCCATTACGACCCGTCGACGAAAATCCTCTCGGTCTGGTTCGTTCCAAGCGGAGCCCGCTACGACTATGAAGAGGTCGAGCCTGAGACCTATGCGGCGTTCCGGGCCGCCTTCTCGAAAGGGCAATTTTTCAACGAGTTCGTGCGCGACCGCTACCGGTTTCACTTGGTTGAAGAAGGACGCCGGCGAGTGACTGGATTCTGAAGGTGCGGTGATCCGTATAAGGTCGCGAACCCCAATTGCTTTTCAAATTGACTTGTTTCAACCTGCTTTGTGGGGACGGACAATGCCGTGGTCGAGATGGCCGTAACATTGGGGGAGGCAGCTTTTGAAATGCATATTGATTATACTCGGCGTGGTAGGTGTCCTGTCTTCCGCTGCGTCTGCAAAAGATAATCGACAACACATCGACCCTGCCTATCAAAAAAACATCAACTATCTGGCCGGGCTGTCCGACGCCCAGTTGAAATTGGTCGTAACATGGTCAGCTAACGTCATCGCCGTTACGACGCGATGCCCGGCGCTGCAGCTGACTCCAGACGGAAAATCCAAAATAACGGCGATATACATCTTGTACGATGTGCAAGATAAACACCTGATGCCCAATCCCCCCAAATTCAAGAGAGCCATCAGGTTTTATGAAGGCGCTTTCCGCACGGCGGCGCAACGCACGGACAGCTGTCGGGCGGAGAAAGCCAAGGACCCGGGAAGCTACCGGTAAATGGTTGTCGGCATGATCGACTAGAAGTGATTTGGCTCGCCGGAACCCCGGCGAAGCGCGAATTCTCTATAGCCCCTTCGCCAAATCGCCGCGAGAACTCACGGCCCGAAAACGCGACCGGACCGCGCGCGGACGCGCTTTGCCTTGCTGGTGGCCCCCCACCGTCACCTCGCGACCGAGCCCCCGCGAAAATGGACCTGGAGCTTCTAACGCTGGCATCGAACGTCTGGAAAGGCAACGGCGCTCTGGCTTGGTTGAATTCTCGGCCGCCACCGCGGAAATCGTGCGGACGGAATCCAAACGGGCGCCCGTATAGCCGCTCATCAAAGCCCTGTTCAACTCCTCAATTCGTGGTAAGGTGATTATACCAGTTAATAACATGACGATCGGCGCGGCCGTCGTTTAATGCGGGAGTAGGGATAGATGACGACGATTGCGCTGTTCGGTGCCGGCGGCAAAATGGGTTACCGCCTGTCGACCAATTTTCGCGGATCGCCCTACACGGTACGCCATGTCGAGGTCAGCGAGGCCGGCCGCGAGCGGCTGAAGACCGGACTGGGCTTTGACGCGGTCAGTGCCGATGCGGCGCTCGACGGGGCGGATATCGTCATCCTGGCCGTTCCCGACACGCATATCGGCAAGGTGGCGGCTGATATCGAGAGCAAGCTCGCGCCTGGCACGATGGTGATAGTGCTCGACGCGGCCGCACCCTTCGCCGGCCATCTGCCCAACCGGCCGGACCTGACCTATTTCGTCACCCATCCCTGTCATCCGCCGATCTTCAACGACGAGACCGACATGGCGGCCAAGAAGGATTATTTTGGCGGCGTCAAGGCCAAGCAGCATATGGTCAGCGCGCTGATGCAGGGGCCGGAAGCGGACTACGCCAAGGGCGAGGCGGTCGCAAAAATCATCTGGGCGCCGGTCATGCGCTCGCACCGTGTCACCGTCGAACAGATGGCGCTGCTGGAGCCCGGTCTATCGGAGACGGTGTGCGCGTCACTGCTTGTCGTCATGAAGGAAGCCGTCGACGAGGTCGTCGCGCGAGGCGTCGACCAACAGGCGGCGCTCGACTTCCTGCTCGGCCACATGAACGTGCTCGGCGCCGTGATTTTCGGCGAGACCAAGGGCGTATTCTCGGATGCCTGCAACAAGGCGATCGAATTCGGCAAGCCGGTGCTGATGCGCGACGACTGGAAGCGGGTGTTCGAGCCCGAAGAGATCGCCGCGAGCATTCGGCGCATTACCTGAGACAGGCCGAGTCGGGCGCTTGCCGGAGCGCCTCGATGGCTCGACACACCCGCCATGACGAACAGATGTTTTGCTCAGTGGGAACATGTCACCTCAATTAGTGATTGACTCATCATACCAGTTGGCTTAGCTGTTGATGGCTTGGGCAAGGGTTCGCGGGAAGTACGAAGCCTGGGCGAGTGGAGGGACGGCGGGGGAGCAGCGATCGTTTGGGAAGCCGGCACCGGCATTCAGCCTGAACCGATCGGCGGCCCGCGTTGCGCGATGAATTCGAATGCAGAGGCCTTGATTTATCAAGGCAATTTTTCAAACGGGAGGACATCATGAAACTCACACGCAGAATGACACTTGCGGCGTTCGCCGGCATGCTGGCGCTTGGCACGGCGGTACCCGCCTATGCGGCCGACCTCATTGCCATCATCACGCCCTCGCACGACAATCCGTTCTTCAAGGCGGAAGCTGTCGGCGCCGAAGCCAAGGCCAAGGAACTCGGCTACGAAGCGCTTGTGCTCGTCCATGATGACGACGCCAACAAGCAATCCGAATTGATCGATACGGCGATCGGTCGCGGCGCCAAGGCGATCATCCTCGACAATGCCGGCGCCGACGCCACTGTCGCTGCCGTGCAGAAGGCCAAGGACGCAGGCGTGCCGTCGTTCCTGATCGATCGCGAGATCAACGCCACCGGCGTCGCCGTGGCTCAGATCGTCTCCAACAACTACCAGGGCGCCCAGCTCGGCGCGCAGGAGTTCGTCAAGCTGATGGGCGAGAAGGGCAATTTCGTCGAGCTGGTCGGCAAGGAATCCGATACCAATGCCGGCATTCGCTCGAAGGGCTATCATGACGTCATCAACGATTATCCGGACCTGAAGATGGTCGCCCAGCAATCGGCCAACTGGAGCCAGACGGAAGCCTATTCCAAGATGGAATCGATCCTGCAGGCCAACCCGGATATCAAGGGCGTCATCTCCGGCAACGACACGATGGCCATGGGCGCGTATGCGGCGCTGGTTGCGGCGAACCGCAAGGAAGTCATCGTCGTCGGTTTCGACGGATCCAACGACGTGCGCGATTCGATCACCGCGGGCGGCATCAAGGCAACCGTGCTGCAGCCGGCCTATGCGCAGGCGCAGATGGCGGTCGAGCAGGCCAACGACTTCATCAAGAACAAGAAGTCGCCCGAGAAGGAAAAGCAGCTGATGGACTGCGTGTTGGTCAATGGCGACAATGCTTCCAAGCTGGAAACGTTTGCGCTTACCAACTGAGCCGGCGTGACATGAATAGCGAGGGGCGATCAAGGTCGTCCCTCGCCGCCATTTTCCGTGGGTGCCAATCACCATGCTCAACAGGCCATCATGCTGAACAACAAGCCGAACTGGCCGATCCTTGTCGTTGCAGTCGGCATCAGCCTGACCGCCTGCAAGATCCTGCCGACGCCCTCGGGGGACAGCGGCAGCGCCGCCGCCTTCAATCCGGACAAGATGGTCGAGGAGATATGGGCGGCGAAGGTCGTGCCTTACCTCCAGCAGAAAGCCGGGCCGTTTGCCGAAGTCCACGCTCTGGCGAAAACCGATCCTGCTTCCGCCGGCGCCAAATATGGCAATCCGAAGAAGCAGGCGAATTCGCCATGGACCTTCGCGGTTCGCGTCGAGGGCAAGATCATCGCCGCCAACACGCAGTCGCGGGCAGCGACCATGGATGTCGATGTCGACGGCGACGGCAAGGCCGATGCGCGGGTACAGATCGGACCGGCGATGCGCGGAACCGCGCTGCGCGACAGCCTCGATTTCATCCAGTTCAACGATTTTACCAACCAGATCGACTTCGCCCAGTTCGGCAAGGCGTTCAACGCCTATGCCGTCAAGGCCGTGCTTGCCAAACTGCCGCGTGACGCCTTGGAGGGCCGGACCGCCAAGGTCCTCGGCGCCTATACGCTCGAAAACGGCCAGGACCTGCCGCTGGTGACGCCGGCGGAGGCAGAAATCGGGCCGAAGCCATGAGCGCTGCGGTTGCTCACGATGTCATCCTGAAACTGGAGGACGTCTGCAAGGTCTATTCCGGCACCGTCGCGGTCAAGCGCGCGAATTTCGAGGTGCGCAAGGGCGCCGTCAATGTGCTGGTCGGCGAAAACGGCGCCGGCAAATCGACGCTGATGAAGATCATCGCCGGCGTCGAACAGCCGACGCTCGGCCGGATCCTCCTGGAAGGGGAGGAGGTCTCCTTCTCGTCATCGGGCGACGCGGTGAACCGCGGCATCGGCATGGTGTTCCAGGAGCTGAACCTGTTTGGCAATATGACCGTCGCCGAGAACATCTTCGCCACGCGCGAGATCACCAACCGGTTCCGCAAGATCGACCGCAAGGAGCAGGAGCGTCGCGCGGCGCAATTTCTCGAACGCCTGCAGGCCGGGATAAGGCCCGACATGCTGGTCGAGGATCTGCGCATCGGCCAGCAGCAGCTGGTCGAGATCGCCAAGGCGGTTTCGCTCGATGCGCGCATCCTGATCATGGACGAGCCGACCTCGGCGCTCAGTGCGGCGGAAGTCGAGATCCTGTTCAAGGTGATCGCCGACCTCAAGGCGCGCGGCGTGGCGATCGTCTACATCTCGCACCGGCTGGAAGAACTGATCCGCATCGGCGACTACATCACCGTGCTGCGCGATGGGCACATCACCGGCCAGGAGGAGATGAAGAACGTCGACACCCGGTGGATCGTGCGGCAGATGATCGGCTCCGACGCCAAGGATTTCGCCAAGGCCGACGGCCATGTTCCTGGCGAAGAGATATTCCGCGCCGAGGACATCTGCCTGCCGCGCGCGACCGGCGGGCTGGCGGTCGATCACGTCTCGCTGTCGCTGCGCGCCGGCGAGATCCTCGGCATATACGGCCTGATGGGCGCCGGGCGGAGCGAGCTGTTCGACTGCATCATGGGCCGCCATGGCCAGGCGACCGGCGCGATCTTCATCGCCGGCAAAAAGGTCAAGGAGCGCGACACGACGCGGCGTATCCGGCGCGGGCTGGCGCTGATCCCCGAAGACCGCCAACGCGAAGGGCTAGTCTCGATCCTGTCCGTCGCGAGCAATCTGACACTGGCCAGCCTGTCGCGTTTTGTCCGCCTGTTTCACATTCGCGGCGGCCACGAGAAGCAGGCGGTGACGCAGATGGTGCGGGAACTGGCGATCAAGGTCGCCGACCCGGCGCAGGAGGTCTCATCGCTGTCGGGCGGCAACCAGCAAAAGGTGGTGATCGGAAAGGCGCTGCTCACCGGGCCGAAGGTGCTGCTGATGGACGAGCCGAGCCGTGGCATCGATGTCGGCGCCAAGGCCGACGTCTTCCGCACCATGCGCAAACTGTCGCGAGACGGGCTCGGCATTCTGTTCGCCACCTCGGATCTCGATGAGGTGATGGCGCTGTCCGATCGCATCGCGGTGATGAGCAATGGAAAACTGACGGGCATGTTCGATCGCGCCGAGGCGACGGAGGCAGCCCTTGTCGCCGCCTCGGCACTTGGCCACGGACCGGCCCCGCACACGGAGAACCCATGACTGACATCCCGGCCAAGGCGGCTGTCTCCTCCGTTTCGAGCGGCTCGCTGCTGCTGACGCTGATGAAGGCGAGGACCTTCATCGCGCTGATCGCCGTCTTGATCTTCTTCTCGATCGCGGCGCCGAATTTCCTGTCGACAGCCAATCTGATCCTGATGTCGAAACATGTGGCGCTGAACGCCTTCCTCGCCATGGGCATGACCTTCGTCATCATCACCGGCGGCATCGATCTCTCAGTCGGCTCGATCGTCGGCCTGTGCGGCATGGTCGCCGGCTACCTCGTGCTCAACGGCATCGACCTGCAATTCGGCTACACCGTCTATTTCAACGTCGTCGAGATCGCGCTGATCACGCTGGCGGTCGGCATATTGATCGGCGCCGTCAACGGACTGCTGATCACCAGGCTGAACGTCGCGCCGTTCATCGCCACGCTCGGCGTGCTCTATGTCGCGCGCGGCCTGGCGTTGCTGTCGTCGGACGGCCGCACCTTCCCCAACCTCGTCGGCAAGCCGGAGCTTGGCACCACCGGGTTTGGTTTCCTCGGCGCCGGGCGGCTGCTCGGCCTGCCGGTGGCGATCTGGATACTGATCGTCGTTGCGCTGGCGGCGGCCTACCTCGCCAAATACACCCCGCTCGGCCGCCACATCTTCGCCGTCGGCGGCAATGAACGGGCGTCGCGAATTTCGGGCGTTCGTGTCAACATGGTGAAAATGTTCGTCTACATGTTCTCCGGCTTCTGCGCGGCGATCGTCGGCCTGATCATCTCGTCCGAACTGATGGCCTCGCACCCGGCAACAGGCGAAAGTTTCGAGCTCAACGCCATTGCGGCGGCGGTGCTCGGCGGCACCTCGATGTCGGGTGGGCGCGGCACGATCGGCGGCACCATTGTCGGCGCCTTCGTCATCGGCATTCTTTCGGACGGGTTGGTGATGATGGGCGTGAGTTCCTTCTGGCAGATGGTGATCAAGGGCCTTGTCATCATCGTCGCCGTCGTCGTCGACCAAGCGCAGCGCCGGCTGCAGAGCCGGGTGACGCTGATGCAGATGGCAAAGGCAGGCTGAGCATGGCGGAGTTGCGGGGAGGGCTCATCGGCTGCGGCTTCTTTGCCATCAACCAGATGCATGCCTGGCGCGACATTGAAGGCGCCGCGATGGTCGCCATTTGCGACCGCGACCCGGAGCGGCTGCGCATCATCGGCGACCAGTTCGGCATTGCGAAGCGCTACACCGACGCGGCAGAGATGTTTGCAAGCGAAAGCCTCGACTTCGTCGATATCGCCACCACCGTTCCCAGCCATCGTCCGCTGGTCGAGATGGCGGCGCTGCACCGTGTGCCGGTGATTTGCCAAAAGCCGTTCGCGCCGACGCTTGCCGACGCCAAGGCGATGGTGAGGGCCTGCGTGGAAGCCGGCGTACCGCTGATGGTGCATGAGAATTTTCGCTGGCAGTCGGCGATCCAGGCGGTGCGTGCCGTGCTCGACAGCGGCGAGATCGGCACGCCGTTCTTCGGGCGCATCTCCTTCCGCTCTGCCTATGACGTGTTTTCCGGCCAGCCCTATCTCGCCAAGGGAAAGCGCTTCATCATCGAGGACCTCGGTATCCACAGTCTCGACATCGCCCGTTTTCTACTGGGCGACGTGTCGACGATCACGACGCGAACCGCGCGCATCAACCCCGGCATCGCGGGCGAAGATGTCGCGACGATGCTGATGGACCACAAGAGCGGGGCGACGTCAGTGGTCGACTGTAGCTACGCGACGAAGCTCGCCACCGAACCGTTTCCCGAAACGCTGATCGAGATCGACGGCAGCGACGGCACGATCCGCTTGGCGCAGGGATATCGGCTCACCGTCACCGGCAGGAGCGGCACGAAGATCACCGACGTTTCGCCGCCCGTACTCGCCTGGGCATCGCGCCCATGGCACAACATCCAGGAGAGCGTCGTCGCCATCCAGCAGCACTGGGTCGACTGCCTGGCAAAGGGAACCGAGCCGGCGACCTCGGGCGCCGACAACCTCAAGACATTCGCGCTGGTCGAGGCGGCCTATCTGGGCGCCGCGAGCCACGAACCTGTCCACCTGGATGGCTTGCTGACATGACAGCCGACGCCTTCCTCCTCTACGGTACGCATGCCGTCGAGGCGGAGCCGGTCAGGCTGAATGCCGGTCTGCTCAGCGCCGACTTTGTCAACGGCAACCTGCGCACCATCCGTTACGGTGGCATCGAAGTGTTGCGCGCCATCGCCTACATCGTGCGCGACCGCGACTGGGGCACCTATGAACCGGCGCTGACGGACCTTGCCGTCGATCAGGACGCCGACAGCTTCTCCGTCAGCTACTCCGCAACTTGCTTAGCGCCGGGCGGAAGCCGGCTAGACTTTCGCGCTACGATCAAGGGCTCCGCCAACGGTAACCTGGTGTTCGACGTCTGCGCGGTCCCTGAAAGCGATTTCGAGACCAACCGTTGCGGTTTCTGCATCCTGCATCCGATCGCCGGCCTCGCCGGCAGTGCGGTGACGGTCGAGCATACCGACGGCAGCGTGGTGGCGACGAAACTGCCGCTGTTGATCGATCCCTGGCAGCCTTTCAAGGATTTGAGCGCGATCACCCATGAGGTCCGGCCGGGCATCACTGCCGAATGCCGGATGGAGGGCGACACTTTCGAGATGGAGGACCAGCGTAACTGGTCGGACGCGTCCTACAAGACCTATGTGCGGCCACTGGCGCTGCCTTGGCCCTATGTGCTGCCGGCCGGCCAAACTGTAAGCCAGACGGTCAGGCTTCGCATCACCGGCGAGGGGGGAATGCCGGCCGCAGCATCTGCCGCCGAACCGGTCAGCGTCGAACTCGGCGAGACCGGGCAGAGGCTGCCGGATCTCGGCGTGATCATCTACCCGGATGAGGTCGAAGCAGCGCTCGCAAATCTTTCGACATTGACCGAGCTCGGCCCGCAGCAACTTGTCTTCCACTACGATCCGACGCGCGGCCACGGTCTCGAAGCATTGCAGTCTTATGCAAGGCTCACCGCCGCCTATCCGGTGCAGACGACGCTGGAATGCGTCGTTGCCTGCGCGGGCGACCTCGATGCCGAGCTGTCAGGCGTTGCCGACATGGTGCGTCAAGCCGGGTTGAAGCTTTCGGCCATTGCCGTCTCGCCTTCGGTTGACCGGCAGTCGACACCGCCGGGCAGTGCGTGGCCGGACTGTCCGCCGCTCGAAGACGTCTATGACGCGGCGCGGCGCGCCTTTCCCGATATCCGGCTTGGTGGCGGCATGTTCAGCTATTTCACCGAGCTCAACCGCAAGCGCGTGCCGGGGGGCCTGCTCGATTTCGTCACCCACTGCACGTGCCCGATCGTGCACGCTGCCGACGATCTCAGCGTCATGCAGTCGCTGGAGGCGCTGCCCTTCATCACCGCGTCGACGCGGGCGATCTTCGGGGCAAAGCCCTACCGCATCGGTCCGTCGACGCTCGCCATGCGCCAGAACCCCTATGGCGGCGCGACCAAGGGCAATCCCGGGGGACAGCGCATCGCCATGGCCGATCGCGACCCTCGTCATGCCGGCCTGTTCGCTGCCGCATGGACGATCGGCTATGCCGCGCGTGTCGCGCCGGCCGGGCTGGAACTGCTCACGCTGTCCGGCTTCGCCGGGCCCTTCGGCGTGCTCGCAGCATCCGGCGAACCCGTCGCGGAAGGATCGCCTCGGCCGATCTTCGATGCCATCAAGGGGCTTTGCGAACTGGCCGGCCTTACGTATGTGGCGACGAAAACGAGCGACGAGACCAAGGTGCTGGCGCTGGCCGGCCGCTCCGCTTCGGGCAAGACCGTGGCGTGGCTGGCGAACCTGACGGCGGACGACGTGACGGTCGACATCTCAGCGCTTGGCCGAGGCCAACTGGTGATGACCCCTTACGCGATCACGCGGATCAGCTGAAATCAGTTGCCGGAGTTCATCACATAAAGCGCGCGCGAGCGCTCGAGGTGCTTGATCATCGCCTTCTCGGCGCCGTCGGCATCCTTCTTCTCGATGCGGCCGATGATCTCTTCATGCTCGGTCAGCGTGAACTGTTCCTTGCCGGTCCAGATCAGCATTTCGGTGTGATATTCCTTCAGCCAACCGAGCATCGCCTCGCTGACGGCGATATAGATCGGGTTGCCTGAAATGGCCGCGATCTGGGTGTGAAACTTCATGTCGGCTGAAATGAAAGCCTCGGAATCGCCGCGAAAGCCACGCTGTTCGGCAATTGTGGCCCGCAGCTGCTCAACGTCCTCGGCAGTGGCGTTTTCGGCGGCTTCCCTGACCATACCGCGCTCGAAGAAGATGCGCGCCGTTTTCAGGTGTTCCAACGTGTCCTTCGACGACGACAGGATGATCTTGGCTGCGCCATCGACCTGCTTGATGATCGACTTGGCGGTCAGCTGCAGCACCTTGGCGCGTTCCCCATGCGAGATCGCGACGAGGCCCATATTGCTCAGCGCCTGCATCGCCTCGCGGATCGCTGGACGGCCGACCTCGAAGCGCTCCATCAACTCGCGCTCCGACGGCATGTCGTCGCCCGGCGTCAATTCTCCGCTGGTGATCAGGCGCTTCAGCCGCAAAAACACTTCGTCGGAAAGTTTGCGCCGGACGATCGGCTCCGAACGGTTCATCGTCGCGAATCACTCCCTTGACCTGTGTCTATCTAGCACTGCCACCGCGATTTTCGGAACGCCTGTCTGACCGCTCGACCGTACCCCGCCAGACAGGATATCACTTGCAAAGCTTATGTACTCATTATACCAGGTTTCGACGATCAAGGAACTCTTTTCGAACCCCCTGCGGCCTCAGACAACGAACCATGATCACGTTCACCTACCGCATCGAGACATCAGGCAGCATCGAGAGGCTGGCAGCCAAGATCGCCAGCGACCAGTCGACTGGAACCTTCGTCGCGCTGCCCGGCGAGACCGAGGAACTGAAAGCCCGGGTGGCCGCGCGTGTCCTGGCCATTCGGCACCTGCCGGACGCACTTCGCCCCTCCATTCCCGAGGCCGGTAACGGGCCGTTCAAGCGCGCGGATGTCGACATCGCCTTTCCATTCGATGCCATCGGCCACGACCTGTCGGCTCTGATGACCATTGCCATCGGCGGCGCCTATTCGATCAAGGGCCTGTCCGGCATTCGCGTTGTCGACATGAAGCTGCCGGAGCAATTCCGCGGCGCGCATCCAGGTCCGCAATTCGGCGTCGCCGGCAGCCGCAGGCTGACAGGTGTCACGGATCGGCCGATCATCGGCACCATCGTCAAGCCGGCGCTGGGGCTGCGGCCCCCCGAGACCGCCGCGATGGTGGGCGAGCTGATCGCCGCCGGTGTCGATTTCATCAAGGACGATGAGAAGCTGATGAGCCCAGCCTATTCGCCGCTGGCGGAGCGGGTAAAGGCAATCATGCCGCTGATCCTCGACCACGAGCAGAGGACCGGCAAGAAGGTGATGTATGCCTTCGGCATCTCGCATGCCGACCCGGACGAGATGATGCGCAAACACGATCTGGTGGCCAAGGCCGGCGGCAATTGCGCGGTGGTCAACATCAACTCCGTCGGTTTCGGTGGCCTGGCCTTCTTGAGAAAACGCTCCAGCCTGGTGCTTCACGCTCATCGCAACGGCTGGGACATCCTCACCCGCCATCCCGGCCTCGGTATGAACTTCAAGGTCTGGCAACAGTTCTGGCGGCTGCTCGGCGTCGACCAGTTCCAGATCAACGGCATCCAATCGAAATACTGGGAGCCGGACGCGTCTTTCGTCGAGTCCTTCAAGGCGGTGACGACGCCGATTTTTGCGCCTGAGGATTGCGCCTTGCCTGTGGCGGGCTCCGGCCAATGGGGCGGGCAAGCACCCGAGACCTATGAACGGACCGGCCGGACGGTCGATCTGCTCTATCTGTGCGGCGGCGGCATCGTCAGCCATCCGGATGGACCGGGCGCCGGGGTGCGTGCCGTGCAGCAAGCCTGGCAGGCGGCGGTCGACGGCATTCCGCTGGCGGATTTCGCCTTGAGCCATCCGGAGCTGGCGCGGTCGATCGAAAAATTCGGCGACGGCAAAGCGGCCTGAAGCAATGCAAGACCTGCTTCTCAGCTATTATGGCGACGACCTCACCGGCTCGACCGACGTCATGGAAGCGCTCGAACTCGGCGGCGTGCCGACCGTGCTGTTCATGCGCCAGCCGGACGCGGCCATGCTTGCGCAGTTCAGCCACTGCCGCGCCATTGGATTGGCCGGCACCAGCCGCAGCGAGACGCCACAATGGATGGACACGCATCTGAGCGATGCCTTCGCTTGGCTGAAGACGCTGAATGCCGCGATCTGTCACTACAAGGTCTGCTCGACCTTCGATTCCAGTCCGACGATCGGCAGCATCGGTCGCGCCATCGAGATCGGCCGCTCGGTTTTCGCTCAGGACAGCGTGCCGCTGCTGGTTGGGGCGCCGCAGCTCAAGCGTTACACCGCCTTCGGTCATTTGTTCGCGGCCTATCGTGAAAAGTATTTCCGCATCGACCGCCATCCGGTGATGAGCCGCCACCCGACGACGCCGATGGATGAATCCGACCTGCTGATCCATCTGTCGCGGCAGACGGAGCTCACATCGGGGCTGGTCGATCTCGCGACGTTGCAGTCGGTGTCGCGCTCGGAAGCCTTCGACCGCTTGCTCGCCGAGGGCACCGACATCGTACTTGTCGATGTCGACAGCCTCGAGACGCAGGCGCTTGCCGGCAAGGGGATATGGCGCGCCCGCAAGCCGGGCGGTTCGTTCGTCGTCGGCTCGTCCGGGATCGAATATGCGCTGCTGGCCGAATGGGTGTCGAACGGGACAGTCAGAGCTGAGCCAGGATTTTCGCCGCCAGGTGCCGCCGACCGGATCGCGGTCGTCTCGGGCAGTTGTTCGCCGACGACCGAACGACAGATCCGGCACGCTTTGACCGACGGCTTCGATGGCATCGAGGTCGATCCCGTCGAACTGATCTCCGAAGCTTCCGGAGATGCGATCGCACGCGCGACGGCAGCCGGTCGCGCCAGTCTGGAAGCCGGGCGCAGCGTCGTTCTCTACACGGCCCTTGGACCCGCGGCCGATAGGGGGGGCGAAATCGACCGCCAGGAAGGCGCCCGCCACAAGCTCGGGCGGGGCCTCGGCGAACTGCTTCGCGCGCTGACCATCGAGCAGAAGTTGCAGCGCGTGGTCGTTGCCGGCGGCGATACGTCGAGCCACGCGCTCGGCCAGATGGGTGTCGATGCGCTGACCGTGCGGATGCCGTTGCCGGCGTCGCCGGGCTCGCCGCTTTGCGTCGCTCACTCGCGCGTCAAGGCGATCGATGGGCTGGAGGTGGCACTCAAGGGCGGGCAGGTTGGAACCGACCGCTATTTCAGCGCCATCCGTGACGGCCTTAGCAGCTGATTACGCGTCGCCTGGCAACGGCGAGATCCATTCATGCCCTCTAACGGCGCCGTAGCGGTTTTTGTCGCGCATGTTGACGTTAAATTCACATAAAGATATGGGTGTTTTGTCCGGGCAAGGTACTTTTGCCATTTATCCGCCTTGCTCTATCGGGGTTGTCGCCATGTGTTTCGCCCTTGCATCAGACTGCAGGATCGCCCTGTAGCAATCGCCAATGCTGAAAGAGGCGGTGATCATGCCCAGCCTGCTCGGAATCGATAACGGCCTCACGGTCACCAAGGCGGTCATCTTCGATGCCGACGGCACGCAATTGTCCGTGGCGCGTCGCCGGGTGCCGCAATCGATGCCCCACGCGCGCTGGGTGGAGCGCGACATGTCAGGCCTGTGGCAAGCAACAGCCGACGCCATCAAGGAGGCGATCGCGCTCTCCGGCAGGCCGGCGGAAGACATCAAGGCGGTGGCGGCGACCGCGCATGGCGATGGTCTCTATCTGCTCGATCATGATCGTCAGCCTTTGGGACCAGGCATCCTGTCGCTCGACAGCCGCGCCGGCGACATTGTCGACAGGTGGTCCGCCGGTACCGTTTTCACCGATGCGCTGGCGACGACGGGCCAGACGCCGCATGTTTCGGCGCCGTCGGCGCTGCTGGCGTGGCTCAAGCAGAACGATCCTGATCGCTATGGCCGCATCGGCCATGTGCTGGCCTGCAAGGACTGGCTGCGCTTTTGCCTGACCGGCACGATCGGGACCGACCGCACGGAGGCCAGCACTTCATTCACGGATTTTCGCACGCAAGCCTATGCGCCTGAAGCGCTGCGCATCTTCGGGTTGGAGGATCTGTTCAACGCGCTGCCGCCGGTGGCGCATTCCGCTGACATCGCCGGTCAAGTCACAGCCGATGCCGCCGAAAGGACCGGCCTTCGCAAGGGAACACCGGTCGCCTGCGGCCTGCACGACGTGGCCGCATCGGCGCTTGGCATGGGCGGCCATGAAGACGGCGTGCTCGCCATCGTCGCCGGCACCTATTCCATCAATGAAGTCGTCTCTTCGCAACCGCGCGTCGACCGGCGTTGGTTCTGCCGCAACGCCATCGACGCGGGCCGTTGGAACAACATGTCGATCTCGCCGGCCTCGACCGCGAACTACGACTGGTTTCTCGACACGTTTTGCCGCGCGGAGCAGGACAGGACGGATGGCGGCTCCCTCCACGAATTGCTGGCGGGAGAGATCGACGCGGCGTTGAAGAAGCCTTCGACCATCCTGTTTCATCCCTATCTGTTCGGCTCTCCCTATGGCGATTTGGCCAGCGGCAGCTTTGTCGGCCTGCATGGCTGGCACAATCGCGGCGACATGCTGAAGGCGGTTCTGGAAGGCATCGCCTTCAATCACCGCACCCATGTCGAGGCTTTGCGCGAAGGCTTTGCTATCAGCGAGATCCGCCTGACCGGCGGCGGCTCGCGTAATCCTGCCTTCGTGCAGATGTTTGCCGACGTGCTGAACGCCCCGGTCACCGTCACCTCGACGGATGAGACCGCGGCCCTCGGTGCCGCGCTTTGCGCAGGTGCCGCGGTCGGGATCTTCGCGACGCCGCAACAGGGCGCCAGGCAGGTCGGGATGACGGAGCGGACGTATCAACCCGTGCCCGCCTCCAGTGCTGTGTTCAATGAGCGGTTTTCGCTCTACTGCCGCATAGCCGAGCAGCTGAAGTCGCATTGGCCTGATATCGAAAGGCTGGCGGGGGTAAACGCATGATCAAGGCCGACGAACGACGCGAAGAGATCGCCGATTATGTGATCAAGCTCGGCCAGGTGCGCATCGATGATCTGGTCGAGCATTTCGGCGTGTCGCGCATGACCATCCACCGGCATATCGACCGGCTGGCGCAGCAGGGCGTGCTGCGCAAGCTGCACGGTGCGGTGACGGTCCAGCCTTCCGGCCTCTACGAGAGCGCTTTCCGCTACCGGGTGACCGTCAATCGAGCCGAGAAGGATGCACTGGCGCGGGCGGCACTGGATTATATCGAGGCCGGCCAGGTGGTGATGCTGGACGATTCATCGACGGCAAACGCGGTCGCGACGCTGCTGCTCGACGTCAAGCCGCTGACCGTCATTTCCAACAGCGTTTCGACGGCGGGCCAATTGATCAATGTGGACGATATCGATTTCATCTGCCTCGGCGGCCAGTATCATCCCACTTACAATGCCTATATCGGCATTGTCTGCGAGAACGCCGTGGCGCAGTTGCGCGCCAATGTGCTGATCTGTTCGGCTTCGGCCGTCACCGGAACCACTGCTTTCATCCAGGATCCGAATGTCGTGCGGGTCAAGCAGGCGATGATGACCGCCTCCGTGAAGCGCATCCTTTTGGTCGACCACGCAAAATTCGACCGGATCGCGCTGCATGTCTTCGACGATCTGACCAGTTTCGACGCCGTGCTGGTGACCGAGGGCCTGGGCGATGCGCAGGCGCAGAGCCTCGAACGGGCGGGGGTGAAGTTGCGCATCGTCAAGACGAAGGCGCCATGAACCCAGCAGATGGAGCCGGGGCGGACAATCCCGCAGGGCGTCTCGCCGCGATGGCCGGGACCGGCGAAGTCGACGTCGTCATTCTTGGCGCCGGCATCAACGGGGCTGGGCTGTTTCGCGATCTGTGCGCGCAAGGTGTCAGCTGCCTGATCGTCGAAAAGGCGGATTTCGGCTCGGGCACCAGTGCCGCGCCGTCGAGGCTCATCCACGGCGGCTTGAAATATCTCGAGACCGGCGAGTTCGGGCTGGTGGCGCAGTCGACGCTCGAACGCAATCTGCTTCTTCAAAACGCGCCGCACTATGTCAGCCCGCTGCCGACCGTCATCCCGATCTTCTCGTGGAGCAAGGGCATGCTCGCGGCGTTGCGAACGCTGTTCGGCTCGACCAGCGCGCCGCGCAGCCGCGGCGCCATACTGATCAAGATCGGCTTGATGATCTACGATTTCTACGGTTCACGAAACCAGGTCATGCCGCGCCACCGCATGGTCGGGCGGCGGCAGGCGCTTGTTGAGATGCCGGCGCTCAATCCGGCGATCGTCGCCACCGGCACCTACTACGACGCCAAGATAAGTCACCCGGAAAGGCTGGTGCTGGAACTGATCCTCGACGGCTTGCAGGCTCACGCGGCGTCTGCCGGTGCCAACTACACGACACTGGCGGCTTCAGCCAATGGCGTGCTCACCTTCCAGCCGGAAAACGGCGCGGCCTTTTCGGTGCGGCCGAAGCTGGTGGTGAACGCCGCCGGTCCGTGGATCGACGACGTCAACGCGCTGCTTGGTGCTCCATCGAAGATGATCGGCGGCACCAAGGGCTCGCATATCCTTTTAAGGCATGACGAACTGGTCAAAAGCCTCGCCGGGCGCATGCTCTATTTCGAGGCCGATGACGGCCGCATCTGCCTGGTCTACGACTATCTCGGCCTGGCGCTGGTCGGCTCGACCGACATCAAGGCCGACAATCCGGACGCGGTCCGCTGCGAACCCGAAGAAGTCGACTATCTGCTCGACAGCGTGCGAACGCTGCTGCCGGGCATGGCGTTCGAGCGCGACCAGATCGTCTACGCCTATAGCGGCATCCGGCCGCTGCCGACGTCTGAAGCAGCGACGCCCGGACTGATCAGCCGCGATCATTCGGCGCCCGTTGCCGAGCCGGACGGCAACAGGCCCTTTGCAGTCATTTCGCTGGTCGGCGGCAAATGGACGACGTTCCGCGGCTTTGCCGAGGAAGTCACTGATACCGTACTCAAGCGCTTGCAGCGCAGCCGCAAGATGTCGACTCAGTCGATGCCGATCGGCGGTGGGCGGGATTTTCCGGCCAATGCCGCCGCGCGCGCGGACTGGCTGGCTGAGGCACAGCAGGCAACGGGCGCCGGGGAAGGGCGCCTTGATCAATTGCTGTCGCGCTACGGGACCAGAGCCGTTGAGATCGCCAGGCACGGGTTGGATGATGAGGGTTGCCTGCCGGACTCCGGCGGCTACGGCAAGGCGGAAATCGACTACATCGCGCGCAACGAGTTCGTCGAACATCTGGCCGATGTCGTTATGCGCCGCAGCACGTTGGCGATAGGCGGCTCGCTGACGAGCCGCGACCTGCAGGAGATTGCCGCGATCGCGGGGCGGGCGTTGGGGTGGAGCACCGAGCGCCTCACGCGGGAGGTCGAAGCCGCTGTTGTCGAGCTCGAAGGCAGGAACCTGATGCGGCTGGACTGATCGCTTGATCGCCGACGCCTAGCTTTTCCTGAGGCAATCCGATCGATTTGCCCTTGTTGCGCCCTGTGCATCAACCTTCCCATTTTGCACCCGGATTGGGATTTGCCGGCGCCTACGGGCTCATGCCGTCACTGGATCCGGTAACACAAATTGACGTTAAATTAACACTACCGTATGGTCAATTGTATGCTTACCTTCTAATAGGCTCGCGTTGGCTGCCGAACGTCGGCTGAGGCAACCATCTGCGGAGGGATTGACAGCGGTGCAAAGGTATGAAAATTTTTGCACACAAAGATAATATTATCACCCTGGGGAGGGGATGGCTTGAATTCCGGCGGAAGCGCAAACCGCGACCATGAATCCAGCCTCGCCACGCGCGCGGCCTGGCTGCACTATGCCGGTGGTCTGACCCAGGCCCAGGTGGCCAAGCGGCTTGGCCTGACCAGCCTCAAGGCGCATAGGCTGATCACCAAGGCCAACCAGGAAGGTCTGGTCAGGGTCTTCATCGACGGCGACGTCGCCGAATGCGTCGACCTGGAACAGCGCCTGATCGCCGCCTATGGGCTCCACTATTGCGAGGTGGTTCCCGATCTCGATCAGGACGAACTGCCGCTCAAGGGGCTGGGCATTGCCGGCGCCCAGTTCCTGAAGCGCGAAATCGATCGCGGCGAAGACATGCTGATCGGCGTCGGCCATGGCCGCACGCTTGCCGCCAGCGTCGAATATCTGACGCGCGCAACTGCTGCTCACATCCGTTTCGTCTCGCTGCTTGGCGGCGTGACGCGCAAATTCGCCGCCAACCCGCACGACGTCATGCATCGCCTGGCAGAGCGGACCGGCGCGCAGGCTTTCGTCATGCCGGTGCCTTTTGTCGCCAATACCGCCGAGGACCGCGAAGTGCTGCTTGGCCAGCGCGGCATCAGCGATGTGTTCGCTCTCGCCAGCCGGTCCGACCTGATGTTCGTCGGAATAGGCACGGCCGAGCGGGAGGCGTCGCTGGTCGCCACCGGCATGATCGAGCCTTCCGAAATCGACGAGGTCAAGCGTGACGGCGGCGTTGGTGAATTGCTGGCGCATTTCTTCGACGACAAGGGGCGTCCGGTCGAAACGGCGCTGTCGGAAAGAATACTGGCGCTTCCGCGCGATCAGTTGAAGGGCCGCAGGATCGTTGCCGTCGCCGGCGGCAAGGTGAAGGTGCGCGCCATCAAGGCAGTACTCGAAAGCCGTTATCTCAGCGGCCTGATCACCGACGAATGCACGGCCCGCGCGCTGGTCGAGCTCGACGATGCAGCCGGGACCGCGAAGCGCTGCGTGAACGGAGGAACTTCGAATGCGTGACAACGGACAATCCGCACCGCTGGTGGTTGCATCATGAGCGCGAAGGCCACCGCCCGGCAAGCTTCGCCCGGCCTGCGCCGGGTGCTTGCCGGCGCTGCGGTTGTGGTTCTGCTCGGCGCCATGGCGCTCGATACCAAGGTGATCAAGATCGGCTCTGCCGGCGATGTTCGCAACGCCGTGTTTTCGGCGGCCGACTACGGCAAATCTGAATTCCCCAAGGTGCAAGCCGATGTCGAAGCGCGTGCCGCCGACGCCGCAACGGTGGCAACGGCGATCGCCAAGGACAGGGCGACGGCCGAAAAGGAATATGGCGTGCCGGCGGGAGTCGGACCGGTCATCTCGGTCAAGTTCACCGGCGTCGTCGGCGAGGGAAAATCGGGCATCTACAAGGTCGCCGTCGACGGTTTGCCAGACACGTTGACGGTCCGCGTGCAGACTGGGCCGGCGATCAACGGAACCGAGCTTCGCGACGCCACCGGCAAGATCACCTTTGGTCAGTTCACCAACCAGATCGAGTATCAGGACGCCGGCTCGGCGCTGAACAACGAGATGAAGAAGGAGGTGCTGGCGAAAGTCGATACCAGTGCCTTGACCGGCAAGACAATAGCGGTGGTCGGCGTCTTCAAGCTGGTCAATCCGAAGGGCTGGCTGGTCACACCGGTGAGGCTGGACATCAAATGACAATGGCTGCCGGCACAGAACCCGCGAATGGCGATGCCGTGCTTTCGGCGCGCAATGTCGTCATGTCGTATGGCGGCGTCCACGCGCTCAAGGGCGTCAACTTCGACATCCATCGCGGCAAGGTCACCACCCTGTTCGGAGAGAATGGCGCCGGCAAATCGACGCTGATGAAGATCCTGTCCGGCGTGGTGACGCCGACATCCGGCGACATCGTGCTCGACGGCAATCTCGTCAGCTTTGCCTCGTCTTCGGACGCGCGCGATCGCGGCATTTCGATCATCCACCAGGAGCTCAGCCTGGCGCCGAATCTGAGCGTTCGCGACAACATCTTCATGGGCCGCGAACTGCGCACCAGAACCGGCCTCGACTTCGCCGAGGAGGCGCGCCAGGCGCGGGCGCTGATGGCCGACCTCGAAGAAGACATCGATCCGATGACCCTGGTCGAGGACCTGCGCCTGGGGCAGCAACAGATCGTCGAGATCGCACGCGCGCTGTCGGTCGATTCCCGCATCCTGATCATGGACGAGCCGACCTCCGCACTCAGTGCGACCGAGGTGGAGGTGCTGTTCAAGGTGATCCGCGATCTGACCAGCCGCGGTGTCTCCATCGTCTACATCTCGCATCACCTCGAAGAGGCGCTGCAGATCACCGACTACGCCGTCGTGCTGCGTGACGGGGCGATCACGGCAACGGCCGAGGCCAAGGACATCGACCTCGAATGGATCGTCCGCAACATGGTGGGCGAGAATTTCGATCTCGGCTCGCCGCCGACCGGCCACGAGTTCGGCGCGGTGGCGCTTTCGATCGAGGATGTCAGCGTCACCGACGCTTCGGGTTCAGGCTACGTCGTCGATCATCTGTCGCTGGATGTCAAAGCGGGCGAGATCGTCTGCATCTATGGGCTGATGGGCGCGGGCCGCACGGAATTGCTGGAGGCCGTCGCCGGCCGTGTGCCCATGGCGGGCGGGCGGGCGCTGCTGGAGGGTGAGGACGTTTCGGGGCTGACCATTGCCCAGCGCATCGCCCGAGGTCTGGTTCTGGTCCCCGAGGATCGCCAGCGCGATGGCCTGGTTCAGACCATGACCGTCGGCCGCAATCTGTCGCTTGCCAGCATCGAGGCGTTCGCGAAAGGCCTGTTCCTCTCCCGGCCGAGGGAACGCGCACTGATCGACGATTCGATCCGCAGGGTGACCATCAAGACCGCGGGCGGCAACGCCATGATCGGATCGCTGTCGGGCGGCAACCAGCAGAAGGTCGTCATCGGCAAGATGCTGACGACAGATCCCAAGGTCATCCTTCTCGACGAGCCGAGCCGCGGCATCGATGTCGGCGCCAAGGCCGAAGTCTTTCGCTTGCTCAGCGAGCGCGCCGCGCAAGGCTTGGCGGTCGTCTTCTCGACTTCGGAGGTCAATGAGTGCCTCAGCATCGCCCATCGCATCGTCGTGATGCGGCGCGGCAAGATTTCAGCCGAATTCGGCGCCAACGCCACCAAAGAGCAGATCATGGCCGCCTCCGGCGAAGCCGTGGTCGCCTGACCATAGAATTTCGGAGCCCCGACCCATGAGCGATGTCAGCCAGGCCAGCAAACAGTCCAGCCCCAATGCGGGCGGCGAGGGCTTCGACGTGGCCAAGCTGCTGCTCGAAGGCCGGGCCTTCTTTGCCCTGATCGTCATCATTGTCGTCTTCTCGATCCTGTCGCCCTATTACCTCTCGGTGGCGAATTTCCTGACCATGGCCTCGCATGTCGCCATCTTCGGGATTCTCGCCGTCGGCATGCTGCTGGTCATTCTCAATGGCGGCATCGACCTGTCGGTGGGGTCGACGCTCGGGCTTGCCGGCGTCGTCGCTGGGTTTCTGATGCAGGGCGTGACGCTGACCTGGCTGGGCGTCGTTCTCTACCCGCCGGTCTGGGTGGTCGCGGTGCTGGCCTGCATGCTGGGTGCGGCCGTCGGGCTTATCAACGGCGTGCTGATCGCGCGGTTCAAGGTTCCGGCCTTCGTCGCCACGCTCGGCGTCATGTACATGGCGCGCGGCCTGGCACTGCTGATGACCAGCGGCCTGACCTACAACAATCTCGGCGGCAAGCCGGAGTTGGGCAACACCGGTTTCGATGCTCTCGGCTTCAACCGCCTGTTCGGCGTGCCGACCGGCGTGGTGGTGCTGGCGGTTATCGCGCTGATCGGCAGCATCGTCCTGAACCGCACCGCCTTTGGACGCTGGCTCTACGCCTCGGGCGGCAATGAGCGCGCCGCCGAACTCTCCGGCGTTCCGGTCAAGACCGTGCAGATTTCGGTCTATGTGCTGTCGGGCATCTGCGCCGCCATTGCCGGCCTGATCCTGTCCTCGCAGCTGACCTCGGCCGGGCCGACCGCCGGCACCACCTACGAACTGACGGCCATCGCCGCCGTGGTCATCGGCGGCGCCGCACTCACCGGCGGGCGCGGCAACATTCGCGGCACCTTGCTCGGAGCCTTCGTCATCGGCTTCCTATCCGATGGTCTGGTGATCATCGGCATCTCATCCTACTGGCAGACAGTGTTCACCGGCGCCGTCATCGTGCTCGCCGTGCTCCTCAATGCCGTTCAGTATCGCCGCCGTAGCAAGCTTCCAGCTTCGACGGGCGGCCAACCGACTTCTCAGAAACGGGGGAAGGCCGAACCGGCCAATCCTGCCCAAGGGAAGACTGCCAGCTGACTGGCAGCAAGACCGCGTAAAATCATTGGAGGAATGTACATGAAAATCGTGCTTAGAAGTTTGCTTGCCGCCGCGATGGTGGTCGGGTTTAGCGCAGCCGCATCGGCCGCGGGCCTGATCTCGATCATCGTCAACGATCCGGCCAACCCCTACTGGCTGACCGAAGGCAACGTCGCCAAGGCCGAAGCCGAAAAGCTTGGCTATACAGCCAACGTCGCCGCCCACAAGGGCGACACCAATACCGAAAGCAATCTGATCGACACCGCCATCACCAACAAGTCGGTGGCGATCATCCTCGACCCGGCCAATGCCGATGGTTCGGTCGGCGCGGTGAAGAAGGCGATTGCCGCCAACATCCCGGTTTTCCTCGTCAATGCCGAGATCAACCAGGAAGGTCTTGCCAAGGGACAGCTCGTCTCCAACAACGCCCAGGGTGCGGCTCTCGGCGCCCAGCAGTGGGTGCAGGCGGTCGGTGAAAAGGGCAAGTATGTCGAACTGCTCGGCGCCCCCTCGGACAACAACGCCGCCACGCGCTCGAACGGCTATGCGACTGTGCTGAGCCAGTATCCGGATCTCGAAAAGGCCGCTTCGCAGGTCGCCAACTGGGATCGTACCCAGGGACACGACAAGATGCAGAGCATGCTGCAGGCCAATCCCGACATCATCGCGGTGATCAGCGGCAACGACGAAATGGCGCTTGGCGCGGTTGCGGCGCTGAAGGAAGCCGGCAAGCTCGCCGGCATCAAGGTCGGCGGCTTTGACGGCTCCCCGGATGCGGTTGCGGCCATCAAGTCCGGCGAACTGCAGTACACCGTGCTTCAGCCGGTGGCCATCTTCTCGGCCAAGGCCGTGCAGCAGGCCGACTCGTTCATCAAGACGGGCGCTACCGGCGCCACCAGCGAGAAGCAACTGTTCGATTGCCTGCTCATCACCAAGGACAATGTGGACAAGTACACCGCACCCTTCGTGCTGTCGGAATAAAAACCTGCTCAGGGGGTGTCCTTCGCGGACACTCCCTGGCTCTTCCATGGCTTCGAGACAACAAAGACTGCTCCTTGTGACTTGCCTTCATAACCATCCGGAACTTGCGGCATGAAAGACCTGCTGATCGGGATCGACGCGGGAACGTCCGTGATCAAATCGGTCGCTTTCGATCTATCGGGGCGGCAGCTCGCCATGGCATCGGTGACCAACAGCTTCGTCACGCTGGAAGGCGGCGGCGCCGAACAGGACCTTAATCAGACCTGGCGCGACATGGTGCTGACCGTTCTCGATCTGGCGACGAAAATTCCAGACCTCGCGCGGCGAACCGCGGCCGTCGCGGTCACCGGGCAGGGCGACGGCACCTGGCTGATCGATGGCGACGGCATGCCGGTCGGGCGCGCGTGGCTCTGGCTCGATGCGCGCGCCGGACATCTGGTGGACGAGATGCGCGGCGATCCCCGGGATCGCACGCGGTTCGAGATCACCGGCACCGGGCTCAACGCCTGCCAGCAGGGCGCTCAGCTCAGCTGGCTGAAGAAAAACAGCCCGGAAATCCTGGAGCGCGCCGCCACTGCCTTTCACTGCAAGGACTGGCTCTATTTCAAGATGACCGGCGAGCGCGCCACCGATCCTTCGGAGGGAACATTCACCTTCGGCGATTTCCGCGCGCGCAGCTATTCCGACGAGGTGCTCGACATTCTGCGTCTGACGTCGCACCGCCGCCTGCTGCCCCCCATGCTCGAAGGCACGACCGACCATCATCCGCTTTCTGCGTCGGCAGCAGGCGAGACCGGCCTGCTTGCGGGCACGCCGGTGGTGCTGGGCTACGTCGACATGGTCAGCACCGCGCTCGGCGCCGGCCTCTATGATCCAAGCGGCAATGTTGGCTGCACGGTCATCGGCTCGACCGGCATCCACACGCGCCTGGCGCGCACAGCCGACGATGTCATCCTCAACGACAACGCGTCCGGCTACACGATCGCCATGCCGGTTCCCGGCGCCTATGCGCAACTGCAATCCAATATGGCGGCGACGCTCAACATCGACTGGCTGCTCGGCCTGGCGCGCGACGTGCTGACCGCCAGCGGCGCAAAACCTTCGGGCGACGAATTGCTGAAAGCGCTCGATGTCTGGGTCGAAGGATCGGAGCCGGGATCGCTGGTCTATCAGCCCTATATCTCGCTCGCCGGCGAACGCGGACCGTTCGTTGACTCCGACGCACGCGCGGGCTTCATCGGGCTTTCCGTCAAGCACGGTTTTGGCGATCTGGCGCGCGCAGTTCTCGAAGGATTGGCCTTCGCGGCCCGCGATTGCTACCAGGCAATGGGCAGCATGCCCGGCGAAATCCGCCTGTCTGGCGGCGCCGCGCGCAGCCCGTCGCTGCGCCGTATCATCGCTGCGGCGACCCGCGCGCAAGTCAGGACCAGCAGCCGCCAGGAAGCCGGCGCCGCGGGTGCGGCGATGATGGCCGCGGTCGGGCTTGGCGTCTATCGCTCGATGGATGTTTGCTGCGCCGAGTGGGTGACGCCGCTGCTGGGCGAATGCGACGCCTATGACGAGGCGCTTTCGCAAACCTACGATGCGCTGTTTCCGTCCTTTGTCGCGGCGCGTCAGGCGCTGCATCCGGTGTGGAAATCGATGGCGCACCGCACAGGAGCTAAGTCTTGAGCGATACAACGGATATTGTCGATCTCTTCGTGATCGGCGGTGGCGTCAACGGCGCCGGTATAGCGCGCGATGCCGCGGGTCGCGGGCTGTCGGTCATCCTGTGCGAGAAGGACGATCTGGCGCAAGGCACCAGCTCGCGTTCCGGCAAGCTGGTGCATGGGGGCCTGCGCTATCTCGAGTACTACGAGTTCCGGCTGGTGCGCGAGGCGCTGATCGAGCGCGAGGTGCTGCTTGAGGCGGCGCCGCACATCATCTGGCCGATGCGCTTCGTGCTGCCGCACAGCCCCGAAGACAGGCCGGCATGGCTGGTTCGGCTCGGGCTGTTTCTCTACGACCATCTTGGCGGCCGCAAGCGGTTGCCGGGAACGAGGACGCTGAACCTGAGGACCGCGCCGGAAGGGGAGCCGATCAAGGACGAATTCAAGCGCGGCTTCGAATATTCCGACTGCTGGGTCGATGACGCCAGGCTGGTGTTGCTCAATGCGCTCGACGCCAGTCAGCGTGGCGCAAAAGTCTTCACGCGCACGGCCTGTATTGCTGCCAGGCGCGAAGGCGGCCTGTGGTCGATCGACATGCAGGATGGCCGCACGGGTGCTGTGACGAGGGCCCGCGCACGCGGGTTGGTCAACGCGGCCGGGCCATGGGTGAATGACATCGTCAGCCGCGTCGCTGGACAGAATTCCACCCGCAACGTTCGCTTGGTGAAAGGAAGCCATATCGTTGTGCCGAAATTCTGGGAGGGACGGCAGGCCTATCTCATCCAGAACAACGACAAGCGGGTGATCTTCGTCAACCCGTATGAGAACGATCTAGCGCTGATCGGCACCACCGACATTCCTTATGAAGGTCGGCCCGAAGAAGTGGCCGCCGAGGCAAGCGAGATCAATTATCTGATCAAGGTGGTCAATCGCTACTTCAAGCGGCAGCTGACCGCGCAAGACGTGGTCTACAGTTTCTCGGGCGTGCGTCCGCTCTATGACGACAATGCCGACAACCCGAGCGCGGTGACGCGCGACTACATCTTCGAACTCGACGCCCCGAACGGTGGCGCGCCGCTGCTTTCTGTGTTCGGCGGCAAGATCACCACCTTCCGCAAACTGTCCGAACATGCGCTGGAAAAGATCCAGCCCTTCTTTCCGACCATGAAGAAGGCCTGGACAGCCAAAATTCCCCTGCCGGGAGGCGACCTGCCCAACGCGGATTTCGAGCAGTTCCTGGGCGATCTGCACGCCGAGTTTTCGTGGCTTAGCCCGTCGCTGGTGAAGCACTATGCCCGCAGCTACGGCACGCGCACGCGCGCCTTGCTGAAAGGCGTAAAAGGCGAAGCCGATCTCGGCCGTCGTTTCGGCCCGGATTTCTATGAGCTCGAAGCTGTCTTCCTGTTCGAGACCGAATGGGCGATGACCGCCGCCGACGTTCTCGAACGCCGGACCAAACACGGGCTGCATATCAATGCGGCCGAGCGGAAAACATTCGAAGACTGGTGCACAAAGACAATGGCGGCGGTGAACTGATGGCCTTCACGCTTTCGCTGAACACCAACCCGCTGGTCAATCGCTTCGCCGATCCCGACGATCTGATCGACGCCATTGCCTATGGCATCGGCATCCGCGACGTGCAACTGACGCATGAATTCGTCAATCCGGGCTGGCCGGCGGCAACGATCGCCAAGTTCGTTCGCCTGTTCAACAGCGCCCTGGCGCGGACCGGCGTGCGGATCACTTCGGGTATGACCGGTCCCTATGGCCGGCTCAATCATTTCGGCCATCCGGACGCGGATGTGCGCCGCTATTATGTCGATTGGTTCAAGACCTTCGCCGACATCTCCGCCGAACTCGGCGCGTCGGGCATGGGCACGCAGTTCGCCATATTCACCTACAAGGATTTTGACGATCCAACCCGGCGCGCAGCACTTCTCAACATCGCGCTCGAATGCTGGCGCGAAGTGGCCGAGCACGCCAAGGCGGCGGGCCTGACCTACCTTTTCTGGGAACCGATGTCGGTCGGCCGCGAGTTTGGCCACACGATCGAAAGCTGCGTCGAATTGCAGGGCGCCATCGATGCGGCCAAGCTGCCGATCCCGATGCAGATGATGGTCGACATCGACCATGGCGACGTGACCTCGCCCAATCCTGACGACACTGATCCCTATGCCTGGGCGAAAGCGTTCCCGTTGCAATCGCCGATCATCCACATCAAGCAATCGTCGATGAACAAGGGCGGGCACTGGCCGTTCACCGCCGCCTACAACAAGGATGGCCGCATCATCCCGCAGAAGCTGCTCGACGCCGTGCGGGCGGGTGGCGGAACCGACAATGAAATCTGCCTTGAACTTTCCTTCCGGGAGAGGGAACCGGTCGATCATCAGGTTATTGCAATGATCCGTGAGTCGGTGGATTTCTGGGCGCCTTACATCGACAGCGGCCGCGAAAGTCTCAAGCCTCGCGCTTGAGGGAAAGCGCCGGCCCGTAGGCCGGCGCGCTGGCCGGAAACATCCGAATTTCGGATCGAAGGAGAGAAGAATGGCCCCATATTGGGTCGGCACGAGCTGGAAAATGAACAAGACGCTGGCGGAGGCGCTGCAGTTCGCCGAGGCATTGGCTGCCTTCGTGCCCGGCTTCGATCCGGCGATACAGCCTTTCGTCATTCCGCCCTTCACCGCGGTGCGGCAGGTCAAGGCGGCGCTCGCCAACACCCGCGTCAAGGTTGGCGCCCAGAACATGCATTGGGCCGACGCCGGTGCCTGGACGGGCGAGATTTCGCCGGTGATGCTGAGGGATTGCGGGCTCGACCTGATCGAACTCGGCCATAGCGAACGCCGCGAGCATTTTGGCGAGACGGACAGGACCGTAGGACTGAAAACGGCGGCGGCGGTCAGGCACGGCTTTGTGCCGCTGATCTGTGTCGGCGAGACGCTGGCCGAGCGCGAGGGCGGCCGCGCTGATGAAATCCTGACCGCGCAGGTTCTGGGCGCGCTGCAGGGTCTCACAAACAATGAGTTGTCGGCGGAAATTCTGTTTGCCTATGAACCGGTGTGGGCGATCGGCGAAAACGGCATCCCGGCCAGCGCCGACTATGCCGACAAGCAGCAGGCGCTGATCAAGCAGATCGCAGCAACCCGGTTGCCGACCGCCCCGCTTGTGCTCTACGGCGGCAGCGTCAATCCCGGCAACGCGGCCGAACTGATCGGCCAGCCGCATATCGATGGGCTGTTCATCGGCCGCTCGGCATGGCAAGCGGAAGGCTATATCGACATTCTCAAAAAGGCGTCGGCCGCCATCGCGCGCTGACCACGAAAACGAAGGAGTTAATTGCCATGAAGATCGCACTCGGAGCCGACAGCGCCGGCAAGCCGCTGCTCGATGTCATCGCCAAGCATCTCGCCACCAAGCCAGAACTGCAGGTCGTCGATCTCAGCCAGGCCGGATTCTACGCCGATATTGCCGCTGCGGTCGGCCACGAAATTGTCGACGGCAATTACGACCGCGCCATCCTGTTTTGCGGCACCGGCATCGGCGTCAGCATCTCGGCCAACAAGGTGCCCGGAATCCGTGCCGCGCTAACCCACGACACCTATTCGGCGGAACGCGCTGCGAAATCCAACAATGCCCAGATCATCACCATGGGTGCGCGCGTCATCGGCCCCGAACTGGCCAAATCGATCGCCGACGCCTGGCTGGCCTCGGAGTTCGATCCGAACGGTCCCTCTGCCGCCAATGTGCAGGCTGTCGACAGGCTCGACGCGAAGCGCTGAGGATTCGCTCCCGACCTAGCCGGTCAAGGCGATCCGCATCGCCTCGATGACGGTTACGGCGGACGCCGCGCCTGGATCCATATGGCCAAGCGAGCGTTCGCCGAGGCGGGAGGCCCGGCCCTTGGTGGCGATCATCGCCTTGGTCGCCTCCGCGCCGGCCTTTGCCGCCTCGGCTGCAGCCGCGAGGCTGCCGGCCAGCCCCTTGCCGGCGGCCAGTGCCTCGCCCGCAGCCCTCGCGGCCGGCGCCCACGCATCGATCATCGTCTTTTCGCCAGGCTCGGCCTTGCCGCGATCCTGAATGCCTCTGGCCATCGCTTGGAACATAGCGACCGCGTCGGCGTCGTCGAGCGTCGCCTTGCCCTTGACGGCGGCCGCGCCGCGCATGAATGCCGTGGCATAGAGCGGGCCCGAGGAGGCGCCGACGGCATTGAGGAACGACTTCGCCGCCGTGTTCAGCAAGATGGTCGGATCGGTGGTGCCGGTATCCAATGCGGCCACCGCATCGCGTGCCGCGGAAAATCCAAGCTCCATGGCAATGCCGTGGTCGGCATCGCCGATCACCCCGTCAAGCGCGCACAACCGATCCCGGTCGGCTGACATGGCGTCGGCGATGGCCGCGAACATCGCGGCAAGGCGGGTGGTGTCGATTGTCGTCATCTCTTGTTCCTTGCCGTTCACCAAGTTTACCCGGCGCGGAACATGGCGCAGTCGCAAGGGTGGTCGAGCATCGTTTGCAACTCGTCGTCGAGGTGGTGCAGCGTAATCGAAGCGCCGGCCATTTCGAGCGAGGTGCAGTAATTGCCGACCCAGCTTGCGTGAATGGATACACCGATATCGTCAAGCCTCTGCTTCACGCGCCGGTTCATGATGTAGAGTTCCATCAGCGGCGTCGAACCCAGCGAATTGACCAGCACGGCGACCTTCTCGCCGCGTGCCGGCGCCATCTCGGCGAGAATCCTGTCCAGCATTTCGTCAGTGATCTCGTCGGCCGTTTTGAGTTTTCCGCGTGCGATGCCGGGTTCGCCATGGATGCCCATGCCGATCTCCATCTCGTCGGGTCCGATTTCGAAATTCGGCCGGCGGGTTTGCGGCAACGAACAGGGCGCCAATGCGACGCCCATGGTAAAGGTGTGGTCGTTGGCTTTCCCGGCAATGCGTTGGCATTCATCGAAAGACAACATGCGGTCGCAAGCGGCGCCTGCCGCCTTGAAGATGAAGAAGTTCCCTGCGACACCGCGCCGCTTGTGCCTGTCGCCAACGGGCGCGGAAGCGACGTCGTCGGTGCTCAGCACCGTGCGCACCTCGATGTCGTCCATCGCGGCCATCTCGGCCGCCATGTCGAAATTCATGACGTCGCCGGCATAGTTGCCGTACATGAACAGCACACCGGCGCCGCCGCTCGCCGCCTTGGCGCATTCGAGGATCGGGTCGGGCGGCGGAGAGGCGAAGACATTGCCGATCGCCGCCGCGTCGGCCAGCCCCTTGCCGACGAAGCCGAGAAAACTCGGCTCGTGGCCCGAGCCGCCACCAATGACGAGGCCTACCTTGCCTTGGCGCGGTCCATCGCGGGCGATGATCGAGCGCGGGCTTCCGTCAACGGCTTTGAGATGGCGGGGATGCGCAGCCAGGATGCCTTCCAGCATCTCGTCGACGGCCCGATTGCCGTCATTGATGATCTTCTTGGTTTGCACCAACGTCCTCCCGATTTGGTATTTTCATAGATGATACCGGGCGTTATCAGGCTGCCTTCGGGCGAGGGCAGGGGCGCGATGCCCACCAAACTGCCTCGATCGGCTTCGTAGCTGTTACCAGCCGTTCTGGCAGAAGCTAAGCGGACCGAAGTGCGCGGACAATGGCGCTGTAGTGTACAAGATCGCACCACGGCTTAGAAAAGGCGGTGGCTCCCCGGGCCGGATTCGAACCAGCGACCAACCGGTTAACAGCCGGTTGCTCTACCACTGAGCTACCGGGGAATAGAGGCTCTCATGTGAGTGGCGCAGCCTATAGCAAACCCTTTTCGGCTTTGCAAAGAAGCATTTCGCATTTTTTAGCGCATTTTCACCCAATGGTTTCTGGCAATCGCCGGATGACACCACATATGAGCCGTCTTGGGCGCCGTCGGACCTTGGTCGGCGGAACCTGAAAGGCGATTGCAGCCTTTAGCGCATATGGCTTTATCGAAGGCAACCGGATCGACTTTCGACATGACTGCAGCAGACGAAAACCAGGCACCGGCGCGGAAAATCTCGGTGTTCGGGCGCGAGTTCACCATGCCGCGCTCGCGCGGGCTGAGGATCGCCATCGGTATCGTGCTGGTGTTTTTCGGCCTTCTCGGTTTCCTGCCGATTCTCGGCTTCTGGATGATTCCGCTCGGCCTTTTGGTGCTTTCCTACGAATTTGCCGCGGTGCGCCGCCTGCGGCGCCGGTTCGTCGTCTGGTGGGAACGGCGTCGCCGGCCAAATTGAAAGCGATGGCGCGCGGTCCCGGTTCAGCGGACGCTTCGCTTCCAGCCCCTCGCAGACCTTCCCCTCGAATATCTCCTTGAGAACGGCAGCCCTGGTGTCAGCCGCGCGTTTACGGTGGAAGCCGGTTTGCTCCCGCTGCGTAAAGCTGCGGGTTCGATTTTCGCCGGTCGCGCAGCACGCTTGACGAGCGGCCAATATGCCGGTGCGCCAAGCGCTGAAACCGCTCGGGAACCACGTTGCGGAGACTGATGAGGAAAGCGCGCCGGAATGCCGCGCGGACGCTTGACGACCTTCCGCTGCCACCATATTGAGTTCGCTCGCCGGGAGCGATGAGGCCTCGTGGCGGAGTGGTTACGCAGAGGACTGCAAATCCTTGCACCCCGGTTCGATTCCGGGCGAGGCCTCCAGTCGCTTCAGCTCCCGCATGCCGGGGGCTTGAGTTCCGGTCGAATGCGCCGCAGTGTCGGCGCGACAAGCGCATTTCAGCGCATTGGCTTTTGACGGATTGGTTGGGACATGAGCGCTGATTTCTCCGAACTTCGCGTCAAGATGGTCGACGGCCAGGTCCGCACCACCGATGTGACCGACGCAGCATTGCTCGATGCCATGCTTGCCGTGCCGCGCGAGGCCTTTGTCGGGGCCGGCCAACAGGCTCTCGCCTATATCGACGAGGATATCCGCATCTCCGACGGCGCCGATGGCAGCGGTGCGCGCTACCTCATGGAGCCGTCGCCACTGGCCAAGCTTTTGCAGTTGGCCGAGATCGACGCCGGCGATTCGGTGCTCGATGTCGGCTGCGGCACCGGTTATTCCGCGGCGCTGCTGTCCAGGCTGGCCAAATCCGTCGTGGCGCTGGAAAGCGATACCACACTGGCGGAAGCAGCCAAAGCGGCGCTTTCGGCGCAGGGCTGCGATAACGTCACCGTGGTCACCGGCCCACTGCCGCAAGGTCATGCCGCCAAGGCGCCCTACAATGTGATTCTCATCGGCGGCAGCGTCGAGAAAGTGCCTGCGGCGCTGCTTGACCAGCTTGCCGAAGGCGGCCGGCTGGTGGCTGTGGAAGGGCAGGGCAATGCGGGCGTAGCCCGGCTCTTTTTCAATGCAGGGGGGGTTGTAACCGGAAGACGGGCATTTAATGCGGCAATTAAGCCACTACCCGGGTTTGAACGCATTCATGCCTTCGAGTTCTAAGTGATTTTGCCTTGCAGCAAAGACTCTGTCATGTTGGCTTGCGATTGAACAATCGTTGCTGATTGGTTAACCGGGGTTTCGGGAGGCTGTCAGCGGGGGAACGATACATCGACGCGGCGCTGGCCGATCCCTAGGGATGGGCTGGCGTGGCGTGGTTCCCGTGCAAAACGAATGAGGGATATAAAGTGCCGTCCTTAGCCAAGAGTTTGTTTGTTACTGTCCTCATTTCCGCGACAGCGCTTTCGCCGATAGCCGCCTCGGCGGAAACCATTCTCGGCGCGCTTTCCAAGGCCTACCAAAACAATTCCTCGCTGAATTCGGCCCGTGCCGGCGTGCGCGTCACCGATGAGGGCGTGGCGATCGCCAAGTCGGGCTATCGCCCGGTGATCACTGGTTCGGCTGATATCGATTACACCTCCAGGCACCTGAACGGCAGGAACGCGAGCCTGGCATTGACCACCGGCAGCTTCGGCGTTCGGATTGATCAGACGCTGTTCGACGGCTTCCAGACCAAGAACAGGGTCGCGTCGGCCGCTGCACAGGTGAGGGCCTCGGTCGAGGGCCTGCGCAACACCGAAGAGAACACGCTGTTCAACGCGGCGAGCGCCTATATGGACGTGATTCGCGACCGCCAGGTGGCGGTGCTGACCGAACAGAATCTGCAGTTCCTGACCGAGCAGGCGCGCGCGGCACGCTCGCGCTTCGAGGTTGGCGAGGGCACGCGCACCGATGTGGCGCAGGCCGACGCGTCGCGTTCGGCCGCGGTGGCGCAATTGAGTGCTGCCCGTGCGCAGGCTCTGGCCAGTGCGGCAACCTATCATCAGATCGTCGGTGACGAGCCGGGCAAGCTCAAGGCCGCGTCGCCGTTGGCGAAGCTGTTGCCGAGGAGTCTCGAGGCGGCGATCGGCATTGCATCGCACGAGCATCCGGCCATCCTGGCCGCCCTACATTCCGTCGATGCAGCCGGATTTGATGTAAAGACGCAGGAGGGTGCGTTGCTGCCGCAGTTGACTGCCAGTGCCGGCCTTTCCCATGTCTATCAAAATACCGTACCTGGCGCGGGGGATTCGGACGGCGATTCCAATGCCGCCACCGTCGGCGCGACGCTGACCGTTCCGATCTATTCGGGCGGCCGTACCTCCGCACTCGTTCGTCAGTCGAAGGAATCGCTCAGCCAGGCTCGCATCGAGGTGGATGTCAGCCGTGACTCGGTTCGCCAGGCCGTGACCTCGGCATGGACGCAATACATCGCAGCGCGTGAAAGCGTCGACGCTAATCGGCAGGTGATCGCGGCCGCACAGTTGGCGCTCAACGGCGTCATCGAGGAGCGCAATGTCGGACAGCGCACCACGCTCGACGTGTTGAATGCCCAGAACGCCGTCATCTCGGCAAAGATCGACCTCGCCAGCTCCGAGCGCGATGTGGTTGTAGCGAGCTACGCCATCCTGTCGGCCATGGGCCGCCTGTCGGCCGATCGCCTGGCGTTGAATGTGGTGAAGTACAAGCCTGAAGAGCACTACAGAGCCGTCAAGGACAAATGGATCGGGCTGCGTACGCCGGACGGTCGTTGATCGCGACTGAGCGGTTCAAATCCCGCCAAGATTGAAAGTATCGTAGCGCCGCGCTTCCCAAGGATGCGCGGCGTTTGTCTTTTGTAGCCTAAATTGTTGAAATCCGGCGTCTTCCGAGATTGGGGATTCTCGGATGGCGATCCGTCGGCTACGCTGTCGCCATGATTCGTATCCGGCTTTGCCGGACAGGAATCCAGGAACGGGTCACTACAGCGCCACGCGTCCGATGGATGCGCAAAGGAGGCTGTAGAACTTTGATTTTGCGCCTGATCCTCTTCGAAAATCGAAGATCGATTTTCGGGATCATGCGCGGGGGCGGCGGGTGTGACGATGGCGACGGCAAGCAGCGCACAGCGCGAACCTTCCATGGAAGAAATACTGGCTTCCATCAGGAGGATCATCGAAGACAGCGACACCGGCCGCAAGCTGCCGGGCGACGCCGATGAGTTGCGCCAGGACCTTGTGCCGGCCGCCGGGCCTGTTTCGGATGTCGAGGCCTTCCGCAGCGAATTGCACAGCTCGACCGAAAGCAAGAAGCCGGTGACGCTGGCCGAGGTGCAGGCCCAACCGGCCGAGCCGGTGGTTGCGCGGCTGGAGCCGCGCTCCGAGCCGTCGCCAGTGAAGCCTGCCATTGCGGCAAATGCCACGACCGCCGCGCCACCCGCGCATGCTCCGATGACATTGGCGGAAGTAAGCGCCAGGATAGCCAGTGAGCCAGCTCCCGCCGTCAGGGCAGAAGCTGCAGTGCGGGCAAAGGCGGAAACCACCGACTCGATAGTCACCGATTGGCGCCGCGAAATCGCGGCCGTTGGCAATCAGACAAAACCGGCTGAGACAGTACGGCAGCCCGAGATCAGGCAGCCGGAGACCAGGCAGCCAGAGACTGAAAATCGGCAGGCAGCAATCGCGGAGGTCAAGGCTTTCGAAGACGATCTCGCTGCCGAGCCGGCTTTCGAGCCTCATCCTTCGCGCAGCGAGCACGCGCGCCCGGCCGATACAACTCCGGTTCGGCCGGCGATCGTTTCGGAACATACGGGACGGCAGGTCGCTGCGGCCTTCGGCGAGCTCTCCGACGCCTTTGCCAGCCGCAGCAAGAAGACCTTCGACGAGATGGCCGAGGAGATGCTGCGGCCGATGTTGCAGGACTGGCTGGACAACAACCTTCCGACGCTGGTCGAGCGCCTGGTACGCGAAGAAATCGAGCGCGTCGCGCGCGGCGCGCAGTAGGCATTACCACAGCCCGTTCCGGATTAAAGCGCCGCCTTCGGGCGGAGCTTTCGCTGCAGGTCAGCTTCCGGCCGATGTCGCGAACACGATCAGGTTACCGTCGGGATCGCTGACGATGAAGGTGCAGGCATGGCCTTCCCGTTGAAATGACCAGGGCCCCGCCTATTTGCGTTGAAGGACTGAGGCAGCCCTCGCGGTTGACTTGGCCAAAACCTTCCGATTTACACCGGGTCAGCAAAACTCCCGACCGCGCGGACCACTTTCCCATGCTTGAAAAGACCTACGACGCCAAGACCGTCGAGCCCAGGATCGCCAAAATCTGGGAAGAGGCGGACGCATTTCGCGCCGGCGCCGGCGCCGAGGAGGGGGCGGAGGCCTTCACCATCGTCATCCCGCCGCCCAACGTCACCGGCTCGCTGCATATGGGCCACGCACTCAACAACACGCTACAGGACATACTCGTGCGCTTCGAGCGCATGCGCGGCAAGAACGTGCTGTGGCAGCCCGGCATGGACCATGCCGGCATCGCCACGCAGATGGTGGTCGAACGCCAGCTGATGGAAAAGCAGATACATCGCCGCGATCTCACCCGCGAACAGTTCATCGACAAGGTCTGGGAGTGGAAGGCCGAGTCCGGCGGCGCCATTTTCAACCAGCTGAAGCGGCTCGGCGCCTCGGCGGACTGGTCGCGCGAACGTTTTACCATGGATGAAGGCCTGTCCAAGGCCGTGCTCGAAGTATTCGTCAGCCTCTACAAGGAAGGGCTGATCTACAAGGACAAGCGCCTTGTGAACTGGGACCCGAAGCTGTTGACGGCGATCTCCGACCTGGAGGTCGAGCCCCAGGAGATCAACGGCAATCTCTGGCACTTCCGCTATCCGATCGAAGGCGAGACTTTCGATCCGGAAAATTCGGCGACCTTCATTACCGTGGCGACGACACGGCCCGAGACGATGCTTGGCGATACGGCGGTCGCCGTGCACCCGGACGACGAGCGCTACCGGCATCTGGTCGGGAAAAATGTCGTGCTGCCGATCGTCGGCCGGAAAATCCCGGTTGTGGCTGACGAGTATTCCGACCCGGAAAAGGGTTCCGGCGCGGTCAAGATCACGCCGGCGCACGACTTCAACGATTTCGAGGTCGGCAAGCGCCACAAGCTGCCGGCGATCAACATCCTGACCATCGAGGCGGCAATAACGCTCAGGGATAATGAAGATTTTCTCGCCGGGCTCGACGTGACGCCGGAGCGTCAGGCCGTCTGGGACGAGCTCGACGGTCTCGACCGTTTCGTCGCGCGCAAGAAAATCGTCGAGCTGATGGAGACCGGCGGCTTCCTCGACAAGATCGAGCCGCACCGCCACGCCGTGCCGCATGGCGACCGCGGCGGCGTGCCGATCGAGCCGTTTCTGACCGAGCAGTGGTATGCAAACGCCGCCGAGCTCGCCAAGCCGGCGATCGCATCGGTGCGTGAAGGCCGTACCAACTTCGTGCCGAAGAACTGGGAAAAGACCTATTTTGACTGGATGGAGAACATTCAGCCCTGGTGTATTTCACGCCAGCTGTGGTGGGGTCACCAGATCCCGGCCTGGTACGGGCCGGACGGCCGGGTCTTCGTCGAGAAGACCGAGGAAGAGGCGCTGGGCGCCGCGATCGAATATTATCTGGCGCTGGAAGGTCCATGGAAGGCCTGGGTCGAGGACAAGCTCGAGACCTTCAAGCCGGGCGAGATCCTGACCCGCGACGAGGACGTGCTCGACACCTGGTTCTCGTCTGCACTGTGGCCGTTCTCAACGCTGGGCTGGCCGGATCACACGCCGGAGCTCAAGACCTATTACCAGACCGACGTGCTGGTGACCGGTTTCGACATCATCTTCTTCTGGGTCGCGCGAATGATGATGATGGGCCTGCATTTCATGCACGAGGAGCCGTTCCACACCGTCTATGTGCACGCGCTGGTGCGCGACAAGAACGGGCAGAAGATGTCGAAGTCGAAAGGCAACGTCATCGATCCGCTCGACCTCATCGACGAGTTTGGCGCCGACGCACTGCGCTTCACGCTGACGGTGATGGCGGCGCAGGGGCGCGACGTGAAGCTCGATCCGGCGCGCATCGCCGGCTACCGCAATTTCGGCACCAAGCTGTGGAACGCGACACGCTTTGCCGAGATGAACGAGGTCGCGCGCAATGACGATTTCTGGCTGAACGACGCCAAGCTGCCGGTCAACCGCTGGATCCTGACCGAGCTGACCAGGGCGTCGCGCGCTATCACCGAGGGCATCACCGGCTACCGCTTCAACGAGGCGGCCGGCGCCGCCTACCGCTTCGTCTGGAACCTGTTCTGCGACTGGTACCTGGAACTGCTGAAGCCGGTGTTCATGGGCGCGGACGAAGCTGCCAAGGCCGAAAGCCGGGCCTGCGTCGCCTTCGTGCTCGACGAGATCTACAAGCTGCTTCACCCGATGATGCCGTTCATGACCGAGGAGTTGTGGGCGCAGACGGCGGGCGAGGGCCGGACGCGCGCAACGCTGCTTTGCCACGCCGCCTGGCCGTCGCCCGACTTCGAGGACGCGGACGCGGCCGCCGACATCAACTGGCTGGTCGATCTGGTCTCCGGCATCCGCTCCGTGCGCTCCGAAATGAACGTGCCGCCGGCGGCGATCGCACCGTTGGTGGTGGTTGGCGCCAGCGTCGAGACCCAGCAGAGGCTCGACCGCCATGCGTCCGCCATCAAGCGGCTGGCGCGGGTCGGCGACATCTCGCTGGAGGACGCGGCACCCAAGGGCTCGGCCCAGATCGTGCTCAACGAGGCGACGATCTGCCTGCCGCTCGGCAGCCTGATCGATCTCTCAGCCGAGGCGGCGCGGCTGCAGAAGGAGCTGGCCAAGGTGACCGAGGAAATCGCGCGGTTGCACAAGAAGCTGTCGAACGAGAGATTCGTCGCCAGCGCGCCTGAAGAGATCGTCGCAGCCGAGCGCGAAAAACTCGACGAATACCGCGATCAGCAGGAGAAGCTTTCGGTGGCGCTGACCAGGGTGCGCGACGCCGGTTGAGCGCCGGATTCGCGAGACGCTTGCAGCGCTTCGCGAAGGTTCTTTTGCTCGAAAAACAGGCGTTCCGTTGCGTTAATATTGACGTAAACGGAAAGTTTCGACCCCCATTGTTGCCATAATGTAACAATGGGGCCGAATGCCGGCAAAATAGAGGGTTTTGGTGCCGTTTTGAGCGGTTTTTTCTGATTTGTCCCCCAGTCTGCCGCCCAAATGGTCATTTTCGAACCTGCCGGCCAAGCCGCCACTGTGTTCGAAATGCGGTCCGCAAGAGTGTACATGTACGCTATGTGAATTCATTGTTGCGCCGTTAACCCGAATTGGTTCTAGCTTGACGCACTAGTATTTCGGGGAGGACATCCATGAACAATTTGCGTTTGAAAACACTGCTGGGGGCGGGGTGTTTTTCGCTGGGCCTGATCGGTTCCGTGCATGCCGGCGGCCTGGAGCGCGGCGGCTATGACATCGATCTGCTGTTCGATCCTGCGCAGGTCGCCGGCGAGGTTACCGGCACCTATGTGATGCCGCAACGCGACCTCAAGAATGTGGTGGACACGAATCCGGCTGACGGCCCCCTTAACGCGCTGGGCCTTTCCAACAGCGCCCGCGATACCGAAAGCTATTGGGTGCCGAGCGTGGGTATCAAGGCTGGTATAGGCCCGGTCGATTGTCTTGTCGACTATGGCCAACCGATCGGTGCGTACAGCAATCCCGGCGTCAACTGGGCCGGCGCGAACGGCAATATCGTAACCAAGGTCGAGAGCGAGGCCGTTGGCGGAACCTGCTCGTACAAGGTGAACCTCGGCAAAGGTCAGTTTCGTTTCATCGGCGGCGTGTTCCATGAGGACGTCTCGGGCTTCAAGGAGCAGCTGGTCGCTCCGCTTCCCGCATTTTTGGGTACAGGCGTTGGGCGCCTTGACCTCGAAGGAGACGGCTGGGGATGGCGCGTCGGTGCCGCCTATGAAATTCCTGACATCGCGCTGCGCGCCAGCCTGGTCTACAATTCAGCCGTCAAGCTCGACAACCTCTCGGGGACGCTCGATCTGACACAGGTTCCCGGATTCCTCGACCCCAGCAATCCAATTTTGGGTCGCATAACCGACGTAAGCGGTTCTTCGGAGGTGCCTGAGTCTCTGGAACTCAAGCTCCAGTCAGGTATTGCTCCGGGTTGGCTCGCGTTTGGATCCATTAAGTGGGTCAATTGGAGCGTATTGCAAAGCATTCCATTCTGCCCGACCGCCGCCCCGGGTGCTTGCACCACGACCGGCCCGACCCGCGCTACTTCACTTGATCTGCTCTACCGGGACGGCTGGACGGTCTCCGGCGGTATCGGCCACAAATTCAATGATCAGTGGAGCGGCGCCGCCGTTCTGACCTGGGATCGCGGAACCTCCACCGGACTGAGCGCCCAGACGGACACCTGGACGGTTAGCGGTGGCGTGGCTTACACGCCGACCCAGAACATCGAGGTTCGTCTTGGTGGGGCGCTGGGCGTGCTTACCAGCGGGTCGATCCATCCAGTCGTAGGCGACGATGGCGTCACCTATGGTACGGACTACACCGCTGACTTCGGCAACGATCTTGTGTCGGCCATTTCGACTTCGTTGAAGGTGAAGTGGTAAGCCTTTCAAGTTGAAAGGAAAAAGGCCGGGCATTCCCCGGCCTTTTTCTCATGCGGGCACCGCGTCGAGCCTTGCCGGCGAGAGTTGGCGTTGCAGATACGCCGCACCGGCGTCACCTCTCGCAATTGTGACGTTTTGGCAACAGTTCCCGACCAACCCCCGCGCTACAGCCTCGCCCGAAGAAATTGCCCATTTCCCGCCATAAACCCGGCGCACCTCGAATTCGTCTCGGGACACGCACCACAAGGCTCGGCGATGAGGCAGGCCGCACCGCCCGCGGCAAGGAAGAGAATGGACGCCAAAGTCATTTCCAAGGCTAAGCTCCCTAGCCGCCATGTGACCGTCGGTCCGGCGCGTGCGCCGCACCGTTCGTATCTCTATGCCATGGGCCTGTCTGCCGCCGAGATCGCACAGCCGCTGGTCGGCGTCGCCTCCTGCTGGAACGAAGCGGCGCCTTGCAACATCTCGCTGATGCGCCAGGCGCAAGTGGTCAAGAAGGGCGTCGCCGCAGCCAACGGCACGCCGCGCGAATTCTGCACCATCACCGTCACCGACGGCATCGCCATGGGGCACCAGGGCATGAAGTCGTCGCTGGTGTCGCGCGATGTCATTGCCGATTCGGTCGAACTCACCATGCGGGGCCATTGCTACGATGCGCTGGTCGGCCTTGCCGGCTGCGACAAGTCGCTGCCCGGCATGATGATGGCCATGGTGCGGCTCAACGTGCCGTCGATCTTCATCTATGGCGGCTCGATCCTGCCGGGCTCCTATCGCGGCCGCCAGATCACTGTGCAGGACGTGTTCGAAGCAGTTGGCCAGCATTCGGTCGGCACGGTCAGCGATGCCGAACTGCTCGAGATCGAGCAGGCGGCGTGTCCGTCCGCCGGCTCCTGCGGGGCCCAGTTCACAGCCAACACCATGGCCACCGTCGCCGAGGCGATTGGCCTCGCGCTGCCCTATTCCTGCGGCGCGCCGGCGCCTTACGAGATGCGCGACCGCTTCAATTTCGCCTCCGGCGAAAAGATCATGGAGCTGATCGCCAAGAACATCCGGCCGCGCGACATCGTCACGCTGAAGGCGCTGGAGAATGCGGCGACCGTGGTCTCGGCCACCGGCGGCTCGACCAATGCGGCTTTGCACCTGCCGGCGATCGCGCATGAGGCAGGCATCAAGTTCGACCTGTTCGACGTTGCCGCGATTTTCGAGAAGACGCCCTACATCGCCGACCTCAAGCCGGGCGGCAAATATGTCGCCAAGGACATGTTCGAGGCCGGCGGCATTCCGCTGTTGATGAAGACGCTGCTCGACCACGGCTATCTGCATGGCGACTGCATGACCGTGACTGGCCGTACTTTGGCCGAAAACATGGAGCATGTTGCCTGGAATGATAGCCAGGATGTGGTCCGTCCCGCCAACCGACCAATCACCCAAACCGGCGGTGTCGTGGGCTTGAAGGGCAACCTTGCCCCCGAAGGCGCGATCGTGAAGGTCGCGGGCATGACGGAGCTGAAATTCTCAGGTCCGGCACGGTGTTTCGATTCGGAAGAGGAATGTTTCGAGGCGGTCACGCACCGCAACTACCGGGAAGGCGAGGTTCTCGTCATCCGTTACGAAGGTCCGCGCGGCGGCCCGGGCATGCGCGAGATGCTGTCGACGACGGCGGCGCTCTACGGCCAGGGCATGGGCGGCAAGGTCGCCCTCATCACCGACGGTCGTTTTTCGGGCGCGACGCGCGGTTTCTGCATCGGCCATGTCGGGCCAGAAGCTGCCGTTGGCGGCCCGATCGGACTGCTGAAGGATGGCGACGTGATCTCGATCGACGCAACCAAAGGCACGATCGAGGTCGACCTGTCCGAGGCTGAACTGGCAACGCGGGCGAAGGCCTGGAAGGCGCGCACGACCGACTATCAGTCGGGCGCGATCTGGAAATATGCACAGACGGTAGGGCCAGCCCGCGACGGCGCGGTCACCCATCCCGGCGGTGCCAAAGAAACACATTGCTATGCGGATATCTGAGTTGTTGAGGTCGTCTGTCCTTCCGGCACTGGTCGCTGTTGCGATCTTTGGCGCCGTGGGCCAGGCCATGGCCTTCGACGACAAGGTGTTCGACGACAAGACCGGCGTGAAGCCGCAATCGAGCCCATGGGCCGTGTTCCAGTTCGGCTTCTCCGCCTACAAGAGCGGCCACAAGGAACAGGCGGTCGAGGCCTATAAATACGCCGCCGAAAACGGCCAGATCGGCGCCACCTGGAAGCTCGCGCGCATGTATGCCGAAGGCGACGGCGTGACGCGCGACGACTATGCGGCGTTCAAGTTCTTCTCCGAGATCGTCGATCAGGATGTCGAGCCGGGGTCGCCGGAGGAAAGCTATGTCTCCGACGCGCTGGTGGCGTTGGGCGACTATCTCAGGACAGGCATTCCCGGTAGCCCGGTCGAGGAAAACGAGGTCGCGGCGCAGGAATATTACATGCGTGCGGCCGCCAATTACCGCAACCCGAACGCCCAGTTCGAGATGGGCCAGATGTTCCTGAAGGGCGAGGGCGGCGTCAAGGCCAGCGTCAAGCAGGCCGGCCGCTGGTTCCAACTCGCCGCCGAAAAAGGCCATGCCGGCGCCCAGGCGACTCTTGGCAATCTTCTGTTCCAGAGCGGCAAGATCGTGCGCGGGCTGGCCATGATGACCGCCGCGCTCGAACGCGCCTCGCCGAGCGACCAGCCATGGATCCGCGGCATGCAGGAAGAGGCATTTGCCGCCGCCGGCGAAGCCGACCGCCGCACGGCGATTTCGCTTGCCGACGACATCCTGACCAAGGGCGGCGGCGACCAGTGAAATTGCCAATCTCCCCCCTTGAGGGGGAGATTAGCTCACATCCATCAGTTCTCGGTGAGTTCCGCCGGCGCCGCTCTGTGTACCGGCATCGAGATCGGCGTGACGTGCAGATGCGGCTTAATCGTGCTGTCGGGACAGGTATTGCCGATCTTGGTCCATGAGGTGTTGTTGAGCACCAGGTCGCAGCGGGCCATATGGCTCTTGTCTGAAACCGTCAGGCAGGTGACCTGGCCGACCTGGTAGGACTTGCCATTGGCCAGGCACTGCTGGTCGGCAAGTGCCGCTGCAGGGGAGGCCATGGCAAATGCCAGGCCGATCGGGCAAAGGAGGAATCGTAGTGCCATGGAACCCCAGCCGCCATGCTGATCTCTGACTGAATGGCGCGATTGTGGCGATATCAGGGTTTCGGCTGATATCAGGCCGGCAGCAGCGCCAGATCGATCGCCACCGGCACATGGTCGGAAGGCTTTTCCCAGGCGCGCACATGCTTTTCGATCGAGGCCGAGGAAAAGCGGTTGGCCGCTTCGGGCGACAACAGCAGATGGTCGATGCGGATGCCGTTGTTCTTCTGCCAGGCGCCGGCCTGGTAGTCCCAGAAGGTGTAGACGTCGGCCGCATCGGTGACGGCGCGCACCGCCTCTGTAAAGCCGAGATTCTTCAGCCGCCGGAAGGCCTGCCGGGTCTGCGGCTGGAACAGCGCATCGCCAAGCCAGTTCTCGGGGAAGCGCGCATCGACCGGCTCGGGGATGACATTGTAGTCGCCGGCCAGCACCAGCGCCTCCTCCAGAAGCAGCCGCTGCTCGGCCCAGCGATGCAGCCGTTCCATCCAGGCCAGCTTGTAGGGAAACTTCTTCTCATCATCGACCGGGTTGCCGTTGGGCAGATAGAGCGAGGCGACGCGCAGCGCGCCCTGGTCGGTCGAGAACACGCCCTCGATGAAGCGCGCCTGCTCATCAGTCTCGTCGCCTGGCAGGCCTCTGATAACCTCGTCGAAGGGAAGCTTCGACAGCAGGGCGACGCCGTTAAAGCCCTTCTGGCCATGGGTTTCCACGTTGTAGCCAAGCGCCTCGATCTCGGCGCGCGGGAACTGCTCGTCGACCGACTTGATCTCCTGCAGGCAGACGATGTCGGGCTGGCTTTCGCTCAGCCAGTGGGTGAGGTTGCCGATGCGGGCGCGAATGCCGTTTATGTTCCAGGTAACGATTTTCATGGGCGGCCTCAGGGATGTTCGGGCGAAAGACGTTCGACAAGCCCGATCGTATTGCCTGCCGGGTCCTTTAGAAAGGCCATCCACTCGCTTTCCCCCGCCGTTCCGAACGTGCCTTCGGTGTCGTTGTGGACGAGCGCCGGCGGTGCGGTGAAGGGAACGCCGGACGCTTTCGCCTCGGCGTGGAAGGCTTCGAGCCCGGCTATATCGAGATAGACGGTGCCGGCCGGAACGCCATCGGTGAACAGCAACCTGATATCACCGGCCATGATGAAGGCGATGCCCGGCGGATCGTAGCGGGCGTGAACGTTGAGGCCGAGCACATCGCGCCAGAAGGCCAGCGTGACGTCGAGGTCGCGCCCGGCCGACAGTGCTACCTGACGGACCGGGCCGACGCCGGACATCTGCCTAGATGGAGAAACTGGTGCCGCAGCCGCAGGAGGCGACTGCATTGGGGTTGCGGATCTGGAACGATTGGCCCATCAGATCGTCGACGAAGTCGATCACCGAGCCGCCCATATAGACCAGCGACAAATCGTCGATCAGCACGGTGGCGCCGTCCTTTTCGATGGCGACGTCGTCGTCATTGCGCGTATCGACCAGGTCGAACTTGTAGGAAAAGCCGGAGCAGCCGCCGCCCTCTACGGAGACGCGCAGCGCCGTCTTGCCGGCCTCGCCAGAGACGATTTTCGCAATCCGCCTGGCGGCGGCGCCGGTCATCTCGACTTTCATGGCAGTCTTGGCATCAGCGCCCATGGGCGTCACCTTGCTTTCGGTTTCACATGATAGGTATGAAGCGGGAAGGGGCAAGTCAACTGCGGCGGCATCAGCCATGACAAATGAGCTTGGCGACATTGGGTTCGGCTATCGGCCGCGCGCGGCCTATGCCAGCGACCCAGCCAGGTCGCGCGGGCGGCTCTATGACGAGGTCGAGAGCCCGACTCGCACGCCATTCCAGCGCGACCGCGACCGTATCATTCATTCGACTGCCTTCCGCCGCCTGAAGCACAAGACGCAGGTGTTCGTCGCCCATGAAGGCGACCACTATCGCACCCGGCTGACGCATTCGATCGAGGTGGCGCAGATTGCGCGGGCTCTGGCGCGAGCGCTGCGCGGCGACGAGGATCTGGCCGAGGCGGTCGCCTTGGTGCACGATTTCGGTCACACGCCGTTCGGCCATACCGGCGAGGACGCGCTGAACGAGCGGATGGCCCAATGGGGCGGCTTCGACCACAATGCGCAGTCGCTGCGCGTGGTGACGCGGCTGGAGCGGCGTTATGCCGAGTTCGACGGGCTGAACCTGACCTGGGAAACGCTGGAAGGCCTGGTGAAGCACAATGGCCCGCTGACCGACGCCAAGGGAAAAGGGCTCAAAGGCCCGGTGCCGCAGGCGATCCGCGACTATTCCGAGCTGCACGACCTCGAACTCGACCATTTCGCCGGCATCGAGGCGCAATGTGCTGCGATCGCCGACGATATCGCCTACAACACCCATGACATCGACGACGGCCTGCGCTCCGGCTTCCTGACCTTGGACATGCTGGAAACGGTGGCGCTGCCGGGATCGATCCTGGCAAGCGTGCGCGCGCGCTATCCGGGCCTGGACGATGTGCGCACCGGCCATGAGCTGATGCGCCGGCAGATCACGATGATGGTCGAGGATGTCATTGTTTCCACCACCGCCAATCTTGAGCGCATCAAGCCTGACAGCGCCGAAGCGGTGCGGGCGGCGGGCGAAACGATGGTGACCTTTTCCGCTGACGTGGCGGCGACCGAGAAGGAATTGAAGACCTTTCTCTACAAGCATCTCTACCGGCATGACGAGGTGATGCGCGTGCGCACTCAGGCCGAGCAGATCGTGCGCGACCTGTTCGATGTCTATTACGCCGATCCGCGCGCCATGCCGGACGGCTGGCGGGAGGGGCTCGACCGGGCGGAGGACCGCATCAAGGCGCGCAGCGTCGCCGATTTCCTCGCGGGGATGACGGATACCTACGCCTTGAAGGAACACCGCCGTCTGTTTGACCATACGCCCGATTTAAGCTAGGGCGGGCGCGATTTGCCGGCCAATGAGCCGGTTCCCCTGCACAGTCCGCCAGAGCAAGACCCATGAACATCTTCGCCGATTTCAGCGCGCGAATCACAAAAGCCGTCGAAGCGCTTGATTTGAAAGACAGTAATGGCGTTTCGCCCGACCTGTCGCGCATCGCCGTCGAGCCGCCGCGCGACGCCAGCCATGGCGATCTCGCCACCAATGCGGCGATGGTACTGGCCAAGCCGACAGGGCACAACCCGCGGGCGCTGGCCGAGCGGCTGGTGGAAGTGCTGCGCAGCGACGCCGATGTTGCCGAAGCCGACGTCGCCGGTCCCGGCTTCGTCAATCTCCGGCTCAAGGACGCTTTCTGGCAGGCACATCTGACTGCGCTGCTCGGCGAGGGGCAAAACTACGGCCGCTCGACCATTGGTGGCGGCAAGAAGACCAATGTCGAATATGTCTCGGCCAATCCGACCGGGCCGATGCATGTCGGCCATTGCCGGGGCGCGGTGGTCGGCGACACGGTTGCAAATCTGATGGCCTTCGCCGGCTATGACGTCACCAAGGAATACATCATCAACGACGCCGGCGCGCAGATCGACGTGCTCGGGCGTTCGGCCTTCCTGCGCTACCGCGAAGCGCTGGGCGACGACATTGGCGAGATACCGGCCGGTCTCTATCCCGGCGATTACCTTGTGCCGGTCGGTCAGGCGCTGGCTGCCGAATTTGGCCGCAAGCTCTTGCAGATGCCCGACGATGAGTCGCTGGCAATCGTCAAGGACCGCACGATCGACGCCATGATGGTGATGATCCGCGAGGATCTGGCGTTGCTCAATGTGCATCACGACGTTTTCTTCTCCGAGCGCACGCTGCATGCCGACAATGCCAGGAGGATCCGCTCGGCGATCAACGATCTGACGCTGAAGGGCCATATCTACAAGGGCAAGCTGCCGCCGCCCAAGGGCGAGAAGCCGGACGACTGGGAAGACCGCGAGCAGACGCTGTTCCGCTCGACGGCGGTCGGCGACGACATGGACCGGGCGCTGGTCAAGTCCGACGGCTCGTTCACCTATTTCGCCGCCGACGTCGCCTATCTCAAGGACAAGGTCGACCGCGGTTTCGTCGGCCTGATCTATGTGCTGGGCGCCGACCATGGCGGCTACGTCAAGCGGCTGGAAGCGCTGGCGCGGGCGATTGCAGGCGATGATCTGAAGCTGCAACTCACGGTGCTGCTGTGCAATCTGGTGAAGCTATTTCGCGATGGCGAACCGGTTCGGATGTCGAAGCGGTCGGGCGACTTCGTGACGTTGCGCGAAGCGGTGGAGGAGGTGGGCCGCGATGCGATCCGCTTCATGATGCTCTACCGCAAGAGCGACGCGCCGCTCGACTTCGATTTCGCCAAGGTGACCGAACAGTCCAAGGACAATCCGGTGTTCTACGTGCAGTACGCGTCGGCGCGCTGTCATTCGGTGTTCCGGCAGGCGAGCGAGCAACTGGGCGAGGCCAATTTCGACCGCAACAGCCTGGCCGCGGCCTCGGCGTCGCTCACCGACGAGGGCGAGATCGGCCTGATCCGGAAGCTGGCTGAATATCCAAGGCTGATCGAATCCGCGGCCCTTGCGCTGGAGCCGCACCGGCTGGCATTCTACCTCTACGATCTGGCTTCCACCTTCCATGGACACTGGAATCGGGGCGCCGAGAATGCCGACTTACGTTTTGTTAAGGTTAACGACCGACAATTGACTCATGCCAGACTAGGGCTGGTGCAGGCTGTTTCGGATGTTTTGACCTCCGGCCTGACGCTGATTGGGGCTGATGCGCCCACTGAGATGCGTTAGGTTTAACTAAAACACCTGTCACCATTTGCCCACATTGCGCTGGTAAGGGCCAACCCTACGCGACGTCCATGGCGTCCGAATGAGTGCGAGTTCGGGAACAATAATGGCAGACAGAACCCAGCTGAGAGTAGCCGACAACAACGACATCGCCGAAGATGATCCGTTCGCTGAACTGACCAGGATCATGGGTTTCGATCCGCGCCAGCCGGTCAAGCCGCAGGCGCCAGCCGTCGAGACGGCTGCGGACGAGGGCGATTTCGACATCGACCTCGAGAAGGAGTTGATGGGCGAATTCGGCGATGAAGTCGGTTCCATGGAGGCCAGCCAGCCAGCTCCCGAGGTTCACCAGCCTGCCGCTGAGCCCTACGAACCTGCTGCCGAGATTCGCGAGCCGGCTTTCGAAACCACCGATGCCGCGATGGACGATGCGCTGGCTGCTTCGCTGGAATATGATTTCGTCTTCGACGATGCCGCCGATCTGGATTTCGGCGCTGCCCCGCAGGCTGCGGCTGCTCCCGTTGAACCCTCGGTTGCCGAACCTTGGTTTGCCGAGCCCGCATTCGACGAAGCTGCATTCGATGACGATTTCGACAATGCCGTGGCCAGTTCACTGGAAAACGTATCGCCGCTCGAAGACGATCTGCCGATGGATGACGAGCTTGCCGCTTCGCTCGAGCAGGGATTGCTGCTCGATGACGATGCGACCGTCGCCCATGCCGCAGATGTCGCCCAGGTTGCTGCTGCGCCTGCCGACGATGTCGCGTTCGACGATGATTTCGACAATGCCGTCTCGATGTCGCTGGAAGACGAGCTGACTCTGGACGGTCCTGCGCCGGCGCAGGACCAGTATGCCGCGCCAGTAGCCGAGGCGCCGGTCGTCGGCGCCGGCGACCACGCTGTTGCCGACGAGGATTTTGCGGGTCATTTCGATGACGCGATGGCCGATGTCGACATGGACTTTGCGGCCCAGGATTTTGCAGCCCAGGATTTTGCGGCGGAGGATTTCGAGCCTCGGGCTTTCGAGGCTCAGCCTGTTGAGGCCGAGGATCCGGAAGAGAGCGATCTGCAGGTCAGCGCGCCGGTTGAGATGGATGCGCCGGAAGTGGACGAGACGCCGGCCTGGACCGTGGAGGCCAGCCCCTCTCATGAGACTGCGCACGAAGCATTCGACGATTTCGATCTGAGCATCGATGATGCGCTTGCCGATCACGAGCCGGTGGCCGAGACCGCACCCGCTCCGGTTCAGCCAACTCCGGTCGCACCAGCCTATGTGGCGCCTACCAATATGGCGACCCCGGCCGCTCCGGTAGCTGACGAACGGACGTTGGAAGATGAACTCAACGCGCTGCTTGGCGCCATGACCACACCACGCCCGGCGCCAGTCGCCCCGATTCCGGTGGTCACCGAGCCCACCAGGGCTGCCGCCATCGAGCCCACCAGGACTTATGAGCCGGTTGCCCCGGTGCAGCGGTCCGTCGCGACGCCGGTCGCTCCGGTCGATAATCTCGACTGGGACCTAGACGAACACGCGCCTGCTCCTCAGGAGGCCCAGGCGGACGATGCCGATTTCGACGATCTGCTTGCCGGCGAACTTGAAGGCCATGTGCCCGAGATCGAGTTCGATGATCACGCCTTCGACGCGGCGCTGGCCAAGGGCATCGATCTCGGTCATGACGATACGGCAGCACCGGTCGCTGGCGATTGGCGCTCGACGCCGCCGGAGCCGGCGCGTTCGTGGAGCCGCGTGACTCCCACCCCGGCCCAGCCTTCCTTTGCAGCGCAGCCGCAAGCTTCTTTTGCAGAAAAGCCGTCCATGCCGCCGGCGGCAGCGCCAAGCTATCGCGACCAGCCGGTTGCCGCTGCTGCCTATGTGGCGCCGACGCCATCGCGCCAGGCGCCGCCTCAGGCCTATGACGAGATGCCGGATGTCGAGACGGTCGATGTGCCGGAGCGTGTGGTGGCGATTGCCGACGACCTCGACATTCCAGAACTCAGCTTCGAGCAAGACGAGCCGGCCGCCTATGACGACATCGACGCCGAATTCGCCGGCATGCTCAACGACATGAACGCGGTGGAAGTGGCGCCGCCCACTGCCGCACGCAGTGCCGGCTATGATGACGATTCCTACAGTTCCGGCTTCAGTTCGGGCCACGAGCTCGACCAGCGCGCCTATGCGGCGCGGCCAGCCGAAGTGCTTGCAGCCACGCAAGCTCACCACGCCGATGCCGCCGGCGGCTTCGACATGGACGATCTGCCCGGCAGCCAGCCGGTTTCGCAGGCCGACGATTTCGCGGTCGACGAACTCGACTACGATCCGGATCTGGACGAGGCAATGGCGGTGCCGGGCCTCGCCGAGCAGGAAGCCGCACGGCCGCGCAGGAGCGGCCTGCTGGTCGCGGGGGTCGTTGCTGCGGTTGCGATTGCCGGCGGCCTTGGCGCCTTCGCCTTGTCGTTCGGCGGCAAGGGCGGCAGCGATGCGCCGGTCATTGTCAAGGCCGACAACAGGCCGATCAAGGTCAAGCCCGAAAATCCGGGCGGCGCCGTGGTGCCGAACCAGGACAACAAGGTTTATGATGCGGTCGCCAAGGGCACCAAGCCGGCCGAGCCGGTTCAGGAGAAGCTAGTCACCAACACCGAAGAGCCGGTCGATGTGAAGGCGCAGGAGCCTGAAAGCCGCGTCGTCGATCTGTCGCCCGACGATACCGACGCTGCCCCAGGCCCCGACGCTGCCGGCAACCCCGAAGCTGCCGTCAACCCCGACGCGGCTGTCGCGCCGGCGCCAAAATCCGAGGACCGCATCGCGCAGGTGCTGCAGGAAGCCGACAAGAACCCCGATACCGTCGCCGTTGCCCCGCGCAAGGTGCGGACCATGGTGGTCAAGCCCGACGGCTCGTTGGTGGCCCGCGAGGACTCGACGCCGGCCGCGCCGCAGGTTGCGGCGACTGAGCCGCTTGACCCGGCGCCGCAGCACGTCGCCCCTTCGGCCGATGCCGAGCAGACCGGCACCGTGGCGCCTGCCGATCAGGCAAATAGCGACCAGGCAAGTGCCGAAACCGCCAAGCCGGTCAAGCCGGTGAAGCCGGCGGCCACGCCGAAGGCTGAGACCCAGTCCGCCAACACGCCGCAGACGGTTGCCGTGGCGCCGCAGCGCCCGTCCGACCAGCCGGTCGACGTGGTCGGCGAGGTCAAGCCCGACCAGGTTGCCTCCATCCCGGCGACGGCTTCGACATCGGGCGGTTCGTGGTCGATGCAGATCGCTTCGCAGCCGACGGTGGAAAGCGCCCAGGCCAACTACGCCGACCTGCAGCGCCGCTATGGAAATGTGCTCGCCGGTCGCACCGCCAACATCGTCAAGGCGGAGATCGCCGGCAAGGGCACCTTCTACCGTGTCCGGGTGCCTGCGCAATCGCGCAACGATGCGATCAATCTGTGCACCAGCTACAAGGCTGCCGGCGGCAACTGCTTCGTGTCGCGGTAAGGCCGGATCCAATTATCAGAGCCGGTGCGTTCCCAGGTCGCGCCGGCTTGTTCATGTGGATGGGCGAGAGGTTGAGGCGCTTGCCGTCCGGGGAGATTCCCTTTGGCGGCGCGAAGCCCTAAACTGGTGGAATGACCGAATCAAAATCCATGATCCTCGGCTGTGCCGGGAAATCGCTGACCCGCGAAGAAATCCGTTTCTATCGCAATGAATGCCCGTGGGGCTTCATCCTGTTTGCGCGCAATATCGGCGAAACGGAGCAGATCCGCGATCTGGTCGCCGAAATGCGCGACTGTATCGGGCGCCCCGATGCGCTGGTGTTCATCGATCAGGAAGGTGGCCGGGTGCAGCGCCTGCGGCCGCCGCTGGCGCCGAACTATCCCGCCGGCGGCGCGCTCGGTGCATTGTGGCGCAAGGACCATGATGCCGGCACCCGCGCTGCCTGGCTGATGGCGCGGCTGCACGCGTTCGACCTGTTGCGCTACGGTATCTCGGCCGATTGCCTGCCGGTGCTGGACGTGCCGATCGAGGGCGCCAGCGACGTCATCGGCGCGCGCGCCTATGGCAAGGAGCCGCGCCCGGTCATCGAACTCGGCCGCGCGGCGGCGGAAGGGCTGATGTCGGGCGGCGTGCTGCCGGTCATGAAGCACATTCCGGGTCACGGGCGCGCCTTTGCCGACACGCATTTCGAACTGCCTGTGGTCGATGCCTCGCTGAGCGACCTGCAGCGGCATGATTTCGCCCCTTTCCGCGAGCTTAGCCATCTGCCGATGGCGATGACGGCGCATGTCGTCTATAGCGCCATCGATCCGAACAACCCGGCGACCACGTCAGGTAAGGTCATCGACGAGATCATCCGCCGCGAGATCGGCTTCGACGGGCTGTTGATGAGCGACGACACCTCGATGAAGGCACTTTCTGGGGATTTCCCGACAAAGGCGGCCTCGATCCTTGCGGCGGGCTGCGATCTGGTCCTTCACTGCAATGGCGTTTTCGAGGAGATGGCAGGCATCGCATCGCGAACCACGGGACTTGAAGGGACGTCGCTGGAGCGCGCCAACCGGGCGCTGACCTATATAAGGGATCGCGACCGGGCCGACGAAACCGAGATACGCGCCGAGTTTGCCACCTATTTCGATGCGGTGGCCTAGAGACGGATGATTTCAGGTCTGTTCGACCTGAAATCTGAATCCGTCTCTAAATTAGATAGAGAGAGCATGATGTCGTCCGAAAACCGCTTCACACTTTTCGGCATCATGCTCTAACCAGAGGTAAAGGAACAAGTGGCGGAGACATTGGACAGCAAGGCTGCGAAGGCCGCACCGATGGACCGTCTGTGGGCCGAGAACGACGATTCACGGGTCACCGGCGACCCGTCGCTTGTCGTCGACGTCGCCGGGTTCGAAGGTCCGCTCGACCTCTTGCTGCATCTCGCCCGCAACCAAAAGGTCGATCTGTCGCGGATTTCCATCTTGGCGCTGGTCGAGCAGTATCTGACCTTCGTCGAGACGGCGAGGGCGCTAAGGCTTGAGCTTGCCGCCGACTACCTGGTGATGGCGGCGTGGCTGGCCTTCCTCAAGTCGAAGCTCCTCATCCCCAAGCAGCCCGGCGAGGAAGGCGAAAGCGGCGAGGAACTGGCCGCGGTGCTGCAGTTCCGGCTGAAGCGTCTGGAGGCCATGCGCGACGCCTCGGCAAGGCTGGTCAACCGCAACCGGCTCGGCCGCGACGTGTTTGCACGCGGCATGCCTGAAATGGTCATCGTCGAGAAGCGTAACGCCTATTCGGCCTCGCTCTACGATTTGCTCACCGCCTATGCGCAGCAGCGCCAGAAACAGGCGATCACCAATGTGACAATTGCCCGGCGTGGCGTGTGGTCGCTCAAGGATGCGCGCGATATCCTGACCCGGCTGATCGGCTCGCTGCGCGACTGGACGGCGCTGGACAGCTATCTGATCAATTACCTGACCAGCCCGGACGAACGGCGTACCGCGATTGCCAGCTCGTTCGCGGCGTCGCTGGAACTGGTGCGCGAAGGCAGCATCGAGATGCGACAGGACCAGGTGTTCGCGCCGCTCTATCTGCGCGGCCGCGCGCAACCAATCAAGGCAGTCGAGGTGGCATCATGAGCGAACGCGCCAACGCTTCGGTCATTCCGTTCAAGGTCGAAGAAGAGACCGAGGAGGGCATTATCGCCCAGGACCCGACTGATACCCTGCTTCTGAATCCTGGCGAACGGCTGCATATGGCCGAAGCCATACGCATGGCCGAGGCGATCGTGTTCGCCAGCGCCGAGCCGGTCAGCGAAAAGCAGCTCGCAGCCAGATTGCCCGACGGCATCAGCATTGCCGCTGCCATGGCTGAGCTGCAGCAGATCTATGCGCGGCGCGGCGTCAATCTGGTTCGGGTCGGCGATGCCTGGGCGTTCCGTACCGCCGGCGATCTCGCCTTCCTGATGAGCCGCGACACGGTGCAGCAGCGCAAGCTGTCGCGCGCCGCGCTCGAAGTGCTGGCGATCATCGCCTACCACCAGCCGGTGACGCGCGCCGAGATCGAGGACATCAGAGGCGTCGAGACCTCGAAGGGCACGCTGGATACGCTGCTCGAAACGGAATGGGTGCGCATGCGCGGCCGCCGCCGCACGCCCGGCCGTCCCGTCACCTACGGCACGACAGACACTTTCCTCGACCATTTCGCACTGGAGGAGATCCGCGATCTTCCCGGGATGGACGAACTGAAGGGGGCAGGGCTGCTCTCCGGCCGCATGCCGTCGAATTTCGCCATCCCGTTGCCGCCGGCCGATCCGGACGCGCTGACCGAGGACGAGGATGCGTTGACCGACATCGATCTCGAGGAACTCGGCCTGCTGACGCCGCGCGTCACGGAAGATTGACCGCAAGCCGCTGTCAAAAAGCTGCATTGCTGCGGTAGATGCGCCGATTGGTAGCGGGCAGCTTTGCCGAAAATGCGTGACATAAGCCGCGCCTTCATAAACTTTGTCGCTGTTGTGTTTGAATCCCAACGCGAAAACGCATAGATCATCGCCAGGGAAAACATTCGAGAGAGAGTTACAATGGGTTCATTTTCGATTTGGCACTGGATGATCGTGCTGGTGATCGTGCTGCTGGTGTTCGGCCGCGGCAAGATACCCGAGCTGATGGGCGACATGGCCAAGGGCATCAAGAGCTTCAAGAAGGGCATGGCCGATGACGATACCGCCGAAGACAAGCGCACCGTCGAGCACCGCCCGGACGAGACCGTTTCGGCAGTGAAGGAAAAGGCCAGCAAGAGCTGAGCCGAAGGTTGTTGCTTTTGTGCAAGTCGTTGTCCCAAAACCGCTTCGCACTTTTGGGCGACAAGCACTAGTCGGAACTGATTGCCATGTTTGAAGTCGGCTGGACCGAAATGCTGGTGATCGCGATCGTCATGATCGTGGTCGTCGGACCCAAGGATTTGCCCAATATGCTGCGCACCTTCGGCCGCACGACGGCGAAGCTGCGTGCCATGGCCTCCGACTTCCAGAAGCAGTTCAACGAGGCGTTGAAGGAAGCCGAGCTCGACGACGTCAAGAAGTCGGTCGATACGCTGCGCGGCCTCAATCCGGCGGCCGAGATCCGCAAGCAGCTCAATCCGTTCGAACAGGCGGCAGCAGAGGTTCGCTCCGGCGTCGATGCGGTGATGAAGCCGAAGCCCGCCGTCGACCCCGCAACGCCGGCGGCAGAAACACCACAGGCGGCCGAGCCGCTCAAGAACGGCGCGACGGTGATGCCCGGCGTCAACGGACCGGAAACAGCGCCGGCGGCGCCGATCCTTCCGGCGATGACCGACGAGGCGGTGGTGACACCGGCTGCAGCAACAGCAGCGCCACGAAACGCGCGCGCCAAGGGGGCTGCGATATCAAAGGCCCCGGCAACCAAAACAGCGGCAGCCAAGGCAGCACCGGCAAAGCCGGCGCCTGCGGCGAAGGTTGCGGCCAAGCCGTCAGCGGCGCCCGCCAAGGCTGCACCCGGAAAAGCCGCCACCAAGCCGGCTGCTGCACCGAAGGCAGTCACAAAGGCTGAGCCGAAGCCTGCGCCGGCCACGAAGCCCGCGTCCAAGAAGACGGCGGGGGCCGCCAAGTGAGCATTACGGACAGCGAAAAGGACGAGATCGAGAAGTCGTCGGCTCCGCTGATGGAGCATCTGATCGAACTGCGCCGCCGGCTGATCTGGTCGATCGGCGGTTTCTTCGTCGCCTTCCTCGTCTGCTTCTTCTTTGCCAAGAAGCTGTTCAATCTTTTGGTCGTTCCGTTCAAATGGGCCACGCAGTGGGCCGGGCTCGATCCGCACAAGGTCGAGCTGATCTATACGGCGCCGCAGGAATTCTTCTTCACCCAGGTCAAGCTCGCCATGTTCGGCGGCATGGTCATCGCCTTTCCGCTGATCGCCACGCAGATCTACAAATTCATCGCGCCAGGCCTCTACAAGAACGAACGCAACGCCTTCCTGCCGTTCCTTATCGCATCGCCGATCCTGTTCCTGATGGGAGCGTCGCTGGTCTATTTCTTCTTCACGCCGATGGTGATGTGGTTCTTCCTCGCCATGCAGCAGGCCGGCACCGACGACCAGGTGCAGATTTCGCTGCTGCCGAAAGTGTCGGAATATCTCAGCCTGATCATGACGCTGATCTTCTCTTTCGGCCTGGTGTTCCAGCTGCCGGTGGTGACCAGCCTGATGACGCGGGTCGGCATGCTGTCGTCGAAGGCGCTGGCCGAGAAGCGCAAATGGGCGATCGTCATCGCTTTCGTCGTCGCGGCGGTGCTGACGCCGCCCGATCCGATGAGCCAGATCGGTTTGGCCATCCCGACCATCCTGCTCTACGAGGTGTCGATTTGGGCGGCCCGGTTGATCGAGCGCGACCAGGTCAAGCAGAAGCTGGCGCGCGAGAAGCAGGAAGCCGCCGAAGCCGTGGCCGAAAAGGCGGCGGACGCGTCCTCAAAGCAGGCTCCTTCATAGGCCGTCGCGTTCGGGTATCCGCGTTAGCGGAAAAACGCGACAGCCGCCATCTTGCATCGATGAAGGATGCGGTTTACGCCCTCAGGCCTTAGCTCGAGGACGACCAACCATGCTTGATATCAAATGGATTCGCGACAACCCGAAGGCCCTTGTCGAGGCGCTGGCCAAGCGCTCGTGGTCGGCTGACGAGGCGCAGTCCACGGTCGATGAGCTGATCAAGAAGGACGAAGCGCGGCGCGAGCACGTCACAGAGCTGCAGACCAAGCAGGAACGCCGCAACGCCGCCTCGAAGGAGATCGGCAACGCCATGCGTTCGGGCGACGCAGCACTTGCCGAAAAACTCAAGGCCGAAGTCGGCGACATCAAGACCTTCATCCAGAATGGCGAGGCGCGCGAGCGCGAGCTCGACAAGACGCTGAACGATGCGCTGGCGGTGCTGCCGAATGTGCCGCTCGACGACGTGCCGGTCGGCAAGGACGAGCACGACAATGTCGTCAAGCATATCGTCGGCGAGGTGCCGACCCGGCCGAACTGGGTGAAGGAGCATTTCGAGATCGGCGAAGCGCTCGGCATGATGGATTTCGAGCGGGCGGCAAAGCTGTCGGGATCACGCTTCACCGTGCTGAAGAGCGGGCTGGCGCGGATGGAGCGCGCCATCGGCCAGTTCATGCTCGATCTGCACACGACCGAGCATGGCTATGAAGAAGTCATCCCGCCACTGATGGTGCGCGACGAAGTGCTTTTCGGGACCAACCAGCTGCCGAAATTCGAGGACGACCTGTTCTTCGTGCAGCATGGCGATGGCCGGCTCGGGTTGATTCCTACCGCCGAGGTCCCGCTCACCAACCTGGTGCGCGAAGAAATCACGGCCCATGAAAAGCTGCCGCTGCGCTATACGGCGCTGACGCCGTGCTTCCGCTCGGAAGCGGGCTCCGCCGGCCGCGACACGCGCGGCATGTTGCGCCAGCACCAGTTCTACAAGGTCGAGCTGGTCTCGGTCACCGACCAGGAGTCTTCGCTCGCCGAGCACGAGCGGATGACGCAGTGCGCCGAAGAGGTGCTGAAGCGACTGGAGCTGCCGTTCCGCACCATGGTGCTGTGCACCGGCGACATGGGGTTTGGCGCGCGCAAGACTTACGACATCGAGGTCTGGCTGCCCGGCCAGAACGCCTATCGCGAAATCTCGTCCTGCTCGGTCTGCGGCGACTTCCAGGCCAGGCGCATGGATGCCCGGTACAAGGACCGGGATGGCAAGGGCAACCGCTTTGTGCACACGCTGAACGGTTCGGGCACCGCTGTCGGCCGTGCGCTGATTGCCGTCCTCGAAAACTACCAGAATGAGGATGGCAGCGTAACCATTCCTGAAGTGCTGCGGCCTTATATGGGCGGTCTGGCGAAGATCGAATCGAAGTAATGCGCATCCTTCTGACCAATGATGACGGCATCCATGCCGAGGGCCTGGCGTCGCTCGAACGCATCGCCCGCACGCTGTCGGACGATGTCTGGGTCGTGGCGCCGGAGCAGGACCAGTCCGGCTACGCGCACTCGCTGTCGATCTCGGAGCCGCTCCGGCTGCGCAAGATCGGCGAGAAACACTACGCCGTGCGCGGCACGCCGACTGACTGCGTCATCATGGGCGTCAAGAAGATCCTGCCTGGCGCGCCGGACCTGATCCTGTCCGGTGTCAATTCCGGCGCCAACATCGCTGACGACGTCACCTATTCCGGCACCGTCGCCGGCGCCATGGAAGGCGCGCTGCTCGGCATCCGCTCGATCGCACTCAGCCAGGGTTATTCCTATGTCGGCGAGGACCGCGTCGTTCCCTATGAGACCACCGAGGCGCTGGCGCCGGCGTTGCTGAAAAAGCTCGTCGCCATGCCGCTGCCGGACGGCGTGCTGCTCAACGCCAACTTTCCCAACTGCCTGCCTGACGAGGTTGCCGGCACCGTCGTGACGTCGCAGGGCAAGCTGGTGCACAGCCTTTGGGTCGACGAGCGCCGCGACGGGCGCGGCCTGCCTTATTACTGGCTGCGCTTCGGCCGCGAGCCGGTCGAGGGCAAGCAAGGCACCGATCTCCATGCTCTGCACAACCGGCTGGTGTCGGTGACGCCGCTGCAGCTCGACCTCACCGCGCATGAAATCCGTGACCAACTGACCAAAGCGCTGTCTGATTAAGGTTTTGGCATGAACAAGGTTTCTGCATGAACATGCCGCTCGACGATCGCGAGGGTTTTGCCGCTTTCCTGCTGCGCCTGCGCGGCCAAGGCGCGGTGCCGAAGGCGCTGATCGCAGCCTTCGAGGCGACGCCGCGGCGCGGCTTCCTCAACGGCCAGTTCCATTCGATCGCCTGGTCGTACGGGATGCTGCCGATCGAGTGCGGCGAGGCGATCGAGGGCGCCGATCTGCAGGCGGCGGTGATTGCGGCCCTGGCAATAGAGCCCGGCAACCGGGTGCTCGAGATCGGCACCGGCTCGGGCTACACGGCAGCGGTGATGTCGCGGCTCGCGGCTCGCATCGTCAGCGTCGACCGCTACAAGACGCTGGCCGAGCAGGCCAGGCAACGCTTCGAGGCGCTCGGCATCGGCAATGTCATCGTGCGCCAGGCCGACGGTTCCAACGGGCTTGCCAATGAAGCGCCGTTCGACCGCATCGTAGCCTGGGCGGCTTTCGACAGCCTGCCGCGCTTCCTGCTCGACCAATTGTCGAGCGGCGGCATCGTCATTGCCCCGATCGGGCCGGAGGAGGGCGAGCAGGTGCTGGCCAAGCTGACCAAGGTCGGCAGCCGCTTCGAGCGCGAGGATATCGGCACCGTGCGCCTGCAGCCGATCCTGCGCAGCGTTGCGGCGGTTATCTGAATTCTGCCTGTCACGCGCTTCGAAGGTAAGCCGAAGCCGATCGTTTCGTCATCCACGGGCGAAGCAAGGAGCGTAGCGACGCAGCGCAGACCCGAGGATCCATGCCGCGCCATCAAGGCGTAGCTACGGCGCAGAATTCTGCTCTGCTGCATTCTTCGGCCAATGTCACGGAATGGATCCCAGGGTCTCCGCGACGGCGCTTCGCGCCTGCTTCGCCCAGGGATGACGACGTTGGTGAAGGCGCCTTACAAAATGTTTTAAGAAAATTTGCGTCTGATTCTATGGGGTTAACCCGCCAGTAACATTAACGCGCTTTAATCATGACCAGTGTGTACCGGGTCTGTGCGGGTTAGTGCGATGCAATTCAGTGTTTTGAAGGCAAACGGGCGTACTCTGTCGCGGGGCTGCGCTGTCCTCATGCTAGCCGGAGTGGCGGCGGGGTGTAGCTCCCAAGTCTCGCGGTTCAATGGTGTCGACGACGTCTTCACCTCCTCGACCAACAATCAGCGCGCCATCATCGACAAGCAGAGCACCGCTCAGCCCTATCCGGGCGATGTGGCGGCCGAGCCGATCGCTGCGGCACCTGTCGATGGCAGCCATAACCAGTCGGTCAGCCGCTCCAGCCTGGAGCCGGTCACCGTCCAGCAGCTGCCGCCGCCGAGCGCGCCCAAAGCTGCTCCGATGCGTACCGCTTCCGCGCCGGCGCTTGCACCGGCACCGCATGTCGACAGAACGACTACCGGCACCGTCCAGCCGGCGAGGCCGTTCAAGAATGCCGGTGACTCCGATCCGAAACCAGTTGCGGCTGGTACGCCGCATGCGACCGAGATCGTGGTCAGCGACGGCGAGACCATTTCCGGCATCGCTCATCGCTATCATGTGCCCGCCGACGTGATCATGAAGGTCAACGGCTTGAGCGCCACCAAGGGGCTGAAGACCGGTCAGAAACTGGTCATCCCGGCCTATGCCTATTCAAGCAAGGGGACAGAGCCGAAACTTGCCGACGGCAAGCCGGCAAACAGCCCCAAGGCGCCGGCGCCGGAAAAGGTCGCCGTGCTGCCGCAGCAGCCGAAACTCAAGGACGGCAAGTCCGCCGCGCAGGTTGACGCTTCGGCAGCGAACAAGCCGAAGACCGACAAGCCGGCGCAGACGGCCTCGGCCGCGCCAAAGGCCGGCGCGGGCACCTACACGGTCCAGTCGGGCGACACCATGTCCTCCATCGCCAGGAAGACCGGCGTTGGCGTCGTGGTGCTGAAGCAGGCGAACGGCATGCAGGACGGCCTGCTCAAGATCGGCCAGACGCTGAAGGTTCCGGCAGGTGGCACCGCAACGGTCGCCAGCGCCAAGCCGGCCAAAGTTGATCCGGTGACGACCGCGACCACCCAACCGGCGGCAAAGCCGACGGAGACACTCGCCACCTACACGCCGCCGAAGAAGGACGCCAAGGTTATCCAGCAGGCCGAGGACGACGATGCTGTTGCGCCCGATGCCACCGGCATCGGCAAGATGCGTTGGCCGGTGCGTGGCCGCGTCATCTCCAATTTTGGTGGCGGCAAGGATGGTGTCGACATCGCCGTGCCTGAGGGGACGCCGGTCAAGGCGGCCGAAAACGGCGTGGTCATCTATGCCGGCGACGGCCTCAAGGAATTCGGCAATACGGTTCTGGTGCGCCACGAAAACGGGCTGGTCACCGTCTATGGTCACGCCAGGTCGATCGAGGTGCAGCGCGGCCAGAAGGTCAAGCGCGGCCAGGAAATCGCGCTGTCGGGCATGAGCGGCACCACCGACTCGCCGAAACTGCACTTCGAAGTGCGCAAGAACTCGGCCCCGGTCGATCCCTCAGGTTATCTCGAATAGTCGGGAATAGAACAATAAACGTTTTGCAGGCCGTCTGACCTCCAGTCCGGCCCGCCGGCTCAGCCCGCTCCGCAAGGGGCGGGCTTTTTCAGTGACCTGACGGAAATCAATCAGTCGTTCAGCGGCTTGCCGAGCCGGCCGGCCAGATCCTGGGTGAACTGCCAGGCGACGCGGCCCGAGCGGCTGCCGCGCGTCGTTGCCCATTCCAGCGCCTCGGCGCGCAGCTGCTCCGGGTCGATAGTGAGCCCGTGATGGCTGGCATAGCTGTTGACCATGTCGAGATATTCGTCCTGCGAACATTTGTGGAAGCCGAGCCACAGGCCGAAACGGTCGGACAGCGAAACCTTTTCCTCGACCGCCTCGGACGGGTTGATGGCGGTCGAGCGCTCATTGTCGATCATGTCGCGCGGCAACAGGTGCCGGCGGTTCGACGTGGCGTAGAAGATGACATTGGCCGGGCGGCCCTCGACGCCGCCTTCAAGGGCTGCCTTCAGCGACTTGTAGGAGGTGTCGTCATGGTCGAAGGAGAGGTCGTCGCAAAACAGGATGAAGCGAAACGGCGCCGCCTTCAGCAGGCCCATCAACCTGGGCAGCGTGTCGATATCCTCGCGATGGATCTCGATCAGCTTGAGCGGCAGGTCGGATTTGGCCTGGGCGTTGATCTGCGCATGCACGGCCTTGACCAGCGAGGATTTGCCCATGCCGCGCGCACCCCACAACAACACATTGTTGGCGGCATGGCCGGCGGCGAAGCGTTCCGTGTTTTCGACCAGAATGTCGCGCACGCGGTCGACGCCGCGGATCAGGCCGATGTCGACGCGGTTGACCTTGCGCACCGGCTCGAGATAGCCGGGGTCGGCCTGCCAGACGAAGCAATCGGCAACCGCAAGATCGGTTTGCGGCACCGGCGGCGGGGCGAGGCGGGTGACCGCCTCGATCAGGCGGTCGAGCTTTTGGTTCAGGGCCTCGATGGTGCTGTCGGTCATGTCTCGTCTTTTATGTTTCCGCACGAACGTGCGTAGGGGCCGAAATCGTCTTGATCCGGGCGAGATAGAAACTGGTTCCAAGCTTTTGTTTGGGCATGATCTTTTGCGAAAACCACGCCCGTATTCCGGGAGCATGCTCTAACACGGGTCAACCGGCCGGAAAAGCAGCTGAAAGCCCGGCCGCGCAGTTGCATTGGTAACTTTACCCACTATATTCCGGCCAAATTTGGCGAGGCCGCCCTACGGCCTTCTTCGTAACCAGGAGTTCTTGATGTTCGTCACACCGGCATACGCCCAAGCTACCGGAACTCCGCTTGGTCCGTTCGGGGATATCGGCATGATACTCCCGTTCGTTCTGATCTTCGTGATCATGTATTTCCTCATCATCCGGCCGCAGCGCGCCCAGTTGAAGAAGCGCCAGGAGATGATCTCGGCCGTGCGCCGTGGCGACACGGTCATCACCGGCGGCGGCTTCGTCGGCAAGGTGACCAAGGTGATCGACGACAATGAGCTTGAGATCGACCTTGGCGGCGGCACCAAGGTGACGGCGCTGCGCTCGACGATCGCCGATGTTCGGGTCAAGGGCGAGCCGGTGGCCAACCAGAACGCCAAGAAGTAAGCCAGTTTCCCAAGCGGAGCGATCCGCGGGCAGAGCTCTGACAAAAGACGGCGTATGGTCCATTTTTCGCGCCTGAAAATGATCCTGATCTGGCTTGCTATGGCCACAATGCTCGTCGACGCGCCCAGTCTTCACGCTGCCGGCGCGGACGTGCTGCTTCGATTGGACGCGACCGATGTGATCGATCGCCGGTTGGAGGCGACGCGTGACGAAATCAGGACGCTGCTGCGCGATGCAAGGATCGGCTATACTGGTCTTGCTAAGTCGGGTCGGGCCGTTCAGGTGCATATCACCGACGCCGCTCAGGTCGGCGCGGCCAAGATGGCATTGGAGGCGGTGACTGATCCTGTCCTTGGCAGCGCTGGTCCGGTCCAGGAAGTGATCCTGGATGATACCGGAGCAGCGTTGCTCAAGTTCACGGTAACAGACACAGGTATCAAGTATCGGATGTCGATCGCGCTTGCGCAGTCGATCGTGGTCATTAAGAATCGCCTGCGTGATCTTGGTGTAGCCGACCCAGTAGTGCGGCCAGAGGGCGAAGACGGTATGCTGGTCCGGACCTCGGGCGTTGCGGATTTGCAAAGGCTGAGGAGAATTCTCACCCGAACCGGAATGCTGACTTTTCAGTGGGTTGATGAGTCGATGCCGGTCGCTGATGCGATCAATGGCCGGACGCCCGCTGGCTCGGTGGTGGTTTATTCGAAGGACGATCCACCGGTTCCCTATCTGGTTGAGAGCCGAACGATCGTTTCCAGTGACGACATTGTCAATGCTCAGGCGACTCCCAACTCCGTCACAAATGAGCCGGCGGTTTCGTTCACCTTCGATTCCAGGGCAACGGCACGCGTTGCGCAGGCGACCTCGCAGAATGTCGGCAAGCTATTTGCGATGATCCTCGACAACCAAGTGCTTTCGGTGCCAGTCGTCCGCGAGCCAATTCTTAACGGCCGCGGCCAGATATCGGGCAACCTTACAAAGGAGAACGCCGATGATCTGGCCTTGCTTTTGCGTTCCGGACCGATGCCTGCACAATTGAAAATAGTCGAGTAGCGCACGATAGCGCCCGGCGGTGATCAGAATTAGAATGGAACCGACAGAGGCGATTGACGCCGAAACCGCTGCCGGCGGCAGCGCCAAATTGACCTCAGCGCGCTCGACAATCGGCGAAGTGCGGGTTAAGGGCGAGCCGGTGGCAAATAAGAACGCCAAGAAATAACCGAATTGTCGGCGGAACGATCCGCCAGTACGCCCTGACGGACAACGCCATATGCTGTATTTTTCGCGCCTGAAGATGATCCTGATCTGGATCGCCGTGGCCGTCACATTCATCCTTGCCGCGCCAAATCTCTTCCCGGCCAGCACATTGGCGCAATTGCCCAACTGGGTGCCGAAGCGGCAGATGACGCTTGGTCTCGATCTGCAGGGCGGTTCGCACATCCTCTTGCAGATGGACCAGAACGACCTGGTCAAGGCGCAGCTGGAAACGACGCGCGACGAGATCCGCACGCTGCTGCGCGATGCCAAGGTGGGCTATACCGGCCTTGGCGGCACCGGCAGGACTGTACAAGTGCGCATCACCGATCCAACCCAGATCGATGCCGCCAAGGCGGCGCTTAAGCCGCTGACCGATCCGGTCGCCGCCGGCCTGTTCACCGGTGGCTCCATCCAGGAGATGTCCCTGGATGATTCCGAAGCCGGGCTGCTCAAATTCACCGTCACCGACGCCGGCATCAAATACCGCACCTCGGCCGCATTGGCGCAGTCGATCGAAGTCGTCGAGCGTCGCGTCAACGAACTCGGCACCACCGAGCCGATCGTGCAGCGGCAGGGCGACGACCGTGTACTCGTCCAGGTGCCGGGCCTGCAGGATCCGCAAAGGCTGAAGGAGATCATCGGCCAGACCGCCAAGATGACCTTCCAGATGGTCGATACCTCGATGTCGGTGCAGGATGCGCTGAACGGCCGCCCGCCGGCAGGCTCCTCGGTGCTTTATTCGCAGGACGATCCGCCGGTTCCGTATCTGGTGGAAAATCGCGTCATCGTGTCCGGCGAGGATCTTGCCAAGGCCACCGCAACCTATGATTCCCGAAACAACGAGCCAGTGGTTTCGTTCGTCTTCAACTCGCGCGGTGCGACACGGTTCGGCCAGGCGACCCAGCAGAATGTCGGCAAGCCGTTCGCCATCATCCTCGACAATCAGGTGATTTCGGCGCCGGTGATCCGCGAACCGATCCTCGGCGGCAGCGGCCAGATTTCAGGCAATTTCACCGCCGAAAGCGCCAACGACCTCGCCGTGCTGCTGCGGGCCGGTGCGTTGCCGGCAAAGCTGACCGTGATCGAAGAACGCACGGTGGGCCCGGGCCTCGGCCAGGATTCGATCCATGCCGGCAAGGTCGCCGGCATCATCGGCTCCATTCTCGTCGTCGCCTTCATGTTCGTCGCGTACGGACTTCTCGGCTTCCTCGCCAACATTGCGCTCGCCGTGCACGTGGCGATGATCGTCGGGGTCTTGTCGCTGCTTGGCGCGACGCTGACCTTGCCCGGCATTGCCGGTATCGTGCTGACCATCGGCATGGCGGTCGATTCCAACGTGCTGATCTATGAGCGCATCCGCGAGGAGCGACGGGCCGGCCGTTCGGTCATCCAATCGATCGACACAGGCTTCACCAAGGCGTTGGCGACCATCGTGGATTCCAACGTGACGTCGCTGATTGCCACGGTCGTGCTGTTCTATCTCGGCACCGGACCGGTCAAGGGCTTCGCCATCACCTATGCCATCGGCATCTTGACCACGGTCTTCACCGCCTTCACCTTCACCCGTCTGCTGGTGTCGATCTGGCTGCGCCGTGCGCGTCCGAAGGAATTGCCGCGTGCGCCGGTGACCTTCGTTCCGGCCGGCACGAAAATCCCGTTCATGGGCATCCGCCGCTGGACGTTCGCACTGTCCAGCCTGCTGTCGATCGCGTCGGTTATCGGATTCCTGACCATCGACATCAACTACGGCATCGACTTCAAGGGCGGCTCGATCATCGAGGTGCAGTCCAAGCAAGGCGACGCCGATATTGGCGATATCAGAAGCCGGCTGTCGGAGCTAAACATCGGTGAAGTGCAGGTCCAGCAATTCGGCGCGCCGAACGACGTGCTGATCCGCGTCGGCACCCAGGATGGCGGCGAGAACGCCGAGCAGACCGTCATCGACAAGGTGCGCGGCGAGCTGCAGGACAATTACGATTTTCGCCGCGTCGAGGTGGTGGGCCCGACGGTTTCGGGCGAGCTGGCCAAGCAAGGCACGATTGCGATGATCATCGCGCTGATCGGCATCCTGGTCTATGTCTGGTTCCGCTTCGAATGGCAGTTCGCGGTCGGCGCCATCGTGGCGACGGTGCACGATGTGGTGATGACGCTGGGCTTCTTCGTCATCACCGGGCTCGAATTCAACCAGTCTTCGCTGGCGGCGATCCTAACCATTATCGGCTATTCGCTCAACGACACGATCGTCGTCTATGACCGTGTTCGAGAAGATTTGCGAAAATACAAACGAATGCCGCTCCCGCAATTGTTGAACAACGCCATCAACGAGACTCTGTCGAGAACGACGCTGACTTCGGTGACGACCATCCTGGCGCTGCTGGCCCTGGTGTTGTTCGGCGGCGAGGTGATCCGCTCGTTCACCATGGCGATGCTGTTCGGCGTCGTCTTCGGTACCTATTCGTCGATCTTCATCGCAGCGCCCTTGCTGATCCTGTTCAGGCTCAGGCCGCAGGGAGCGAGCGCCGATGAGGAGAAGCCGGTTGGTGGCGGCAAGGCCATGGCGACCTGACGGCTGCGCTGGTGGCAAAAGGCATCGTCATCCGCGAGGCGCATTTCCCCGGACGGGCGCCGATCGAAGCCTACGGCAATGGCGGCTTCCGCTTCGCCGACATGTCGCATCGCGGCTCGCTTCTTTGCCTGCCCTCCGGCATCCATGGCTGGGAGCCGGCCGATCCGCTGGCCCTGACGGCGGCGGATTTCGACCTGCTGCTGGCTGAGGCCGGCAAGGTCGAGATCCTGCTGGTCGGTACAGGCAAGGATTTGCGGCCCTTGCCGACAGCACTTCGGGCGGCGCTGAAAGCGGCTGGCATTGGCTCCGACCCGATGTCTACGGGGGCAGCGGTGCGGACCTACAATGTTCTGCTTGCCGAAGACCGCGCCGTGGCCGCGGCGCTCATCGCCGTCGACTGACGTGACCGATACAGCTGACATCGTCATGGAGACGGTGCGCGCCGGCGACCATGACCGCTATGTCAGCGCACTCTATGCACCGGCCAACAAGCGCGCGGCGCTGTTTTCGCTTTACGCCTTCAATGCCGAGATTGCGTCTGTCCGAGACCGCATCCACGAGGCATTGCCGGGCGAAGTGAGGCTGCAATGGTGGCGCGATGTCATCGCTGCTGAAGCCGCAGCCACAGGCAACCCGCTCGCCGATGCGCTGAAGGCGACGATTTCTGCCCATGGCCTGCCCAAAACTGCCTTCGACAACATGCTCGAGGCCCGCATCTTCGACCTCTATGACGATCCGATGCCGTCGCGCACCGATCTCGAGGGATATTGCGGCGAGACGGCGGCCGCGCTGATCCAGCTGGCGGCGATGGTGCTCGATCCCAATCAGGCGCCGCGCTTTGCCGAACTGGCGGGCAGGGCCGGCTGCGCCCAGGCGATGACCGGCCTGTTTCTGCTGTTGCCGCTGCATCGCCGACGCGGGCAATGCTTCGTGCCGGCGGATATCCTTGCAGCGGCCGGCTCGTCGCCGGAGGAGTTCGTCAGCGGCGACGGCGGCCCCGGCGCTCAGCGCGCGGTGGCTGCGATGATTGCATTGGCGCAGGAGCATCTCCGCGCTTTCGAGCAAGGGGCGTCCGCACTTCCGGAAACGCTGCGTCCGGCGTTCCTGCCGCTGGCGCTGACCAGCGCCTATCTCGGCAAGATGGCCAATGGCCGCTCGCCGCTTGGTGGCGCAGCCCGGCTTTCGGCTCTGCGCCGGCATTGGCTGTTGCTCAGGCGCGCAACGCGGGGTTGGCCAGCGAGTTAACGTAAACGTCAATCGCGTTAGGGCCCTGAGACTTGGCTATTCAGCAGCTTCCGATGTTTGCGCCGGCAGCCCTAGCCACTCCCGACACTCTGCCCGCGCGCGTGAGGTGATCGCGTGGCGCTTGGCCACCGTCTTGTCCTTGCCGCGCAGGCGTTTGCCTTCGGTCTTCGGTGCTTCCACCGGCGGGAACAGGCCGAAATTGACGTTCATCGGCTGGAACGAGCGTTTGCCCGGCTCGTCGTCGGAAACGATGTGGCCGCCGGTGATGTGGTTGAGCAAGGCGCCGAAGGCGGTGGTGAGCGGTGGCAGCGATGGCGCGTGGCCGAGCCGCTCGGCGGCGGCGAAGCGGCCGGCGAGCAGGCCGATCGCCGCGCTCTCGACATAGCCCTCGCAGCCGGTGATCTGGCCGGCAAAGCGCAGGCCCGGCCGCGACTTCAGCTGCAGCGAGGCGTCGAGCAAAGTCGGCGAATTGATGTAGGTGTTGCGGTGCAGGCCGCCGAGACGGGCGAACTCGGCGTTTTCCAGACCCGGAATGGTGCGGAACACGCGCACCTGCTCGGCATGCTTCAGCTTGGTCTGGAAACCGACCATGTTGTAGAGCGTGCCCAGCGCATTGTCCTGACGCAGCTGCACCACGGCATAGGCTTTTACCGTCGGATTGTGGGCATTGGTCAGCCCCATCGGCTTCATCGGCCCGTAGCGCAGCGTCTCGACGCCGCGCTCGGCCATGATCTCGATCGGCAAGCAGCCGTCGAAATAGGGCGTGCCTTCCCACTGCTTGAATTCGGTCTTCTGGCCGTCGACGAGCGCCTGTACGAAGGCGAGATACTGGTCCTTGTCCATCGGGCAGTTGATGTAGTCCTTGCCGGTGCCGCCGGGCCCAACCTTGTCGTAGCGCGACTGGAACCAGCAAATGTCCATGTCGATCGTGTCGAAATGGATGATCGGGGCAATCGCGTCGAAGAAGGCCAGCGCATCGGCGCCGGTTGCCTCGGCGATCGACTGGGCGAGCGACGGCGCGGTCAGCGGTCCCGTGGCGATGATCGCCTGGTCCCACTCCGCCGGCGGCAGGCCCGGCACTTCCTCGCGCTCGATGGTGATCAGCGGGTGCGCTTCAAGCTTTTTCGTCACCGCGTCGGAGAAACCGTCGCGATCCACGGCCAGCGCGCCGCCTGCCGGCACCTGGTTGGCGTCGCCGGCACTCATGATCAGCGAGCCGGCCAGCCGCATTTCGGCATGCAGCAGGCCGACGGCGTTGTTCTCGGCATCGTCGGAGCGGAAGGAATTGGAACAGACAAGTTCGGCAAGCCCATCGGTCTTGTGCGCATCGGTGCCGCGCACCGGGCGCATCTCATGCAAAATGACGGGAACACCGGCTTGTGCTGCCTGCCAGGCGGCTTCGGAGCCGGCGAGGCCGCCGCCGACGATGTGGATAGGATTTTTGCTCATGAGCGCCGGAATAATCGCTTGGCGCGCCGTTTGCAATTGGCCGGTGCGAGCGTGGGTCATTGTCGTGCAACGACGGAGCTCGAGTTTCTTATGTCCGCGGCGACGCTTGGATGGCGGCGCAAAGCGCCTCGATCGACCGCAAGCACAGCCGCAAACCTGCCCCAAAAACAACAACACCCGCCGCGGGAGGAGGTGCGGCGGGTGTCGTTTTTGGGGCCGATCCTCGGGAGGAGGTGGGGATCGGCCGTATTCGCCATCGCCGGGGAGGAGGTCGGCTTTGACGAAATTCTTTTCGCCGGATCGAGGGAGGCGAAATCCCTGGAAGAGGAACTGCGTTCACTTTGAAGACGAACTAGCGTTCGCTTCGGAAAGACGAACTGCGTTCGCTTTGGAAACAGCGCCCGCCGCGGGAGGAGGTGCGGCGGGCGCCGTTTTGGTGGTCAACCCTCGGGAGGAGGTGAAGGCTGACCTTATCCGTCAGGGTCGGGGAGGAGGTCGACCCTGGCGAAATTCTGGTTAGATCGTCGCCCTGCGGGCGATGATCTTGATCTCGTCACGGACGATGCCGAGATCATGGAGCTGACGGTTCGAAAGGCGACCCAGCTCGGTAACGGTGTCGCGGTAAACGCGCCAGTTACGATAGTTGCGGATCAGGTTCATTGTCGTTCTCTTTTTCAAAACTGGTTCGGATCATTTGCGATCCGAAGAGGATTAGACCGCCTTGCGGGCGACGTAGTGGATGTCGCTGCGGCTGATGCCGAGGTCGGTCAGTTCACGGTTCGACAGGCGGCTCAGCTCGGAGACGGTGTCCCGGTAGCGGCGCCAGTTGCGGTAGTTGCGGATCAGGTTCATGGTAGTGCTCGTTTCGTCTTTCTTCGGATCATTCCGTTTGTGTACGAACAGTAAATAGGCTGGGTAATATCGATTTAAAAGTGCTGTTGGCGCATGGCAGCAATGCAAATTGTGCAATGCAACATTAGCGCGCGTTCACGGCTTCGTCATGAAGAGACCCGAATCGGAAAATGACGTTGCGTCAACGATTTGAGCGGATCGGCTGTCAGAAAGACCAAGCTGGGGGAGAAGCGACATGGCGAGTTATTCGTCACGGGCGAGGGCCGATATCGGGCGGTGGCTGCAGGCCGGCCTGATCGACGCGAAGACGGCCGATGCGCTTAAGTGCGACATCGACGCAAACGAGCGCAAATCGCTGAGCTTCAGCACTATATTGGCCATGATGGCGGCGCTGCTGTTCGGCGCCGCGATCCTGCTCTTCGTCGCCGCCAACTGGGACGCCATCCCGCGGCTGGTGCGGGTCGCGGCACTGTTTTCCGTCATTCTCGCCGGCTATGTCGGCGGCGCGGTGTTGAAGATGCGCGACCATGCGGCGATCGGCGAGGCGCTGTGGATCGTGGCCGCCGCGGCCTTCGGCGGATCGATCGCGCTGATCGGCCAGATGTACCATCTCACGGGCGACGAGGCCTCGGCCATCGTCACCTGGGGCATCGGCACGGCACTTGCCGCGGTGGCGTTGCGCTCGAACCCGCTGACGGTCGCTGCCGTCGGCATATCCGTTGCCTGGCTGTTCGTGCGCGCGTTCGACTTTTATGACCGCCCCGTATTTCCGGATTTCTTCGTCGTGATGGCGCCGGTGCTTTTTGTCGTCTCGTTCTGGACGCGTAGCCAGCCGGCACGCCACTTGATCATTCTCTCGGTCATTTTCTATATCGCGGTGCGCGGCCTGGACCAGAACACGCTCGCCCTGGCTATTCCTCTGGTCGCGGTGTCGGCGCTGCTGTTTGCGGTTTCCATCTTCGCCGCCGGGCCGGCCGACCGGATCTTGCAGCTCGGCGGGCGGCTGCCTTTGCACGCCTTGACCGGCTTTCTCACCGGGCTGGCGATGATCCAGATCGAACTGGGCGATGATAACGCCTTCAGCAACGGCTTTGCCGTCGCCTCGGTTATCGCGCTGGCCGGGATTGCGGCGGCGATCGTTCTGGGCGGGCGCGAGAGCAGGGGGCTGCGCTGGGTTGCTTATGCCGGCTTTGCCTTCGAACTTGCCATTATCTACGTCGTGACCTTGCAGACGATGCTCGGCACGGCCGGCTTCTTCCTGGCTGCCGCGGTGCTTTTCGGCACCCTGGCTCTCGTCATCATCCGTATGGAAAAACGCATGAAGGCCCCGGAAGGAGCGGCAGCATGATGTCGGGAAAGAAACTTGTCATCTCGGCGCTGGTCCTGGCGCTCGTCCAGATCGGCTTCCTGAGCTGGATCATCGCCGGCCGCGCGGCGATCCTGCGCAACGGCAAGGAGGTCTTGCTGAAAGTCGAGCCGGTCGATCCGCGCGATCTGCTGCGCGGCGACTATATTATCCTCGGCTATGAAATATCGCGCTTGCCGGTGAAGCTGATCGCCAACATCCCGGCCGGCCAGCTCGTGAGCGAGAACACGCCGATCGTGGTCCGGCTGAAGCCGGGCGCCGACGGCTATTGGCATGCGACCACGGCCTGGTTCGGCAAGGCTCCGACGCCGGCGACCGCCGACGAAGCCGATATTGTCGGCCAGGTCGCGCCGGGCTGGACGCTTGATCCTGAATCCACGATCGCACCGCAATACGGCATCGACCGCTTCTACCTACCTGAGGGCCAGGGCATGGCGATCCAGAACGACATGCGGGTGCGGCCATTCGGCGTGCGCATCGCGCTCGCCGCCAGTGGCCAGGCACAGATCAAGGCGCTGATGGACGGCGACAAGACATTGTTTGAGGAACCGCTCTGCTAGAAGACATTACCCAGGGCATGGATTTCGGCAACGATCGATCGCTTCGCCCTCATGCAACCCAGACGGGCGAAGACAATGTCGATTACGGTGACGACGCGCGAAGATATCAATCTCGATGCCGTTTTGCGCGTCGCCTGGAGAAACGACACGGTCGAAATCGGCGACAAGGCCTTGCAACGCATTGCCGAATGCCGCGCCTCGTTCCTGAAACTCATTGAGTCCGATCCGCCGCCGGTCATCTACGGCGTCACCACCGCGATGGGCGAGCTGGCAAGCCGCAAGCTCGAACTTGACGAGCGCGACCGCCATGCGCGCATCAAGGCTTTTGCTGCCGCCACATCGTTCGGTGAGCCATTGCCTGAGCGCGTCGTAAGGGCGATCGTGCTGGCGCGGCTGACCAACTTTATCGAAGGCAATGCCGCGACCACGCCGCGCATCGCACGGGCGGTCGCGGCGATGCTCGACGGCGGCCCGATGCCGGTGGTGCCGTCGCAAGGGCAGGGTGGCGCCGGCGAGATCCTGGCGCTCTATCCGCTGTTTGCTGCGCTTACCGCCAGCCTTGAGCTTGAGGTGAAGGAGCGCGGTTCGCTGATCAACGGCTCGCCCTGCGCGGCGGCACTGGTGGCGGACGCAGCACTTGCCGCGCGTCGTCGCCTCGCCATGGCGCACAAGGTGTTCGCGCTGTCGATCGAAGCGTTTCGTGCGCCGCTCGAGCATTATGATGCAGCGCTCGACGGGCTCTGGGGCGACGAACACGAAGCGGCCGCCTTGCAAGGGTTGCGGCAGTTTCTGGTCGGCGCAGGGGATGGACGGCGCAATTATCAGGCGCCGGTCAGCTACCGCATCGTGCCGCGTGTGCTCGGCCATGCGCATCGGGCGCTGGCCGTCGCCGAGCAGGCGGCGACCGTATCGCTGGCCTCGATCTCGGACAATCCAGTCTATATCCCGCCCGACGCGGCGCACCCGCTGGGGCGCTGCATCTCGACCGGCGGCTATCACAATGCCATGGCGACGCCGGCGCTCGACGATCTGGCGGCGATCTGGGCCGATCTCTGCCTGCTCTGCGACCGCCACGCCTCAAAGCTGCTGAACGGCAAGGTGTCGCTGCTGCCCGACCTGTTGATGACCGGGCGGCATTGGGCCGACAGCGACGGGCACGGCAATGTCGGCTATGTGCCGATGGCGATCACCGGCTATCTCGAACAGGCCAAACTCGCGGCGCAGCGCACCTTCATTCCGGGCACCGAATCGGCCGGCGCCGGCCAGGACGACGTCGCCACCACCGCATTCTTCGCCTGGACCAAGGAAGCGACGGCCGGCCGCTGCCTCGATGCGGCAATGGCGATGCTGGCCATGATCGCCTCGCAGGCCCTGTACGTGACTGAACGCGCCGCGCCGCCGGCATTGCAGGATTTTGTCGCGGATATCAGGAAGATCGTGCCCCCGGTCGACGCCGACCGGGTGCTGGGGCCGGAGCTGGCGAAATTGGCGGAGTGGTTTACCGGTCAAGTGTTTGAAGTGTAGGCCGTCGCCGCCAGTCCTCCTACGCCACGGCTTCGGAGGACACCCTTCGCTTTATCAAGCTCCTGGGTGGCCTGCCACCCGAAGCTCGATAGAGCGAAGGGTGGTGCGGATGAAGGGACTCGAACCCCCACGCCTTTCGGCACTGGAACCTAAATCCAGGGCGTCTACCAGTTCCGCCACATCCGCATTTGTCGGCAATCCCATGTAGCCATCATTCTGTCAATGTCGGGGCGAAAATGTCTGCCGTTGGGGCGGTCATTCGCTGCAACGCGAAGATGGTTGAAAATTGGCCTCGCCTGTGACAAAAGGCGTGTCAAATGTGACGGGACGCGCCGATCCGCTTCTGCAGAATGTGATAAGAAGTAGGAAAAACAAGAACTTATTCACATCTTGGAACGCAGTTTGGAACAATTTGAGCCGTAATTTCGGTCAAATCGCCAGGTTCCGTACCAAAAGCCATTCCCGGCAAGATTGTACCGGCAGGCTGTGAACGGCAAGACGCCGTGGCAGCCTCTTTGGTGAAGATAAAGGTTTTACGATGCAGGTCACCGAAACGCTCAACTCCGGTCTCAAGCGCGAGATCAAGATCACCGTGCCGGCCGGTGATATGGAAGCCAAGCTGATGGCGCGGCTGTCCGACGCCAGGAACAAGGTCCGCATCAACGGCTTCCGTCCCGGCAAGGTGCCTGTGCAGCATTTGCGCAAGGTCTACGGCAAGTCGTTCATGGCCGAAGTGGTCAACGAAATCCTCAACGATTCGACCCGTTCGATCATCACGGGGCGCGGCGAAAAGGCCGCCATGCAGCCTGAAGTGATCATGACGGAAGACGAGAAAGAGGCCGAGAAGATCCTGGCCGGCGGCGCCGACTTCGAATTCCGCCTCAACTACGAGGTCATCCCGGCGATCGAGATCAAGGATTTCTCCGACATCAAGGTGACGCGCCAGGTATTCGAAGTGCCGGACAGCGAGATCGACGAGCAGGTCCAGCGCGTTGCCGAATCGGCGCGAAGCTTCGAGCCGAAGACCGGCAAGGCCGCCGAAGGCGATCGCGTTTCGATCGACTATGTCGGCAAGATCGACGGCGAGGCCTTTTCCGGCGGCGCCGGCACCGACCAGCCGCTGGTTCTGGGGTCCAAGGAATTCATTCCGGGCTTCGAGGACCAACTGATCGGCGCCAAGGCCGGCGACGAGAAGCAGGTCACCGTCACTTTCCCGGAAAACTACCAGGCAGCGCATCTGGCCGGCAAGGAAGCCACCTTCGACGTCACCGTCAAGGAAGTGTCCAAGCCCGGCGCGCTGGAAATCAACGACGAGATGGCCAAGAACCTCGGCCTGGAATCGCTGGAGCGCCTGCGCGACGTGGTGCGCGGCCAGATCGAGAACCAGTTCGGTTCGATGACCCGCCAGAAGGTCAAGCGCCAGCTGCTCGACCAGCTTGACGCGGCCTATTCGTTCGAGGCGCCGTCGAAGCTCGTCGATGCCGAGTTCAACAACATCTGGACCCAGGTCAACCGCGATCTCGAAGCCGCCGGCCGTACCTTCGCCGACGAGGAGACGACGGAAGAAGAGGCACGCGCCGAATATCTGCGGCTTGCCGAGCGCCGCGTGCGTCTCGGCCTGGTTTTGGCCGAGATCGGCGAGAAGGCCGGCGTCACCGTTTCCGACGAGGAACTGCAGCGCGGCCTGTTCGAGCAGGTGCGCCGCTACCCGGCCAACCAGCAGCAGGAAGCCTTCGAGTTCTATCGCAGCAATCCGGAAGCCCTGAACACGTTGCGCGCGCCGATGTTCGAGGAGAAGGTCGTCGACCATCTGCTCAGCCAGATCTCGGTCACCGACGTCAAGGTCAGCAAGGAAGAGCTGATGGCTGACGACGAAGAGGGCGATACAGCCAAGGCCAAGCCGGCGAAGAAGGCCGCTGCCAAGAAGGCCGACAAGGCTGAAAAGGCCGACGACGCGGAAGAGCCGAAGAAGAAGGCAGCCCCGAAGAAGAAGGCCGCCAAGGACGCCGAATAGCGCCTGACGACAAGATCAGAAAAGGCCGCCCTCGAGGCGGCCTTTTTCGTTGTGGCGGATGTGCCTTGAGCCACCGCAGCCCACCTGAACCTTTGTACGGTCGACCTGTTCTACCTACCGGCCAGATTCTGTGGTACACAAGTGCCGCAATTCCATCTGGGGAGGAGCGGAGAATCTATTCTGCCGTGCAGGGCGCATGCTGGTGCTACCGGCATGTGCAGACCGTCTGAGGAAAATTTGACGATCAGGGAGGAATGCCATGCGCTTGGTTGCGTTTTTCGCCGTCGTTTCCGTTGCAACTTTCATCGCCAATCCATCGCGGGCACAGGACGCCGCGGCGGGCGAGAAGGTCTTCACCAAATGCAAGGTCTGCCACGTCGCAGACCAAGACACCAACAAGATAGGCCCTTCGTTGCATGGCGTTATCGGCCGGACGGCCGGCACGCATCCGGATTTCAAATATTCCGAAGCCATGATCGCGGCCGGCACATCCGGCGTCAAATGGGATGAACCGACACTGACGACGTATCTTCACGACCCCAAGGCAATGGTCAAAGGGACGAAGATGGCGTTTCCCGGTCTCAAGAAGGACGAGGACGTCGCCAACGTCATCGCCTATCTGAAGCAATTTTCCCCGTAACCTGGCTCGTCGGCCGGCCAGAGCGTTTCACCGTCTCACGGAAACGGCGATCCGCTCGATCTCTTTGTTCTTACGCAATTCCGGACGGAAAACCGCATACGCTCTTTCTGGAATTGCTCTAGGCTGCCCGGTTTCCATCGATGGTCGTCTCAAATGTCGGTCAAGGAAAGCCTCAAGGATACCGGCGTCCGCCTCTCGGAAGCGACGGCCAGTGATTTCTTTGCGCTCTTGAAGCCTCGGGTCATGGCCCTTGCCGTCTTTACCGCCTTCGTCGGTCTGATGGTGGCGCCCGGCGCGATGAACCCGGTCATCGCCGTGATCGCCATAGGTGCGATTGCGGTTGGAGCGGGAGCGGCCGGCGCGCTCAACATGTGGTACGACGCCGACATCGACGCGCTGATGTCGCGCACGTCAAAGCGGCCGGTTCCGTCGGGCCGCGTCACGGCCGGCGAAGCGCTCGGCTTCGGCCTGGTGCTTTCCGCACTTTCGGTCATGACGCTCGGCGTGCTGGTGGGCTGGCTTGCCGCGTCACTGCTGGCCTTCACCATCTTTTTCTACGTCGTCATCTATACGATGTGGCTGAAGCGCTCGACACCGCAGAACATCGTCATCGGCGGCGCGGCGGGTGCCCTTCCTCCGATGATCGGCTGGGCGGCGGCCACCGGCGCCATCGGCATTGAAAGCCTCATCCTGTTCCTGATCATTTTCCTGTGGACGCCGCCGCATTTCTGGGCGCTCGCACTGTTCAAGGCCGGCGACTATGCCGCTGCCGGCATCCCGATGATGCCGAACGTGGCCGGCCAGGCCTCGACCAGAAGGCAGATCTTCGCCTATTCACTGCTCCTGGCACCGATCGGAGTGCTGCCCTGGGCGTTCGGATTTACGAGCGGGGTCTATGGGATTGTTTCGGCTGCATTGGGCGCGGGTTTCATCTGGCATGCCTGGAACGCCCTGGTCATCCTCGACAAGGAGATGAAGCCGGCCAAGGCGCTGTTTGCCTATTCGATCTTCTATCTTTTCGCGATCTTTGCCGTGCTGCTTGCCGACACCATAGCGATACGCGCGTTCATGTCAGCCGGAGGGTGACGGCATGACGCTGTGTTCGGAAACCTCGCCTTCCGGGAGCCTTTTGTAAGAACGGGCGACAAGCTCCAGTCAATGGAGTATATTGATTGCGGTGCAGGTCGCGGTTCGCGTGGCCAGTCATGCAGAACGGCAGCACCGTGAAACCGCGACCTTGCCGGACCTGGTCTGGAGGAACGGGCATGACAAGTTTTCACGTGATTGCAGGCGCCAGCGAAACGCTGGAACACACCAAAATCCGAAAAATCAGTGTTTCCGATCTTTTCGATGCGCTCAAGCGCGGTGTTGACGATTTTATGGTCAAACCGTCGCACATCGTCTTTCTCTGCCTGATCTATCCGCTTGTCGGCGTGGTGCTCGCTGCCTGGACTTCGGGCGCCAATGCGTTGCCGATGTTGTTTCCGCTGGTGTCCGGCTTTGCGCTGATAGGTCCATTCGCGGCGATCGGCCTCTATGAGATCAGCCGCAGACGAGAAGCCGGGCTCGACACCTCCTGGACGCACGCGTTCGAGGTCAGGAATTCTCCGGCCCTGCCAGCCATCGCCGCAGTCGGGATCATGCTGGTTGCAATCTTCATCGCCTGGCTTTTGGCGGCGCAGGTGTTCTACGAATATCTCTTCGGCCCGGCTCCGCCTGTATCGATTTCGGGCTTCATCAATGAAATATTTGCCACCGGACGCGGCTGGTCTCTGATTGTCCTGGGGCACGCCATCGGCTTCGTCTTCGCCGCGGTGGTGTTGTGCACGACGGTTGTCGCCTTCCCATTGCTGCTCGACCGCGACGTCGGCGCCTACGAAGCCATCCACACATCGGTGCGAGCGGTGCTGGCGAACCCGATCCCCATGGCTGTCTGGGGACTGATTGTCGCCGTCGCCCTGATCATAGGCTCGCTGCCGGTGTTTGCCGGGCTGGCGGTCGTGCTGCCGATCCTGGGTCACGCCACTTGGCATGTCTACCGCAAGGTTGTGGAGCCGCCATCGTCCCCGACGCGGGTCGGCCTCTGACCCTGCAGATCAGCTGATGGGAAGCTTCATCTCCGGTCTTTGACCGGAGATGAAGCTGTGCGTCAGGGCCCCGGTCCGAAGAAGGACAACCGGGTGAGAAGCGTGTAGTCCGCTTCGAAGAGCATCATCGCCACGAACACCAGTATCAGAAGCGGCGGCAGGATGATCGCATAGGTCAGGGCCAGTCGCTCCCAGGCCATGTGCATGAACACGGCGACGATCAGCCCGGCCTTGAGGATCATGAAGATCAGGATCAGAGACCATCTGAGATAGCCGTGGATGCCGAGATAATCGACCATGTAGGAGCAGGCGCTGAGGATGAACAGCCATGCCCAGACCACCAGATAGAGCTTGATCGGATGTTCCTGATGAACCTCCGCGACGCCGGTCGATGGCCCTTCATGCGCATGATCAGAGTGCAGCGCGTGTTGCCCGAGGCCGTTTGCGGTTGCTTCAGCCATGTCAGCCTCTCACCAAAGATAGAAGAATGCGAAAATGAACACCCAGACCAGGTCGACGAAATGCCAGTAGAGCCCCATGATTTCGACGTTCTCGTAGCGACCCCTGCGGCTGGTGAAGAAGCCGGGACGACCGACGTCGTAGTCTCCACGCCAGACCTTTCGCGCCACGATGATGAGGAAGATCACCCCGATCGTCACATGCGTGCCGTGGAAGCCGGTGATCATGAAGAAAGTCGAGCCGAATTGTGCCGCGCCCCAGGGATTGCCCCACGGCCGTACCCCTTCGGTGATCAACTTGGTCCATTCGAAGGCTTGCATGCCGACGAAGGTGGCTCCTAGCGCTGCCGTCAGAAGCATGAGGATTGCGGTTTTGCGGCGGTCGCGGCGATAGCCGAAATTGACCGCCATGGCCATCGTTCCGCTGCTCGATATCAGCACGAAGGTCATGATGGCAATCAGGATCAGTGGAATGTCCGAACCGCCGATGCGAAGCGCAAAGACCTCGCTCGGATTGGGCCACGGCACACGTGTGGAGACGCGCGCGGTCATGTAGGAGAGCAGGAAGCAGCCGAAGATGAAGGTGTCGCTGAGCAGGAAGATCCACATCATGGCCTTGCCCCAGGACACGTTCTTGAACGCGCGCTGATCCGAGGACCAGTCGGCGGCGATGCCTTGCCAGCCTGCGGGCCGCGTCTCCGTTTGGCCGGTATGCGTCAGTGTCGTTTCTGCCATGCTCCTCGACCTCCTAGGTCAGCAACTGCCGGCAAATATCGATGAACGTCGCGGCCCAGCCGGCTAAAAGAGCGAAGATGGCGAGCCAGACGAAAAGCAGGAAATGCCAGTACATGGCGCATAATTCGACGCTGAGGCGAAGCCGTTCCGGCCGTGCCCCGTTCCAGGCGCCGGCGGTTGTCCTGCCCAGGCCCACCAGCCCTCCCACTATATGCAGGCCGTGCATCCCGGTTATCAGGTAGAAAAAACTGTTGGCCGGATTGGAGGCCAGAAAATAGCCATCGGCGGTCAGGTCCCGCCATGCCATGAGCTGCCCGATGAGGAAGGCGATCGCGGTGAGCCCAGCCGCGGCAAGGCCGAGCCTGACCGTGTCCATCTGGCGCTTGCGCGCCGCGATCGAGGCGCATTGCAGCGCAACGCTGCTCAGCACCAGCATGCCGGTATTCAGCCAGAGCAGGCGTGGGATGGGCAGCGGCTGCCAGTCCGACAGCGCCATACGCATGAAGTAGGCGCTGGTGAACAGCGCAAACAGGCAGCCGACCACGGCGAGGAAGACACCGAGGCCAATCTTGGCGGTCGGCAGGCTCGATCGGTCGAAGGCGACAAAATCTCCTGCCACACCTTGCTCGAGCCATGGTTTCGCCATCAGCCGCTGATGCGAGAGCCACCAGCCGGCAAAGCCGGCGATCACGAGAAGGAAGACCAGGATGACGCTCATGCCGGCTCCCTGGAGGGGCCGAACGTGCCCGGCATGTTTTGCGGAATGAAGTCCTCCTTGGCGCCCGGCACGCTGTAGTCATAGGCCCAGCGATAGACGATCGGCAGATCCTTGCCGAAATTGCCATGCGCCGGTGGCGTCTGCGGCGTTTGCCATTCGAGTGTCGTGGCTCGCCATGGATTGCCACCGGCCTCGCGCCCATGGCGGATGCTCCAGATAAGATTGAACAGGAAAACGATCTGGGCGAAGCCGACGATAAACGCCATGATGCTGATGAACGAGTTCAGGTGATGCGCCGACTCCGTCATGACCGTCACGTCGGTCAGTTCGGCATAGCGCCGCGGCACGCCCATCAGGCCGATGTAATGCATGGGAAAGAAGATCAGGTAGGCGCCGAGGAATGTGACCCAGAAATGGAACCGCCCGAGCGTCTCGTTCAGCATCCGGCCGGTGACCTTCGGGTACCAGTGGTAGATCGCGCCGAAGATGACGACGATCGGAGCAACACCCATGACCATATGGAAGTGAGCGACGACGAACATCGTGTCCGACAGCGGGACGTCGACGACGACGTTGCCGAGAAACAGCCCGGTCAACCCGCCATTGACGAAGGTGACGATGAAAGCCATGGCAAACAGCATCGGTATGGTGAGATGGATGTCGCCCCGCCACAGCGTCAGCACCCAATTGTAGACCTTGATCGCCGTCGGGATGGCGATGATCAGTGTCGTGGTGGCGAAGAAGAAGCCGAAATAGGGGTGCATTCCGCTGACATACATGTGGTGCGCCCAGACCACGAAGCTCAGCGCGCCGATGCCAACGATGGCCCAGACCATCATCCGGTAGCCAAAAATGTTCTTGCGCGCATGCGTGCTGATCAGATCGGAGACGATGCCGAAGGCCGGCAGCGCCACGATGTAGACTTCCGGGTGGCCGAAGAACCAGAACAGATGCTGGAACAGGATCGGGCTGCCGCCATTGTGCTGTAGCTGTTCCCCCATCTCGACGACCGCGGGCATGAAAAAGGAGGTTCCAAGCGCGCGGTCAAGCAGCATCATCACGCAGGCGACGAACAGCGCCGGAAAGGCGAGCAGCGCCATGACGGTGGCGGTGAAGATGCCCCAGACGGTCAGCGGCAGGCGCATCATCGTCATGCCGCGCGTGCGGGCCTGCAGCACCGTCACGACATAGTTCAGACCGCCCATGGTGAAGCCGATGATGAACAGGATCAGCGAGACGAGCATCAGGATGATGCCCCATTCCTGGCCGCCAGGTGTGCCGGTCATGATGGCTTGAGGCGGATAGAGCGTCCAGCCGGCGCCGGTCGGTCCGCCAGGCGCAAAGAAGCTCGACACCAGCACCAGCACGGCAAGGAGGTAGATCCAGTAGCTCAGCATGTTGACATAGGGAAAGACCATGTCGCGGGCGCCGACCATCAGCGGGATCAGGTAGTTGCCGAAGCCGCCGAGGAAGAGTGCCGTGAGCAGGTAGATCACCATGATCATGCCGTGCATGGTGATGAACTGGTAGTAGGCCTCGGGGGTGATGAAATCGAACGTGCCGGGGAAGCCGAGCTGCAGCCGCATCAGCCAGGACAGCACCAGCGCGACCAGGCCGATGGCCGTTGCGGTCGCCGAATACTGGATGGCGATGACCTTGGCGTCCTGCGAGAAGACATACTTCGTCCACCAGCTGTGCGGATGGTAAAGCTCCATTTCCGCGACTTCGGCGGGCGGGACGGCATCTGCAGGCGTGATATCGACCATAGGCGGAGCACCTCCGTGCCCTTCAGCGGGACCCGACAGTTTCGAGTTTTGCCGCAACTTCTAGAGCTGACGCCGTCGCGTTGCCCGGCGCCTGTTCCACCGAGCCCGTCTGCTGCGGCGCGGACAACTGCGCGAACGTCTGCTGCTGGTCGAGCCAGGCCACATAGTCCTGCTCGGTATCGACCATGACGATGCCATGCATCATCGGGTGCCCCTGGCCGCACAGTTCGGCGCACAGAACCTGGAAGGTCCCGGTCTTGGTGGGGGTGAACCAGAAATAGGTGACCGAGCCCGGTATCATGTCCATCTTGGCGCGGAATTCCGGAACGTAGAAATCGTGCAACACATCGATCGAGCGCAGCAGCATCTTGACCGGCTTGCCGACCGGCAGATGCAGGTCGGCGGCTTCGACCACGACGTCGTCCTGGCCGCTGGGATCCTTGGCGATCACGCCCAGCGGATTTTCAGCGGTGACGTCGCGGGTGTCGGATGTGCCGAGTTTGCCGTCCTTGCCGGGCAAGCGGAAGCTCCACTGCCATTGCTGGCCGACGACTTCGACCACGGTTGCGTCGCTTGGAACGTTGACGAACCGGCTCCAGACAAACAGGCCGGGAACCAGCATGGCGGTAACACCCACTCCGGTGACGATCGTCAGCCACCATTCGAGCCGCTTGTTCTCCGGTTCGTAGGCCGCCTGGTTGCCTTCGCGGTGACGGAAGCGGAAAACGCAATAGGCCATGAATAGGACGACTGCGGCGAAGACGACGCCGGTAATCCAAAAGGTGATGATGATGGTGTTGTCGATATAGTCCCAATTCGAGGCAATCGGAGTCCACCACCATGGGCTCAGGAAGTGGAACAACACCGAGCCCACGACGATCAAAACGAGTACAACCACTATGGGCATGTCCCGTTCCTCCCGGTATTTCAGGGGGCGCGAAGCCGTCCCGGGAAAATACCAAGTGCATCATGCGTGATTTGCGATCGAAATTCTAGAGCCGGTTGTGGAAGGAGCGAAAAATTGCTTCTGCGGCGCCCGGACCTTGCTTCGTTGGTGACGCCGGAGCGACACCTGACCCCCCAAATCAGGGAGGGCAGGGGCTGGTTTGATTCGGCTTGCCTTGTTCCAGCGGGATCAAAGCGCCTTGATGATGATGCAGCCGGCCAAAAGCAGCACGACGCCGGCGAGCCGCATGCCGGAGACAAGCCGCTGCGGCAGGCGGAACCAGCCGAAGGTGTCGACGAAGATGCCGGCGACCTGCTGGCCGGCCACCGTCAGGCTGACGGCAGCTGCCGCTCCGATGACGGGGATGGCGGTGAACACGGTCGTGACATAGGTGGCGCCGGCAAAACCTCCGAGCCAGCCCCACCAGGGCATCGACGACAGGCCGGCGAGGCGAGGGCGGGGCGTCTTCGTCAGGGCAAGCGCGATCAGAAGCACCGCGGCCATGGCCAGCATCGCCACCAGGAACGAGATGGTGCCGACCGCAAACGGCGCGCCGCCAAGGTCGTGCCGAAGCAAGGCGTTTACAGCGCCTTGCACCGGAAGCACGGCGCCTGCCAGCAGCGCCAGTCCGATCCACCCTGGTCTTGAGGATGCGGTATTGTCGGCCGCGCCCTTCTGTCCCAGAACGATGAGGGCAGCCCCGGCAAGCAAGACGAGCATGCCGAAGGCAGGCCCGGCTCGCAGTCCGGCTTCGGGGATCCCGAGCCAGCCGAACGTGTCGAGGGCGAAGGATGCAAGCATCTGCCCAGCGATGAAGAGCCCGACGGACACGACGGCGCCAAGGCGAGGGAACAGAAGAATGGTAGAAACAACGTAGAAGGCCGAAGCCATGCCGCCGATCGCATGCCACCATTCGGCTTGCCGAACGGCAAGCAGAGCCGGTGTCGTTCCGGTGAGGGCCGTGATCGACAACAGCACGATGGCGCCGACCGCGAGCTGAAGCGTGGTCGCGGCAAAGGGTGAGCCGACCGCCTTTGAAAGTTGGGCGTTGGCGCCAGCCTGCACTGCGAGCAGGCCACCGGCGGCAAGCGCCAGAGGGATGAAGAGGATTTCCACGATCGTATTCCTTGAATGCGGGGTGCGGCGGCTAGGGCATGATCCCAAAAAGTGGGTGCCGGTTTTTGGAAAAGATCATGCTCCAACAAAGGGTTAGATCATGATGAGATTTCAACCAAATCTCATCATGATCTAGCGCCGCAACACCGCGCTCAGCACANGTGGGTGCCGGTTTTTGGAAAAGATCATGCTCCAACAAAGGGTTAGATCATGATGAGATTTCAACCAAATCTCATCATGATCTAAGCGGCAGCCGATGCTTCGGGCAGGGCGGGAACGGCAATGCCTCTGACAACTGCGGAGCGTCGGCCTATGGCGGCATACCAACGCGCCAGGTCTGGCGCGTCATCGAGGCTGAGGCTGAGCCTGGTGACGGCCGCGTTGATCCATGGCCATGTCATCACATCGGCGATGCCGTAGCTTTTGCCGACAATGTGCTCATGGTGCTTTAGCCGGCTATCGAGAACGCGGAAGACACGTCCGGTTTCGCGCTCAAAACGCTCGATCACGTAAGGGATTTTTTCCGGCGCGAAGATTTTGTAATTCCACAATTGGCCAAGCGTCGGGCCGACATGGGCCGCCTGGAACAAGGTCCAGGTCAGCGTATCGTCCGCCTCCTGCGCGCCCACCGGCTGAAGCTTGCCCGACCGTCGCGCCAGGTAGTGTAGGATGGCGCCGGATTCGAAGACCGTGCGGCCGGCGTCCCGGTCGACGATCACCGGGATCTTGTTGTTGGGATTGAGCGCCAGGAAATCAGGATTGGTCTGGTCGCCCCTTTCGATGTCGACCAAGCGGACCGAGTAGGGCAGGCCGACCTCTTCCAGCATGATCGAGGCCTTGTGCCCGTTGGGTGTCTGGCAGGTGTAGAGTTCTATCGGCGTCATGGCTCTTCTCCGCGACTGTTTCTTTTGTCGTCGGACTCCATATGGCGTGCGTGCATGCGCAGATCGACATGCCGATTCGCCCGCTTGCTCTGCGTTTTTGCACAGCGAAGCGTCATTTTGACTCGCAGAGCGCATCGCTTTCTTTTATCTTTCTGCAAGAATGCACAGCTCACGCGATATCGACTGGGAAGATCTGCGCATGGTGCTGGCCGTCGCCGATGGCGCTTCGCTGGCGGCGGCGGCTCGGATCCTGGGCGTGAACCACACGACTGTGCTGCGGCGCGTCAACGCCTTCGAGGCGCGGCTGGGTATCCGCCTTTTCGATCGGCTGCCGACTGGCTATGCCCTCACCGCGGGCGGCGAGGAACTGCTGGGCGCGGCACGCACAATGGCCGAGACGGTCAATGAACTGGCGCGCAAACTGTCGGGGCAGGATCTCAGGTTCGAAGGCAGGTTGCGGGTCACCACCACCGATACGCTGATGGCGTCGGTGCTGCCGCCGATCCTGGCGGCGTTTCATAAGCTCCATCCCGGCATACGGGTCGAGGCGATGACGCAGAATTCCATCGCCAACCTGACGCAAAGGGATGCAGACGTGGCGATCAGGCCGGTGTCGCAACCGCAGGAAATCCTGGTCGGCCGGCGCATTTCGGGCGTCGCCTTCGCCGCCTACGCGACACGTTCCTATGCCGAAACGCTACCCCCGGAGCCGAGATTGGGTGCGCTGCGCTGGATCGCGCCCGACGACAGCCTAGCCAACACCGGCGTCGCCCGCTGGATGCGGTCGTCGCTGCCCGATGTCGAGATCGCCATGCGCGCTGATTCCCTGGTGACGATGTCGTATGCGGCGGGCGCCGGTATCGGGGTTGCGGCGCTGCCCTGTTATCTCGGCGACAGCCTGCCCGGGCTTGTAAGGGTCGGAGGGCTGATCGAGGAGATTGGCTCGGCGCTTTGGGTGCTGGTGCACGACGATTTGCGCCGCACGGCGCGCGTCCACGCCTTCACCAAATTCGTCTCCGGCGAATTGCAGCAGCGGCGCGACCTTCTTGAGGGCAGGCTCGGCGGCGGTAGGCTCGAGACGCACGCCAGCTGACGCGCGGGCTCAACTCCGCAACAAGCTCCCAAGCTCTGCGACGGTCATCACGCGCCCGAACACCTTGCCTATGATGTCGAGGGTTGCATTGTCGATGGCTCGTCCAGTCCGCCATTGGCGTCGCTGATGAAAGCCACCTTGTAGTCGCGCATGAAGGCGCTCCGCGCGGTGGATTCGCAGCAGATGCTGGTCACGGTGCCGATGATGATCACCGTGTCGACCCGGCCTGCGCCACGGATGTTACGCAACACCGTCTCGAGCTGCGTGTTGTGGAAGGCATCGTAGCGGTGCTTCTTGATGACGGCATCCCCAGGCAAGGGCGCAAGCGCGGCGACGATTTCGGCGCCGGCGCTGCTTTCCCGCATTCCTTTGGTTTTCAGCTTCGGCTGATAGCCGGTTTCCAGCGGCGAGATATCGAAATGGTCGCTGAGCACATGCTGGGTGTAGATAACCGGACGCCTTGCGCGCGGCAAAGCTCGACCACCTGCCGCATCGCCGGAATGCGATGGCGGGCCATGGCCACTTCCATGACGGCGCCCTCATCGACGAAGTCGCTTTGCATGTCGATGACCAGGAGGCTGCGCGTTGCTTGTCGAACGCCCATGGTTCGTCGCCGGGCTGGGGCATTGCGTGTTTCCTGTTTCCGACGTTGATCAGGTGAGCAGCAGGCTCTTCATCAAGACATCGCAATTCCTGCCGATGACGATGTGATCGTGGATGGATGGAGAGATCAAGGTCGTGGCAATCTCGCAGCGAGTTCCGGGATTTGTTTGGGCGACTTGACGCGTCCTCGCTTGGCCTACGGGTCGATGACCGCGATCGCATCGATCTCTATCAGGTAGCCGGGAGACATCACCGTTATCCCGACCACTACGTTTGCCGGCTTGTGATCGCCGAACAGCTCGATCTGGGCCGCTTCGATGATCGGCACGTGTTCGTCGCGTTTGTAATCGACGATGTAGATCGTGATCTTGCAGACTTGCTCGGGCCGAGCGCCGGCGGCAGCAAGCGCTCGGCCGAGATTCCCGAACGCCAGGCGCGCCTGGACTGCGAAATCACCATGGCCAACGAGCTTGCCGTGTATGTCTTCTGGCTGCTGGCCCGAGACGAACACCAGCTTGCTTCCTGTCGCAACGACGACCTGGGAGTACATTTCCGGAATCGGCAGATCATTTGGATTTATGCATTCGAGCGTCATTGAATAGATCTCCTGCAATGGCTGTGGCTGCTTCGTATTCGCGGGTCTACCACATTGTCGCCGAAGCGGGCGCTTCCGTCGCAATATCACTTCTACACCGCAAGCGTGGGCATTTGAGCCAAGCCGGAATGTTGCTGATTGGCTCGCGAGCGGTGGCGTTTGGATGACGGCACCGGCGCCCATCAGGCTCAGATCAGCAGCAGGCCCTTCATCGAGGCGTTGCCTTTCTTGCCGATGATGATGTGGTCGTGGACGGCGATGCCGAGCGGCTTGGCGCTGTCGATGATCTGCTTGGTCATTTCGATGTCCGCACGCGATGGTGTCGGATCACCTGATGGGTGATTATGCACCAGGATGACGGCGCTGGCCGACAGTTCGAGCGCGCGCTTGATCACTTCGCGCGGATAGACCGGCGTGTGGTCCACGGTGCCGACCTGCTGTACCTCGTCGGCGATCAGCACGTTCTTCTTGTCGAGGAACAGGATGCGGAAATGTTCGCGGTTCTCGAACGCCATCGCCGAGCGGCAGTACGCAAGAAGCTGCGTCCAGTTGGACAGCACCTCGCGGTCGCGAACCTCGGTCCGCGCCATGCGCTGCGCGGCAGCGGCAATCACCTTCAGGTCGACCGCCACGGCGGGGCCGATGCCCTTCACCTCCTGCAGCAGCGCCACCGGTGCGCCAAGCACTTCGCCAAAAGTGCCGAAGCGCGCCAAAAGCGCCTTGGCGATCGGCTTGGTGTCGACGCGCGGGATCAGGCGAAACAGCAGCAGTTCGAGAAGTTCGTAGTCGGGCAGGGCGTCTGCGCCGCCGGCAACGAAGCGCTCGCGCAAACGGTCGCGATGGCCGTGATAGTGTGGCTTCTCCGTCGATTTGTCTCTTGGTGCCTTGTCCTTCGCCGGTGGTTCAAGCCACCGCTCGGAGAAGAACCCCCGTTCGTCGTCGCCACTCTTCCCCATCGACCCCCCACACTCCCCGAAGGCTTCGACGGCAGATTAGAGCGGTAAGCAGCGCGCGGTCGAGTTTTTTCGGCGACGGCGCCTCAAAGCCGCGGCTTGAGGCGATCTTGTTTTCAGCTGACCGCCGGCAGGCCGGGGCGGTCGAGCTTGTTTGGCGACAGGGTGAAAATCTCGCAGCCAGTTTCGGTGACGCCTATCGTGTGTTCGTACTGCGCCGACAGCGAGCGGTCGCGCGTCACCGCCGTCCAGCCGTCCGACAGCACTTTCACATGCGGCCGGCCAAGATTGATCATGGGCTCGATGGTGAAGATCATGCCCGGCCGCATCTCGACGCCTTCCGAGGCGGTGCCATAGTGCAGGATGTTGGGTGCGTCGTGGAACAACTGGCCAACGCCGTGGCCGCAGAAATCGCGCACCACCGAGCAGCGCTCTGCCTCGGCATAGGTCTGGATGGCGGCGCCAATGGCGCCGGTGCGGGCGCCGGGCCGGACCGCCGCGATTCCGCGCATCAGGCACTCATGAGTGACTTCAAGCAGGCGTTCGGCTGCGCGCTTGATGGTGCCGACGGGATACATGCGCGAGGAATCGCCGTGCCAGCCGTCGAGGATGTAGGTGACGTCGATGTTGACGATGTCCCCGTCCTTCAACGGCTTGCTGTCTGGAATGCCGTGGCAGACGACGTGGTTGATCGAGGTGCAGGACGATTTGGTGTAGCCGCGATAATTGAGCGTCGCCGGCAGCGCGCCTTGGTCCATGCCGAATTCGAAGACGAAACGGTCGATGGTCTCGGTGGTGACACCCGGCTGGACCATCGGCACCAGTTCATCGAGGCAGCGCGCGGTGAGATCGCAGGCCTTGCGCATGCCGGCAAATCCTTCCTCGCCATAGAGGCGGATCTGGCCGGTATTCCTGAGGGGTGCCGTGGTGGCGTCGAGATAGGTGACCATAGTGTCCGTTTGCCTGTAAGCGGGCGGCGCATACCAGCCCGTTAGAGAATTTCCCCAGATTTGGCACTGCAAGCCGCAAGGTTCAAGGAAGAACTGCCGGCAATGGACTGATACTGGCGATATTCCTGGCTTGCGCGGCCGCTCAGATGACATCCAGGTGCGCGATCTCCTCCGAATGCCGAGATCGCACTGACGACACATTTTCGCGCAAAAGCAGCCAAAGCAACTTTTGACGACGAACGGCGTTGCTGTGGTCGACGCCAGTTCGGGAGATATAGAATGGACAGATTGCAATTCGAGGTGCCGGTGCGCATCGCGCCCGCGCCCGGGCTGCCGGTAGAGGAAATATACAGCGTCGAACAGGCGCTGGATATCCTGCATGACTGGCCAAAGAAGCGACAGGGCAAGGTCTATGAAGCGGCGTTCAATGCCTGTTTCGGGGCCACGGTGGATGTGGTCAGGACTGAGGACGCATGGCGCGCCTTCATGGCGTTTTGCCGGGTCAGTGGCCTGCTGGCCAGGGACATGATGGTTACGGCCAAGCGCGCCGGCGAGGCGAGGGGCCTGAGGGTCTAGAGTTCTGCTTGGCCTGGAGGCCGGCCAACCGACTCGTTCCAATCGGCGCCGACTCCGCGGCGTTAAGGTTCCGTTTCCGACTTCACAGCTAGGCATGAGCCATAGAGCAGCGTCTGATTCGTTGCGTCGGTTTCATGGTGCAGAATATGTCCTCAGCCAGTGTGCGTGCCTTCCCGCTAGACCGGCAGACCGTGCTGGTGCGCGAGGTCGCCGCAAGGCTGGGCAGACTGCACGGCGACACGGCCACGTCGTTCTGGAAGGCCACGGCGCGCGAACTCCTCGACAAGGCGGTCGCGGCCGGCTGCGATGCGGCTTCGGCGGCCAACGATGTCCGCCGGTTTTTTGCCGCGGTCCAGGACGAGATGCATTTCAAGGCGGACGATACCGCACCAGGGCAGCGCCGGACGCGCACCCGCCCCTAGCCTCAAAACACACGCGCTCATCATTGTGTGGCCAACCGTGGACCGGTCTTGGCGTCGACGGATCTCGGGTCTTACGCTGTCGATTGTGCCGTCCCAGCCACGGCGGGCGCCTTGTTGAACGCGAGACAGGCGATGAAATACTGGTCGCGCTCGGCCCTGGCGACGTCGGTCATCGCCAAGGAAATCGTCGAGCGCTATGGCGGGACTATCATGCCGGAGACCTGCCTGACGGCCGCCTTTGCAAACAGTGGGTTTCAACGCGGCTTAGCGCAAGGCGTCGGCCTCTCGGCGATCCCTGTGCCGACCCGATCCGAATCGGCTATGCCTGCGCGATGCAGGAAACGTCTCTCTACATCCCGGTGAAGCGGTTTCTCGAGAGCCTGGAATTCACGGTCAAGGGCGAAGTCGGCCACTGCGATATCGTGGCGGTGCGCGACGGCGAGCCGCCTGTGCTGGTCATCTGCGAATTGAAATTGCAGTTCAACCTCGAACTGGTGCTGCAAGGTGTCGATCGCGCCGCGGCATGCGACGAAGTGTGGCTGGCCGCGCGCATGTCGGCGCGTGGCAAAGGCCGCGAGCACGACCGCCGTTTTCGCGCGCTGTGCCGGCGGCTCGGCTTCGGGCTTCTGGCTGTCAGCGGCAAGGGGGAGGTCGAATTGCTGCTCAGCCCGGCCGCTCTGCCGCCGCGTCGCGATCCAAAGCGGCGCTCGCGGCTGATGGAGGAACACCGGCGCCGGCGCGGCGATCCGGTGGTCGGCGGCGGTTCGCGCGCGCCGATCATGACCGCCTACCGGCAGGATGCGCTGGCCTGCGCCGCAGCCATGACCGACGGGCCGAAACGCCCGCGCGATCTGAAAGCGATTTCGCCGCGCGCGGCCAGCATCCTCCTGGACAATGTCTATGGCTGGTTCGCCAGGGCCGAGCGCGGCGTCTACGCGCTGACCGAGGGTGGCCATGCGGCGTTGCAGCGCTGGCCGCAGGTGGCGCACGACCAGGGATGAGTGGCCGGAGATTGCCGCGAGCAGGCGCCAGGGGACTCGGCACGGCAGCGCGTGCGCCGGTTCTACCGATGCGCCGCGCCACCGTTCCAGCCGCTGCTAGTTCGGCGGCTGCTACGAGGCTTCTTGTTTTCCTGAAAGATCTGGTACGCCCAAGGGGAATCGAACCCCTGTTACCGCCGTGAAAGGGTCGCTATCAGTTCCAACCGTGTGCACACATGTGTAAGACAATCAACTGGTTAACCGTTATGATGTTCACTTGTGTTTATGCTTGTCCAACTCTGTTGAGGGGTATATATTGGACAAAGTGTTGGACACGGAAGGCGCCGGCAAATGGTCGAGAAGGTACGCGACAGGAAGATGGACACGCCAAACGCTCGCAAGGCGTTGCCGGCGAGGGGGAAGCCCTATTACCGCACCATCGCCAAGGGCCTGCACCTTGGATACCGAAAGGGCCAGACTGGCGGCCGGTGGGTCGCACGGCACTATATCGGTGGGCAGGACTACGTTGTGGAAACCATCGCCGACGCCGACGACAAGCTGGAGGCCAACGGCACCACTGTCCTTACGTTCTCCCAAGCCCAGGATCGCGCCCGCCAGCTTCAAGCCGATCGTCACGCGCCTACACCCAAGGCGGGGCCCTACACGGTCAACGATGCTCTGGATGCCTATGTCCACTGGATGGAGGGCAAGAGGAAGTCGGCGAGGGACACCAAATGGCGTCGCAAGCTGATCGAGGCCGAGCTGGGCGATAAAGAAGTTGCCAAACTCACCGCCGATGAAATCCGGAAATGGCACCGCAAAGTTTCAGAAACGCCGCCACGGCTCCGGACCAAGGAAGGGGAGCAGCAGCGTTACCGCGATCTCGGGACGGACAGTGCATCGATCCGCCAGCGCCGCGCCACGGCAAACCGTGTGCTGACCATTCTCAAGGCTGCCTTGAATTATGCATGGCGGGAGGGGAAGGTAGACTCTGATAAGGAATGGCGGCGCGTGGAGCCATTCGAGGACGTAGAGACCGCGAGGGTGAGATACCTATCCATTGCCGAGGCGAAGTGTCTGGTGAATGCCTGCGAGCCTGATTTTCGCAGCATTGTCCAGGCCGCACTTCAAACCGGCGCCCGTTATGGGGAGTTGGCTCGGCTCACCGTCGCTGATTTCAACTCTGATGTCGGTACGCTGACCATTGGTGAAAGCAAGTCGGGGGAAGTCCGGCACGTCGTCCTGACCGAGGAAGGCAAGAAGCTCTTTGGCCAGCTCGCCAGCGGCAAAGAAGGCACGGCGCTGTTGATGACCAACGCTGCCGGTAACCCTTGGGGGAAGTCTCACCAGTCGCGGCCGATGACGGACGCGTGCGCTGCAGCCAAGATCAATCCGGTGATCGGCTTCCATGGCTTGCGCCACACGTGGGCGAGCTTGGCGGTCATGAACGGCATGCCGCTGCTTGTCGTCGCTGCGCAGCTAGGCCACACAGACACCCGAATGGTGGAAAAGCACTACGGCCACCTGTCCAAGTCCTACATTGCCGACGCGGTGAGGGCTGGCGCACCAAGGTTTGGAATTGAGGATACCAATGTCGTCCCTATGGAGGCGACCAATGTCTGAGGACTGGATTTCCTTCGATGAGGCGCTGGCCTATGTCGAGGCCCGCAAAGTTTCCAACCCCGCGTCCAGGCTATGGGATGTCATCCGGCGGAAGAGGATCAAAGGCAGCTTTCCCGGCGATGCGGATGACGATTCCAATTCCGATGCTTGGACTGACTATCACCTAAACACGCGCGCAGCATTTATGAGTGCGGCCGATCGCTATGCGATGACCAGGGTGTATCTCCCTAGCCTACTGGCATGGCTTGACCGTCTTTCAGGAGGCCATATGGCGACGCAACCGAAGCCGGCCTACGGGCGGAAGCCGGGAACGGGGAAGACGACAACGGACGCGCCATTCGTCACCATGATGCGAGATCTGTTGGCGTCAAAACAGGCAAACAGCATGGCCGACGCTGCGAGAAAGGTGATTGCGGGAAATCCTAGCCTCCAATCCAAGACGACGACTGAACCCAGCATCGTTCGGCGTCTTAGCGACCTTTACAAGAAGGTATACCCCGGAGAATAACGGAGCCTCCGTTATTCTCAGATGCTCCGTGCCTCCGCATGGTTCAAATAGGCATCCTCTCCATTGGTTCACTTGAACCGGAAAGGATTACTATGAACACCGTTACAGCGGCTCTCACCATCCCGGAATTTTGCCAAGCCAACCGCATCAGCCGGGGTAGCTTCTACAATCTCAAGAAGGCCGGCAAGGCGCCGCGCCTGATGATCGTCGGCAACCGCGTCCTCATCTCTCCAGAGGCCAATGCGGAATGGCGGCTTGCCCGCGAACAGGATGCCGTCGAGGTGGCGGCATGAACAGCGGTGTCGATCACGAACTGTCCGACAAGGCCGATGAGGCTGCTATCTGGCTCACTGCGAACTGGTGGAAGGCAGAGCGGCCCTTGGTGCCATTTCTGCGAAAGCGGTTCGGGCTCTCCAATCACGAAGCCATTGAGTCCATGCGCGAGAGCGCCCGCATGAGGGGGCTCACCAATGCAAAGCCCTGAAATGGAAACCGCCGCTACCGACTGGCATCGGAGCGGCGGCAATGGAAAAACGTCACCCCATACTTCTATCGCTGCTGCGCTCACTCCGCAAGAGAAATGGCGTCTGGCCAACCCCTTGGCGCGCTGGGCTCACATCGCTGTCCAGTCCGCTCTCAAGCGCGGACTCCTGGTCAAGCAGGACTGCGCGGTCTGCGGCATCTCAAAGACAGACTTCCATCACGACCCGGATCACTATGACCGGCCGCTGGATGGCGTGTGGTTGTGCCGGAAGCATCATAAGCGTGAACACCGCCGGCTGAAGTGCGAGGCCGCCGATGGCTGAGGGCGTAGCGCGCAAGGGCCGCAAGACCAAGATCGCAGGCCAGTTCTCATGGCGCCTTGTCGAAATGCAGGAGTCCCCGGCCTATCGGGTACTCTCGCAATCTGGCCACCGGGTGCTGGACCGGCTTGAGATCGAACTAGGCCACCACGGTGGCAACGACAACGGCAAGCTGCCGACGACCTTCGACCAGTTCGAGGATTATGGGATCCACAGACACGCTATCGCGCCGGCGGTGCGTGAGGTGGTGGCGCTCGGCTTCGTTGAGATCACTCAGGAAGGCAGGGCTGGCAATGCTGAATGGCGTCAGCCTAATTTATTCAGGCTGACCTATCGCCATCTCGACAAGGCAGAGCCGACAAATGACTGGCGCCAGATCGATACCCTGGAGGCTGCAGAGATGATTGCGAGAGCGGCCAGAGCTGCATCTGAGAAACAAAACTCCAGTGGCGGAAAACGCCAGATTTCAGTGCGGATTGTGCACCACAAACAGGAAATCCTTAGTGCGGATTCCACCACTACAGGGCTTAGTGCGGATTCCACCACTACATCTATATCTCGGGGTGCAGGTCATGGGTGAGGTAGTGCCATTCCCCAGCCAAGGTGTTCGCACTGTGCCGTGCCATCGTATCGCTGAGATGTACGAACTCCAGGTCTACGAAGATGGCAGGTGGCGGGCCTACTCCATCCACTACTCCCTGGAGGACGCAAAAAAGCGGCTGCAAACGTGATCGGGACGAAGGTGATCGCCTGAGTCCACCGAGCATCCGGAGCATGTTTTCTCCTGAGACATGGCTAACCCCAAATCAGTGTCACCCAACTGCCTTGCCGCTGTATCAAGGCGGTAAATTGCACTCACTTGAACGCACATAGACTAGCAAAAACAGTGACTTGTCGGGTGTTCACTGGTACTCTGTCCAACGTTTAGCCAATTCGAGGCGGAAAATGCAAGCAGACGCAGCAGAGATGGAAGGCGAGTCCAGCCCGAAGCAGGGCGGAAAGGTTCGGCTTAGGACGCTGGACGATCTGGACCGCCGCACGACTGCTGCCCGCGTGGTGTTCGAGTTACGTGACACCCTGGCTGCCGATCTCGGTGGCAAGGCCAATCTGTCGAGCATGAAGCTGGAGCTTATCGACAACGTGGCCGTGCTTGGCGCCATGCTGAAGGACAGCGCCGCCAGCTACATCACAGGCGAAGAGGTGGACATCACCGAGTTCATGGCCCTGACCAACGCACAGCGCCGGCTGCTGGCCGATCTCGGTCTAGAGCGCCGTGCCTTGAAGGACATCACCCCGACGCTGCGAGACTACGCCGCCACTAGGTACGCAGGTGCTTCCTCGTGAGCCTGGCCAACATCACCATCGATACGGCGCTTCGTGACCCGAACCTGCTTGGTGCTGCTCTCGGCCCATCAGTGACGTGGGACACATGGATTGCCATCCTCCGCGCTGCCTATGGTCTGGATCTATCCCCCGACGAGCTTACCGCCTTCAATGCCGTTGCCGGTGGCAGGGCGCCGCCCGTCAAGCGCGTTCGTGAGCTTTGGTGCATCATCGGCCGCCGCTCGGGAAAGTCGCGTGTAGCGGCTGCCCTGGCTGACTTCATTGCCGCCTTCCAAGACCACAGTGGCAAGCTTGCTCCAGGCGAGACCGGAACCATCCTCGTGCTGGCCGCCTCACAACGGCAGGCTCGGGCCGTCTATGACTACATCAAGGCATTCTTCGAAGCTTCGCCAATCCTCTCTCAGCTTGTCGAGAGCGTGACAAACGATGAGATCAAGCTTGCCGGCAACATTGGCATCTCGGTCCACACGAACAACTACAGGACCGTTCGCGGTCGCACCCTGATCGCCTGCATCTTTGACGAGGTGGGCTTCTGGCGTGACGAGTCCACATCACTGCCCGATGTCGAGACCTACCGCGCCGTGCTGCCTGCACTGGCAACGACCGGCGGGATGCTGATCGGCATCTCAAGCCCGTATGCCCAGCGTGGGCTGCTCTACACCAAGCACCGGGATTGCTACGGCAAGGACGATGCACAGGTTCTGGTGGTGCAGGCCGGGACCAAGGTCTTCAACCCGACCATCGACGCAGACATCATCGACCAGGCGCACCGGGATGACCCGGAATCGGCTGCTGCTGAATGGGATGCAAAATTCCGCGGTGACCTGTCCACATTCGTTGATCGGGCCGTGGTGGAGCGCTGCGTTGATATCGGCATCCATGAGCGCCCGTACCTGCGGCAATACCGCTACGTGGGTTTTGCCGACCCGAGCGGCGGCGCTCACGACTCGATGACCCTTGGCATTGCCCACAGGGAAGGCGACAGGGGCGTTCTGGACTGCCTGCGAGAGGTGAAGCCTCCCTTCGCCCCGGCCGATGTCGTCGGTGAGTTCACCAGGGTTTTGAACACCTACAAGATCACCAGCGTGACCGGCGATCGATATGCCGGCTCCTGGGTTTCGGATGCATTCCGCAAGGAAGGAATTCGCTACGTCGCGTCTGAAAGATCCCGCTCGGAAATCTATCTGGACGCGCTGCCGCAGCTCATGGGCGGAACCGCCTCGCTGCTGGATAACATCCGGCTTGTCGGTCAAATCTCACAGCTTGAGCGGCGCACCACGCGCACCGGCAAAGACAACATCGACCACATGTCCGGCGCCTCGGATGACCTGTGCAACGCGGCTCTTGGCGCCATCATGCATGTGCCGTCCCTGAACCGCGCCGACGCGAACCATTATGGCGGTAGCAACCGCACGCCAGTCGTCAATCTGTCCCACGCCAACATGAAGGCAAAAACAGGACGATATGGCCCTGTGCAAATGAAAGGACCATCACGCAATGGCTGACTTCGCATCACGCAGGCAGGAGGCGGAAAGCCGCCTTGTTGAACTGAAACACATGCACGGCATCGCCATGCTTGATGGCAAGCCTTTCGACCTTGCCGAGATGGCCGATGTCGAGCGTGAACTTTCGGGGCTGGAGGCCGCTGAAGGTGAAGCCGTCCGCCGCGAGCGCCTTGAGGCTGCCAAGACTGAGGAAGCCCGCCTTGAAGGCTTGCGGCAAACCCTGATCGTTGTGGAAGAACACCGCCTCGAAGCCGCTGACCGCGCCGAAAAGGCCGCTCGCGACGTGGCAGAAGCCTTAAAAGAATTCCGTCTTCGCAGCGCCGACGCAGCCCGCCTGCTTCGTGCGCTGGGGGTGAACAACGTCCTTGCTCTGGACGAGACCGATCACAGGATGAGTTGGCGCCTCACGGCAGCGCTGAAGCCGCTGGTCGGCCATGTCCGCCGCTTCGGCCAAATCGTCTTTCCGGAAGCTCGCAGCCCCTACGACCAGCCTTGGCGCGCCGAAGAACAGGCGATCGTCGGCCGCTACATTTCCAAAGCTCTCAAAGGAGACATGCAGTGAAGAACAACAACCCGCTGACGCCCATCCTGAAGGGGAAGGCAGCAATCGAATCCTACGTGATCGAACACTGGATCTGCCACCCCAACGGTGACCGGCTGGAAAAGCGCGCCTCGTTCGAAGAGGCAAAAGCCCGCGCCAAGGAACTGCTCGCAAAGGGAGTATTCTGATGACCAAGGCAATCGACCCGGCCACTCTGAAATCGGCGACCAGGCAAACCCCCGATATCGATCCTGCCCGCGTCTCACTACAGAACGCCGGCCAGATTTGGCGCGAATTCATGGTTCGCTGCCCAGCGGACATGGTTTCCGACGACCTGAAGCACCCTGAAATCTGGCGCAGGCTGCAGGTATCGGGCAGCCGCAACGCGCTGAAGAAACATGACCGGGTTTATGTCGTCTCCTATGACGAGGCCTGGGTTGCTGAAGCGATTGTGGCGAGTGCAGACGGCAAAGGCGCCGTGCTGGCGAAGCCACGCATCACGACCATGCCCGAGCGCTACGACAAGCTCTTCCAGGATGACAAATATCGGGTTGCGTGGAATGGGCATGGCTACGTTGTGGAGCGCAAGGCTGACGGTCATGTGATGACGGCCGCCGTAGCGAATCCCGATCTCGCAGCACGCCTCCTGACCCAACTTTATCCGGCGAGGGCTGCCTGATGGCGACGACAAACGGAGTACAGGTCTCTGACCCCGATATCCATGTCATGCGCTACAAATGGCTGGCAATCCCGAATGGCAACCAAGGGAATGCGGTTTCCCTCAACACCTATCAGGACAGAACCGTCCAGGTGTTTGGCACCTTCGGCGCGGCTGGGTCGGTCACAATCCAGGGGTCGAACGACGGCGGCACGACTTGGACCACGCTGACAGATCCTCTTGGCAACGCGCTGACGTTCACAGCGGCGGGAATGAAGCCAATCGGTATGCTGTCGCACCAGACCCGGCCTAGCGTCACAGCAGGGGACGGCACCACGGCAATCAGTGTGTGGATGCACGCGAGAGGGGGCAACAAATGAGCAACGAACTTACCATTTCCGAGGATTCTGGCGAGGCCCGAGCAGGCTCTGCGACAGAAGGCTTTACGACCGGGAACCAGGGGACTGATTTTGCCTCTCGGCTTCCTGAGCCCGGTCGTAAGGCAGAAATCGCCCGCATCATGGCAACCGACATCCACCGGTACTATGACGAGAAACTTGACGCGGAATACGCTGCCTTGCTGGAGGCCGAGCAGTCGGAAATCAACCCCGACCTGATCAATCCGACACGGCCGATGGATGCCGATCAATCCCGCACCGCTCTCTGCAGTTCGGAGGCCGGCCGCAGGTTGGTTTCCGACTGGGACGAGATGGGCGGTTTTCGCACTCACCTGAGCCACGTCCAGGCCGATGTCGGTAACATGGTCAAGGCAATGGGCGGGAATCGAGAGCAGCGCGTCTTCATGGAGCGTTTTGATCGCGATCTGCCGGAAGAGGCGCGGTACGCCGTCTATGCGGAAATTGCAGCCGGCCCGAGCATCTATGTGACCCCGGCGCCAGCGGCAGAAGTGAAGCGGTTTCAGGCTACCCCGGCAGGCAGCACCCTTGTCGCGGAATGGGGCTCTTTCGCTCCTGAAAAGGTGGCGATGCTGCGAGCCCGCGCCAAGCGGCTGACCGACAATCTGACCGACGACGAGGCGCATGGATTCTGGTTCTGGCTGGACGAGCTGCAGCCGGCAATTGCCGCGGTGATTTTCCGCAAGATGGCGGGGTGATCGATGATCGCCTTCCACGGCTCGCCCCACCTGTTCGGTGACCACGGATGTAGTGGCACCGGCAGGACTTAAGTCGCGGACAGTACCGGCCGCGCGGCGAAAAAATCCGAGAAATGCACCCAAGTGCGAATTTTTTGGCCAATTGCCAAGCCTTGGTATTGCATTTTAAAGGATCTCGCGGCGTATGCTGCCAAAACGAAAAATGCTGGGGGACTCGGGCTGCAATGATTGAACGCGACGAATTCTTTCCGAATTCCGAGCGCGTGATTTACGCAAGATCGCCATTGGTCCAGGTCATCTGCCAAATTCGCTTTCCGAAAATACTCCGCATTGAGGCCAGTCCGCCGGCCGATTTTCAGGACCAGGTTCGGGATCTTTATCCCATAGTCGAGCAGCAGCTTCCGCCGGGAATGCAAGATCTGCCGCCCGAAGTGGCAAAAATGCTCGGTGCCGCCGGCCCGCTAAAATCGCAATATCAGTTTTTGTCACAGGACAGGGCAACAACGATTGCTTTGGCACCAGACGCCCTGTCGGTGACCTCGTCCAACTACAGCAGATGGGAAGATTTTGAAGCCCCTGTCAAACTGGCGATCGATGCGCTTAGCAACATATATAAGCCAAGTTTCCTCACGAGAATCGGCCTGCGATACCAAAATGCAGTGGTGCCCGGCGATTTCGGCATCGAAGGATCGCCTTGGGCGGCGCTGTTGAGCAAAAATGTTCTCGGCGGGTTGGCCCACCCTGGATTTTCGAATGACCGAATTACTGAGGCCTTCAGCGTCGTTAGAGCGATGCTGCCTGGTCAGCAAGAAGGCATTCTTCTACAGCACGGCCTCGGACAACGTGAAAACGGACCCGACAAAGCCTACGTATTTGATATAGACTGCTACACGGAGAAGCAGAATGACGTCGCTAGTACGCATTCCCACCTGCGAAGATTCAACGCTCGGGCGAGATACGCCTTCCGGTGGTGCATTTCCGACTTTCTTCATGACACACTTGGACCAAAGCCCGTCGCTGAAATGGTCCGTCACTGATCACGGGATTGAATCTCAGGCAAACTTCGTGACGAACATTGAGGTCACTGGGCGCGCAAGCAATTTGCCCATCTCCGCCGCCTACAGGGCGGTCTGCCTATATGTCTTGGGGCAGTTACGGGGCACCGCTCTTCGCGAGGCGTGCGAGGCGCTCAGTGGCATCTATGAGTTCGATCAAGCTAGGCTCGCGGCGGATCGGAGGCCTGTTATCGATCAGCCGCAGAAACGCGTCATGGCAAAGAATGTTCGGCGGGTCGAACGTCAGCCGCTTACCTTCACAGACTGATTGGGCATGACCGCGGGGGAGGTCGCTGTCCAACTGCCATCGGGACCGTCGATATACGCGACGGTCGATCCGAACTTGGAGTTTCGCCAAGGCGAAATTATCTCTGGCATCGTTCAGTATCGCTACTATCCCGAGGACGGCAGCGTCGAAGAAATTCCCCACGCATATGCCCTCATAGCGTCGCAAGATTGCGACCTTCTGCAGGATCATAATAGCAAAGTAGCCACTGGTCTTAGCCAGTTGAACAGCGTTTTGCTCTATGAAGCGCACGAAACTCCTGTACTCCGTGGCCAAGTGGCCGGCAGCGATATCTGGAAGCGGATTGTTCAGAATAATGACGAGCGATACCACGCTTTAGAGGCTGCCCACGCACGATTTGATCTCTGCAATGTGGGCTTGCCCGACCTAGTCGTTGACTTTCGACGGTTCTTTAGTATTTCACCGGCGGACTTAGCAAAACAAATTCAGGCTGGCACGGCGATGCGAAGGTGTCGTCTGGAGATGCCTTACCGTGAGCAGTTTCAAACACGGGCGGCATTTTACCTTCAACGGGTCGGAGTCCCAGAACCTCATAAGATTGCAAAGGTGGCGAGCCCAGCCTGAGCCTCCCCGTTCAAAACCCGCTTTTTTTGTTTGCTGAACTAGGCCTTATCAACAAGCCGCGTCTTCCGCTTCGGCGCCACATGGCCTTCCACCAATCGCACGTGCTCGGCGTCGACGGTCACCAGCGGCCGGAGACTAATGGTCACTTTCTCGCCATCGACCCGCGTGACTTGGCCGGTCAATTCCATGTTTTGCCCGATCACTGCTTTCGAAGTCGAATCGACAACGGAATGCGGGAAGGCATTGGAAGGAATCGTCACGCTGATGCGATCGGGTGTCACCCGACCGCGCACAACCGCCGTGACGGCGACCTCGTCGCCAACTTTGATATTTCCCCGAGCCATGTGCAAGACTCTGGGGCGGGCGGCTGCGGCGTCAAGATGAGAGGTTGCTAAGAAATGAGCACACTCGGCATGACGTTTCTCGACAAGTGGGTGGCCAAGCAGCTGCCCATTGTGGCGCTGGAAGATTCCGATCACCATCGGTGACTTGAAAGACCAGTTGATGACAGCTGCCGAGAAGGCCGGCATCGACGCCGACGAAATCAACGGCGAGGTTGAAACCGTCTTCGAACTGCTCTTAGAGGTGATGCGGCGGCGACAGGTGCGCGAAGCTGGGCATTAGCCCGGAGGCTTCTCCCGGGGCTGTGCCGGCCCTGTCCCGTTCCATTGGATGAACTGCGCCTTCCGGCCGGTGATGGTCTCAATCGACTTCAACAGGGGTCCATGGACCTCACGTAGAGCTTGGTAGTGTTCGCCGTGGTACGCCAGGAGCGGTCCGACGATGCTCTTGTGCAGCGCTTCGGCTGCCGCCAGGAAGCGCTCGATTTCAGCCTGTGAAAGCCGTTCGGAAGGTTTGGTTCTGGCCATTGGCGATCTCCGTTGAAGGGGTTCGCCGCAACGAGGACAATAATCCTACACATCGTCCTGACTTACAAGCGCAGACACAAAAAAGCCCCGTCGCAGACTGAGCGTGGGGCTTCGTGTGATTTTCGCGGCTCCGCTCGGGAGAGATCGACGGCTTGTCTATGCAAGCTCTGAACACGGCAGCCGGCCAGAGCCTCTCTACTGCTAGAATTTCATCGCGACGCCGACGCGGAAGTCGTGCGTCTGAACCGTGTGTTCGAGTGTGCACCCGCCACCGCAATATTCTAGCGATTTCTTGCCAAAGAAGGAGAAATCATACTCTCCGCGCAAAAACACGTTGTGGGTGAGTGCGACGTCTAAACCTGCTCCAACGATGCCGCCTACCAAGGTGGCATCGCGCTCCGCGTCACCGCCTGGATAGAACGTCTTCAACTTTGCGGCGGTTACCCCCGCCGTGACGAACGGCATGTACGCTCCCATGTCCATGCCGACCCGACCCTTTACAGAGCCAAACAACCCGGTGGAAGCGTCGAGGACGCCTGGGCCTGGAATGTCGTTGAAGGTGTTCTTCTTGAAGCGGTACCCAAGCTCGCCTTCGACGCCGTAGACAATCTTGCCCGACTGGAAGTTATAGCCCGCAAAGCCGCCGATTGTTGCCGAGCCGGGGCTGTGAGTAGCTCCGGCGCCAATGTTCGGCTCATGGATCTTGTAGTGTTCCAGCGTTCCCGCGCCGAAGATACCAGCGTAAGGTCCTTGCCAGGTCCATTCGGGGGTGTCCACAGGAGCAGTAATGGTGTCGGCGGCGATTGCCGGCGCGGTCACCGAAAGCGCGATAAGTGAAGCGAAAAGAAAGGCTTTCATCGGAATCCCCAGCACAATGTCAGGAACTTAGTGCCATAAACCTGCAACCTTGTATGTAGCTAGTAAGCCACACCTGTCGGCTAAGTTGCCGCCGTTGAGTCCGTCGACGTGAATTGAAGGGATCGCCGGCCAGTCGACTATGAAGGTTTGCTCGCTGGGAGCATCAGCGCCACGGCATTTCGGCCACCGGGAGAGTGGCACTGCGCGCGTCTAGGGGCGCGCTTCACTGGTTGCGGCAAACTCGGCGTCTTCACTAAGCCCATTGCCTCACGCTGGCGGGCTTTCCCACATTATGGTTTTGCGCGCTTAAGAGAAAGACGAGTTTCCGCTACGTTTGCCAATGCCTCGCGGCGAATCCGTGTGGTTAGCTTTTGCATTATCAGCTTGGCAACGTCCGGAGCATTTTCTGACTCGACTAGGTCCTGCAACTGCTCTGCTTCGGTCCCACAACTTGCCATCGAGGCTTCCGCGATGTCCACCATGCTGCCATCTAGTTGAGCATATTGGCTCGACTGAACCTGCACACATGCGCTGTACGCCATGACTCTCATGTTCGCCACGCTCTGCGTCTGGGCAGAGGCTGGAACGAGCCAAAGGCAGAGCGACATGGCGACGATTGTTTTCTGCCAGTGCATGATCCTCTCCCAAGCCTGCGATGTTGGGACAATTGCTGGAGAACAAGCGAACGGAAGCTGCCTCACGGTGGCGGACTTTAGCGCGCCATCCAGCCTTCGGGGCCGCCAACCGGTCGCGCTTTGATGCTTTCGAGCAGCTTCCGTTTTCTCTCTGCCTCGGCTGCGTCTGCAGCTATTTGCTTCGATTGATCGCCATCAGGCAACCTCAGCGGCACTGCGAATACGACTCTGCTCACGGTCTGAGATTTGCTGTCCTTGCCCCCCTCAGCGCCGATCCCCCAAACCCTGATAGATCCTTTGCCGCCCACAGACGTTTCGGCTGTCACTGCGACGTCAAAGTCAACGCGCGCGAAAACGCCGAATTCAGGCAGCGCAGATAGATTGCTGCCCAGAACGCCAGGGAACGCCGCATTCACATTCTTTCCGATATCGGTGCCTTGGGCCTTGGCGATGCCCGAAAGGATTTGCCCCAGGGTTTCAGAAATGAATTCGTCCAAGTCCATCGCAAGTCGCCTTTATTGTTGATCCGTCAAGTCAACGCAGCAGAGATACGTCTTACGGTGGTGGGCTTATGAAATCGCTTGTCGTCACGGTAACGCGGCCGTTTTCATTGAACCGCTTAGCGTCGTACTTTTCAGAAGCCTTGTCCTGAACGGCCTCCAAGCCATAGTCTTCGATTGCTTCCGTCGAGGTGACAACCACCACGCGTTCTTCCCCGTCTAATGCTTCAAGCAAAAGCTCAAACTCGCTGCTGTTTCCTCGCTCACCCGTAAAAATCAAACCCATAATTCCTCCTCCAAGCCGAAAACGGAGTGTGACAGGAATCACGAAGCGCGACAAACGCCGGCAGAGAATTGGCCAAACGTTGGACAGGGACGGGGAATTTTCTGCTAAGTGCTTGAAAGATCTGGTACGCCCAAGGGGAATCGAACCCCTGTTACCGCCGTGAAAGGGCGGTGTCCTAACCGCTAGACGATGGGCGCGCTCAGACGAAGCGGCTTATAATTGCGTTGTTGCCAACCGGCAACCCATCAGCCGCCAGATGCGGAAACTTTTTTCAAGAGGGGCGAAAAGGGCCAGTTTGGTAAGCCAGCCCAGGTTTTCTGCCCTCGCGTCATTGCACATCTTTGGAGATTAGCCTGAACGCCCCGCGCAGTCGTCATCCTATGGTCTGCGCTGCGTCGCTGCGCGCCTTGCTTCGCCATAGGATGACGAAGTCGCGGGTGCCTCGGCTAATCTCGAACGTCGCTGATAGCTAATCGGAAAAAACGGCGGGCTGCTAACAGCCCCTCGGCCCGTTTGCCGAATGGGGATGCTACCCCCGCCGGCGGCAGCGCCAATTCCAGTCGCGCTCGGGGCCGACGTCGACGTGAACGGATTCGGTATGGCAGTAGGTGCCGACGCCGCCGCGGCCGGGCATGGTTCGGATGTAGCTCGCCAGTTCCCATTTGGAGACGCCGGGAACCTGGATGTCGGCGGCGGCGCAATACATGTGCAGCGAATTCTTGGCGCCGTTGGCGCGGCGGTTGCGGGCCGGGTCGCGGTAGCCTGATGTGACCATCATCTTGCGGCCGTAATGGCCTTCGATGGTCTTCAGCACCCGCACCAGCGACGGCTTCAGGCAGGCGACGTCGACGCTCTCGTTTTGCTTCAACAGGCCGTTGGGCGCCAACCGGGCGAGGCCGGCGGCGGAAGCCACCTGATAGGCGCCGCCCGAACCCTCGTCCTCGTTCAGGTCGACGTCGCTTTCATCGTCGAGGCCGGATTTGCGCTTGATCTCGAACAGCGCCGTCTGGCGCACGCCGGGCAGCGCATCGCTGCCGGTGATGTGGTTGCTCTCGTTGCCAAGCGAGGCAAGCTGCAAGGGCTTGTCGGCCGAACTGGCTGAGGCCAACGTGATGATCGGCTTTGCCGGGGCGGCCTTCTGGGCAGCAACCGCAGGCTGTTCGCCCGAGCGCGAGTTGACCAGCGGAGCAGGTGCCGCCGAGGTTGGCGTGGTGCTGAACAGTGAGGCCAGGAAGCCCTTCTTCGGCGTGTCGATCTGCTGGGGCGCGGCGGTCACGTAGACCTCGTTGGTCGCGGGTGCCGCTGCCGTCGCTTTCGGTGCGGTCACGCCGGCATCGGCGGCGGCGATCTTCTGCGCCACGGCGTCCGTTGCGGCCGCGGTCTGTGCTGACTGCTGCAGCGACTGCGGCGTCTGGCCGACAATGGTTTCGGAGCCGGCGGGAACATTGACCGGGAAGCCGGTGCCGGGCTTGGCCACCGGCACATAGGCGACCTGCTCGGGCAGTGTCGCATCGCCCGCTGCCGTCATCATCATCTGCGGCCCGGTGGATGTGACCTGCACGGTCGAATCGCCCGGCGCCGCAGGGCTGGCGCCGGAAGCCGCGGCGATGTCAGAAGCGGTCGCGTTGTAGCCAGGCATGCCGACGGACATTGTGGGGTCGCCAGCGGAGGTGCAGGACGCCAGAAGCACGGAGAAAAGCGCTGCCGCTATAGTGCGACCTTCTCTCCCCGCGAGACGCGATCCTACTGATTTCAAAACTAAATTCCCCCTCGGTGTCCGGTCGGCCTGCTATTGGTGCGGCGTGGAAACGTTCACATCCAATAACCTTGTGTTCCCAAACCGGAAACGAGACTTGTGTCAATTCTGCAAGCCTCTGAATTATTTGCTCGTTGGAGGCCAATTGAGGCTTCTTGAAGGTTGACGACACCATTTCGCCCCGTTTTGCCGGCTCGTCAACTCACCAGACATTACATTCCGTTACACACAGGCACCTGCAAAAGGTGCCGGTCTTACACACGCACCTTCACATAGGTGCCGGGGGCATCACCCAGGGTTTTCATGTGCTTGCCCGGTTTGCGGGCCGGAACGAGGGTGTCGTCCTGGGTTTCGATCCAGTGCTGCCAGTGCGTCCACCAGGAGCCGGGATGCTCCACCGCCGAGGCGAGCCACTGGCCAAAATCGCCCGTCGGTTTGCCGCCGGTCCAGTACTGGTATTTCTTGGCTGCCGGCGGGTTGACGACACCGGCAATGTGGCCGGAACCAGCCATCACAAACTCGACATCGCCGCCGAAATATTGCGAGCCGAGAAACACCGAAAGGGCCGGCGCGATGTGATCTTCCTTCGACGCCAGGTTGTAAACCGGGATGGTGACGTCGGCCAGCGACACAGTGCGGCCGGCGAGTTCCATCACGCCACGAGTCAGATTGTTCTCAAGATAACAGTTGCGCAGGTAGAAGGAGTGGTTTGCAGCCGCCATGCGGGTGGAATCGGCGTTCCAGTAGAGCAGGTCGAAGGGCAGGGGATCCTTGCCGCGCATGTAATTGTTGATGACATAAGGCCAGATCAGGTCGCCCGAGCGCAGCATGTTGAAGGCGGTCGCCATCTTGGTGCCGTCGAGGTAGCCCTTTTCGTTCATCGATTTCTCGACCGCTGCCACCTGGTCCTCATCGACGAAGACTTTCAGGTCGCCGGCATGGGTGAAGTCGACCTGCGTGGTGAAGAAGGTCGCCGATTTGATGCGGTTGTCGCCTTCCTGTGCCAGCAGTGCGAGTGCGGCCGCCAGCAGCGTGCCGCCGACGCAATAGCCGATGGCGTTGACCTCTTTCTCGCCGGTCGCCTTCTCGATCATGTCGAGGCCGTATTGCAGGCCTTCCCGTATGTAAGCTTCCCAGCCCTTGGCGCCGTGCCGCTCGTCGGGATTGATCCAGGAGATGACGAACACGGTATGGCCTTGCTCGATCGCCCAGCGGATGAAGGACTTTTGCGGGTTGAGATCGAGGATGTAGAACTTGTTGATCCAGGGCGGGCAGATCAGCAGCGGGCGCTTGAGCACCGTCTCCGTCGTCGGATCGTACTGGATGATTTCGGCGACATCGCTGCGGCCGACCACCTTGCCGGGAGTTGTCGCGACGTTCTTGCCGATCTCGAAGGGCGAATAGTCAGCTTGTCTCAGCTTCAGGTCGCCCTTGCCGGCGGCGATGTCTTCGGCCAGCATCTTCATGCCGCGCACCAGGTTTTCGCCATTCGAGGCGACGGTTTCTCGAAACAGCTCCGGATTGGTCAGGATGAAGTTCGACGGCGAGATGGCATTGGACACCTGCTTGACGTAGAAGCTCGCCTTATGGCGGGTGTGGTCGTCGAGGCCTTCGGCGTGCTCGACCAGGTCGGCCGCCCAGCGCGAGGTGACGAGATAGGCCTGTTTGAGGAAATCGAAGAAAGCGTTGCGACCCCATTCGGGGTCTTGAAAACGCTTGTCGCCGCGCTCGGGCTTGACCGCATCGTCCGGCGCTTCGGCATTCGGGCTAACCTTCTGGATGGCGTTGCCCCAGACCGTCATGTAGCCGGCGAACAGTCGCGTCTGCGCTTCCAGCGCGCGTTGCGGGTCGGCCAGCCAATATTCGCTGAGCTTGGAAAAGGTTTTGACCATGTCGACCACGGGTTCGGCGACATGATCGCGCACCTCGCCCTTTTCGCGCGGCTCGGCCCAGGCGGAGGCGGCTTTGCCGGCCTGTTCGACCATACGCGCCATGTTCAACGCGAAGCGTTCCGGGTCTTTCACCAGATATTGCTCGACGGTCGAAGATTGATCATCTTCCGCTTTGCTCGAATCAGGTGTTTTGGACATGGCTCGCGGGGTTCCTCCCGAGGCGTTTTCTTGACATATTATCATGGGACATCTGACCGGGTCCAATGCGCTGTACCCCGGCTGCCAGGAAAACAATATGACGATTAACACCGGCAAGACCATTTTTTCGGAGGCAGGCCGCTTTTGCCGCGTCGCGGTTGCAATCGCCTGTCTGACGCCAGGGCTGCTGGCGGCAAGTGGCTGCACGAGCGCCAACACCGGCAACGGGATGAATGTCGGCCTGACCCAGGGCGCGCAGGACACCGGCTCTTATCCCAATCTCAACATCCCACCGCAGGTGGCGGCAAAGCAGCTCACCCCTGAGGAGACGCAGGCCAAGCTTGCCCAGTTGAAGGGCGAACAGCAGGGGCAAGTGGCCAAGGGCGGCGGCGGTGCCCCGTCCACCAGCCCGGCGGCGCTGAATTCGCTGGCGAAGAACCATGGCAAGGACACGCTGAAGCAGATCGAAGCCAAATGCGATCCCGCCCTCGACCCTACCTGCAAATAAAGCTATATCGCGCGCCGAAAGCGGTCTTTGCCAAAGGCGCCTAGCCAAGCCAACTGTGCTAAAGCCAATCTTAATCGTCTGGAACTGACATGGAAGAATTTCACAAGGTCCGCCGGCTTCCGCCCTACGTGTTCGAGCAGGTCAACCGGCTGAAGGCCAGCGCCCGTTCGCGCGGCGCTGACATTATCGACCTTGGCATGGGCAATCCCGACCTGCCGACTCCGAAGGCGATCGTCGACAAATTGTGCGAAGTGGTGCGAGATCCGCGCACGCATCGCTATTCCTCCTCGCGCGGCATCCCAGGTCTGCGCCGCGCCCAGGCCGCCTATTATCAGCGCCGTTTCGGCGTGAAGCTCAATCCCGACACGCAGGTGGTGGCGACGCTCGGTTCGAAGGAAGGCTTCGCCAATATGGCGCAGGCGATCACCGCGCCGGGCGACGTGATCCTGTGCCCCAACCCGACCTATCCGATCCATGCTTTCGGCTTCATCATGTCGGGCGGCGTCATCCGTTCGCTGCAGGTCGAGCCGGATGACGGCTTCATCCCGGCGCTCGAGCGCGGTGTCCGTCATTCGATCCCGAAGCCACTGGCATTGATCCTCAACTATCCGTCGAACCCGACGGCGCTGGTCGCCTCGCTCGATTTCTACAAGGACGTGGTCGCCTTCGCCAAGAAGAACGACATCATCATCCTGTCGGACCTTGCCTATTCGGAGATATATTTCGACGGCAATCCGCCGCCTTCGGTGCTGCAGGTGCCGGGCGCCATCGATGTCTGCGTCGAGTTCACCTCGATGTCGAAGACCTTCTCCATGCCCGGCTGGCGCATGGGCTTTGCCGTCGGCAATGAGCGGCTGATCTCGGCGTTGACGCGGGTGAAGTCCTATCTCGACTACGGCGCCTTCACGCCGATCCAGGTGGCGGCGGCGCATGCGCTGAATGGCGACGGCGCCGACATCGCCGAAGTGCGCGAGGTCTATTTGAAGCGCCGCGACGTCATGGTCGACGCCTTCAGCCGCGCCGGCTGGACCATTCCGGCACCGGCTGCCTCGATGTTCGCCTGGGCGCCGATCCCGGAGCCGTTCAAGCATCTCGGCTCGCTTGAGTTTTCCAAGCTCCTGATCGAGCACGCCGACGTGGCGGTGGCGCCGGGCATCGGCTTTGGCGAGCATGGCGACGATCATGTTCGCATCGCGCTGGTCGAGAACGAGCACCGGATCCGGCAGGCGGCGCGCAACATCAAGCGCTTCCTGGCGTCCAGCGCCAAGCAGCCGAACAATGTGGTGCCGCTCGCCGCGCATCGCTAAAGTCGCCGCACATCTTATTCGAGTAGATTTTTTGAGGGGCGTCGCCGGGCATGGCTGAAGCGTTGCGTGTTGGAATTGCGGGTCTGGGTACGGTTGGCGCCTCGGTGGCGCGCGTGCTGCGCGACAAGGCAGCGGAGCTGACGCGCCAGTGCGGACGCGATGTCATCGTCACGACCGTTTCCGCGCGCGATCCCAAGCGCGACCGTGGCGTCGACCTCAGCGCCGCCAAATGGTTCGACGATCCGATCAAGATGGCGCAGGCCGCCGATATCGACGTCTTCGTCGAACTGATCGGCGGCGACGAAGGGGCAGCGCGCGCGTCGGTCANCGCAGGCCGCCGATATCGACGTCTTCGTCGAACTGATCGGCGGCGACGAAGGGGCAGCGCGCGCGTCGGTCAAGGCAGCACTAGAAGCCGGACGTCATGTCGTCACCGCCAACAAGGCGCTGTTGGCCAAGCACGGCGTGGCGCTTGCCGAAATCGCCGAGAAGAAGGGCGTGCTGCTCAACTACGAGGCGGCAGTTGCCGGCGGCATCCCGGTCATCAAGACGATGCGCGAGGCGATGGCCGGCAATTCGGTCACCCGCGTCTTCGGCATCCTCAACGGCACCTGCAACTACATCCTGACCCGCATGGAGGCCGAGGGCATCTCCTTCGACGAGTGCCTGAAGGACGCGCAACGGCTGGGTTATGCAGAGGCCGACCCGACCTTCGATATCGAGGGCCATGATACGGCGCACAAATTGTCGATCCTGACCAGCCTGGCCTTCGGCACCAGGATCGCGGCCAATGACATCTACATGGAAGGCATTTCCAACATCAGCCAGGCCGATATCCGCGCCGCGGGCGACCTTGGCTACCGGATAAAATTGCTCGGTGTCGCGCAGCGCACCGACAGCGGCATCGAGCAGCGCGTGCACCCGACCATGGTGCCGACCGCGTCGGTGATCGCACAGGTGCATGGCGTGACCAATGCGGTGGCCATCGAAACCGACATTTTGGGCGAACTGCTGCTCTCCGGCCCGGGCGCCGGCGGCAACGCCACCGCGTCCGCCGTGGTCGGCGATATCGCCGACATCGCAAAGAGCCGGCCGGGCTTCCAGCACGGTCCGGTGTTCGGCCTGCCGGCCAAGGAACTGCGCCCCTACAAGAAGGCGCAGATGCGCAGCCATGCCGGCGGCTATTTCATCCGGCTGACCGTGCACGACCGCATCGGCGTCTTCGCCGCGATCGCCAAGCGCATGGCCGACAACGACATTTCGCTGGAATCGATCGTCCAGCATGCCGTCAGCGGCGAGACGGACGCGCAAAAGACGGTGATCCTGGTTACCCACGAGACCACGGAAGCGGCCGTGCGCAAGGCTGTCGACGGCATCACCAAGGACGGCCACCTCACAGACAAGCCGCAGGTTATCCGCATTGAACGCGCTGGTTAAGTTAAGTCATTTTTCTCCTTAACCGATTGATATTCCTGTTGAAAAGTGGTTCGGACGCCATAATGCTCTATCTCTTTGATTTGGAGCCGGATTGAGATTTCAGGTCGAACCCACCAGTCATCATCGGGCTCTGGCGGAGGCGTGAGCCGCGAGATCAAGGCGCGTCACCAGGATGTGGAAAAGTTTTGAGACTTTCCTGTTTAGCCGTCGCATATTGCCGGAAATGACAATCTATAGATTACGCCTCCTATGACGGGCGACAAACGCTTCTTCCTCGATGTCAGGCAGTCGGCGACCGGTGTTTCCTGGGAACACCGGTTGAGCGAGCGGCAGGACATGACTGCGCTCGCCATAGCGCAGGGCCACGGCGTGCCCGACATTGTGGCGCGCGTGCTCGCCGGGCGCGGCGTCACCGCGGACCAGGCCGAGCGCTTCCTCGATCCGACGATCCGCAACCTGTTGCCGGATCCGGCTTCGCTGACCGACATGGGCAAGGCTGCGACCCGCATCGCCGAAGCGGTCATGGCCAAGGAGAAGGTGGCAATCTTCGGCGACTACGATGTCGACGGCGCCGCCTCTTCGGCGTTGCTCAAGCGCTTCCTGACGCATTTCTCGGTGCCTTCGGAGATCTACATTCCCGACCGCATCTTCGAGGGCTACGGCCCCAATCCGGAGGCTATGCGCGAACTGGTCTCGCGCGGCGCGACGCTGATCGTCACCGTCGATTGCGGCACCAACAGCGCTGTCTCCATCGATGCCGCCAAGGCCGTAGGCGCCGATGTGGTGGTGCTCGACCACCATCAGGTCGGCGGCCCGCTGCCAGAGGCGACCGCAGTCGTCAATCCCAATCGCGAGGACGACCTATCCGGGCAAGGCCATCTGTGCGCCGCCGGTGTCGTCTTCCTCACTCTGGTGCAGACGGCGAGGGTCCTGCGCAGCCGATTGCCCGACGCAGCGCCACCGGACCTGTTGTCGTTGCTCGACTTGGCGGCGCTGGCCACGGTTTGCGATGTGGTGCCGCTCATCGGCGTGAACCGCGCTTTCGTCGTCAAGGGACTACAGATGGCGCGGCAGCAGAAGAATGAGGGGCTCGCCGCACTGGCGCGGGTGTCCCGCATCGGTGAGCCGATAAGCACCTTTCATCTCGCCTATCTGATTGGGCCGCGCATCAATGCCGGCGGCCGCATCGGCGATGCAGCACTTGGCAGCCGGCTGCTCGCCACCGACGATCCGGTTGAGGCCGGGACCATTGCCGAGACACTCGACCGGCTCAACCAGGAACGCCAGCAGATGGAGCTGGAGATGCTGGCAGCGGCGCGCGCCGAGGCTGACGCCGAACTTGCCGGCGGCAATGGGCCGGCCATCATCGTCACCGCCAGCACCAATTGGCATCCCGGCATTGTCGGCTTGATCGCCTCGCGGCTGAAGGACCATGCGCGGCGGCCGGCCTTCGCCATCGCCTTCAACGCCAATGGCATCGGCACCGGCTCTGGCCGTTCGGTGTCGGGCTTCGATCTCGGACGGCTGGTGCGCGCAGCCGCCGATGCCGGGCTGATCGTCAAGGGCGGCGGCCACGGCATGGCCGCCGGCATCACGGTGGAACGCGCCAAGCTCGGCGAACTCCGTGCTTTCTTCGAGGAGCGCGCGGCGGCCGAAGTGTTCCGGCTGCAGGACGAAGAAAGTCTGGCCGTCGACGGCGCGCTCGCCGCCGAGGGCGCGACGATTGCTTTGCTCGATGCACTGGAAAAGGCCGGGCCTTTCGGCGCCGGCCATGTCGCGCCGGTGTTCGCGCTGCCGCGCCATCGGCTGGCCGACGCGCGGGCCGTCGGCACCAACCACATCCGGGCTGATCTGCAGTCGGAAAGCGGCGGCCGCATCCAGGGCATCGCCTTTCGATCCGTCGATACCGCGCTGGGCGAATTCCTGTTCAAGAACAGGGGCAACACGATCCATGTAGCCGGCTCGCTGTCGGGGAATTATTGGAACGGGAACCGCACGGTGCAGTTCCGCATCACCGATGCGGCCAAAGCCTGACATTGCCGAATTGGTTTAAGCGAGAACCGTCTGCAGCCGCTTCAACTCGCTGATCTGCGCCATCGTCGCCTGGTAACCGACGCTGATCGCCTCATCCGCGCGGTGGAATTCGGTCAAGCCGATATGGCTGAGTTTCGGTTGGAGCGACATGTCGGGCGGATCGCCCGCCAGCCTTGCGCGTGAAATCCGGTCCTGGATGATGTTGAAGGCTTCGACCATGACGCCGGTGATGCCGAGACGGCTCTGGTGCGGCTGGTGGTTCGGGTCGGCCTGGCCTGGACGGGGCGCGTCCTTCTCGATGAGCAGTTCCCCGGCGCTGTGCTTGATGACGGCGGCGCGGCCGAACAGATCGTAGTGAAGGTTGACCGCGACGACCAGCGGCTGCTCGTAGGCGCGGCAGACCGAGACCGGAACGGGGTTGACCAGCGCGCCGTCGACCAGGATGCGGCCGTTGCAATTCACCGGTTCGAACACGCCGGGCAGCGCATAGGAAGCCCGCATCGCGGTGATCAGCGAACCGCTGGACAGCCAGATCTCATGGCCGGTGCGAATTTCGGCGCCAACGGCGACGAAGGGTTTCGTCAGATCCTCGAAGCGGATGCCTGCCATGTGCTCGCGCAGCCTGACGTCCAGTTTCATGCCGCCGAACAGGCCGCTGCCGCGCAGATTGAGATCGAGCAGGCCGAAGATGCGCCGCTTGGTCAGGCTGCGGGCGAACTCCTCGAGTTCGTCCAGCTTGCCGGCCAGATAGCAGCCGCCAACCAGCGCGCCGATCGAGGTGCCGGCGATCATCGAGACTTCGATGCCGGCTTCGTCGAGCGCGCGCAGCACGCCAATGTGCGCCCAGCCGCGTGCGCAGCCGCCGCCCAGCGCGAGCGAAATGCCTGTCTTGCCCGCGGGTTGCGGGTCAGGCACGCCGCCGGACGATGAGGGGCCATTGGCCTCCCGCACGTCCGGTCTGCTACGCAATGACGCCCACTCGAGCATCATGATCTCCCTTGTCCCGCGTCCGTTCTACAGGAAGGACGTTTGAGAATAGTGAATATGAGTGGTTTGCGACTGTTGAATGGTTCACGCGGGCTTCCGATACGTTTTTTCCGCATCGAACAGCGGCGTGCTGCCATCGCCGGCAAGCGTTGCCTTGCCGCCGATTAGCCCCACCGTCCGATAAAAACATGAACGCCGGCCGGTGTGACAAGTTGCGTCGTGGCCCAACACTTTGACGCGCAACCATATGGCGTCCTGGTCACAATCCGTGAGCATCTCGACGACGGTCTGAAAATTGCCTGATGTTTCGCCCTTCTTCCACAGCGTGCTGCGCGAGCGCGACCAGTAGTGCGCGATGCCGGTTTCGAGCGTCAGCGCCAGCGCCTCGGCATTCATATGCGCGACCATCAGCAGCATACCGTCAGCGGCGTCGGTGACGACGACGGTGACCAGCCCGGCAGCATCGAAGCGCGGGGAAAACACCGCGCCTTCTTCGAGAGCCTTCTTGTCTGATGGAGCCTTGGGAAATGTTAGTGCCGACATCGCCGGTCCTTGATCTAGCGATGCCGGCGAGGGGCTTACGCCCCGAGGCCGCGCACCATGGTGACGAAACGGACCTGTTCCTCGGGCGTGTCCTTGAACACGCCGGTGAAGGTCGAGGTCAGCGTGGTGGAGCCCTGCTTGCGGATGCCGCGCATGGCCATGCACATATGCTCGGCCTCGATCATGACGGCGACACCGCGCGGATTGAGCACGTCCTGGATGACGCCGGCGATCTGTGCGGTCATGGCCTCCTGAGTCTGCAGGCGATGGGCGAAGATATCGACGACGCGCGCGATCTTGGACAGGCCGACGACCTTGCCATCCGGGAGGTAGCCGACATGCGCCTTGCCGATGATCGGCACCATGTGGTGCTCGCAATGCGAGTGGAACTGGATGTCCCTGACGATGACGAGATCGTCATAGCCGGCGACTTCCTCGAAGGTGCGGCCGAGTTCTTCGGCCGGGCACATGTCATAGCCGTTGAACATTTCGAGAAAGGCCTTGGTGACGCGCTTGGGCGTGTCGATCAGGCCCTCGCGGTCCGGATTGTCGCCGGTCCAGCGCAACAGCGTGCGCACGGCGGCCTCGACCTCGGCTTCGCTCGGCCTGTCGGTGACCGGCTTGTCCAGATAGTCGGAAGGGGGCATTATTTTCTTGATGACGGCATCCATAAAGGCGTCTCCCGTAGTTCCTCTCTCAGGAGGAACGAGTTGAACGGACCACAACCTTTCGAGTGCTGAAAACTCGCCCTGTTTCCAGCCCGCAAGCGGCGTGAACGAAATGGGCAAGGACGATGGCTTTGCGTTGCCTTGTCGATACCCGACTGCCAGCATTATATATGGTCGTGCGCAGCGAATGAAAGACGCTACAGCGGCAATCGCTGTTCGCTTGGCGGCGACGGATTGGAAAAATATGATTGACGACGTCTACAATGCGAAAATTCTGGGTTTTGCCGGAAATATCGCGCGCATCGGCCGCCTCGATCATCCGGATGCGAGCGCCAAGGCGCATTCCAAACTGTGCGGCTCGACTGTGACCGTTGACCTCAAGATGAACAATGGCGTCGTCACCGATTTCGCCCATGACGTGAAGGCCTGCGCGCTCGGCCAGGCCTCGTCCTCGATCATGGCTCAACATGTCATCGGCGCTAGCGCCGACGAATTGCGCGCGGTGCGCGAGACCATGCTGAAGATGCTGAAGGAAAACGGCGCGCCGCCGCAAGGCCGCTTTGCCGATTTGAAATATCTGGAGCCGGTGCGCGACTACAAGGCGCGTCATGCCTCGACCATGCTGACCTTCGATGCGGTCGTCGATGCCATAGGCCAGATCGAGAAGAAGCGCGCGGAAGAAGCGGTGTGACATAGCGCAGACTTCGCGCAGGCCATGACGGAGGAAGTGCTTGCATTGGTTGATGGTGGCTTTGGGCGTTGCGGTTTCGCTGGTGACGAGTGGCTATGCTGCCGGAGAAGAAAGCGCTTCGCAGCAGAAGGCCGCCACCTATCTTATTGACAAGCTGGCTGGCTGCTGGAATATCACAGTCGGCGACGGATCAGTGATCACGATCACGCGCGTCCAAATCAGCCTGAACCGGGATGGTTCGCTGGCGGGACCGCCAAAGGTACTCAACCCCGCGACAGAGCCACAGGGCAAGATGTTCAATCAAAGCGCAGTTCGGGCAATTGCCCGTTGTGCGCCCTTCACTGGCCTTGCCGCTTATGTCGACAGCTACCAGGCTTGGCGCGAGATCACTGTCAATTTCGACGCCCGAGACATGTCATCCACCCCGCAGCAGAAATAGAAGCCGGACGCTAAGATTACGCCGGCTTAGGTCTGCAGTGTCTGCGCCCGTCTGCTTTCGGCAAATTCGCTTCTCACCCAGTCGGCAAACGCCTTGACCGGTTCCGGCAGGTCCTTCAAACTCTTGGCGACCAGCCAGTAGGCGCCGGATGCGACATCAATGTCGAACGGCTTGATCAGCGCGCCGGATGCAATCTCCTCGCCGATCTGCAACAGGTCGCCCAGTGCCACGCCGTGGCCGAGCAGGGCGGCCTGCTTCGACAGCGACACATCCGCCAGCATAGGGCCGCGCGCCGGAATGGCGTCGGCGGCGACGCCGGCTGCCTCGAACCAGCGCGCCCAGCCTTGACGATTCTCCTCGTGCAACAGCGTGTAGCGGGCAAGGTCGAGCGGCTTTTCGAGGGCAGGGCCCGATGCCAGCAAGGTGGGCGACAGGACCGGTGAATCGACGGTCGAGGCTAGCCATTCGGCCTCGCTGCGCGGCCATGAGGTGGCGCGCGCGCTGAAGCGCAAGGCGAGTTCGGGCTGATCGCTGCGGAACTCGATCGGCCTTGGGTCGACTTCGAGGGAAACGTCGATATCGGGCCGCAACTGGCTGAAGCGGTTGAGCCGCGGCAACAGCCATACCGAGGCCAGCGACGGCTCGACACTGACGCGGACCACCGACTGCGCCGGGGCAGCCACCAGGTCCGAAACCAGCCTGTCGATGTCATCGAAACTCCTGACCAACTGATCGAGCAGGCGCTGGCCGGCCTCGGTCAACTCGACGCGGCGGTGATGGCGGTGGAACAAGGGCTGGCGCAGGAACTGCTCGAGTTCGCGGATCTGCCGACTGATGGCGGCCTGCGAGACGAACAGCTCCTCGGCGGCCCGGCTAAAGCTCAATTGCCGGCCGGCTGCCTCGAAACTTCGCAACGCCGTCAGGGGCAACCGTCCGCGCTTCAATTCGCATAACCCGAAGTTATCCGAACCGGAAATTATACTCGTTTGAAGGCGAAGGCCAGCGGGCGTCTAATCCGCTCTTAGAGGAGACACGGACATGATCCAGTTTCTGGAAATCTTTGGCGATGTGATGCGGATCGCGACGTTTCAATGGCGTGGCGACAGGCAGCATCATGTGCAGCGCACCGAGCAAAGGCCGGCCACCCGCTGGGCGGCTCCAGCGGAGCGGCATCCCTTTCGCCGCTCGCGACCCTGAAGCCGACAAAGAGGCGAGTGAGTGAAGAGGATTGCGTTTGCCGGCCGAAGCTCACATCTATCGGTTTGGAAACGCAAGCTGACCCGGAAGCCGGTTTCGGGTCGCGTTCGGAAAGAGACTGCGGTGGGCGACCAGCATCGGCATGTGCATGCCGCCGGACGGACCCGGCGCGGGCGCAACTGGCCCGGTCCGTGGCGCAAAACACCCGGCCGCATTTTCGGCACGTCGCTGGTGCGCCTCTATCAACTGACGCTGTCCGGATTTGTCGGCAATTCCTGCCGGCATCTGCCGACCTGTTCCGAATACGCGCATGAGGCGATCGCCCGCCATGGTCTGTGGGCCGGCGGCTTCATGGGGCTGTTCCGCGTGCTGCGCTGCGGCCCTTTCGGTTCGCATGGCATCGATCGCGTGCCGGAGGTACTCGATCAGCGCTATGTCTGGTTCATGCCATGGCGTTATTGGCAGATCGGCAGGAAGCGCGGCGAGGCCTGACGGCGGGCGCGCTGGTCCCTGATCCAGATCGCCAGCGCGGCATTTCTTTACAATCCGGTAAGGTTAACAACGGGCTGCACAAAGACTGCGCATTTGAGTCAAAATCGAGCCAAGACACTTGGCTAAGCGCCTCCTGTTCATTCCCAGGAGAGCCCACATGCGTCGGATCGAAACCCATCCCTTCATCATTGCCGCGGTCCTCTTCCTGCTGGCCTGGTTTCTGGGATTTCCGATGCGGGCGCAATCGGCTCCGCTTGGCGATGTCGCCTGCACGCTTATCCAGGACGCGGCGAGCGGCGAGACGCTCTATCAAAGCGGCGTCTGCGACCAACGCGTCAGCCCGGCGTCGACCTTCAAGGTGCCGCTGGCGCTGATCGGCTACGACAGCGGTATCCTGAGCGATGCGCATACGCCGACCTGGGACTACAAGCCTGAATTCAGGGCCGTGAGCCGCGACCACAAAGCCGTCGACCCGACGATCTGGGAGCGCGACTCGATCGTATGGTATTCGCGCGAGATCGTGCGCCGGCTCGGCGCAAAAAGCTTTGCCGGCTACGTCTCGAAATTCGGCTACGGCAACATGGATGTCTCGGGCGATGCCGACAAGGACAACGGGCTCACGCAATCCTGGATAAATTCCTCGCTTGAGATATCGCCGGTCGAACAGACAGCCTTCCTGCGCCAGCTGCTCGCCGGCAAGATGCCGGTTTCTGCCAAGGCGCATGAGATGACCCGAGCCATCCTGCCGACTTTCCAGGCCGGCGGCTGGACGGTGCGGGGCAAGACCGGCAGCACCAGGCTGGGAAACAGCAAGGACAAGCGCGCGCTGGGCTGGTTCGTCGGCTGGGCCGAAAAGGGCGGCCGCCCGATCGTCTTCGCCCGGCTGGTCGTCGACACCAAGCCGATCGACATGCCGAAAGGCCCGGCGACACGCGCGGCGTTACTGAGGGAGTTGCCGCAACTGGTGAAGTGAACTTGCTTTAGCTTCAAGTGCTCCGGCGGGCACGAAGGATGTGGCCGCCGGAATTCCTTGTCTCCGCCTTTGGCGGCGTCCTGGAGAAGCGGCCGGCGATGTCGCTGCTTTCCAGATCTTCGATCTCATCGAAGCCGAGCTCGCGCAGCGATTGCGCCAGTGCCGCGGGCACGAAGAAGCTGATCCAGGGCTCTCCGGCAGCGGCGACGCGCGCCGCATGGAAAGAGAGGGCAGCCTGTCCAGCCGCATCGCGGTTCTCGGCCGGCTCGCTGTAGTCGAAGACGACCTCCGAACCGGGCATGCCGGCAATCCAGGACAGGGTGCTGAAGATTGCGTCCTGGCTCAGATACGGAACGACACCCAGCCAGATGAAGAAACTGGGCTCGGTCTGCCGCAAACCGGCCGATGCCAGTTCATCCGCGGGGCGCTGGCGTTCGAAGTTGACCGGCACGAACATGGTGGCCCGCGGTTCGGCAAGACCAGCATCGGCGATGCATTTCCGTTTCCAGGCCTGTGTCGCCGGGTGATCGACTTCGAACACCGCGACATCAGGGTACGGATTGCGCAGCGAGAAAGTGTCGAGGCCGGCGCCGAGCACCACCACTTGCTGGACGCCCCGGTGCACCGCCGCAGCCAGCCAGTCCTCGGCGAGGCGAGCGCGCGCTGCCACGAACAGGCGCATGCGCCGGCTGCGCTCATCTTCCTGCTCGAGCTCCTGCACCGTCGGTGCGGCATCGCCCAGTATCGCACTCGCATATGGGTCGCGAAACAGCGCCGCCTGCTGCGAGAACTGGTGGAGGGCCCGCATGCGCGCGACGCCCAAGGCGGTTCGGCTGGGTTTTGCGTCTTCCATGCCGGGGATTCCAACCTCGTGTCGGGGAAATTCGCAAGCCTGTGCGACTGGCCTGCGACATCTGTCGCGCCATTTCCTGACAGCTGCGCCAACGACGGCTCTTTACCTGATGCCGCGTGGCCTCTAAAACCCGCCCGCTGCCGGATGCCTCCGGCTTCACACCACGACCACCCGCGCTCGTTTGCGGGACTGGATAGGAGATACAAATGCTGAATTCCGTTTCCCTGACATTTCCCGATGGCTCCGTTCGCGACTATGACGCGGCGATGACCGGTGCAGGCCTCGCCGAATCGATCTCGAAGTCGCTGGCCAAGAAAGCCGTCGCCTATGCCATCGACGGCACCGTTCGCGATCTTTCCGACCCGCTTGGCAAGTCCGGCAAGGTCGAGATCATCACCCGCACCGATCCGCGCGCGCTGGAGCTCATCCGTCATGATGCAGCACACGTGCTGGCGGAGGCAGTGCAGGAACTGTGGCCGGGAACGCAAGTGACCATCGGGCCGGTAATCGAGAACGGATTCTATTACGACTTCGCCCGCAACGAGCCGTTCACGCCTGACGATTTCCCGGTGATCGAAAAGAAGATGCGCGAGATCATTGCGCGCAACAAGCCGTTCACCAAGGAAGTCTGGTCGCGCGACAAGGCGAAAAAGGTCTTTGCCGAGAAGGGCGAGCGCTACAAGCTCGAGCTGATCGACACCATTCCCGAAGACCAGGATCTCAAGATCTATTCCCAGGGCGAATGGTTCGACCTCTGCCGCGGCCCGCACATGGCCTCGACCGGCCAGATCGGCAACGCCTTCAAGCTGATGAAGGTGGCCGGCGCCTATTGGCGCGGCGATTCGAACAACCCGATGCTGACCCGCATCTACGGCACGGCATGGGCCGAGCAGGCTGAACTCGATGCCTACCAGACGATGCTGGAAGAGGCCGAGAAGCGCGACCACCGCAAGCTCGGCCGCGAGATGGACCTGTTCCATTTCCAGGAAGAGGGGCCGGGCGTCGTCTTCTGGCACGCCAAGGGCTGGAAGATGTTCCAGAATCTGGTCAACTACATGCGCCGCCGCCTCGACGAGCAAGGCTACCAGGAGGTCAACGCACCGCAGGTTCTCGACAAGAGCCTGTGGGAGACGTCGGGCCACTGGGGCTGGTATCGCGATGCCATGTTCAAGGTGACGGTGGCCGGCGACGACACCGACGACGACCGCGTGTTCGCGCTAAAGCCGATGAATTGTCCGGGCCACGTGCAGATATTCAAGCATGGGTTGAAATCCTATCGCGATCTTCCCGTAAAGCTTGCGGAATTCGGCAATGTGCATCGTTACGAACCGTCCGGCGCCTTGCACGGGCTGATGCGCGTGCGCGGCTTCACGCAGGACGATGCGCACATCTTCTGCACCGAGGAGCAGCTGGCCGCGGAATGCCTGCGCATCAACGATCTAATCCTGTCGACGTACGCCGATTTCGGCTTCGACGATGTCAGCGTGAAGCTGTCGACGCGGCCGGATAAGCGCGTCGGCACCGACGAGGCCTGGGATCATGCCGAGGCGATCATGGGCAACGTGCTGGATACAATCAGGACGCGCTCGGGAAACCGCATCAAGACCTCGATCAATCCGGGCGAGGGCGCTTTCTACGGGCCGAAATTCGAATATGTGCTGAAGGACGCCATCGGCCGCGAATGGCAGTGCGGCACCACGCAGGTCGACTTCAATCTGCCGGAACGCTTTGGCGCCTTCTACATCGGTTCGGATTCGGAAAAGAAGCAGCCGGTGATGGTGCATCGCGCCATCTGCGGTTCGATGGAACGCTTTCTCGGCATCCTGATCGAGCATTATTCCGGTCATTTCCCGCTGTGGTTCGCGCCGCTGCAGGTGGTTGTGGCGACGATCACCTCGGATGCTGACGACTATGCGCGAAAGGTCGTCGCACAGTTGAAGGCGGCAGGACTTTTGGCCGAACCGGATCTGCGCAACGAGAAGATCAACTACAAGGTGCGTGAGCATTCGCTGGCCAAGGTTCCTGTGATCCTCGTATGCGGCAAGCGCGAGGCGGAAGAGGAGACGGTCAACATCCGCCGGCTCGGCTCGCGCGATCAGGAATCGCTCAAGCTGGCCGACGCGCTGAAGCTGCTTTCCGACGAGGCTGTTTCGCCCGACCGCAGGCGCAGCGCGGCCTGAGCAATCAATATTTCGGAGAAATGGCGGTGGAGCGATCCACCGCCATTTTCACATGCCTGTCACGCCAACCTTGTAACGAGCCCCCATGCTCAAGCTGAAGATACGGGAAAGGCCGTTTCCCGAACTCTCCTACGCCAATGCGAGCCAGCCGGCGCTGACGCGCTGGTTCATCCATTCCATTGAAGGTCTGTCGGGGCGCGACCGGTATGCCGCGCTCTATGATTTCTGGCGCCGCCAGGTGGCGCCGACCGGCGAGCGGGTGTTCAGCCGCATGCTGCAGCTGATCGACGTCAAGGTCCGCAGCACCGATCAGTGGCCGCCGGCAAAGCTGCCGGACACACCGCTGGTGATCGTAGCCAACCACCCGTTCGGCATTGGCGACGGCATTGCAGTGCTGTCGCTGGTCGAGCAGCTCGGGCGTCCGTTCCGCGTCATGATCCACAAGGATCTGCTGAAGGTCCGCGAAATGGAACCGTACTCGCTGCCGATCGACTTTTCCGAGACCAAGGACGCGGTGAAGAACAACATGGCGGTGCGCCACGAGGCAGTGCGGCTGTTGAAAGAGGGCGTCACCATAGTGGTATTTCCGGCCGGCGGCGTCGCCACCGCGCCGAGAGGCTTTGGCCGGGCGCGCGACCTGCCGTGGAAGATGTTTCCGGCGCGCCTCGTGCAGGACGCCAAGGCGTCGGTGGTGCCGATGCATTTTTCCGGGCAGAACGGCCGGCTGTTCCATCTGGTCAGCGGCCCGATGAACATGGGGGAGCGCGAAGGAAGGCTGGCGAAATTCGTCGGCAAGGCGTCGCTGACGTTGCGCCTTTCAATGCTCATCCGCGAATTCGCGCGGCTGTCCGGCAAAGCGATCGACGTTCGCGTCGGCAACGTACTGCGCTGGGATGAGCTGGAGCCGCTGCGCGACCGCAAGACCTTGCTTGATCGCCTTCATCGCGGCGTCTTCGATCTGGCGCCCGACGCACCGCGCAGCCGCGTCCACTTCCTGCAGCGCCGCCTGCGCAAGGCCGCCTGACGTAGCCCTGAACTACCACTTCAACTGAGAGCCAAACCGAGGCCAATGGGCGCGCCGGTCAGTCGGCGCCTTCCTCGGGATCGATGGCCGAGGCTTCGGTGGCCAGGACCTCGATCTCCTGGTTCTGTCCGGCAACGACGGTGAAATCCTTCTGGTAGATGCGGTCGCGGTTCTTGGCGATGATGGTGTATTGGCCCTCGGCCAAGACCATCGAGGCGAAGGCGCCGACGGCCTCCTTGATCGGATCGCCGGATTCGTTGAGCAGCGACCAGGATGTATCAGCGATGGCCTCGCCGCCGGTCTCGCGCACCAGCTTCATGGTCTCCTCCGCCGCGCGATGCTCGACGGTGGCTTCGGTCAGCTTGCCGGCCTCGACGCGGATGTCGGAGCGAATGACGGCATTGACCGCGCCATAGGTGGAGACGACATGGTAGACACCGGCGTTGAGCCGGACGACGCTGTTCGGCTCGACATCGGGAATGATCAAAGCGCGGTCGCCATTGGCCTCGGCGGTGCCCTCATAAATGGAGAAGCGCAGTTTTTTCGGCGGAATACGCACGCCGCCCGACAGCACCGCGTCGAGCTTGAGGCCGCCGGCATCGAGCACCAGGCTTTCGCGCCTGGCGTCCTTGCCGACGGTGATGCGCTTGGTGGCGCCGGCGCGTCCGTATGAGGCGTGGACCAGATAGCTGCCGGGTTCGAGCTGGAACACGGCGCTGCCGCCATGCGCGGAAGCCACCATCGGCAGCTTGCCGTCGCCGGCGGCCTCGGGCTTGAAGACGCGCCAGACGATGCCGCGCGTGATGTCGGCGCCCTTGTCGGTCAACTGCGCCGACAGCGTTATGGCACCGCCGCCACCGAGTGCCAGCGGCGTCTCGCCCTTGGGCGGTGCATAGCTCGAAATATCGGGGAGTTTCAGATTGCCGATGCCGTCGGCATTCTGCGCCATGGCCATCGAGGCCGGCGCAAACAGCGCTACGGCGAGCCAAATCAGGAAAAGGCGCGATCTCCCCTCAAACATGCCTTGCGTTGAAGCCCAAGGCGGTGGCAATTTCAAGGCTTAAGAGTCCGACCGCCTTGGCAACAGGTTCTTTCGTCCGGCGCGCCCGCGCCAATGCCCGAGCCGCCCCGATCCGCAATGGCGCGCTTCAGCTCAAAATCGAGTGCTTTAGGAGACCTGGCCCCCATGGCGTCGCCGATCATCGACTTCCTGCTGACCCGAAACTCCGCACCGATTCCTGAATTGAAGGAACCGGCGCCCAGCGATGNCGCCGATCATCGACTTCCTGCTGACCCGAAACTCCGCACCGATTCCTGAATTGAAGGAACCGGCGCCCAGCGATGGCGATATCGCGACCATGATCGCGGCTGCAAGCCGTGTGCCCGATCACGGCCGACTGGAGCCGTGGCGCTTCATCCTTTATCGCGGCGAGGCGCGATTCGAGATCGGCAGGAAGCTGGCGGCGCTCGCCGAACAGCGCGAAGGGCCGCTGCCGGAAAACCGCCGCAACCAGGAGCTTGCGCGGTTTTCCCGCGCGCCGCTGGTGATCGGCGTGGTGTCGGTTCCGAAGGACAATCCAAAAATCCCGCAATGGGAAATGTTCCTGTCCGGCGGCATGGCGGCGCTGAACCTGATGATTGCAGCCAATGCGCTGGGCTATGGCACCAACATGATCAGCAACTGGTATTCCGATGTGGCCGAGGGCAGGGCGATCCTGGGGTTGGCGCCGCAGGAGCGCGTCGTCGGCTTTATCCATATCGGCTCCTACCAGGGCCCGGCGCCGGAACGGCCGCGACCCGATCCGGCAAAGCTCTATGCCGATTATGAGGGGCCGTGGAACGGCTGACACCCGAAAGCGATTCCCCTTTATTTAAACACAGGCTAAGACAGCGGCTTCGGCGAGCGTTGGGGTTGGCGCATCGACCATAGGGATATTGGGGGACGCCGGCGACATGAAGAAACGAGACTCGCTGGGAACCCGGCTGCGCTACGGGTTTGACAAGAGCATGGCCGCCGGCCCTATCGCGCTGATCGGCTGGCTCGCCGTCGCTTCCCTGCTGATCATCATCGCCGCCGCGGCTTTCCTTGCGGTGACCCGCATCGCGCCGGAGGGCGGCGAACCGCTGAACTTCTTCGAAGCGTTCTGGGAATCGCTGATGCGCACGCTCGATTCGGGCACGATGGGCGGCGACACCGGCTGGGCCTTCCGTCTCGTCATGTTGTTTGTCACGCTTGCCGGCATCTTCGTCGTGTCGGCCCTCATCGGCGTGCTCAGCGCCGGCGTCGACAGCAAGCTCGATGAATTGCGCAAGGGTCGTTCTCGGGTGCTTGAGAGCGACCACACCATCATCCTCAACTGGTCGCCGTCGATCTTCGACGTCATCTCCGAACTCGTCATTGCCAATGCCAGCCGCCGCCATCCGCGCATTGTCGTCATGGCCAATATGGACAAGGTGGCGATGGAGGACGAGATCGCGGCCAAGGTCGACAAACTGGGCAATACGCGCATCATCTGCCGCAGCGGCGACCCGACCGACCTCTACGACCTAGCCATCGTCAACCCGCAGAGCTCGCGCTCGATCATCGTGCTGTCGCCGGAGGGCGACGACCCGGATTCGCAGGTCATCAAGACAGTGCTCGCGCTGGCCAACGACCCGAACCGGCGCACGGCGGCCTACAACATCGCCGCCGAGATCCGCGACGGCAAGAACGCCGAGGTCGCCCGCGTCGTTGGCGGGGCCGAGGTGCAGCTTGTGCTGGCCGACCAGCTGATCTCGCGCATCGTCGTGCATTCGAGCCGGCAGTCGGGTCTCAGCGGCGTCTATTCGGAACTGCTCGATTTCGACGGCTGCGAAATCTACACGACCGAGCAGCCTGATCTCACCGGCAAGACCTTCGGTGAGGCGGTGATGGCGTATGAGCATTGCACGCTGATCGGGCTCTGCGACCAAACCGGGCGCGTCAATCTCAACCCGCCGTCGGATCTGGTGATCGGCAAGGACATGCGCGCCATCATCATTGCCGAGGACGATGCCGCTATCAAGCTGGGAGGCGCGGGGGCCAAGATCGATACCGCGGCAATCCTTCGCCATCAGCTTGTCGAGGCGAAGCCGGAGCGCACGCTGATCCTTGGCTGGAACCGGCGCGGTCCGATCATCACCTATGAACTGTCGCGCTACGTCGCGCCGGGTTCGATCCTGACCATCGCCGCCGATACGCCAGGCCTCGAGCAGGAAGTTGCCGGCCTGCCGGTCGTCGGCGACAATCTGTCGGTTTCCTGCCGCATCACCGACACGTCGAGCAGCACAGCACTGGCAAGCCTGGACGTGCCTTCCTACGACCACGTGCTCGTCCTTGGCTACAGCGAGACCATGGCAGCGCAGCCCGCCGATACGCGCACGCTGGTGACGCTGCTGCATCTGCGCAAAATCGCAGACGATGCCGGCACGCACATCTCGATCGTCAGCGAGATGATCGACGTGCGCAACCGCGAGCTGGCGGCGGTGACTAAGGCCGATGATTTCGTCGTCAGCAACCGGCTGGTCAGCCTGATGCTGGCGCAGGCATCGGAGAACCAGCATCTCGCCGCGATCTTCGATGATCTGCTCGACGAGGAGGGCTCCGAAATCTACATGCGTCCGGTCGGCGACTATGTCGCCATCGACCATCCGGTGACGTTCTGGACGATCGCGGAATCGGCGCGTCTGCGCGGCGAGATCGCCATCGGGCATAGGCGCGTTCGCGCTGCGCAGAATGATGAGCGGGCTCTGGGCGGCGTCACCGTCAACCCGTTGAAGTCGCAAGCGCTGGCCTACCTGCCGGAGGACCGGGTCATCGTGCTGGCGCGGGACTAAACCCCGGCTGCCTTGGCGCGAGCCAGAAGCCGTTCGGCGAGCCTGAGATGCGGCCGGTCATACATCTTGCCGTCAATGCCGACCACGCCGGGATTTCCGGCCGCCTCGAAGGCCGCGACGATGGCCTGCGAGCGTTGCACTGCCTCCGCCGATGGCGTGAAGGCGGCGTTGATGACCGGCACTTGCGCCGGATGGATTGCCATCTTGCCGGTAAAGCCGTCACGCTCGGCCTCCGTGCATTCGGCTTCGAAGGCGGCCATGTCGCGAAAGGCAGGGAAGACCGTGTCGATCGCCGCGACTTCGGCTGCGCCGGCGGCGAGGATGGTCATGGTGCGGGCAAGGCGGAAGACATCGGTGTATCGACCGTTGTCGTCGCGCGCAGCCCGCGCACCGATCGCCGCGGACAGATCTTCGGCACCCCAGGTGAATCCGGCAAGCCGGGCGCTTGCCCCGGCATAGGTCGCGGCGGCCAGCAACCCAGCAGCGGTCTCGGTAATGATCGGCAGGATCTTGATCGCGCCATCCGGCAATCCGTTTTCGGCCTCATGTACGCGGAGCTTTACGGATAGCTGCTGGACATCCTGGCCGCTGTTCGACTTCGGCAGCATGATGCCGTCGGGTTTGACCGGAACCAGGGCGGCCAGATCGTCGTCGGTCAACCCGGTCGAGAGATCGTTGACGCGGATATAGATGGCGGAGCTTGTCTGCTGCCGGTTGCCGCCGATAAAGCGTGCCGCGATGTCGCGTGCCGACGCCTTGTTTTGTGGCGCCACGGAATCCTCAAGGTCGACGATGACCACGTCGGCGCCGGCGCCAAAGCCTTTGTCCAGCTTCTTTTCGGAATCGCCGGGCACAAACAGCAGCGAGCGCATCAGGCCGCCTTTTTCATCATCATCGCCTGGCGCGTGCATTTGGCGACGAGCACATCGTTCTGATTGTAGGCGCGATGCTCGAACTCGACGATGCCGCGGTCCGGCTTGGATTTCGATTCCCTGACCGAGATCACAGTCGTTTCGACACGGATGGTGTCGCCATGGAAGACCGGGTGCGGAAACACTGTCTCCCTCATGCCGAGATTGGCAATTGTGGTGCCGACGGTGATGTCATTGACGGAAATGCCGATCATCAGGCCGAGCGTGAACAGCGAATTGACCAGCGGTCTGCCCCATTCGCTCTTGGCGGCGAAGTCGAAGTCGATGTGCAGCGGCTGCGGGTTCAGCGTCATCACCGAGAACAGCATGTTATCGCTTTCGGTGACGGTCTTGCGCAGCGTGTGCCGAAAGACATGTCCGACGACGAACTCTTCGAGATAAAGCCCGGGCATCGTTTTTCTCCTCCGCTGCCTGACGGTTGATAGGCGCTGCCCATGCCACCCGCAAGCCAGTTAATAAACATGGTGAACCGTTCGTAAACCATTTCTGCCTAGGGTCATTCCTGGGGCCGGAAGCTTTCCGGCAAGGGGCGTAGCAGGCAGTATGGTTGTCTCGCATTTTCTCAAATGGATCTACACCGCGAGAGTTTCGGAGCGCGCCGCGGCGGCAAGCGCGCTGGCCCGCGCCTACGTCAATTCCGACCTGCCTTTCAAAGACCGTTGCGCGGCCGAAGCGGCGCTGACGCTGCTGCTCGACGACGCCTCGTCGAAGGTGCGGCTGGCTATGGCCGAAGCGCTGTCGATGAGCCATCACGCGCCGCTGCAGATCATCAGTGCGCTTGCCTCCGATCAGCCGGAAGTGGCAGCCCTGGTGCTGGCGCGCTCCCCGCTGCTGACGGACGCCGACCTGATCGACCGCGTCGCGGCCGGGCACAAGGCGACGCAAAAACTGATCGCCGACCGGCCGGTCGTTTCGATGGCGGTTGCCGCGGCGATCGCCGAGATCGGCGAACCGGAAGCGTGTGCGGCGCTGCTCGCCAATGACGGCGCCGACATAGCCTCGCTCTCCTTCCGCCGCATCGCCGAGCGGCATGGCCATATCGCTCATTTGCGCGAGGCAATGGTCACGGATGTGCGGCTGCCGGCCGACTGCCGGCACATGCTACTGGTCAAGCTCGGCGAAACGCTGAAGGCTTCGCCGCTGGTGATGGCGCTGATGGGGGCGGCCAGAGCCGAGCGCGTCACGCGCGATGCTTGCGTCAAGGCTTCGGTGCGGCTGGTCGAAGGCACGCGCGCGGAGGAACATGCGGCACTCATCGAACATCTGCGCCTGCGCGGCGACCTGACCGCAAGTTTCATCATCCGCACCATTGCCCACGGCAAGGTCGACTTTTTCGGCTCGGCCCTGGTCGCGCTCAGCCAGCAGTCGGAGCAGCGGGTGCGGGCCTTGCTCGCCGGCGGCCAGGACCTTGCGTTGCAGGCGCTGTTCCGCAGCGCCGGCCTTGCCGCTTCCACCCATGCCATCATCCTGCGCGCGCTCAAGATCTGGCGCGAAGTCGCCAACGGCAAGCGCCTCGCCGGCGTGCAGGAAGTCAGCTGGCTGATGCTGAAGGAACTCGGAGGTCAATCCACTGAGGGCGATCTCGCCGGCCTGGTCAAGTCGATCCATCTCGACGCGCTGCGGGAAAACGCGCGCGGGCATGCGCTGGCGATAGCCGCGGCCTGACGCCCTAGCCACGGCCCCTGGTGAAGAAATCCGGGAAATCCTCGATCGCGGCGGCGATGATGCGCAGCGAGGCTGCGATCTGCAGCATATCCGCACCGCCGCTGCGCTCTGAAAGGCTGGCTGCATATTGCCGGGCCACAGTGACAGTTGCTGTCTGTGGATCGCCGGTTGCGCGAAAGAGCAGTTCACGCGCGAGGCCGCGCAGGAAATTGGCGATCGAGAGCGCGGTGTCGGTAGGAGTGGACGGGCTCTGCTGCGCGGCGCGCAGACGCAGGATTTCAAGGCCGACGGTAACGGCGGCGACCCCGCCGCCCAGAATCGCATCGCCTTTCCTGCCGGCATTTTGCAAGAGCGGCATCAGCTGGTTGATGCGGTCATAGGCCAGGCTCTCGAAGGCCGAACGCCGCGGCACCCGCTCATGCAGGCACAGCCGCGCCAGATCCTCGCGCATGGCCCGCACGATGCGGTTGGCCGCGCGCCATGGATCCACCGGCAGCACCACGATGAAGACGCCGATCGCCAGCAGGATGCCGACCAGCACCGACGCCGAGCCGGCGAAGAACGGGCCTGGGGCATAGGTCATCGCCTGATGCGGGCTGAGGAAGGCGAGGAAATTGATTGCAAAGGCCGTCGCCACGCCGACGGTGCGCGGATTGGCCATGCCCAGCGCCGTCGGTACCAGGATCGGCACGACAAACAGCGTGAACCAGCCGAAGCCGGGCAAAGCAGGCAGCGCGACCTGGCCAACAAGGAAGGCAAAGGGCAAAGCCAGCAGCGTACCCTTGAAGAAGCCCCAGGACACCCGCACCGGGTCAGGCCGCGCGGCGAAAAGACTGGAGACGACCGCAACGAGGATAACGGTGCCGGCCGCATCGGACCATTTCGTCGTCAGCCAGAAGGCGGCGACCGCCAGCGTGGCAAGGGCGGCGCGTATGGCATTGCGCGAAGCCCCGGGATAATCGCGGTGCACCACCAGCGCAGGCGGCTGCCTGTTGCTCCGGCTGGGGCCCGTCACCGGTGCGCGCAGGGCGTCGAGGCCGCGCAGCACCTGCTTGAAGGCTTCGGCGAAATCGGCGGCGATGGTGAGGCGGGTTATGGTGCCGACCCTGTCGTCGCCCTGATCGGTCGAGGCGTCGGGCATTTGCCGGGCCTTGCCGGCAATCGCGTCGAGCCGCGTCACCCAGGGCGACGTGTCGTCCAGCGCCTCGGGCGTCGCTGCCAGCTCGCTGACCAACGACTGCAGTTCGGAGCGTACCGGAATGAGCGCTGCGTTTTTCGGCGCGGCATGCGAATGCAGCGCGCGCGCCGCCGACAGCGCCGAGAGAAGCTGACCGATGGTTAGGCGGACCGGATGGGCGCGGGTGGCGAAGCTCGGTGCTTCGAGCCGGGCATAGGCGCGCATCTCGGCCAGCATCTGGGCGTCGGTGATCAGCTTGCGGTGCAGGCCGGCCAGCGTCGCCGGGTCGCCACCGGAAAAAGCGCCGCCTGCATAGGTTGCAAGGTCGAGGATGCTGCGCTTCAGCCTGGAGATGATGGCGTCAGCGGCCAGCTTGGGCAGGATCAGCCGGCTGGTCAGGCCGGCGCAGACGATGCCGAGCACGATCTCGGCGCAGCGCGCGACAGCGAGATCGACGACCACGTGCGGCTGGCCGAAAGCCGGCAGCCCAATGATCATCGCGGTATAGCCGGCAAGTGCGGCGCCATAGGCTTCCGGATTGCGCAGCAGCGACGAAACCAGCGTGCACAGCCCAATCCAGACGGATAGCGCCGTGACCAGCAGCCAGGGATTGGTGCCGAAAACCGAGGTGATGCCGATCGCCGCAAGTCCACCGGCCAGCGTGCCGAGCAGCCGGTAAAAACCTTTCGCCAGCACCATGCCGGCGACCGGCTGGGCGACGATGAAGACCGTCATCATCGCCCATTGCGGGTGGTCGAGTTTCAACGCGTAAGCAGCGAGAAGCGCGATCAGACCGGCCGAAACCGTGCGCAGGGCGAAAATCCAATCCGAGCGCGTCGGCTGCGTCAGGCCCGCCAAACTGGTTTCGAAGTAGCTCTTCAGCCGCGCCCGGATCACAAGCTGGTCTCCGTATCGGAAGTGCAGGCTAGAGCAATTCCAGGAAAAGTTTGAAACGGTTTTCCGCCCGGAACTGCGTCAAAACGAAGAGTCGGCCGGCGCTCAGATATCCAGCACTTCCGTCGCGGCGAATTCGGCGCGTTCCTGGATGAAGCGGAAGCGGGCTTCCGGCTTGGTGCCCATCAGCGCGTCGACAGCATCCTTGGTCGCCGCCACGGCGTCGATGACATCGACCCGGAGCAGCGTGCGCTTCCTCGGGTCCATGGTGGTTTCCTTGAGCTGCGCGGCCATCATTTCGCCCAAGCCCTTGAAACGGCCGATCTCGACCTTGGCGCGGCCGGTGAATTCGGTGCGCAACAGCTCGTCCTTGTGCGCATCGTCCCTGGCATAGGCAACCTTGCCGCCTTGCCGGATCGAATAGAGCGGCGGCACCGCCAGATAGAGATGGCCGCCATTCACCAGGTTCGGCATTTCCTGGTAGAAGAAGGTGATCAGCAGCGAGGCTATGTGAGCGCCGTCGACGTCGGCGTCGGTCATGATGATCACGCGGTCGTAGCGCAAATCCTCATCGCGGTATTTCGAGCGCGTGCCGCAACCGAGCGCCTGAATCAGGTCCGAAATCTGCTGGTTGGCGGCTAGCTTGTCGTTGCCGGCGCTGGCGACGTTGAGGATTTTTCCGCGCAGCGGCAGCACCGCCTGGCTGGCGCGGTCGCGCGCCTGCTTGGCCGAGCCGCCGGCCGAGTCGCCTTCGACGATGAACAGTTCGGCGCCCGCGGCGGCATTCTGCGTGCAGTCGGCGAGCTTGCCGGGAAGGCGCAGCTTGCGCACCGCGCTCTTGCGCGACACTTCCTTTTCCTGGCGCCGGCGCACCCGCTCGTCGGCGCGCGCAATCACCCATTCCAGCAGCTTGGAGGCTTCCTGCGGATTGTCGGCCAGCCAGTGGTCGAAGGGATCGCGGATGGCGGTCTCGACAATGCGAATGGCTTCGATCGTTGCCAGCCTGTCCTTGGTCTGGCCGACGAATTCCGGCTCGCGAATAAACACCGACAGCATGCCTGCCGCCGAGATCATCACGTCTTCGGAGGTGACGATCGAGGCGCGCTTGTTGCCGACCAGGTCGGCATAGGCCCGAAGCCCGCGCGTCAGCACATTGCGAAAGCCGGCCTCATGCGTGCCGCCTTCGCCGGTCGGGATGGTGTTGCAGTAGGAGTTGACGAAGCCGTCACCGCCGAACCAGGTCACCGCCCATTCCAGCGAACCGTGGCCGCCCTGCTTCTCGCTCTTGCCGGCGAAGATTTCGCGGGTCACCTGGAAATCATCGCCGAGCGATGCCTTGAGATAGTCCTTCAAGCCGCCGGGGAAATGGAACTCCGCCTTGGCCGGCGTCTGGTCCTTTTCCTTGATCAGCGATGGGTCGCAGCTCCAGCGGATCTCGACGCCGCCGAACAGATAGGCTTTCGAGCGGGTCATGCGATAGAGCCGCGCCGGCTCGAAGGCGGCGCCCTTGCCGAAAATCTGCTCGTCGGGATGGAAGCGGATTTTGGTGCCGCGCCGGTTGTGCACTTCGCCGAGCTGCTCCAGCCCGCTCACCGGAACGCCGCGCGAGAACCTTTGGCGGTAAAGCTGGCGACCGCGCGCGACCTCGACTTCGAGATGGTCCGACAGCGCATTGACGACCGAGACGCCGACACCGTGCAGACCGCCGGAGGTCTCATAGACCTTGCTATCGAACTTGCCGCCCGAATGCAGCGTCGTCATGATGACTTCGAGCGCCGGTTTCTTGAATTTCGGATGCGGATCGACCGGAATGCCGCGGCCATTGTCGGTGACGGTCAGAAATCCGTCGGCCGACAGCTCGACATCGATGAAGGTGGCATGGCCGGCGACCGCCTCGTCCATCGAATTATCGATGACCTCGGCAAACAGATGGTGCATCGCCTTGTCGTCGGTGCCGCCAATATACATGCCGGGACGGCGCCGCACCGGCTCCAGCCCCTCCAGCACCTCGATGTCGGCGGCGCTATAGCCCTCGCTGCCGTCCTTGGTCGCGGCAGGACGCTTCGTGGCCTGCACCAGCGGGTCGGCCGGGCGCGAAGGTGTCCGAGCCAGTTGGGGCTGCTTTTCCAGATTGCCGAAAAGATCGTTGTTGTCGTCCATGCCTACCATAGAATCCGTGCCGCGAATCACCCGTCGATACTGCCACGCTTTTCGGCGCCAAGCGACGGAAGTTCCTGTTACGTTCGGGGATTAAACCCTTCTTATCCTAAAACCTTTCGATAACCAAGCCGGCGGAATAGGTCCGTGCGGAGCGGCCGCGATTCCTGAATCTTTAACAAAGCGGCCTAGCGTCGCTCCAACAAAACAAAAGACCACGAATGTCAGGGGTTGGTTGTGAGGGGCAAGGCCATAACGATGATTGGCATCGCTGCCGTCTTCGGCGCGATTTCAATCTTTGCCGCGGATTTCTGGGTGAAAAGCCAGGCCAAGGCCGATGCCGAAGAGAAAACGGCGTCGATCCCGGCGCCCGCCGTCCCCAAGGTCGTCTTCAAGACCATAGTGGTGGCCAACGCGCCGCTGCGTTACGGCATGGAGCTTGACCGGGCGCAGCTCAGCGAAATCCCATGGTCCGAGGATTCGGTGCCGCAGGGCGCGTTCACCACAGTCAATGCATTGCTCGCCGAAGGCAGCCGCGTGGTATTGTCGCCGATCGAGGTCAACGAGCCGGTGCTGATCAGCAAATTGTCGGGGCCGAACGGCCGCGCGACGCTATCAAACATGATGACGCCCGGCATGCGGGCGGTGACAATCCGCACCGACGAGATCGCCGGTGTCGGCGGCTTCGTCATGCCGGGCGACCGGGTCGACGTGGTGCTGACACGCGATGCGGGCGAAATCCAGGAAGTGGCCAAGAACGCGCAGGGCGCTGCCGGATCGACCGTTACCTCCGAGATCGTCGTCTCCGACGCCAAGGTGCTGACCGTGGGGCAGGGCGCCGACGAGCGCCAGACCACACCGCAGATCGCCAATTCCGTCACCATCGAGGTGACGACCGAAGGCGCGCAGAAAGTGGCGCTTGCCCGCACCGTCGGCACCTTGTCGCTGTCGCTCCGCTCGGCCGCAGACGGAGGGGCCGCCAAGGACGGCGTCACCACCATCTCGTCCTTCGGCGGATCGGTCGCCTCCGGCGTCCAGGCCGCTGCCGGCGCGCTGTTCACTGCCGCGACCAAGGAGCCTGAGAAGCCGAAATTCAAGACGATCATCGTGACGCGCGGCACGCAGGTCGAAGAATACCAGGTTCCTGCGCGGGACCAGCAATAACTGCCGGTGGGGACCGGGCGAGGGACGGGACAGATGTCGGGACTTCATGCATTTCGAACGACGAAAGGGCTGCGCCCAATGCGGGCGCTTGCGGTGGGGGCTTGCCTGGCCGCGGCCGCAATGCTCGGCCTCAGTGCGCCAGCCAAGGCCGACAACGATATCGTCCATGTCTCGAGATCGGAAGAGCACACGTCTGAACTCCNGCTTGCCTGGCCGCGGCCGCAATGCTCGGCCTCAGTGCGCCAGCCAAGGCCGACAACGATATCGTCCATGTCTCGTCGACAACGAATGCGTCGATCAAGGTAGCCAAGGGCAAGCCGAAGACGGTCATGACCAATGCCGCCTTCTACCAGATCGTCATCGGCGATCCGGAGATCGCCAACGTCAATCCGCTGACCGACAAATCCTTCTATGTGCTGGGCAACAATCTCGGCACCACCGGCATCGCGCTGTTCGACGAGAACAAGCAGTTGGTCGGCACCGTCGACATCGAGGTGACGCTGGACACCGACCAGCTGGCCAGCACCATTCGCGCCAGCGTGCCGGACGCCAAGATCAAGGTCGGCTCGGCCAATGGCCGCGTCGTGCTGTCGGGCGAGGCCGATGACGCGGTCGCCGCCGAGAAGGCAAGCAAGATCGCCAGCCGCTTCTCCGGCAATGAAGAAGTGATCAATTCGGTCAACATCTCGTCCTCGCAGCAGGTTCAGCTCAACGTCCGCTTCGTCGAGATCAATCGCCAGGCCGGACAGGATCTCGGCGCCAAATACAGCGCCAATTTCGCTTACGGCATTGGCGGGCGCGACGTCACCCTCGAGCCGGGCTCGGTGCCGGGAGCCGGCAATGGCGAGATCATCGGCCGGCTGCTGTCCAACGGCCTGTCGATCGACGTCGCCATCAAGGCGCTGGAGGAACGTGGTCTCGCCAGGCGGCTGGCCGAGCCGAACCTGATCGCCCGCTCGGGCCAGACGGCAAGCTTCCTCGCCGGCGGCGAGTTCCCGATCCCGGTCTCCGAGGACAATGGCAAGATTTCCGTCAGCTACAAGAAATACGGCGTCAGCCTCGACTTCACGCCGACGGTTCTCAAGGACGGGCTGGTGAGCCTCGACATCGCGCCGGAAGTGTCCTCGATCGACGCTTCGGCCTCCTACAATATCGGCAATATCTCGGTCCCGGGCTTTATCGTGCGCCGCGCCAAAACATCCGTCGACCTGAAGAATGGCCAGAGCTTCATGATCGCCGGCCTGCTGCAGTCACAGAACGACATTACCACATCGCGTCTTCCCGGCCTCGGCAAGCTGCCGGTGCTCGGCTCGCTGTTCTCCTCCAAATCCTATCAGCGGCGCGAGACCGATCTGGTGATCATCGTCACCCCCTATCTGGTCAAGCCGGTCGATCCGTCGAAGAAGCTGCTCGAGCCGACCGACGGCACGCAGCCGGCCAGCAATGTCGACTATTTCCTCAACAACACCGAGGAAGTGAAATCGTCCGAAGCCAATCGTGCAGTGGCAATGGCCAGCGGCAGTACGGCACAGCCGGCCGCGGTCACCACCGTCGGGCATTTCCTCGACCTGCCGAAGGATTGAAGCCATGCGCGTGGAATCATGCATCGCCCTGCTGATCGCCGGCCTCGCCGGCGGCTGCACCAGCGACGACTATGTCCGCTCCGAGGGACCGACGATTGCCGCCGGCAACGCACAGGCCGCCAATACGGCCATGCAGATGGTCGATCCCTGGAAATACGGCATCCAGAACACCAGGCTGCTGGTGCCGGCGCAGCGCAGTGAGGCGGCAGTCAACGCCGCCGACCAGGCTGCTGCTGCCAAGGCCGTGCAACCGACAGCGACAACCGATTGATTTGCCCGGTGATTTGACCGGGAATGACCTGACAGGCTGACAAAATGGCAAGCGGCATCAAGACCAAGAAGATCCTGCTGGTGTCCAGCGACCGGACCTTTGCGCAGGATACGCGCACCGCGTTCGCGGCCTCGGAGGTGATCCAGCTTTCGACCGTCGAGAAGAACATTACCGAACTGCGCGGCGAGGTCCAGGAAGCCGATTTCGGCGCGCTCATCGTCGACATGGATGCGGCAAAGCTGGAAGAGATCGAGTCGCTGCAGCGCATCATGCGCCGGCTTGAAGGCCGCGTTCCGGTGGTCGTCGTCACCCAGGAATTCAACGCAGCCGCAGTGCGGATCCTGGTGCAGCTCCAGGTCGCCGATTTCCTGGTCAAGCCGATCACCACCGCCGATCTGGTGCGGTCGGTCGTGCGCGCGCTGCAAGGGCCGGGGCGCGAGGAAAACACCGAGTCGCAGATCTATACCTTCATGCCGGCCGCCGGCGGCGTCGGCACCACGACGCTGGCGCTGCAGACCGCCTTCCAGCTGCATCATTCGGTGACGCGCGGCGCGTCGACCTGCGTGGTCGACCTCAATTTCCAGCAAGGCGCCTGCGCCGAATATCTCGACCTCGAGCCGCGCTTCGACATCACCGAAATCGAGAACCAGCCCGAGCGCCTCGACCGTCAGCTGCTGGATGTGATGCTGTCCAAGCATGCGAGCGGGCTCTGCGTGCTGGCGGCGCCAACGCATCCGTCGGAAATGCGCTCGTTCAAGACCGATGTCGTGGTGCGCATGCTCGATCTCGTCTCGGCCTATTTCGATAACGTCGTCATCGACATGCCGCGCACCTGGTTTCCGTGGACGGAGACGGTGCTGCTCGGCTCCAACAAGCTCTACATCGTCGCCGAAATGACGGTGCCATGCCTGCGCCACACGCAGCGGCTGATCCAGGCGGTCTACGAGACGGCCGGCAAGGAAGTGAAGCCGAACGTCATCGTCAATCGTTTCGAGCAGAAGATGTTCGACAACGGCATCAAGCAGGCGGATGTCCAGGAAATCCTGGGCGAGCATTTCGTCGGCGGCATCTCCAACAATTACCGGCTTGTGCGTGAAGCGGTCGACCGCGGCGTGCCGCTGCATGAGATCGACCCGAACGCCAATGTCGTCAACGATCTGAAGAGGATCATCCTGCCGGAAGAAGCCGTGGTGACGCCGGAGAAATCGCGCTCGCTGTTCGGCATCGGCAGGGGCCTCCTGAAGAGGAAAGCCGGATGACCAGCCGCTTCTCGACCCTGCAGAACCGTGACGTCCGCGCGCTGAAGCCGGCCGAGGCGGCGCCGGTCGCGCATCACGCCGTGGTCATCCCGACGAACCGCAAGGCCTTGCCGCCGAAGCCGGAGACAACACCGGGAAAAAGCGCCAACAAGGTGCTCGATGCCCGCGTGCGCATCCACCGGCTGCTGCTGGAGGAGATCAACCTGGTCGCGCTGGAGCGCCTGCCCAAGGATGAGATGCGCCGGCAGGTGCAGGAGTTCGTGTCGGAAAAGACCCGCCAGGAGCGTATGGCGATCAACACCGTCGAACTTGAAGCACTGGTCGACGACATCGTCGATGAGATGGTCGGCCTCGGGCCGCTGGAACCGCTGCTCAAGGATCCCGACATCAACGATATCCTGATCAACGGCCACCAGAACTGCTTCGTCGAAAAGCGGGGCAAGCTGCAGCAGGTCCATATCCCGTTCAAGGACGAGGCGCATCTGTTGCGCATCGTCAACAAGATCGTCGCCGCCGTCGGCCGCCGGGTCGACGAATCGCAACCGATGGTCGACGCCCGCATGCTCGACGGCTCGCGCTTCAACGCCGCCATTCGCCCGGTCGCCGTCGACGGGCCGCTGGTGTCGATCCGCAAGTTTTCAAAGAACAAGCTCGGCCTGCACAAGCTGGTCGAGTTCGGCGCCATCACCCAGAACATGGCCGAGGTGCTGGCGGCTGCAGTCCACGCCCGCAAAACGACCATCATCTCGGGCGGTACCGGCACCGGCAAGACGACGATGCTCAACGCATTGTCAGCCTTCATTCCGGAAGACGAACGGTTGATCACCATCGAGGACGCGGCCGAACTGCAGCTGCAGCAGCCGCATGTCGCGCGCATGGAAACGCGCCCCGCCAACATCGAAGGTCATGGCGAGCTGAAGCAGCGCGACCTGGTCAAGAACGCGCTGCGCATGCGCCCTGACCGCGTCATCCTCGGCGAGTGCCGCGGCGAGGAGGCCTTCGACATGCTGCAGGCGATGAACACCGGCCATGAAGGCTCGATGGCGACCATCCACGCCAACACGCCGCGCGACGCCATTTCGCGCCTCGAGCAGATGCTGGGCATGACCGGCATGCCGATGACGGTGCAGTCGATCCGCAGCCAGATCGCCAGCGCGCTCGACCTTATCGTCCAGCTGACGCGACTGTCGGACGGCAAGCGCAAGGTGACCAGCGTCGCCGAGGTGACCGGCATGGAAGGCGACGTCATCCAGATGCAGGAGATATTCCGCTTCGTGCGCACCGGCATGGAAGCCGACGGCAAGATCCTCGGTCACTACGAGGCGACCGGCATTCGCCCGCGTTTCCTCGAGGACCTGCGCAATATGGGCATTGAATTCCCCGGCAAATATTTCGAACCCGGCCGGCCGCAGGAGTAGCCGGGTGTTCGAGAATTTCAGCCCGATCTATGTCGTCTATGCCGCGGCAGCGCTGACCGGCATCATGATCGCCGAAGGCTGCTATCTGCTCTATGCCGGCCGCAGCGATAAGCGCCTGGCTATCAACCGGCGCATGAAGCTGCAGGAAAACAAGATCAGCCAGGAACAGGTGCTGATCCAGCTGCGCAAGGAACGCGGCCTCGATTCCGGCACGTCATTCTTCTCGCCCGACCGTTTTCGCGCGCTGCGCACGCAGTCTGGCATGGTGATGCCCTTGCCGAAATTCCTGACGATGACGACGGGCGTGGCGCTGGCGATGATGCTCGTCGCGCTCTGGTACGGCCTGCCGCTGTTGCTCGCCATTTTGCTGTTTGTGGTGCTGACAGCGCTGCTGCCGGTAATTGTGCTGCGTTCCAAGCGTGCCCGGCGGGTGAAGCGTTTCGGCGTGCAGTTGCCGGAGGCGCTGGAATTGATCACGCGCGGCTTGAAGGCCGGGCATCCGGTTCCCGTGGCGATCTCGATGGTGTCGCGCGAGATGCCCGATCCGATCGGCACCGAATTCGGCGTTATCTCCGACGAGGTGACTTATGGTTCCGACCTGGTTTCGGCGTTGAATTCACTGTTTGATCGCGTCGGCCAGGAGGATCTGCCGCTGTTCGTCACCGCGGTTTCCATCCAGACGAGTTCGGGCGGCAATCTGCGCGAGATCCTCGACGGGCTGTCGACGACGATCCGCGAACGCGGCAAGCTGCGCCGCAAGGTGCGCGCCATTTCGACCGAGGGTCGTATGTCGGCCTATATCCTGACGGCGGTGCCGGCGCTGCTGTTCGCCGCCATCATGGTGATGATGCCGCAATTTTATCAAAGCGTCTGGGATGTGCCGAAGACCTGGTATCTGCTGGGCGGTTCGGTGACATGGCTGATGCTGGGCAACATCATCATGTTCAAGATGTCGAACTTCCGGTTCTGAGATGGAGCAGGTGATCCAGTTTCTTGCCTCGCTGGCGCCGACGTCGCTGATGCCGGTAGCCGCGATGCTGCTGGCATTGGGCGGCAGCGCGGTGGCATGGCCGCTGGTGGTGGCCAAAGGCGACCGCAACGATCTCAAGCGCCGGCTCAAGATCGACGACAGCAAGACTCCCCAACAGGCCGAGGTGGCGCCGAAGAAGAACCAGAGCGTCGTGCGCGAGAAGGCGGTGAAGCGGGCGCAGGAATTCTACGCCAAGAGCGATCCGGAAAATGTCGCCCGGCTGCGTATGAAGCTGATCCAGGCGGGCTATATGGAGCCGCGCGCGGTCGGCACATTCTTCCTGATCCGCTTCGCCTGCCTGGTGGGCGCAGCGATCGGCGCGTTCCTGGTCAACCATTGGATGGGCAGCGTCGATTCCACCGCGACCAGCCGCTGGACCTTCATCATCCTGTCGGGAGCCGCCGGCTATTTCGTGCCCGGCCTGGTGCTCAGCCAGAAGGTGCGGGAAAAGATGCGCGAATACCGCAACGGCTTTCCCGACTTCATGGATTTGATGATCGTCTGCTCCGATGCCGGCATGAGCATGGAGGCCGGCATCGAGCGCGTCTCGAAGGAACTGGCCAAGACCTATCCGTCGCTGAGCCAGAACCTGCAGCTGGTGTCGCTGGAACTCAGGGCCGGCCGCAGCCTCGACGATGCATTGAAGGCGCTCGCCGACCGCCTCAGCCTGGACGAGGTGCGCTCCTTCGCCACGCTCTTGCAGCAGTCGAAGGAACTCGGCACCAGCCTCGCCGGGGCGCTGCGCGTGTTCTCCGACGAAATGCGCCACAAGCGCATGTCGCTGGCCGAGGAGAAGGCACATGCCTTGCCGGCCAAGATGTCGGTGCCGGTGGTGGTGTGCATCCTGCCGGTGGTGCTGATGATCGCCGTCATCCCGATCATCGTCAAAATGACGGCGGTTCAGTAGATACCAAGGCAGTAGATACCAAGTGGCCGCCCGGCGGCTTTCTGCGGTTACTCACTTCAACTACGCTTCGCCTGGATGTCATATCCGGCCGGTTTGGCCGCTCTCCTTCGGCAAAATCCGCAAAAAGCAAAATGAGTGAGCCGTCCATGCGAATAGTCTTGTGCACCGCCTTCCTCGGCCTCGCCGCGGCCAGTCTGTCGCCGGCCTCGGCCGCGGCCGACGATTGCGGCGACGCTGCCGCTCTGGTGCAGCAGGCATATCCCAAGGCCCAAAAGAGTGCCGATGGCGCCTCCTTCACGCTCGAACCTCATACCAGCATCGCCCAGACGCTTTGGGATGGCGATGCGCCATTCGGCGTGGTCTGCACGATCTGGCCCGCCCATGACGATCTGTTGTTGGTCGCCGTGCCGCTGATCGACAGCTCCCAATTCCAGCGATGACGGGCATGTCGGCGATGTCGAGCTTCTGGTCGTCGACAGGAAGTCCCGGCAGGTGCGCCAGCGCCTGCGCCAGCCCGGGCTGATGACCGATGATGCCGTCGGCATCCGCGAGATCGACTTCGATACCGGGCGCTACAGATTGGCGCCCGATGTCGGCGCCTTCGGCCTGCGCATCGACATGGCAAACCATTCGCAGCCGAATCCTTTCAGTGAAACCGACCTGCGGCTCTATGCCCTTGACGGCGGTGCTCTGCGCCTGGTGCTCGACGGCATCATCGTGGCCGGCTTTGGCGGCGAAGGCGACACCAATTGCGCAGGATCCTTTCAATCCAGCCGGGTCAGCCTGGCGATGAGCCCGGCGAGACATCACGGCTATCACGACATCACAGTGTTCGAGCGGTTGGACACCGACAATCCGTCTGTCGACAAGAATGGCGAGTGCCAGTCCCATCCCGGCAGGTTCATGAAACGAACCTACCGGCTGCGCTACGACGGCAGGCGCTATCAGTTTCCGGCGGGGCTCAAGGCGCTGGAGCCGGAATAGGCTTCGGTTGGTTAATGGCTTCTGTGCCCGAAACCAAATTTTAGGCGCGTTTCCGCACTGAAGTTTAATCGCCCTATTGTAGTCTGCTTCCGGAAGAACGACCCGGTAAATCGGGCGATTGGGGCCAGGGGCATGCGTCACAGAAGTTTCACGGCAATGGCCGCGCTAGCGGCGGTCTTGATGGTCGGCGGCTGCACGACCGACAACGTCGACAAAACCAAGACCACATCGATCCAACCGGTGGCAAAAGACGTCAGCACCTCCGACCTTGCGCAAGGCAAGGCGCAGTTCCGCGAGGCCAATTACGGCCTTGCCGAACAGCATTTCCGCAAGGCCGTGGAACTGAAGGCCGACAGTGCCGAGGGATGGATGGGGCTTGCCGCCTCCTATGACGAACTCGGCCGCTTCGACTTCGCCGACCGCGCCTACGACCAGCTTTTGAAGGTTGCCGGGCGCAAGCCGCAGATTGTCAACAATATGGGCTATTCGCAGCTGCTGCGCGGCAACAAGAAGAAGGCGAGAGCGCTGCTCATGGAAGCAAGGGCCGGCATGGCCGACCCGAGCGTGGTCAACGCCAATCTGGCGCTGCTCAACAAGGGCTGAGACTAGGTACACTCGCGTGCCGAGCTTCGCGGGACGGCAGTCGACGCTTTGTAAACCCTGTCGGCAGGTTGCTTTGAAAACCGGCCGAAAACGGTATCTCCGGCCGGTTGCATGCCTATGATGCGCCACAAATCGAAGATGCCAAAGGTTGCCGCTCATCCATGCTGGATTTCAGTTCGCTATTGCTGGCGGCTGCGCTGTCGGGCACATGCCTGAGCGTCACCATGTTTGTGATCTGGTTCACGGCGCCGCGTGCACGCTTCGTGCTGACGGTTGCGTGCGGCATTCTCGTCCTTGTCGCCCACGTCATCGTCTTCTGGCGCTACACGAGGGAGCCCAGTCCGTTGCTTTGTCAGGCAGCGTTGGCGCTGCTCAGCCTCGGTTTCCTGGCGCTTTCACTTTCGGCCATGCAATATCTTGGTGTGCGCAATTACAGCCGCGCTGTCCTGCCGGCCATGCTCGCGATCGCTGTCTGCGCCGGCGTGACCTATCTCGGTTTCGATGGTGTCGGCTTCATCCTCACCTATGCGACGGTAACAGTGCTGCTCGCCTCGATCGGGGTGATGTTCTGGATCAAGGGCAGTCAGGATCGCGGCATTCTGCTGGTCGTTTCGGCGCTAAGCGGCGTCTGCGGCGTATCCTTCGGGCTCTGCGGCGCCGTGCTTCTGGTCAAGGGCCAGTGGGTGCTCGGCGTCGCACCCGACAATTGGGCCGAGCGGTTGAATTCGGTCGTGGCAGTCGCCTGCATGACGGCGCTCGGCGCGCTGACGCTCTCGCTGCATCATCTGCAGGCACAGATCGAACTGAAGGCCGAGACCTTGACCGACCCGTTGACCGGTCTCATGAACCGGCGGGCTTTGAACTCGCTTTATGGCGAGCGCGTCTTCGGCCCGTTCATGTCGGTCGCCATGTTCGACCTCGACCACTTCAAGCGGACCAACGACATCTATGGCCATCCCGTCGGCGACCGGGTGCTTTGCCGTTTCGCCGCAGTCATCAAGAAGTATGACAGGGTTGGCGTCGACGCCTTCCGGCTGGGCGGCGAGGAGTTCGCGTTGGTCATGTCTCGGATGACCGAAGACAAGGCCTACGATCTCGCCAGCAGGATCGGCGTCGCCTTCGGCACGGAAGTGGTGCCGACGCCGCGCGGGCCGTTGCGCAGCAGCGTCAGCGGCGGCATTGGCTTTGGCAAGGAAGACGGCAGCAGCCTGGATGAAGTGCTGGCCGAGGCCGACCGGGCGCTCTACGCGGCCAAGAACGACGGGCGAAATCGCGTGCTTGTCCTCAACGGCAAGGCCGATGGGCCGGCCTTGCGTTCAGCCTGACAGGCCAGAGTGTTATTCGGCGGCGCCGAGATATTCCGACAACGGCGGGCAGGAGCAGACGAGGTTGCGGTCGCCGGCGACATTGTCGATGCGCGAGACCGGCGGCCAGTATTTGGCCGCTGTATCGACATCGCCGGCGGGGTAGGCCGCTTCCAGCCGCGAATAGGGGTGAGTCCACTGGCCGGCAAGGGTTTCGGCCGCCGTGTGCGGGGCATTGACCAGCGGGTTGTCCTCGAGCGGCCATTCGCCCTTCGCCACTTTCGCTGCCTCGCCGGCGATGGCAATCATCGCCTCGCAGAACCGGTCGAGTTCGCGCTTGGGCTCGGACTCTGTGGGCTCGACCATCAGCGTGCCGGCGACAGGGAACGACATGGTCGGCGCGTGAAAGCCGTAGTCGATCAGCCGCTTGGCGATATCATCGACGCTGATGCCGGCGCTCTCCTTGAGGACGCGCGTGTCGAGGATGCATTCATGCGCGATGCGATCGTGCCTGCCCTTGTAGAGAAGCGGGAAGTGCGGCGCGAGCCGCGTCGCCACATAGTTGGCCGAGATGATCGCCGTCTCCGTCGCCTGCTTCAGGCCGGCGGCGCCCATCATGCGGATGTACATCCAGGTGATGGGCAGGATGGAAGCGCTGCCGAACGGTGCGGCCGACACGGCATGCGCCGAGCCTTCGGTGACATGACCAGGCAGATAGGGTTTCAGATGCGCCCTGACGCCAATTGGACCGACGCCCGGACCGCCGCCGCCATGCGGGATGCAGAAGGTCTTGTGCAGGTTCATGTGGCAGACATCGGCGCCGATATCGGCGGGCCGCGCCAAAGCAACCAGGGCGTTAAGGTTGGCGCCGTCGAAATAGACCTGGCCGCCATGCTCGTGAATGAGAGCGCACAGGTGGCGCGCGCCTTCTTCGTAGACGCCGTGCGTCGAGGGATAGGTGAACATCAGGGCTGCGAGATTCTTCGAATGCTCGTTGGCCTTGGCCCGCATATCGTCCATGTCGATATTGCCGTCCTCCAGGCAACGCACGACGACGACGCTCATGCCGGCCATCGCCGCACTCGCGGGATTGGTGCCATGCGCGGACTGGGGGATCAGGCAGATGGTGCGATGGCCTTCGCCACGCGAACGGTGATAGGCGCGGATGGCGAGCAGGCCGGCATATTCGCCCTGGCTGCCGGCATTGGGCTGCAGGCTGACGGCGTCGAAGCCGGTGATCTCCGCCAGCCAGCCTTCCAGCTCGCCGACCATGGCGCGATAGCCGGCCGAATGGCTGGCCGGCGCGAAGGGATGGAGGTTGGCGACAACAGGCCAGCTGACCGGCATCATTTCGGCCGCCGCGTTGAGCTTCATGGTGCAGGAGCCCAACGGGATCATGGTGCGGTCGAGCGCCAAATCCTTGTCGGCTAGCCTGCGCAGCAGGCGCATCATGTCGGTCTCGGAGTGGTTTTCGCGGAAAACCGGCTGGGTCAGAAACTCCTTGCCGCGCGGCTTGCCGGGCATCGCGCCGGCCTCAGTAGCGCCGGACTTGGCGCCGAACAGGGCGGCGATAGCCTCGACGTCCGCCTCGGTCGAGGTTTCGTCGAAGGCGATGCTGATGCGGTCGGCATCGATGACGCGCAGCAGCCGGCCACCTTTTTCAGCGGCAGCGGCGATCGAAGCTGCCTTGCCCTTCACTTCGGCCGTCACCGTGTCGAAACGGCTTGAGCCGAGCACGGAAACACCAGCGGTTTTCAGGCCTGCTGCGAGGCCGTTGGCGAGCTCATGAATTCGGGCTGCGATCGCCTGCAAACCAGTAGGCCCGTGCCAGATCGCGTATGCGGTCGCCATGTTGGCAAGCAGCGCCTGCGCGGTGCAGATGTTGGAGGTCGCCTTGTCGCGGCGGATATGCTGTTCGCGCGTCTGCAGGGCGAGGCGATAGCCGGGACGGCCCTTGCTGTCGATCGACTGGCCGACGAGGCGGCCGGGCATCAGCCGGGTCAGCTTGTCGGAGACGGCGCAATAGGCGGCGTGCGGGCCGCCAAAGCCCATCGGCACGCCAAAGCGCTGCATCGGGCCGACGGCGATGTCGGCGCCAAGCCTGGCCGGCGCTTCGGTCAGCGTGAGCGCAAGCGGATCGGCGATGAAGACGACCACGGCGCCGGTGGCGCGAGCCTTCTCGATCGCCGCCTTGTGGTCGCCATAGACGCCAAACGTGTCCGGCCAGGAGACCAGCAGGGCGGCGGTGTTGTCGTCGATGGTCTCGCCATCGATCTCGATGCCGAGCGGCTCGGCCCGGGTGCGCACGACGTCCAGCGTCTGCGGATGCGGCGTGCCGGCCAGCGCCACCTTGGTGCGCTTGTCGCGGTGATGGCGCAGCGCGATGCCGACCGCTTCGGCCACCGCCGTCGCTTCGTCGAGCAGGGAGGCCGAAGCCACCGGCAGGCCGGTCAATTCGGTGACCAAGGTCTGGAAGTTGAACAGCATTTCCAGGCGGCCCTGGCTGATCTCGGCCTGGTAGGGCGTATAGGCGGTGTACCAGGCCGGGTTCTCGAACAGGTTGCGCTGAATGACCGGCGGCACATGGACGCCGTGATAGCCGGCGCCGATGAAGCTCTTCAGCACCCTGTTTCTTGCCATGGTCGCAGCCAATTCGGCCAGCGCTTCGGCTTCGCTGGCCGGCGCGGGAAGGGCCAGCGGCAGATCGAGGCGGATCGACTGCGGCACAGCCTGGCTGATCAGCGTCTCGACGGAGGGAACGCCGATCACGGCAAGCATGGCTCTGACGTCGTTTACATCAGGACCGATGTGGCGGGCCGAGAAGGGGGTAAGTGCTGCGCTCATGGCAATAGGTCCTGATGTCAACCGATATGGGCTTTGTAGGCGGCCTCATCCATGAGGCCTGCGAGTTGGCCTTCGTCGGCGAGCTTCATCTTCCACAGCCAGCCGTCGCCGGTCGCAGCGGAGTTGACCAGCGACGGGTCCGAGGACAGCGCGCCGTTGGCGTCGGTGATCTCGCCATCAACCGGCGCATAAACATCGGATGCCGCCTTGACGGATTCGACGACCACGGCGGTGTCGCCCTTACTGAGTTTGGTGCCGATTTGAGGCAGTTCGACGAAGACGAGATCGCCAAGCTGTTCCTGCGCATAGTCGGTTATCCCTACGGTGGCGATGCCTCCCTCGACGCTCAGCCATTCGTGATCTTGTGTGAAATAGGTTTTTGCCATCGGAATTATCCTTTGCGGTAGCGATGAGGAGTGAAGGGCAAGGAACTGATATCGACCGGGATTTTCGTCCCGCGAACGTCGGCGAACAGTTTCGTGCCCGGCTTGGCCAAGGCCGTTGACACATAGCCCATGGCGACGGGATGGCCGGCCGACGGGCCGAAGCCGCCTGATGTCACGTAGCCGGTCGGATCGCCGTCGGCATCGAACAAAGCAGCGCCGGCGCGCACCGGCTGGCGGCCGTCCGGCTTCAGGCCGACGCGCTTTTGCGACGGCCCGCGCTCCAGGATGGACCGCAGCGCATCGGCGCCGATGAAGGACCCGCCGGCGCGGAGATCTTTGGGGATCGCCCACATCAGGCCGGCACTCGCCGGATCGATCTCCGGCGTGATGTCCTGGCCGTGCAGGCACAGGCCGGCCTCCAACCGCAGCGAGTCGCGGGCAGCAAGGCCGATCCACAACACACGCTCGTCCTCGAGCAGTTTCGTGACCAGAGCGCGCGCATCCGCCTCCGGCAGGCCGATCTCGAAGCCGTCCTCGCCGGTGTAGCCGGAGCGGCTCATGAACCAGTTTTGCTTCGGCTCGATGCCATGCATGAACAAGAGTGAGCCGGTCTCGATGCCGGCGCGGGACAAGGCAGCCCAGGCTTCCGGCCCCTGGATCGCCAGGAAGACGCGGTCGAGCGCATCGACTTTGACGTCGAAGTCCGCGGCCAGCGCACGCAAATGCTTCTCGTCCTCGACCGCATTTCCGGCGTTGGCGACCACCATGAAGCGCTCGGCGCCGAGCCGGGTGACGATCAGATCGTCGATGATCCCGGCGGCCTCGTTGAGGAAGAAACTATATTTGGACTGTGAAATCTCAAGCGCGCCGGCATCGAGCGGACTGGCGCGGTTGAGCAGTGCCGCAGCGCCCGGTCCGCTGACAGCGAACAGCTTCATATGCGAAATGTCGAACAGGCCGGCATGTTCGCGGGTGTGAAGGTGCTCCTTCATCACGCCGGCCGGATAGGTCAGCGGCATCGACCAGCCCGCAAAGGCGCCAAAGCGTGCGCCGGCGGCGGTGTGCAGATCTTCGAGAGGAAGGTGTTTGGTGTCGTCGCCCGTCATGTCATCTCCAGAGTCGCACGCAATCGGCCGCTGCTGGCGACCAGTCCGTGCCCCTCTGTCTGAAGCCTGAGAGACTCGCGCAACCGGAACTCTGTCGGCGACGCTTACACCTTCGGCGCGGGGGGCAAGCCCCGACTTTCCAGAGTGTCTTTCCCGTCTACGGTTCTTTTGCCTGAGAGATTTCGGGCGATTTCCCCTTCGGCGGCAGCTCGCGCTGCTCTCTCCCGCAAACAGGTAGGACTCAAAACTTAAGCCCTCGACGCGCCATCCATAGCTTGTCGGCGACACCTTGTCACCTGCCAGCGACACGTAAAGCGCGTCGTCTTTACAGTCTTCGCTAACCACGCCGTTTGCCGGTTTTTCAAGACAATGGCGATATTCTGGGCTGACGGTTTGGCCGGCAATTGCGTTGGGCACGGCGGATGGGGATTGACAGATGGGCGAACGGATCGGGAGCGCGCCGGTGGCGGGGCTGGCCTCGAAGGACCGCATCACGGCGGAAGATGTCGTCATGCTGCGTCGCGAAGTGTTCGCTGACGGCGTGGTGACGCGCGGCGAGGCTGAAGCACTGTTCGCGCTCGATGCGACAGCGACGGACAAATGCCCGCAATGGCCTGAATTCTTCGTCGAGGCCGTTACCGACTACATCGTCCACCAGGAAAAGCCGGCAGGCTATATCTCCGAAGACAATGCCGGTTGGCTGATCCAGACCATCTCGCGCGACGGAATGGTCGACAGTGTGACCGAACTGGAGCTGCTGGTGCATGTGCTGGAAAGGGCGAAATCATCGCCCGGCCGGCTCTCCGCCTATGCGCTCGAGCAGGTCGCCAACGCGGTGGTCGACGGCAAGGGACCACTGATGCTCGGCGGCGCGCTGGTTCCCGGGCTGGTCGCCAAGGCAGAGGTCGATCTGTTGCGCCGCATTCTCCATGCCTATGGCGGCGACGGTAACATCGCCATCACACGGGTTGAGGCCGAGGTGCTGTTCCAGATCAACGAGCAGACCGCAGCGACCCACAACGACCCGTCCTGGAACGACCTGTTCGTCAAGGCGCTCGCCAATTTCGTCATGTGTTCGGCCGGCTACGAAGCGCCGACGCGCGATGTGGCGCTGCGTCGTGACAGTTTCTTGGACCAGGTCGAGCCCGAAATTGGTGGCTTCTTCAGCCGCATGGTGTCGGGCGGACTGGCCGGCATCATGGAAGCCTATCGTTCGCCCGGCGATATCGAGGCCGAATGGGAGTCGAAGAACCGTGCCGCCGAGGCACTCGCGCGCCGCGCCGAGACGATCGACGCCAGCGAGCCGAAATGGCTGGCCGATCGCATCGGCACCGACCGCCCGCTGCGTGACAATGAACGCGCGCTGCTGACGCTGATCAAACTCGCCTCGCCGGAGATACATCCGGCGCTCAAGCCACTGCTCGACAAGGTTGCTTAAGCCGCGCCGTTTTCTGCGACCGTTTTGCAGAGGACGATATTGGAGTGTCTTCAGGCCAATCGCCAAGTTCGGCCACGCGCTCGAAACCGGCTTCCTCAGGCAAGCTCGGTTCGGTCGGAGTCAGATCGTGCTCGGTCAGAATGCGAGGCCATCAAATCCCGCCATACCAGTCATAGCCATTGTCTTCCCAATAGCCGCCGCGGCCGCCGCCGATATTGGCAAAACTGTCGACGAGCTCGATCTTGTAGAGATACTTCGGCATCTTGTAGCCGAGCTGTCGTTCGACGCGCACGCGCAGCGGCGCGCCGTTTTCGACCGGCAGCGGCTTGCCGTTGAGGCCGTAGGCGAGGATCGTCTGCGGGTGGCGGGCATCGATCAGGTCGATGGTGCCGTAATATTTGATTTCCCCGGAGAGGCTGCGATCGATCGTATCGAGGCAGTGGAACATGACATAGCGGGCCTGCGGCTTGACCACAGCCTGGTCGAGCACCAGCGACAGCGGGGTGCCGGTCCATTTGGCGATGCAGCTCCAGCCTTCGACACAGTCGTGGCGGGTGATCTGCGTGCGGCTCGGCATGTTCTCCAACTGCTCGCGGCTGAGCGACAGCGGCTTTTCGACCAGGCCCGTTACCTCCAGCCGCCAGTCGGCGAAATTGTTGGCGAGCAGGCCCTTGTAGGTGTCATCGTCGGGCGCGGTGACGCCGTTCGGCCGCTGCGGCTGGCGGATGTCGGCCTCGGTGAATTCCGGCGCCAGAGCATCGCGGCCGGCAAGCCAGCGTTGCGCGCGGTAGGTCAGGCCATTGGCGTTTTCGAGGAAACTGCGCAGGCCGTCGCCCATGCCGAGCTGGCTGTCGAAGGCATCGCAGCCCGACAACATGATGCCGGAAACGCCGAGGCCGGCGCCCGTCAGGAACTTTCGGCGGCTGATCTGGAATTTGGCCATCTCACGCACTCCTCTCGGTGTCGCCATGCCTTGGCGGATCGGTGCGGTACCAGCCGGTGATGATCGAGCGCAGTTCGTTGATCGGGCCGGCGGCGAGGATCATCATCATATGGACGATGAAAAAGCCGACCAGCAGCACCATCACCGTGAAATGGATGGTGCGCGCCGTCTGCCTTCCGCCGAGCAGTTCGTTGAGCCAGGGCAGCACCGAGTTCATGCTCGGCGACATGGCAAGGCCGGTGATGATCATGAGTGGCAACAGCACGAACAGTACGCCGCCATAGGCCATTTTCTGCAGCGTGTTGTATTCGCGTGTGTGGTGGAACCTGAGCTTGGCGTGCTCGATGATGTCCTGCGGCAGCCGCTTGAGATCGTCAAGGCGCGGCGCCAGATCGCGGCGCAGATGGCCGTTGACCAGGCTGGCGACCAGCCAGACGACCAAGGTGGTTGTCAGTATCCAGGCGAAGAAGAAATGCATAACGCGGGCGGTGCCGAGATCGTAATAGGACGGGATTGTCGCCCAGGACGGGAAGGCACGCGACGTTTGCTGCCGGGCCGGGCCCGACCAGCCGAGCACGCCTGTGGTGTCGAAGCGATGGCCGAAGATTTCGGTATAGCCGCGCGGGCCGGTGGCGGTGTTTTCGGCGCCGATGGCAAAGACGGTGTTGTTGTACTCGAAGCCGGATTGCTTGCCGATGTAGAGCTGCGGCCGGGCATTGAAGATCTGCAGGCCGGACAAAAGCAAGAAGAACAGCGAGATCGCCCACAGCCAGTGCGTCAGGCGGGTCCAGCGCGATTGCCGGTAGATCAGCGTCGCATCCTTCGTTGAGGCGGCATCGACGCCTGCGCCGGGCTGACTCATGGTAATGGTTTCCATCTTTTCCTCGCCTCCGGCTGCGCGATCCTGGGATGGCCGCGCTCGTCCTTGTCCTCCCAATACGTCGCTATCGAAAGCGATGTTTCATGCGGTCACGTTTTTATTACGGGCACGGGTTTATCGCGGGCACGGATACTCAATTGCCGAGGCTCACCGCGAGATTGACGACGGCGGCGACGATGACGGCGTTGAAGAAGAACGACAGGATCGAATGGACAAGCACCACGCGGCGCATATGCGAGGTCGTGATCGCGGTGTCGGCGGTCTGCGCGGTCATGCCGATCACCGTCGCGAAATAGAGAAAGTCCCAACCGTCCGGCCGTTTGCTGCCGGGAAAATCGAGGCCGCCGACCGGTATCTTCTTCTTGGTTTCGGCATCGATCGCGTCGCCGTCCATCCAGTAGACATGCGCATAGTGGAGGGCGGCCATGGCATGGATGGTGAACCAGCCAAGCGGGATCGACAGCATGGCGAAGCCGAGTTCGATGGGGTCGCGATCCTTGTGATTGATCAAAAGGAACAGCAGGACAATGGCCATGGCGACGATGCCGAGCGTGATGGCAAAGATGCCCAGCACTGGGAGGTCCAGTTCGCGCGCGTTCTTGCTGAGATAGCGGCCGGACAGCAGCGGCATCTTGGCGATGACGAGCGCGATGAAGACGACGAAGAAGGAATCGGCGGCAATCGAGATCGAATAAGCAAGCCGCGTGGAGACGGGGAGCGATCCAATCAAAGGCAATACCGCGGCAAATACGACCAGACCGACGGCTAGCGACACAAAGAACTGCTTGTGCCGCTGCAAGGGGTTATTCGGCGATGTGTCGGCCATAGCCCGACCTCGGATGATGCTTCACGTCTGGTCGGGTGTGACGGATTTCAGAGCCCGCCGCAAGATACGGTCGAGCTCACCCAGGAAACGCGAGCGATCCTGTGGCGCAAAGCTGGCATTGTAGCCCTTGCTCTCGCCGGTTTCGCGCAGATGCTGCTTCAAATCGCGCATTGCAACCGCCATGCCGATGGTCTCCGGCGTGAACGGCCGGCCGGTTGGCCCAAGCACATGCGCGCCGAGCGCCACGGTGCGAGCGGCAAGCGGGATGTCGGCGGTGATCACGATGTCGTTGGGTTTTGCGTTCTCGACGATCCAATCGTCAGCGGCATCGTCGCTTTTAGAGACGACGACGTTGCGAATCATCGGATCGCGCGACGGACGCAGCCCGCCATTGGAGACGTAGGTGACGACCACGCCATGGCGCTCGGCGACCTTCTCGACCTCGGCTTTCACCGGGCAGGCATCGGCGTCGACGTAGATGGCGGGTGCCGGCATTATCTCTCCAAAACGGACATGGGGCCGGCATGTTACCCGGCCCCATGCCAGAAATCTCGTACTGTCAGGCCGGCCGCGCGCCCGACTTCTTCGCCGTCCAGGTGGCAATGTAATCCATCAGGCCGGGGTTGAGACAGTCATAGGGCTCGAGGCCCATCGACTTCAACTGGCCGCGGATGCCGTCCATGCGCTTGGGGTCGACACCGGATTCGATGATCGACGAAACGAAAGCGGTGAAGCCCGGCGGTGACCAGCCGTCTTCCTGGAAGCGCTCGGGATGGATGAAGGACAGACCCTTGAACGGATGGTCGCGCTCGACCGGTCCGTGCATGTGGACGCCGCAACCGGTGCAGGCATGGCGCTGGATCAGCGCCGAGGGGTCGACCACCTTCAGCTTGTCGGCATTCTCGGTCACGGTGACATCGCCGGTGCCGGCGACCGCCACGACCGAGAACACCGCGCCGTCTGGCTTCCAGCATTTGGTGCAGCCACAGGCATGGTTGTGGGCGATCTGGCCCTTGACCTTCACCTTCACCGGCTTGCTGGTGCAGGCACAGACCAGCGTGCCGCCGGCAAAGCTTGCGCTTTCCTTCGGCAGGCCATTGTCGATTTTCGGATGCAGTTTCTCAGGCATTATCTTCCTCCCTTGTTGAACCTGTGCAACTTCAGTCGCTGGCCCTTCGGTCGGCGGCTTGTTCTTCCTCCGTTTGGTGTGCGATCGGACGCAAAACCGGGCGCCACTTTTGCTGATCGCACTTAGTAAACGACGACGCTCCTGATCGACTTGCCCTCATGCATAAGGTCGAAGCCCTTGTTGATGTCTTCCAGCTTCAGCAAATGGGTGATCATCGGGTCGATCTGGATCTTGCCGTCCATGTACCAGTCGACGATTTTTGGCACGTCGGTGCGGCCGCGTGCGCCGCCGAAGGCGGTGCCCATCCAGGTGCGGCCGGTGACCAGCTGGAACGGCCGGGTCGAAATCTCCTGGCCGGCGCCGGCCACGCCGATGACGACCGACTTGCCCCAGCCGCGATGCGAGGCTTCCAGCGCCTGGCGCATCACCTTGGTGTTGCCGGTGCAGTCGAATGTGTAGTCGGCGCCGCCGATCTGGTCGGCGCCGCGCTTGGTCAAGTTGACGAGGTGAGGAACGATGTCGCCGTCGATCTCCTTCGGATTGACGAAATGCGTCATGCCGAAGCGCTCGCCCCATGCCTTCTTGTCGTTGTTGAGGTCGACACCGATGATCATGTCAGCGCCGGCGAGCTTCAGGCCCTGGATGACGTTGAGGCCGATGCCACCGAGACCAAAGACGACAGCAGTCGCGCCTTGCTCGACCTTCGCGGTGTTGATGACCGCGCCGATGCCGGTGGTGACGCCGCAACCAATGTAGCAGATTTTGTCGAAGGGCGCGTCCGGGTTGACCTTGGCGACGGCGATCTCGGGCAAAACGGTGAAATTGGAGAAGGTCGAGCAGCCCATATAGTGGAAGATCTTGTCCTTGCCGATCGAGAAGCGCGAGGAGCCATCGGGCATCAAGCCTTGGCCCTGCGTGGCGCGGATGGCGGTGCACAAATTGGTCTTGCGCGACAGGCAGGATGGGCACTGCCGGCATTCCGGCGTGTAGAGCGGGATGACGTGGTCGCCCTTCTTGACCGAGGTGACGCCCTTGCCGACATCGACGACAACGCCAGCGCCTTCATGGCCGAGGATTGCCGGAAACAGGCCTTCGGGATCGGCGCCCGACAGGGTGAACTCGTCGGTGTGGCAGATGCCGGTCGCCTTGATCTCGACCAGCACCTCGCCTTCGCGCGGTCCGTCGAGGTCGACCTCCATGATTTCCAACGGCTTTCCGGCGGCGACAGCGACAGCGGCGCGGGTTTTCATTAGGCAATTCCTCCCAAGGCGATTGGTCTTCAGGCTTTCAGGGTTTTTATACTGTTTCAACCCGATTTGGCGACCAAATATGGCGCAAATCTTGGCCCAGTCGTCGGCGAGCCCAACCTTCGCCCCTCGGCACGGCCCTGGCGGGCAGGGAGTGTCTTGATGGGTGCGCTGCCGGCGGTGCTTGAGCCCGGCTGCCGAAGCCCATAAGAAGGACGAAAGACCGAGGAAACGCCTTCGATGTTCACGAAAATCCTGATCGCCAATCGCGGCGAGATTGCTTGCCGCGTCATCAAGACGGCGCGCAGGATGGGGATTGCCACCGTAGCGGTCTATTCCGACGCCGATCGCGACGCCGTGCACGTCGAAATGGCCGACGAAGCCGTGCATATCGGGCCATCGCCTGCCGCGCAAAGCTATCTTCTGCCTGAAAAGATCATCGCTGCCTGCAAGGAGACGGGCGCGCAGGCCGTGCATCCCGGCTACGGTTTTCTGTCGGAGCGGGCCGCCTTCTGCGAAGCGCTTGAGGCTGAGGGCATTGTCTTCATCGGTCCGAAACCCAAGGCTATCAAGGCGATGGGCGACAAGATCGAATCGAAGAAGTTCGCCAAGGCCGCTGAGGTGTCGACGGTTCCCGGCTGGCTTGGTGTCATCGAAAATGCCGACCATGCCGAAAAGATCGCCGGCGAGATCGGTTATCCCGTGATGATCAAGGCCTCGGCCGGCGGCGGCGGTAAAGGCATGCGCATTGCCTGGAGCCAGTCGGAAGTGCGCGACGGCTTCGACCGGGCGCGCTCGGAGGCGAAAAGCTCGTTCGGCGACGACCGCGTCTTCATCGAAAAGTTCGTCGTCGATCCGCGTCATATCGAAATCCAGGTGCTGGCCGACGCGCATGGCACCGCCCTCTATCTCGGCGAGCGCGAATGCTCGATCCAGCGCCGGAACCAGAAGGTTGCGGAAGAGGCGCCGTCGCCATTCCTCGATGCCAGGACGCGCAAGGCCATGGGCGAGCAGGCCGTGGCGCTGGCCAAGGCGGTCGACTACCAGAGCGCCGGCACCGTCGAGTTCATCGTCGATGCTGAAAAGAACTTCTATTTCCTTGAAATGAATACACGATTGCAGGTCGAGCATCCGGTGACGGAGCTTGTTACCGGCATCGACCTAGTCGAGCAGATGATCCGTGTCGCCGCCGGCGAGAAGCTGGCGATCGAGCAGAGCGACGTCAAGCTGAACGGCTGGGCGGTGGAAAGCCGGCTCTATGCCGAGGATCCCTATCGCAATTTCCTGCCCTCGATCGGCCGTTTGACGCGCTACCGGCCGCCGGAGGAGGGCACGTTCGGCGACATCGTCATCCGCAACGACACCGGCGTCACCGAAGGTTCCGAGATTTCGATGTTCTATGACCCGATGGTGGCAAAACTCTGCACATGGGCGCCGACACGGCTGGCGGCAATCGACGCCATGTCGGAAGCGCTGGACAGTTTCGTCGTCGACGGCATCGAGCACAACATTCCATTCCTGGCGGCGCTGATGCAGCATCCGCGCTGGCGCGAGGGGCGGATATCGACGGGCTTCATCGCCGAGGAATATCCTGACGGCTTCGCGCCGATCGTGCCCAATGGCGATGAAAAGGCAGTGCTGGCGGCGATCGCCACCGCGGTCGAGCTTCTGCGCCGCGACCGGCTCGACCGGCTGGGCGGGCGGCTGGCGCCGCATTCGGGCGCACTCAAGCGCGATTGGGTGGTGAAGCTCGGCGACGACTATCTCCAGGCTTCGATCATCGAGGGCATGATCTCCATTCCGATGGAAATCGATCTGTCGGTCGATGGCGGCAAAGCGCTGACCGTGGCGTCCGACTGGCGGCCGGGCGACCTCATCTGGCGCGGCACTGTCGGTGCCCGCAAGGTCACGGCGCAGATCAGGCCGGCGCCGAACGGCCTGCGCATTGCCTGGAAAGGCATGTCGGTGACGGCGCGCGCCATGCTGCCGCGCACGGCGGAGCTGGAAAGGCTGATGCCGGAGAAGGTGGCGCCGGACACGTCCAAGATGCTGCTTTGCCCGATGCCGGGCCTGGTCGTGTCGATCGCGGTTGCCGAGGGGCAGGAGGTCAAGGCCGGCGAGACGCTGGCCGTGGTCGAGGCGATGAAGATGGAAAACGTGCTGCGCGCCGACCGCGATCTTGTCGTGTCGAAGCTCAACGCCAAGCCGGGTGACAGCCTGGCTGTCGATGCGGTGATCATGGAGTTCGCCTAGAGATTGTTTGGAAATTCTACTCCGGCGGCCATCTGAAGGTGGTTCTGCGCTTCCCGTGCTCACGGACCAATGGCCGCTGCGCTCCGGTTCTCGAAACCACCATCATATGACTCGCCAGTGCGAATTTCGAACAATCTCTGAGCCGTGCGGCTGGGTACGGAAGCCTGTGGTCGGTGGTCATTTGTGCTGGACTGGCATCGCCCGGTCCGGGACAATACATCTCCATCGACTCAAAGCCCTTCGAGCAATTTGAAACATCATGGCGGATGACAAACTTCCACGCGATCCCCTGAGGCGCGAAGCAGCGCTCGCTGCTGCGCGCCCGGAGGCGCCGGCGCGGCCGTTCATCCATCTGCGCGTGCATTCGGCGTATTCGCTGCTCGAGGGCGCCTTGCAGGTCGCCGCCGTTGTCGGTCATGCAGTCAAGGACGAGTGCCCGGCAATCGCAGTCACCGACACAAACAATCTGTTCGGCGCGCTGGAATTTGCCCAGAAGGCGGTGAAGGAAGGCATCCAGCCGATTATCGGTTGCCAGATCGATCTCGCCTTTTCCGGCGAGACCAGCGACGCGCAGCGCGACCGCCGCCGCCATGGTCCGGAGATGCACGCCGTGGTGCTGCTCGCCGCCACCGAGGCCGGCTACAGCAACCTCGTCAGGCTGGTCAGCCAGGTCTATCTGGAGACGCCGCCGGGCGAGCCCGTGCATCTGACGTCAGCAATGCTGGAAGGCCATAGCGATGGCCTGATCTGCCTCAGCGGCGGGCCGCGCGGCCCGATCGGCCGGGCGCTGAAGGAGGATCGCCGAGATCTTGCCGAGACGCGGCTTCTGGCACTCAAGGCGCTGTTCGGCGACCGGCTCTATGTCGAGCTGGACCGTGTTTCCGGTTATGACCGCGCTATCGAGAAATCATCGGTCGACCTTGCCTATATCCATGATCTGCCGCTGGTCGCCACGAATGAGGCGTTCTTCGCCGCCCGCGACGACTATGACGCGCATGATGCTCTGATCGCCATTGCCGAGGGTTCGGTGGTTGCCGCCGACAACCGTCGCCGGCTGACTTCGGACAATTTCCTGCGCAGCCAGGCGGATATGGCGCGGCTGTTCGCCGACCTGCCGGAAGCGATCGACAACACCGTCGAGATCGCGCTGCGCTGTTCCTATTATCCCAAGACCCGCAATCCGATCCTGCCACGCTTTACCGGCGGCGATGTCGCCGACAATGAGGTGGCGCTGAAAGCGGAGGCCGATGAGCTACGCCGGCAGGCGCATGAGGGGCTCGAGGCGCGGCTGGCTGCGCATGGGCCCACTTCCGGCTACACGGTCGAACAATACCGCGAGCGGCTCGATTTCGAACTCTCCATCATCGAGAAGATGAAGTTTCCCGGCTATTTCCTGATCGTCGCCGACTTCATCAAATGGGCCAAGGCGCAAGGCATTCCGGTCGGGCCGGGCCGTGGTTCGGGCGCCGGATCGCTGGTCGCTTATTCCACGACCATCACCGACATCGATCCGCTGCGCTTCTCGCTGCTGTTCGAGCGCTTCCTCAACCCCGACCGCGTGTCGATGCCCGACTTCGACATCGACTTCTGCCAGGACCGGCGCGAAGAGGTCATCCGCTACGTCCAGCAGAAATATGGCCGCGACCAGGTTGGGCAGATCATCACCTTCGGTACGCTGCAGGCGCGCGCGGTGCTGCGCGACGTCGGCCGCGTGCTGCAAATGCCTTACGGCCAAGTCGACAAGCTCTCCAAAATGGTGCCGCAGAACCCCGCCAATCCGGTCAAGCTGGCGGATGCCATCGCCAACGAGCCGCGCTTTGCCGAGGAGGCCGAGAAGGAGCCAATCGTGCAGACGCTGCTCGATATGGCGCAAAAGCTGGAAGGGCTCTACCGCCACGCTTCGACGCACGCCGCCGGCATCGTCATCGGCGACCGGCCCTTGTCGGAACTGGTGCCGATGTACCGCGATCCGCGCTCCGACATGCCGGTCACCCAGTTCAACATGAAATATGTCGAACAGGCCGGGCTGGTGAAGTTCGACTTCCTCGGCCTGAAGACGCTGACCGTGCTGGAGACGGCAGTGAAGCTGATCCGCCGGCGCGGCATCGAGATCGACCTGGCGACGATCCCGCTCGACGACCCTGAAACCTACGCCATGCTGTCGCGCGGCGAAGTGGTCGGTGTGTTCCAGGTGGAAAGTGCCGGTATGCGCAAGGCGCTGATCGGCATGCGGCCCGACTGTATCGAGGACATCATCGCGCTGGTGGCGCTCTACCGCCCCGGCCCGATGGAGAACATCCCGACCTACAACGCCAGAAAGCATGGCGAAGAGGAGATGGCCTCGATCCATCCCAAAATCGACCATCTGGTGAAGGAGACGCAAGGCGTCATCGTCTACCAGGAACAGGTGATGCAGATCGCGCAGGAGCTGTCGGGGTATTCGCTCGGCGAAGCCGACCTGCTGCGCCGCGCCATGGGCAAGAAGATCCGCGCCGAAATGGACAAGCAGCGCGAGCGCTTCGTCACTGGTGCGGTCGAACGCGGCGTCGGCAAGCCGCAGGCCGACTTCATCTTCGACCTTCTGGCCAAGTTCGCCGACTACGGCTTCAACAAATCGCACGCGGCCGCCTACGCCGTCGTGTCCTACCAGACCGCCTATCTCAAGGCGCATTACCCCGTCGAGTTCCTGGCGGCGTCGATGACGCTCGACATGGGCAATACCGACAAACTCGCCGATTTCCGCCAGGATGCGCTGCGTCTCGGCATCGAGGTGGTGGCGCCGTCGGTGATGACCAGCTTCCGCAATTTCGAGGTCGGCGAGAACCGCATTTACTATTCGCTGGCGGCCCTCAAGGGCGTCGGCGACGCTGCGGTCGAGCACATCGTCGCCATGCGCGGCGAAAAGCCGTTCAAGAATCTCGCCGATTTCTGTGAAAGGGTCGATCCCAAGATCGTCGGCAAGCGCGTCTTCGAAAGCCTGATCATGGCCGGCGCGCTCGACTGCTTCGGCCACGACCGCGCCCAGATGATGGCCGGCGTCGAACGGATGATGGGGCTGGCTTCTCTGGCGCAGCAGAATGCCATTTCGGGCCAGCACGACATTTTCGGCGCGTCGCTCGGCGCGCAACAGCAGGCGCTCAATTTGCCGCAGACCGATCCGTGGCTTGCCGCCGACCGGCTGCACCGCGAATTCCAGGTCGTCGGCTTCTATCTTTCGGCGCATCCGCTCGACGAGTACAAGGCGGCCCTGCAGAAGATGCGCGTGCAAAACTGGGGCGAGTTCTCGGCTGCGGTCAAACGCGGTGCCGCCGCGGGCCGGCTCGCCGGCACCGTCACCACCAAGCAGGAGCGCAAGACCCGAACCGGCAACAAGATGGGCGTCATCGCCTTTTCCGACACATCTGGCCAATATGAAGCCGTGCTGTTTTCGGAAGGGTTGGCGCAGTATCGCGATCTGCTCGAGCCCGGACGTTCGGTGGTGATCACCGTTTCGGCCGAGGATAGGCCCGAAGGGGTCAATCTGCGCATCCAGACGGTGCAGTCGCTGGAGGATGAGGCCAGCCGTATCCAGAAGGCGCTGCGCATCTTCGTGCGCGATGCGGCTCCGATCGGCATGCTGGCCGGCCAACTGGCGGTAAAGGGCGAGGGCCAGGTCAGCTTCGTGCTGATCAAGGAAGCCGGGCAAGGTGAGATCGAGATCGAATTGCCCAATCGCTACCGCATCTCGCCGCAGATCGCGTCGGCCATGCGCGCGGTGCCGGGTGTGGTCGAAGTCGAGCTCGTCTAGGCTGCGCTGATATACACGGCAATCGCATCGACGTCGGCCAGTGCATGACGGCATAAAGATGCTCTGGGCCTGACATTGCAGCCGATAGGGCCAGCGTGCGGGGCGTGGTTGACCTGACCTTCCTTTGAACCACATGCGTTGAGCAGAAACTTCAAAGGAACGCACAATCATGCCCAGCCGCGAACGCGTCGAAGCCTTCCTCAAGGAGGTGGTCGAAGGCAGCCACGTCAAAGCGATCGCCGACTTCTACCATGACGATGCCACCATGCAGGAAAATCTCGGCGTCCCGCGGCGCGGCAAGGAAACACTGATGGCGCATGAGCAGGCAGCACTCGACCGGATCGAGAAGATGCACACCCATCCTGTCCAGACATTCCTGGTCGATGGCGACAATGTCGCCATCCGCTGGACCTTCGACCGTGTCGACAAGGCCGGCACCGTGCGCCGGCTGGAAGAGGTGGCCCTGCAGCGCTGGCGTGGTGACCGGATTGCGGAGGAGCGGTTCGTCTACGACACCGCCTCGGCCTGGCGCCTCGTCGGGCCGGACGGCAAGGTGGTGGAGGGCTGACGATCACCGGGCCCACTAGATCATGATGAGATTCGGTTGCAATCTCATCATGATCTAACCCTTTGTTGGAACGGGATCTTTTCCAAAAACCGGCACCCACTTTTTGGGATCATGCTCTAGACGGCCCCGCCTGGGACCGTTACGCACTTGGTGATGAAAGCAGCCGAGAAGGACGGATCGCAGCAAAGCTCTGCCATCGCGCGGCTGCGTGACAGGCTGCGCAAGCTCTATCACGGACGCACGCCGGCGGCGTTCCGGTTTCAACTGGTGGCGGTCATCATCGACCTCGCCATCATCGCCTTCTTCGTTGCCACGCCGGTGCTCCAGGACAAGCCGTCATTCCTGTGGCTCGACTATACCGTCGCGGCGCTGGTCGCCGCCGACCTGATTGCCCGACTGTTAGCCTCCAACGACATGTTGCGGCTGATGAAACAGCCGACATCCTGGGTCGATGTCTTCATCCTTTTGACGCTGCTGATGCCGACGGCGCTGGCAAATCTGGCGTTCCTGCGCATCCTGCGGCTGTGGTCGCTGTCGCGCAGCGGGTCGCTGTGGCGGCATTTCGAAATGCGTGGCTTGAGGCCCTGGCGCGAGGCGAGCCACGCGGTCATCAACCTGTTGACGTTCCTGTTCGTCATCACCGGCTTCGTCTACACCTTCTTCTTCCGCACCGGCGCCGGCCTCGAAAACTACATTGATGCGCTGTATTTCACCGTTGCCACGGTGACGACGACCGGTTTCGGCGACATCGTGCTGCCGGGGATCGCCGGCAAGCTGACCGCGATCGCCACCATGATCATCGGCATCTCGCTGTTCGTCAGACTGGCGACGGCGATTTTTCGACCCGCCAAGGTGTTCTTTCCCTGTCCGCAGTGCGGACTGCAACGGCATGAGCCGGACGCCGTGCACTGCAAGGCCTGCGGGCATCTTCTCAACATACCGGATGAGGGGAATTGACCGACCGCTACGAGGCCGCGACCTCGGCCGGCTTTGGCGCCTTGCGCTGCAGGTTGAGCAGGTTGCCCATCAGGATCAGCAGGGCGCCGCCGGCTGTAAAGATGTCGATCTGTTCGCTGTAGAGCAGCCAGCCGATCAGCGCCGACAGTGGCACGCGCAGGAAATCCATCGGTGAAATCACCGTAGCGTCGGCATAGGTGAGGGCACGCGCCATGCAGAAATGCGACGACATGCCGGTGAAGGCAATCAGCAGGATCCATGGCCAGAGTTCGAGCGGTGGGTTGCGCCATTCATAAAGCGCCGGGATCAGGCCGACCACCGACTGGATGATCAGCATCCAGAAGATGATGCGCACGACACTGTCCGTGCGGGTCAGCGACTTGACCAACACCACCGATACGCCAAAGCACACGGCCGCGCCGAGAACGACGAGGTGACCCGGATCCATGGAGCCGACGCCGGGGCGAACGATGACCACCACGCCGATCAGGCCAAGCACGACCGCCGCAATTTTTGGGCGGGAGAGCCTTTCGCCAAGAAAGGTCACCGCCAGGATCGCGGTCCAGATCGGCGTGGTGAATTCGATCGATATGAGCACCGCAAGCGGGATCAGCGTCAGCGCATAGAGCCATGCGGCCTGGCCCGTATAGTGGATGACATTGCGAGCGATATGGGCCAACGGGCGCTGCGTGCGCATTGCAGCGAATCCGCCGCTCATCATCACCAGCGGCAACAGGATGAAGAAGCCGATCACCGAGCGCAGTTCCAGCACCTGGAAGACGTTGAGCTCGGCGGTGGTTGCGCGGCCGGCGACTGACATCGCCAGAAACGAGGCGATCGACAGCGCCATCCAGAACGCGGCTTTGGGGATCGATGGGGAAGGTGCCATAGGCGCTATGTCGCAAGCCGGGACTTCTATCGCAACCGTTAGGCGACGCATTCGACTGGGCCAGACCCGTTGCAGCCATGCTGGAAGTGGAACCTGACGCAACGGCAGGCGTTGGTTCCCGGTATTGGCCAATTGCTGGACGCATCGTTTCTTCAACATCAACGGGGGAGAGATTCCGATGAAATCATTCGCGCGGTTTCTGCTAGCCGGCTGCCTGCTAACTGCAAGCGCCACGGCCGATGCCGACGAGGCGAATTTTCTCAGCTCCTTGCAAGGGAATTTCTCCGGCAAGGGGACAGTCAAGGTCACCACCGACGCACCGACGGTGAATGTGTCCTGCACCTTCAATTCCGACGCGACCTCGAGTTCATTGTCGCTTGACGGCAATTGCCGTGGTCTTGTCGTGGTGACGCGCGCCATCAGCGCCAATCTGAAGGCCCGCGGGGCGAAGTATACTGGCGTCTATGTCGGGTCGCGCACCGGGCCGGCACAGCTCGCCGGCAGCCGTTCCGGGAACGCGATCAGTCTCGGCATTCGCTGGGCGGCGGAGGTCAATGGCGATCGCAAGGCGCGGTTGACGGTGGAGAAAACCAGCGGCGACGGAATGCGGTTGACCGTTACCGACGTCGATCCGAAAACCGGCAAGAACGTGGTGACGAGCCGCATCGATCTCAAGCGTATCTAAGCCGTCTCACTCCTCGATCGGCTCCGGCGGGTTGGCGTTGCGGCCTTTACCGAAGGTGTAGCCGGTTTCCACCGCCTTCTTGCCGAACTTGTCGCGCAGCGTATCGATGGCGCTTTCGGCCATGGCGCGCTTGCGCGAGCCGACGTCGACGAGATCGGGCGGATCGGCCTTCTCGTCATCCGAGAGATCGCTGACACCGATGCCGAGCAGCCGGTACTTTGTCCCGTCCGCCTCCTTGCGCAACAGCTCGAGCCCGGTCTGGAAAATGCGGTCGGCCAGCCGGGTCGGGTCGCCGAGCTGGCGGTTGCGGGTACGCAGCTTGAAATCCTGCGTCTTCAGCTTCAGCACCACGGTGCGCCCGGCAATGCCTGACTTCTTCAGCCGCGCCGAGACCTTTTCCGACAATCCCCTCAGCACTGGAACCAGTTCGCCCATTTCAGCTATGTCGGTGTCGAAAGTGGTTTCGGCCGACACACTTTTCGCATCCTGGTCGGGATCGACACGGCGGTCGTCCTGGCCGCGCGAGAGATGGTAGAGCCGGGTGCCCATCACGCCATAGCGGCGCATAAGATCGGCGCGCTCCATGCGCTGCAACTGGGCGATGCTGCGGATGCCGTCGCGTTCGAGCGTTGCGGCAAAAGCCTTGCCGACGCCCCAGATCAACGTCACTGGCTGTTCGGCCAGGAAACCCAGCGCCTCGGCTTCGCCGATCACCGAAAAGCCGCGCGGCTTGCGGAAATCGGAGGCAACCTTGGCCAGGAACTTGCAGTAGGAAAGGCCGGCCGAAACGGTGATGCCGATTTCCTTTTCGACGGTCTGCGCAAAGCGCGCCAGCGCCACCGCCGGCGGCATGCCGTGCAGGCGCTCGGTGCCGGCAAGGTCGAGAAACGCCTCATCGATGGAGAGCGGTTCGACCAGCGGCGTGAGCGCCTGCATCAAGGCGCGGACATCGCGGCCGACGCGGACGTATTTCTCCATATTGGGCGGGATGACGACCGCTTCCGGACAGGCTTCGAGCGCCTTGAACATCGGCATTGCCGAGCGCACCCCCTGGATGCGGGCGATGTAGCAGGCGGTGGAAACGACGCCGCGCTTGCCGCCGCCGATGATCAGCGGCTTGTCCTTCAGCGCCGGATTGTCGCGCTTTTCGATCGCCGCATAGAAGGCGTCGCAATCGATATGCGCCAGATGCAGCTGGTAGAGCTCGGGATGGCGGGTGAGTCGAGGGCTGCCGCAACGCTCACAGCGCCTGGTATCGCTGCGCTGAAAGGTCAGGCAGTCGCGGCAAAAACCGTGCTCGGGATTGTTGACAGGGGCCGCCATCGCTGCGAACATAAAGAGAACAGATGCAATGGTACGTCAGGACGGAAGCCGCCACAAGCGGTTAGCCGGGAGAGAACTCATGAGCACCACCATAGCGCCGCTGGCGCCTGACCTATGGGCGGATTTCGAGGATCTTTTCGGCAAGCAGGGCGCCTGTTACGGCTGCTGGTGCACGCATTTCCGGATGGCGCCGGCGGTCCGACGGGCCAGCGACAAGCAGCGCAACAAGGATCATATCAAGGCGCGTATCGAGGCCGGGCCGCCGCCGGGGCTTTTGGCCTTCGAGGACGGCCAGGCGGTCGGCTGGATGCAGATCGGTCCACGCGCCGACGTGCCCGAATGGAACAATCGGGGCCGGGGCTCGGCGCCGGTCGATCCAACCGACGCCGTAGATCCCGGCGTCTGGGCCATCTCCTGCTTCTTCATCCGCGCCAGCGCGCGCGGCCGGGGCGTCAGCCACCGCCTGGTCGAGGGCGGCATCGCTTTTGCCCGCCAGAACAAGGCGCGGCTGGTCGAGGCGTGTCCGATCGACGTGTCGCGCGATTCGCGTTCGATCGGGCTGTTCGTCGGCTCGTCGCGTGTGTTTGAAAAGGCCGGCTTCGAGCGGCTTGTCGAACGCAAGGCCGGACGGCCGCTGATGCGGCTGGTGTTGTAGTCAATTACCCGTCGGCGTTTGTTGATGTCCTGTGGAAGCTGTAGGTTGGTGTCATAGCAGACGAACGAAGCGTTCCTTTTTGGTCAAATGGAGAATTTTGTGAACCGTGTCTTGCCGCTTGCTTTCCTTCTCGCCCTCAGCGCTCCTGCCTTTGGCCAGGCTGTCGATGCCCAAGGTGCCAAGCAACTTTCCGATGAGCTCTCTCGCTATGTCGGCAAACAGGCGCTCAATGAAGGCATTTTGAAGATCTCAGCCGAGGAGGGTGCCTACAAGATCACCTTCGATGTGAAGGCGCTTGTGGCGAAGATGCCGAAGCAGGATCTGAAGCGGTTCGATTTCCCGCCCGTCACGCTGCGGGTCAAACCGCGCAGCGACGGAGGCTGGGATGTCGCCTCGGATTTCTCTACGACTGGGTCCATCGAGGTAAATGGCCCAAATGGCCTGAACACCGGGCAAATCGTTGTCAAGGATGGCAAGTTCACGGGCGTCTATGACCCGGAACTGGCGGCATTTACCAGCGGCACCAGTTCGATTGCGGGCATGACGATGACGTCGCGCCAAGTCAGTCAATTGACCGATTTGAGCGTGGGGCTGGGCTCTTCCAAAATTGACGCCAGGAAGTCGGCCAACGGCGGCGTCGATCTTAATTTCACACAGGCGATGGCGGACTTCGTCGAAACGGTCAAAATCGATGACCGGTCAATCGCAGCGCTCCGGGCACCGGAGCTCGCTGTGAACGTGACCGCTAAGGCCATTCAGACCAAGCCGCTTCTGGATCTTTTGGCGTTCGCCGTCGCCCATGAGGACGAGGCCCGGCTGAAGGCCGATCAAGCAGAGTTCAAAACGCTTCTGCTCGGTGCGCTGCCGCTATGGGAACGGATCGATGGGACCTACGCATTCAAAAACCTTGCCATTGAAACATATGCCGGCAATTTCGGCGCGGCGCAGCTGAACACCGTTGTCGGCATGGACGGCATCAGCAAGGACGGCAAGATCAGCTACGCATTCAAGGTTTCCGGCCTGACAATACCGCAGCAGATGCTGCCCAGTTGGACCGTTGCGTTGCTGCCGACGGATCTCGACCTGAATTTCGGCGGCGCCAACATCGATCTCGACAGTATGGCCAGGAAAACCATCGACACCCTCGATTTCAGCAAGGATCCACCGCTGCCGCCAGATTTCGGCGACGAGATTTCCGCCAATTTCCTGGCCAAGATACCAAAATTCGTTCTCGGGCACAGCACGGTGAAGAACGGCGACATCGAGGTCGCCATGGAGGGCGAAATGACGTTCCCCGGCAAGAAGCCGGATGCGAGCGTGACCGTCAACGTAACCGGCTACGACAAGATCGTTGAAACCTTGCAGGCGGCGGCTAAATCTGACCCGGAGGCCTCGCAGGCTTTCACAGGGGCGCTTGCGATTAAGGGATTCGCCAAGACGCTGCCGGACGGCCGTATCGAATGGGTGATCAACGCCAGGCATGATGGGTCGGTGACGGTCAACGGCGCGATGCTGAAGGGGCCTGATCCGGTCGGGGAAGACAACGCCGATCCGGATGCGATCCCTGGGACAGCAACGAAGCCTTGAGCACTGACCTCGGGGGCGGCTAACTCAGAGTCCCAGCGCGCTAGCAATCTTTGGCGCGGCCTCGTGCCAGTCCTCGACGGAGATGATGTCGTCCGGCACCGGCGGCAGGAAGGCGCGCAGCGAATTGTCGGCCATCAGGTGGAAGAGATGGGCGTCGGCAACCGAGTTGCGTGCCGAGATGAGGTTGGCGGGCTGGTCGTCGACAAAGGCTACCGGCCGGCCTCTGCTACCACGCAATTTGGCCACCGCTGGTCCCTTGGCCATTTCGGTGGTCAATAGCGGATAGGGCAGACCGAGCGCATCGAGATGGGCGCGGCGGGCGGCGCGATGCCGGTGCGGCATGGCGGTCAAAAGGACGATCTCGACGCGGTCGCTGAGGCTGGCAAGCGCTTGTTCGGCACCGTCGGTAACGCTCTGCCAGTCGGCCTGCGTATCGAAGAAATCTCCGAGAAGTGCCGTCACCTCCGGCTGTTCGATCAGCCGGCCGCTCGCCGTTTCGGCAATGTTGCCGGTGAGGCGGAAGGAGGCCAGCGTCAGGCCGAAGCCGCGCGATTTCAGGAAATGCGGAAACGGCCGGATGAATTCGAGCACAACATCGTCGACATCGAGGATCAGCAGAGGCCGGTCGTCGGCTGCAAGTTCGGCGATCTGGCGTGCCGTCTCGGGATCGTCGCTCATATCGAATGCTCATGGTCGTCGCCGCCAAGAGGCAGCGCGCGCAACGCCTTGCCGACTGAGGCCGGCGGAGTGTCGGTTTCCTCAGCAAAGCGCAGCAAGGTCGGCTCGTGGGCGAGGATGAACTGCAGCACGCCGGCAAGGAATCCCGGTTCGGCCGCGGCGCGGCGGATGGCGGACGCCTCGATGCCGGTGATGGCCAGGAAGCGCGGCAGGAGTTCGGGGTCGGCGGCGACGAAGCCCAGTGCCTTCACGGCAATGGTTTCCGCTTCCTCGCGCATTGACGCTGCGTTTGCCATCACTACTTTCTCGTTGCGGAAATGAGTCTCTTTTCCGCAGTAATCGCAAGCGTCGCCTGCGGCAAGCCACAGCCCCGATCCAATGTGGTTTTCGAGGTGGAATCCGAATGGCTTTTGCCGCTTCGGGTTTGCATTTCGTCAATCATATTGCCTTAAGAGTGAGCGAGGGTTTGGTGTGCTTCGACAAAGGCGCATAGCGGCAGGGCTTCGGGCAGAAGCCTGGCCGGGACGGGAAATCGATGCCTAAGAAGGTCATGATCGTCGAGGACAACGAGCTCAATATGAAGCTCTTTCGCGACCTCATCGAAGCCAGCGGTTATGAAACGGTGCGCACGCGCAACGGGCTCGAGGCGCTCGATCTGGCGCGCCAGCACAGGCCCGACCTGATCCTGATGGACATCCAGCTGCCCGAAGTGTCGGGGCTGGAAGTGACGAAATGGCTGAAGGAGGACGACGACCTCCATTCCATTCCGGTCATCGCCGTCACCGCCTTCGCCATGAAGGGCGACGAGGAACGCATTCGCCAGGGCGGTTGCGAGGCCTACATCTCCAAGCCGATCTCGGTGCCGCGTTTCATCGAGACCATCAAATCCTATCTCGGTGATGCCTGATGCCTTCAGCCGGAGCCTTGTGACATGACCGCGCGGATCCTCGTCGTCGACGACATCCCTGCCAATGTCAAACTTCTCGAGGTTCGGCTGCTGGCCGAATATTTCGAGGTGTTGACGGCCTCCAACGGGCCGGACGCGATCGAGGCCTGCGAAAACGGCAAGGTCGATGTCGTGCTGCTCGACGTGATGATGCCCGGCATGGACGGGTTCGAGGTCTGCAAGCGGCTGAAAAGCGATCCGGCGACCGCGCATATACCGGTGGTCATGGTGACCGCGCTGGGCCATGTTGCCGACCGGGTGCGCGGCCTCGAGGCAGGCGCCGACGACTTTCTCACCAAGCCGGTCAACGATCTGCAACTGATGACGCGGGTGAAGAGCCTGGTCAGGCTGAAGTCGCTGACCGACGAGCTGCGGCTGCGCGCATCGACCACCCGCAACATCGGCATCGAGGCGCTGTTGAGCCGCAGCTTCGCGTCGGAGGACGCCACGCCGAAGGTGCTGTTGATCGACGAGCGCAAATCGTCGGTTGAGCGCATCCAGAACATGCTGCGCGGCAGCGCCGAGCTCGACATTGCCACCGATCCGCATGCCGGCTTCTTCCAGGCCGCCGAGGCGCCCTATGAGTGCGTGCTGATCTCGACCGGTTTTACCGATTTCGATCCGCTGCGGTTGTGTTCGCAATTGCGTTCGCTCGACCGCACCCGCTTCCTGCCGATCATCCTGATTGCCGACGAAGGCGAGGAGGGCCGCATCATCAGAGGCCTCGAACTCGGCATCAACGACTATCTGATGCGGCCGATCGACCAGCAGGAGCTGACGGCGCGGCTGCGCACGCAGGTGCGCCGCAAGCGCTACAATGACCAGCTGCGCGCCAGCGTCACCCAGACCATAGAGATGGCGGTGACCGACGCATTGACCGGGCTGCACAACCGCCGCTACCTCGACAGCCATTTGCAGACGCTGTTCGACCGCGCCGTGGCGCGGCGGCGGCCTCTGTCTGTGATGATCACCGATCTGGACCGCTTCAAGACCGTCAATGACTCGCATGGCCATGATGGCGGCGACGATGTGTTGCGCGAGTTCGCAAGGCGGCTGCGCAAGAACGTCAGGGGCATCGACCTTGCCTGCCGCTTCGGCGGCGAGGAATTCGTCGTTGTGATGCCGGACACGGACGGCGCGGTGGCGGAGAAGGTTGCCGAGCGCATTCGCGCCGAAATCGCCCAGCTGCCCTTTGCCATCGGCCCTGAAGGCAAGGCGATCGAAGTCACGGTCAGCGTCGGCGTGTCATCGGTTCTGAAGGGCGCGGACACGGTCGCGGCGTTGATGAAACGTGCCGACGTGGCGCTCTACGAAGCCAAAAGTGGCGGCCGCAACCGGGTCGTCGCCAAGGCAGCGTAGGCTAGGCCACCGATTATGCAGTCAATCGGACAGGGTTAGGAATTTACCTTAATCCAAGCGATTCGGCAGGCTTGGTTAAGAAACTATTGATTTTCAAACATTGTTGCGCAAATGTGCGGTGCAAGAACAAGGGCGATGCGGGCACGAGGGTAGACAGCCGCATCGCTTCGCCGAATACCCCATGATGCTCAGGTCCGCCGCATCTCCTGGGTCCGTGGGGTCGGCCGGCCGGCGCTGGCACATAGTGGCCTCCTCGTACCGCTGCCATACGCCGACCGGCCCCCTTTTTTGCCAAAAAATGAGATGAGCACTTCGCGCCAAACAGCGGAGGGTTCTGGCTTTTCGGGGCCTTGAATCAAAAACGCCGCCCGAAGGGGCGGCGCTTTTGACAGAGCGTATGAAAACCAGATTACTTGATCTTGGTTTCCTTGAACTCGACATGCTTCTTGGCGACCGGGTCGTATTTGCGGAACGACAGCTTGTCGGTCTTGGTACGGCTGTTCTTGCTGGTCACGTAGAAGAAACCGGTGTCGGCGGTCGACAGAAGCTTGATCTTGATGTTTGCGGCTTTGGCCATTGTATCAGTCCGTTATGTTCGTGGGGTTTTGGCCGCTGGAGCGGGGGAAAACACCCGGACGCGGGAAACTTGGCGCGACACATAAAGAACGTGCCCGGAAAGTCAAGCCCAACGCCTTGCCTGTGTCGTAAGCACATGAGTTGTCCGGATTAGGTAGCACATGGTTGTCCGGTTTTATCACCGGCTCGATGGAGGCTGAGGCTCAGGGCGTTCGAATCTTGAAAAGCCAAGCAATTGGCTTTTCGTCCGCTACGAGGCCGCTTCTCACCCCACAAGGAGAGAAGGTAAGGTCGCTGTTGCTCGCCCTCAGCGGGGCCGGATTTCTAGGCTTCTTCCTTAACTGGAAGCGCTTTCTTCCAGTCCCCGGTCGTGTTCCACCAGCGATTCGGATTGGCGCGGTCGTCCAGGCCCTTGGAGCGGCTGGCGAGGATTGGCTGGATGCGGATCACCGGCTCCTGGTAGGAATGCGCCTGGAAAATTGCCTCGACGACGCGGGCGGCGAGCACCTGGTCGTCGGGCAACTCGAACGAGACCTCGACGGTGCCGGGGCGGCGGCGCAGTTCGGTTTCGACCCCGGCGGCTGCACCTTCCAGCGGTCGGTAGCGTTCGATGCCGTGCGCCGTTTGATAGGCGTTGCGGTCGTATTTGCCCATTGCCAGCGGCGCGATCGCGACCACGGCGTCCATGATGCGGTCGACATCGGCTGCCGGGGCCTGGAAGCTGACAAGCAGCAGAAGCGTCATGCGCAGAGATGTGGTTTCAAAGCCGCTGTCGATCATCGCCGTATCCTCAAACTCGGGTTTTTTGGGACACCCTTTTAGCTGAGGTCTCCTGACACGGTTCTGTCAGCAGGGGCGACATCCGGTCAGGATTGCGCAGGCTGCGGCGGACAGGCTACCAGATCTTGCGGATCAGCCTGGCGCTGACCAAGGCGATATAGGCGGCAAAGAACAGGCCGAGCGACCAGCCGAAGCCGGAGGGCCCGAAGGCATCCATGCCGATGCCGATCGCCTGCGGGCCAAGCACCATGCCGACGCCGTAGCAGAGCACGAAGGCGGCGTTGGCCGAGGCCAGTTCATGGCCGGAGAGCTGCGAGCCCAGATGGGCAAGGCCGATCGTGTACATGGCGGCCACCACGCCGCCCCAGACGAACAGAAGCGCCGCCATCAGGTGCCAATTGCCGGCGAAGAACGGCATGAAGATGGTGCCGGCAAGTCCGACCGTGGCGCAGGCCAAAAGCAGATAGCGGCGGTCTGAGACGCGGTCGCTGATCATACCGATAGGGATCTGCAACAGCACGTTGCCGAGGCCGATCATGGTGAGCAGGAGGGCTGCATCCGCCTCGGAATAGCCGATGCGGTTGCCATAGACGGGGAACAGCGCAAAGCCGCCGGTCTCGACAGCGCCGAACACCAGCACGGCGGCGGTAGCTGTCGGCACCAGCCAGATATAGCGCAGGAAGTTGCTGGTTTCGCCGTCAACCACGATTGTGGGACTTTCATTCCGTGCGGCCAGCACCGGGATTGCGGCCAGCGCGACCAGGACGATGATGACGCCGAACGGCAAGAAGCCGGTGCTGCCGATATGGGCGAAGATCCATGGCCCGGCGGCGAAGCCGAGCGACAGCACGGTGGCGTAGATGCCGAGCACCAGGCCGCGCCGTCGCGGCGGCGCCGAGGTGCTGATCCAGAATTCCGACAGGATGAACAGCACCGTCAGCGCGATGTGCAGCACGATGCGTAGTGGGAACCACATCCAGAAGTCCGGCGCGAAGTGGAAGCCGACAAAGGCGAGCGCGCCGGCGGCGATCATGGCGATCATCGTCCAGGCGACGCCGAAGCGCATCGCCAGCGGCGTGGCCAGCGGGGCGCCGGCGATCGAGGCGAGGCCGGCGACCGCGGTGTTGAGGCCGATCATCGATGCCGAGTGGCCGCGGCTCTCGAGAATAACGCTGAGCAGCGGCATGCCGAGGCCTATGGCGATGCCGACGACGCTGATCGACGAGATCGCGGCGATCATCGGTAGCCAATGTACGCGCTCGTCGCCCTCTTGCTGGGTATCGACCGTCATGTGATGCCTGAATACTCTGTCTGTTTGATATTGCGTAATTCCGGACGGAAAACCGCGTCACACTTTTCCTGGAATTGCTCTAAAGAATTTCGCGAACGAAGCGGTTGCGGACAAGCCGGTAGAACGGCACGGACCCACCGGGTCGCAGGCGCGGATCGCCGGCAAGCCGCGTCTCCAGCTCCTGCAAGATCGTTCGGGTGATGTCGGGGATATCGGCCTCTCTGGCCTTGGCGAGCGGCAGCCAGACCAGTTCTTCCAGCTCATTGGTCGGGCCGCCACCCGGCAGTTCCACGGCGACATCGCTGCGCCAGGCGCTGAAGAAGCGGGTGTCGAAACGACGCACGCGATTGGGCGGGGTGATGGCGCGGGCAATGAAGCGCAGCGGCGCCAGCGAAGGCTGGACGCCGTGCTCGACAAAGCCCTGCCAGTCGCGTTTGTCGGTTGCGAACGAGCCTTTGTGGCCGATGAGCAGGCCGGCTTCCTCATAAGTCTCGCGGATGGCCGAGAGCGCGATGGCACGGGCCCGCGACGGGCTGATGCGGCCGACGCCGGCGGTCAGCCTGGCTTCTTCCTCCGGAAGCAATGGGGTGGCAACGGCAATGCGGCTGTCGGCCGAATCGGTGCGGCCGCCGGGAAAGACGAACTTGCCGGGCATGAAGGCGTGGCCTGCATGGCGCCGGCCCATCAGCACCAGAATCTCGTCGCCCTCGCGGTCGAGCAGGATCAGGGTGGCGGCATCGCGCGGGCGTATGGGCAGGCCGCTGTGGGCGGCTGCGCCACGGTCCATCCTGCTGACTTCCGCCTTGGTCATACCTTCCATGCGCAGGACCTAGCGGAAACTTCTGGCAAACGAAAGTGGCCTTTCACGGTCGGCATGTTGCGCCAGGCGACATTGCCCTGACGCAAACTAGGTTCCGGGATGCGGCTCGGTGCCGTCTTTTTCGCCGCCGAAGCCGTGCATATAGAGCGCCCATTGCAGTCCGATGACGGCGCCCTTGACCGGTTGCAGCAGAGCGACCGACAGCACGATGGTCAACGGCACCCAAATGGCGATGTGCTGCCACATGGAGAGCGTCGACGTCGCCTCGACGCCCATGAAGGCGCCGAGAACGATGTGGCCGACGATGACGATGACGAGATAAGCGGGCAGGTCGTCGGCGCGGTGGTGGTGGAACTCCTCACCGCACGCGGCGCATTTGTCGACGCTTTTGGTGAAGCCGGCGAATAACCTGCCTTCGCCGCAATACGGGCAGCGGCCAAGGGCGCCGCGCTTCATCGCCGTCCACAGCGGGCGGGCGACTCGGCCCGAATGATGTTCGCCGCCGAAAACCTGCTTCTGGATTCCCATTTCGCTTGCCATTATCGTCTCCTGCCGCGCGACCCCGGGCGCGATTGCGACGCGCGGGCGCGGCCTTTTGCCTTGTGAAACGACCGTTTGGAGCCGGGCAGGGGCTTCGGGTCGGTCAGCATCTCGAAACGCATCGCGCCGGCCATAGGCGCCACCTCGATCAGGCGAACCTCGACGCGGTCGGCAAGCTGATAGCCCTTGCCGGTGCGTTCTCCGAACAGCGATCGCGCGGTTTCGTCATATATATAGTAATCGCCATCCAGACTTGACACCGGGATGAAGCCATCTGCGCCAAACTGCGGCAATTGGACAAATAGTCCCGATTTGGTGACGCCCGAAATGCGGGCGTCGAAGCGGTCGTCGATGCGCTCGGCGAGGTAGGCAGCGATCAGCCGGTCGACGGTGTCGCGCTCGGCCGCCATGGCGCGGCGCTCGGTGCCGGAGATCAGCACCGCGACGTCTTCCAGCCGCGTCTCTTCGTCCTGCGTCAGCCCGCCAGGGCCGAGCCCAAGTGCGGCAATCAGCCCGCGATGCACGATCAGATCGGCATAGCGGCGGATCGGCGAGGTGAAATGCGCGTAGCGCTTCAGGTTGAGGCCGAAATGGCCGATGTTCTTGGGCGAATATTCGGCCTGACTCTGCGAGCGCAGCACCACTTCGTTGACCAGCCCCTCATTGTCGGCGCCACGCACGCGCTCGAGAATGCCGTTGAACTGGGCGGGCCGCATCTGCGCGCCACGCGCCAGCGACAGGCCGAGCGTCTGCAGGAACTCGCGCAGCGATTCCTGCTTGGCCAGCGACGGCGCATCGTGGACCCGGTAGACCAGCGCCTGCTTCTTCGCTTCCAGCGTTTCGGCGGCGGCGACATTGGCCTGGATCATGAATTCTTCGATCAGCTTGTGGGCGTCGAGCCGCTCCGGGACGATGACGCGGTCGACGGTGCCGTCCGGCTTGAGCAGGATCTTGCGCTCCGGCAGATCAAGCTCGAGCGGCTGGCGGCCATCGCGGCCGCGCTTCAGGATGGCGTAGGCGTCCCACAGCGGCTTCAGCACCGTATCGAGGATCGGGCCGGTCTTGTCGTCAGGAAGGCCGTCTATCGCGGCCTGGGCCTGCGGATAGGCGAGCTTTGCCGCCGATTTCATCATGACGCGGTGGAAGGTGTGACGCAGCTTGCGGCCATCGGCGGCAAAAATCATGCGCACGGCAAGCGCGGGACGGTCCTGGCCTTCGCGCAGCGAGCACAGGTCGTTGGAGATGCGCTCTGGCAGCATCGGCACGACGCGGTCGGGGAAATAGACAGAATTGCCGCGTTTCAGCGCCTCGCGATCGAGTGCGGTGCCATAGCGGACATAGGCTGCAACATCGGCGATCGCCACCGTGGCGATCACGCCGCCGGGGTTCTTCTCGTCGAGGTCGGGCGTGGCGAAGACGGCGTCGTCATGGTCCTTGGCGTCGGCCGGGTCGATGGTCACCAGCGGCAGGTCGCGCCAGTCCTCGCGGTGAGCAAGCGTCGCCGGTTTTACCGCCTCGGATTCGGCGATGACGTCGGCCGGGAAGATATGCGGAATGTCGTGCGCGTGGATGGCGATCATCGAGACCGCCTTTTCGCTGGTCAGCGAGCCCAGCACCGCCACCACTTTTGCGCGCGGCAAACCATACCGGGAGGCCCGCGCCGGCTCGACCTCGACAAGGTCGCCGTTCCTGGCGCCGTTCTGGAATTCCTTGTCGACGATCAGTTCGGGCTGGCGACGTTCGACCGGCTCGATTCGGAAGGTGCCGTCCCTCAGGATACGGAAGACGCCCAGCACGGCATCGGTGCGCTTCTCGAAAATCTTCATCACGCGGCCGGTGTAGGCAGGCCCGGTCGCATCGTCGGTCGGGAAGGTCTTGGCCAGCACACGGTCGCCGATGCCCGGCTGCGGGCCATTGCCGCCGCGGGAGACGCGGATCGAGATGACCGGCGGTTCGCCGGTGCCGACGGCCTCCGCCGGATGCGCCAGCAGGATGCCGTCGCCATCGCGGCCAAAAATGTCGAGTACGGCGACATGCGACAAGGCGCCGACACGGGCCAGCCGTTTGCGCTCCTTGGTCAGGATGCCTTCGTCCTGCAGGTCGCGCAGGATGTCCTTCAGCCAAATGCGGTCGTCGCCGCGCAAGGCAAACGCCTTTGCGATGTCGCGTTTTCCCGCGCGGTCGGGGTTCTCGGCGATGTAGCGCAGGATTTCGTCACGCGACGGCCTGTAGTCGTCCTTGACCTTGGCCCTCGTGTCGGCGGTGCGCGGATCGCCGTGGCTTCTACCGGTGATCCTGCGCGCCACTCTGCTATCCCTTTTTCTTCGCCGCCGGCTTCTTGGTCGCCGACTTCTTGGCTGTGGTTTTCTTGCCAGTGGTTGTTTTGGCAGTGGTTTTCTTGGCTGTGGGGGCCTTGGCGGCTGCCGCCTTGCGGAACGGCTTCTTGCCGCCGCCCTTGGCTTCCTTCTCGGCAATCAGCGCCACCGCATCCTCGACGGTCACCGACTGCGGATCCTTGCCCTTGGGCAGTGTCGCGTTGACCTTGCCGTAGTTGACATAGGGCCCGTATTTGCCATCGCGCACGACGATCTTGCCGCCGCCATCGGGATGGTCGCCGAGTTCCTTCAGCGCCGCCGCGGTGCCGCCATTGCGGCCGCCCTTGCCCTTCAGCTGCTTCTCGGCGATCACGGTGACAGCGCGGTTGAGGCCGATCGAGAACACATCCTCTATGCTGTCGACATTGGCATAGGTGCCATCATGCAAAACGAATGGACCATAGCGGCCAAGCCCGGCGGAGATCATCTTGCCGGATTCAGGATGCTTGCCGATATCGCGCGGCAGCGACAGCAGCGCCAAGGCCTTTTCATGGTCGATCGAGTCGGGCGTCCAGCCCTTGGGCAGGCTGGAGCGCTTGGCTTCCTTGCCGTCGCCGCGCTGGATATAAGGACCGAAGCGGCCTGAGCGCAGCGTGATTTCCTCTGCCGTGTAGGGATCGTTGCCGAGGACCTTGGTGCCGTCCTCGCCGCCGCCATTCTCGCCATTCGGGTTGGCGGCGTCGCCGAGCTGGCGGGTAAAGGAACATTCCGGATAGTTGGAGCAGCCGACGAAGGCGCCGAACTTGCCGAGTTTCAGCGACAGATTGCCGGAGCCGCATTTCGGGCAGATGCGGGGATTCGAGCCATCCTCCCGCGCGGGGAACACCAGCGGCGCCAGTTCCTCGTTCAGCGCATCGAGCACGTCGGTGACGCGCAGTTCCTTGATGTCGGCGACCGCGCCGGAAAAGTCTTTCCAGAAGTCGCGCAGCACGTCCTTCCAGGCGAGCTTGCCGTCGGAAATCTCGTCAAGCTTTTCCTCGAGTGAGGCCGTGAAGTCATATTCGACATAACGCTCGAAGAAGCTTTCGAGGAAAGCCGACAGCAGCCGGCCCTTGGCCTGCGGCACCAGCCGGCGCTTGTCGATGCTGACGTAGTCACGGTCTTCCAACGTCTTCAGGATCGCGGTGTAGGTCGACGGACGGCCGATGCCGAGCTCTTCCAGCTTCTTGATCAGCGACGCCTCGGAATAGCGCGGCGGCGGCTCGGTGGTGTGCTGGGTGGCATTGATCGCCTGACGGGCCAGCTGCTCGCCGGCACGGATCTCGGGCAGGCGACGGTTTTCCTCGTCTTCGGCGTCCTCGTCCTTCTGGTCGGTGTAGGCGGCGATGAAGCCGTCGAAGCGAACGACCGAACCGACGGCGCGAAGCTCCGCCGTGCGGGCGCCATTGACCGCCTCGATTTCGACCGTGGTGCGCTCGATCTCGGCCGACTGCATCTGGCTGGCGATGGCGCGCTTCCAGATCAATTCGTAAAGCCGCAGCTGGTCGGAATCGAGATACTGCCTGACCGAAGCCGGCGTGCGCATGAAATCGGTCGGGCGGACCGCCTCGTGCGCTTCCTGGGCATTCTTAGCCTTGGCTGTGTACTGGCGCGGCTTTTCCGGGAGGTATTTTGGGCCGAATTCCTTGGCGATGGTGTCGCGGGCGGCGTCGATCGCCTCCGGCGCCATCTGCACGCCGTCGGTTCGCATATAGGTGATCAGGCCGGTGGTCTCGCCGCCGATCTCCATGCCTTCATAGAGGCGCTGCGCCACTTGCATGGTGCGCGTCGCCGAAAAGCCGAGGCCCGACGATGCCGCCTGCTGCAGCGTCGAAGTGGTGAAGGGCGGGCCAGGATTGCGCCGCGTCGGCTTGGCTTCCACCGACAGAGCCTTGAAGGTCGCGCCTTCGAGCATGCCCTTGATATCGTCGGCCTGCGCCTTGCTGGCGATGTCGAGCTTCTGCAGCTTCTTGCGCTCGAACGCGGTCAGCCGCGCCTCGAAGCTGTCGTTACGTGGCGTGCCGAGGAGGGCAGCGATCTGCCAGTATTCCTCGCGGATGAAGCGCTCGATCTCGGATTCGCGGTCGCAGACCAGGCGCAGCGCCACCGACTGGACGCGGCCGGCCGAACGGGCGCCCGGCAATTTGCGCCACAGCACCGGCGACAGCGTGAAGCCGACGAGATAATCGAGTGCGCGGCGAGCCAGATAGGCATCGACCAATGGTGCATCGATCTGGCGCGGATTGGCCATTGCTTCCAGCACCGACGACCTGGTTATGGCATTGAAGACGACGCGGCTGACCGGCTTGTCCTTCAACACGCGCTTCTGCTTGAGCACCTCCAGCACGTGCCAGGAAATGGCTTCGCCCTCGCGATCCGGATCCGTGGCGAGGATCAGGCCATCGGCATCCTTGACCGCGTTGGCGATGTCGGTGAGACGCTTTCCGGACGCGGTGTCGACCGCCCAGGACATGGCGAAATCCTCGTCGGGACGCACCGAACCATCCTTGGCCGGCAGATCGCGGACATGGCCGAACGAGGCCAGAACCTTGAAGTTCTTGCCGAGATACTTGTTGATTGTCTTTGCCTTGGCCGGCGATTCGACGACGACGACGTCCATGAGGTCTCATATCAGCTGTGGGGCGGCAGAAGAATTCCGCTGCGTGACGCATTCAATTGGTCGCTCACATGGCCGCGCTTTTGCGATCGGTCAAGGGCAAGCGGCCAAAATGCGGAGGCGTGTGCCGCAATACACTCTTAGAGTGTATGGAGAAGATCACAAAATTTTTGTCTGGGAGGGTTCGTGTTTCGAGCCACCGGGAAAGGCGCCGCGACCGCGTCGCGCTGCCCGTAAATGCCGAACTGGCCGCCGGGTCGCTTGGAGCCGGCGGCCAGCCGAGTCCCGCCGATGGCGCGCGGGATAGAGGTTCGGACGATCAGTCGGCCTTGACGATGTGCCAGACCTCGCCGACGCCGTCGCCGGTGACATCACCGGCCTTCTTGTCCTTGATGAAGGTGTAGACCGGCTTGCCGTCATAGGCCCACATCTTGGTGCCGTCGGTGCGTTCGACGATGGTCCATTCGTCGTCCGCCTTGGCGCCATCCTCGGCCTTCAGCGGCGGCCAGTTGGTGGCGCATTTGTCATAGCAGTTGGTCTTGCCCTTCTCGTCCTTGTCATAGGTATAGAGCGTCATGCCGTTGGCATCGGTGTAGATCTTGGTGCCAGCGACTTCCGCTTCCTTCCACGCTTCGGCGGCGAAGGATGCGGCGGTGCTGAGCAGAAGGGCGGCCAGGCCGACGGTGATCGTTTTCATGGAAATCTCCCTGGTGATCCGACGAAGCGCGCAGAAATCGCGGCTTCGCTCTGTGAACGTTCGGCGAGGGACATTTCTTCCCCGGCTTGGTCAACTTGGGATTGGCCGACAACAATTCGTCCGGCCGGATCGTATCTGTAGCCAAATTCCACACGATGGTGATTGGCGAACACGATTTTGCGTCGCTATATCGGCGCCAAGGAATCTGGAGTTCTGGAATGCCATTGGACATCGGCTATGTCAGCGCGGTCGGAGCGGGGGCGATCTCGTTCCTGTCGCCTTGCGTGCTGCCGCTGGTGCCGCCCTATCTCTGCTACATGGCCGGCGTGTCGGTCGACGACTTTCGCGGTGGCGGTGCCGGCGTCGCGGCCAAGGCCGGCGCCCGCGGCGCGCTCATCTATTCCTCGCTCGCCTTCGTACTCGGTTTCTCCACGGTATTCGTGGCGCTCGGCGCCGGCGCCTCGACCATCGGCCATTGGCTGCGCGTGTGGCAGGAGCCGCTGGCGATGGCTGCCGGGGTGCTGATCATCCTGATGGGGCTGAATTTCCTCGGCATCCTGCGCATACCACTTTTGTCGCGCGAGGCGCGCTTCCAGTCGCAGGGCAAGCCCGCCAGCATGGTCGCCGCCTATGTCATGGGGCTGGCCTTCGCCTTTGGCTGGACGCCGTGCATCGGCCCGGTGCTGGGGCCGATCCTGACCTTGGCCGGCGGCCGCGAGACGGTGGGCGAGGGGGCGCTGCTGCTCGCCGCCTATTCGCTTGGCCTCGGCATTCCGTTCCTGATCGCTGCCCTGTTCTCCGGCGCCTTCATGCGCTTCCTCGGCAGGTTCCGCGTCCATCTCGGTCGCGTCGAAAAGGCGATCGGCGCGCTGCTGGTCGTCGCCGGGGTGTTCTTTCTCACCGGCGGCGTGCAGACGGTGTCCTACTGGCTGCTGGAGAATTTTCCGGTGCTGGGCCGGCTGGGGTAGGTGCTGGGCTTGACCCTAGGAATATCCGCTTCTGTGCACTTCAAATCGCCGTCCGATCTTCTCCGGAATGACTACCTCCTGGCCATCCGAGTCGATCCACGCACCATTTACAACTAAGCATTCTCCCATTGGGGCGGACGATCCATGTCCGTCCCACCCTGGGATGTTAAGATCGTGTTTGGGTGCGGTAGAGACCAACTCGTATCGCCATATCCTTGCCGATGTTGCGTCGATGGAGTTGTCGATTGACCAATTTTTATGCGCAATCGGTAGCGATTCCTTCTTATAGGCATCAAGCAACTGCAATCTGAGAGCCGCGATCAACACGCAGTTTGCCGCCTGTCCAAGATCAGGATGAACTAGATACTGAGCTCGCAAACCCGTGGGGCTATTAAAGAAAATGTCAAAGGTCGTTGGCTTAACCCGCAAACAAAACCCAGCGCGATGACACCCGAATAATTCAGCTCGGTTCCCGGGCCTTACAGACGCATCTATCTTTCTTGAAGCGGCTTCCTTGCATATTCGCTCTACAATCTCGTCAAAAGCAGGCGAATTCTCCAACTCAAATCGCCGCCGTTTGTCGAAATCGGACCGAAAGGCCCAACTGACAGCTCGCGGGAACGAAATCTGGGTATTCATCCCCAAAGCACTTTCTGTCTCCTGCGGATGACCATACTTACCTGACGACCGCCAAGGGTCTTTGTTAGGTTTCTACCGAAATTCAGCCGCATTGGACCGCGATGCCTCCGGTGCTAAGACTGCAACGAATCTCGGTCCTCGGAAACTCCCAACATGCAAACCAGATCCTGCCTGTCCGTTATCCTCGCCGCCGGTGAAGGCACGCGCATGAAGAGCGCGATGCCGAAGGTGCTGCACCAGATCGCCGGACTGCCGATGGTCGCCCATGTGGTGAAAGCGGCCGAGGCCGCCGGCGCCCGCAGCCAGGCGCTGGTGATCGGCCATGGCGCCGATGATATGCGCAAGGCGGCGGCGAAATTCGCGCCCAAGGCCGAGACCTTCGTGCAGGAGAAGCGGCTCGGCACTGCGCATGCCGTGCGGGCTGCGCGCGATGCGATATCAAAGGGTTATGATGATATTCTCGTGATGTTCGGCGATACGCCACTGATCGATGCTGAAGCCCTGGTGACCGCGCGGCGAAAGCTTGCCGATGGCGCGGCTGTTGTGGTGATCGGCTTCCGCCCGCCCAGCCCGACCGGCTATGGCCGGCTGATCGAAAAGGGCGGCAAGCTCACCGCCATCCGCGAGGAGAAGGACTGCTCCGCCGAGGAAAAGAAGATCGGCTTCTGTAATGCCGGCATGATGGCGGTGGCGGGCAAGCATGCGCTCGACCTGCTCGACCAGGTTGGCAACAAGAACGCCAAGGGCGAGTTCTATCTCACCGACATCGTCGAGATCGCCAGTGCGAAAGGGCTCGATGTCGTTGCCACCGAAACCAGCTTCGAGAGTGCGCTCGGCATCAACAACCGAGCCGAACTGGCGCAGGCCGAAGGCATCTGGCAGGTGCGCCGGCGCTACGAGGCCATGCTGTCAGGCGTAACGCTGATCGCGCCGGAAACCGTGTATTTCTCGCATGACACCGAAATCGGCGCCGATACGATCGTCGAGCCCAATGTCTGGTTCGGACCGGGCGTGAAAATTGCAACCGGCGCCAAGATCCACGCTTTCAGCCACATCGAAGGCGCCACCATTGCCTCCAACTGCGATGTCGGGCCGTTCGCGCGGCTGCGGCCGGGTGCCGATCTTCGCAACAAGGCCAAGGTCGGCAATTTCTGCGAGGTCAAGCAGGCGGTCATCGAGGAGGGCGCCAAGGTCAATCATCTGACCTATATCGGCGATGCCCGTGTGGGCGCTGGGGCCAATATCGGCGCCGGCACCATTACCTGCAACTATGACGGCTACTCGAAGTTTTTCACCGACATCGGCGAGGGCGCCTTCATCGGTTCGAACTCGTCGCTGGTGGCGCCGGTTACGATCGGCAAGGGCGGCTACATCGCCTCGGGTAGCGTCATAACCGAAAGCGTGCCGGACGATGCGCTGGCCTTCGGCCGCGCCCGCCAGAAGACCATTCCCGGCAAGGGCAAGGAATTGCGCGAGCGCTTCGCGTCTGCCGCAGCGGCGAAGAAAAAGGCCGGCACCGACCATTAACCGCCGAAGCAATTGAACAACCGAGGAATTGCGGTAACCGGATTGCAAGAGCGGTGTGTCATGGTGCATCGGGTTGAGAAGCGTTCCGTTACAGCAGACGAAACGCAAAGTGACTTTCGCGGCGGGCCGGCAATCCCTAGATAGCGCTGGTTTTCCATCGGGACTGGTTTTCCAGCGGGAATTGGGGGCAGGCATATGTGCGGTATCGTCGGAATTGTCGGCCAGAGCCAGGTCGCGCCGCTCATCGTCGATGCGCTGAAGCGGCTGGAATATCGCGGCTATGACTCGGCCGGTGTCGCCACGGTCGAGCATGGCCGGCTTGGCCGCCGCCGCGCCGAAGGCAAGCTGATCAACCTCGAACGCCGGCTGAAGGACGAGCCGCTCAATGGCACGATCGGCATCGGCCACACGCGCTGGGCCACGCATGGCGTGCCCAACGAGACCAACGCCCATCCGCATTTTTCCAACGGCGTCGCCATCGTTCACAACGGCATCATCGAGAATTTCGCCGAGTTGCGCGATGAGCTGATCCGCGACGGCTATTCCTTCTCGTCGCAGACCGACACCGAGGTCGTAGCGCATCTGGTGGCGCGCGAACTCGCCAAGGGGTTGAAGCCGATCGAGGCGGCGCATCAGGCGCTGAAGCGGCTGGAAGGCGCCTTTGCTCTGGCCATCATGTTCACCGGCGACGAGGACCTCATCGTCGGCGCCCGCAATGGCCCGCCGCTGGCCGTCGGCCATGGCGATGGCGAGATGTTTCTGGGCTCCGACGCCATCGCGCTGGCGCCGTTCACCAATTCCATCACCTATCTCGAAGACGGCGACTGGGCGGTGGTGCGCCGCGATGGCGTCACCATCTTCGACATCGACGGCAAAGAGGTTGCCCGCAAGCGCCAGCAATCGCTGTCGACCAGCTTCATGGTCGACAAGGGCAACCGTCGCCATTTCATGGAAAAGGAAATCCATGAACAGCCGGAAGTGATCTCGCACACGCTGGCGCACTATGTCGATTTCGTCTCCGGCGTGTCGAAGCCGCTGGAGCTGCCGTTCGACTTCGCCAAGATCGGCCGGCTGGCGATCTCGGCCTGCGGCACCGCCTATCTAGCCGGCCTGATCAGCAAATACTGGTTCGAGCGCTATGCGCGGCTGCCGGTCGACATCGATGTCGCCTCGGAATTCCGCTACCGCGAAATGCCATTATCCGCTGATGATGCCGCCTTCTTCATCTCGCAGTCCGGCGAAACCGCTGACACGCTGGCCTCGCTGCGCTATTGCCGCAAGGCGGGCATGAAGATCGGCGCCATCGTCAATGTGCGCGAATCGACCATGGCGCGCGAATCCGACGTCGTGCTGCCGACGCTGGCCGGGCCGGAGATCGGCGTCGCCTCGACCAAGGCTTTCACCTGCCAGCTCTCGGTGCTGGCCTCGCTGGCGGTGCGCGCCGGCGTGGCGCGCGGCACGATCTCGAAGGATGAGGAAAAGACGCTGGTGCGCGCTCTTTCGGAGGCGCCCCGCTACGCCAACCAGGTGCTCAAGCTTGAGGAGCAGATCGAGCGCATTGCGCGCGAAATCTCGCGCTACAAGGACGTGCTCTATCTCGGCCGCGACACCAATTTCCCGCTGGCCATGGAAGGCGCGCTGAAACTCAAGGAAATCTCCTACATCCATGCCGAGGGTTATGCCGCGGGCGAGCTGAAGCATGGGCCTATCGCGCTGATCGACGAGAACATGCCGGTCATCGTCATCGCGCCGCATGACCGTATCTTCGAAAAGACCGTGTCGAACATGCAGGAAGTGGCGGCGCGCGGCGGCAAGATCATCCTGATCACCGACGCCAAGGGCGCGGCGCAGGTCAGCGTCAAGACGATGGAGACGATCATCCTGCCCGACGTGCCGGAAATCATCTCGCCGATTATCTATGCGCTGCCGATCCAGATGCTGGCCTACTACGCCGCCGTCTTTATGGGGACAGACGTCGACCAGCCGCGCAATCTAGCGAAATCGGTGACCGTGGAGTAGTCGGCGCTCATCGGCGGTCTTAAAAACTTCGCGGTTCCAAAGCGCCGTTCGCTTCACTAGTGTGGCCCTGCAACCCGCGTCCCCGGTGAACCATGTCTGATGCTCCCAGAACTTCCGGCATGACCCGGCTGAGGAACTATTTCCTCACAGGCTTTATCGTCTGCGCGCCGCTGGCGATCACCGCCTATATCGCCTGGTCGTTCGTCGGCTGGGTCGATTCCTGGGTGAAGCCGTACATTCCGGCGCGCTACAGCCCCGACACCTATTTGCCGTTTCCGGTGCCCGGCTTCGGCCTGATCGTGGCGCTCGTGCTGATCACGCTGATCGGCTTCATGACCGCCAACATCGTCGGCCGCGCGATCGTCAATTTCGGCGAACGGCTGCTTGGCCGTATGCCGCTGGTGCGCGGCATCTACGGTTCGCTGAAGCAGATATTCCAGACGGTGCTGTCGAACAAGGGCGATATGTTCCGCCAGGTCGGGCTGGTCGAATATCCGCGAAAAGGCGTCTGGTCGCTGGTCTTCGTCGCCAGCGAGAAGGAAACCGAGATCAACCAGAAGCTCGACCATGCAGGCGACCCGATGATCGCCGTGTTCATGCCGTGCACGCCGAACCCTACCACCGGTTTCCTGATGTACGTGCCGAAATCCGACATCGTGCTGCTCGACATGACGATCGAGGACGGCGCCAGGCTGATCGTCTCGGCCGGGCTGGTGGCGCCCGAAGTCAAGCCGAAAATGGTGACTATGAACGGCCAGCCGATCGACGGAGATCTCGCCAACCCGCCGCTTGGCGGGCTGATCGCCGAGGGCGCTCAGCCGGCGCGCAAGAGCCGTACGGCCTCGTCGCGGCCGAACAAATAGAGCAGCAGGCGCAGCGCCTCGCCGCGCTCAGACTGTAGTTCCGGGTCGCGCGACAGGATCAGCCTTGCATCGTCGCGGGCTGCTTCGAGCAAGTCGGCGTGCACCTCGATGCGCGCCACCTGGAAGCCCGGCGTGCCGGACTGGCGGGTGCCGAGCAATTCGCCTTCGCCGCGCAGCTTCAGATCCTCTTCGGCGATCAGGAAACCGTCCTCGGTCTCGCGCATCACCGACAGCCGGCGCTTTGCCGTCTCGCCGAGCGGGTCCTTGTAAAGCAGCACGCAGGAAGAAGGCTTGTCGCCGCGCCCGACGCGGCCGCGCAACTGGTGCAGTTGCGCCAGGCCAAAACGCTCGGCATGCTCGATGACCATGATCGTGGCGTCCGGCACGTCGACGCCGACCTCGATAACGGTGGTGGCGATCAGGATGCGGGTTTCGCCGGCCTTGAAGGCGCGCATCGCCTCGTCCTTTTCGGCGCCCTTCATGCGGCCATGGACGAGGCCGATGCGATCGCCGAACAAGGGCTGCAGCGAGGCAAAACGGTCCTCGGCCGACATCAGCTTGATCTCTTCGGATTCCTCGACCAGCGGGCAGATCCAGTAGATCTTCTGGCCGTCGGCAACCGCGTCCAGCATGCGACCGACCAACTCGTCCAGCCGTTCCAGTGGCAGCGTGACGGTGCGGATCGGCTGGCGGCCGATCGGTTTTTCCGTCAGCTTGGAGACGTCCATGTCGCCGAAGGCGGTCAGCACCAGAGTGCGCGGGATCGGCGTCGCCGTCATCACCAGCATGTCGGGGGCGTCGCCCTTGGCGGTGATGGCAAGCCGCTGGTGGACGCCGAAGCGGTGTTGCTCGTCGACCACGGCAAAGACGAGGTCGTGATAGGTCACCGTTTCCTGGAACAGCGCATGGGTGCCGACGACGATGTCGATCTCGCCGCTGGCGAGACCTGATAGCGTTTCAGTGCGTTCGCGGCCCTTTTCGCGGCCGGTCAGGATAGCGACGCGCAGGCCGGCCTGTTCGGCCAGCGGCGTGATTGTAGCCAGATGCTGGCGCGCCAGGATTTCGGTCGGCGCCATCAAGGCCGCCTGGCCGCCGGCCTCGACTGCGCGCCCCATGGCCAGCAGCGCCACCACCGTCTTGCCGGAGCCGACATCGCCTTGCAGCAGGCGCAGCATGCGCTCGGGGTCGGCCAGATCGGCATTGATTTCGGCAAGCGCGAATTCCTGGCTGCCGGTCAATGAATACGGCAGGGCTGCGCGCAGTTTCTCGACGATGCGACCGTCGCCGATGAGCGGCCGGCCCGACAGCCGGCGCACTTTTGCCCGCACCAATGCCAGCGAGACCTGGCCGGCGAGAAGCTCGTCATAGGCAAGGCGGCGCCATGCCACCCCCTCGATGGCGACATCGATCGGGTCCGCGGGATAGTGGATGCGGGCGAGCGCGTCGGCGAAGGCGGGGAAAGTCTGCTTGCGCATGAAGGCGCCGTCCTGCCATTCCGGCAATTCCGGCAGCCGGCCGAGCGCCTGGCCGATGGCGCGGCGCAGCACCTTGCCCGACAGGCCGGCGGTCAGCGGATAGACCGGTTCGACCAGCGGCAGTGTTTCCGCCTCGCTCACCAGGGCGATATGGTCGGGATGGACCATGGTCGGGCGGCCGTTGAACCACTCCATGCGGCCGGAGACGACGACATGCTCGCCCACCGGCATCGCCTTTTCGAGATAGGCGGCATGGGCGTGGAAGAAGATCAGGCCGATCTCGCCGGTGTCATCATGGGCATAGACGCGGTAAGGCACCGACCGGTTGCCGCGCGGCGGCGGCTGGTGGCGGTCGATGCGCACGTCGAGCGTGACGATGGCGCCGGCCGGCGCAAGCGCGATGCCGGGACGATTGCGACGGTCGATGACGGTGTGCGGCAGCACGAACAACAGGTCGCCCGCGCGCGCCGGCCGTTCGCCGAGATCGGCCGCCACCACCTTCTCGATCAGAGCGCCAACCTTGGGGCCGACGCCGGCAAGCGAAGTGATGGGGACGAAGAGAGGGTCGAGGAGGGAGGGGCGCATGCCTTTACCCTCCCCCCTGTGGGGAGGGTCGATCCGCGAAGCGGAGCGGGGTGGGGGTAGGTGCGCGTCTAACTTTCGAGGAAGTCGGTAGGTCAGCGCCGCACCCCCACCCCGTCTCACTCGCTTCGCTTTGCGAAGCGTGCTCGCCGACCCTCCCCACAAGGGGGAGGGTGAAGTGCGGGCGGTGTCCGGCACCAGCGTTGTCAGGAGTGTTCTTCACACCCGGGATGTTTAGCCGCCCACCCGTGCGTTGCAAGGCTGACACCCCCCTCTATCCACGCTATATGCGCCGCACCAAGCAAGGATGCGGCACGATGACCGGGACGAAACGATCAAGCGAGGGGCTGGATATCAGGCGCCGCAAGCTGTTGTTCCGCTCCTGGCATCGCGGGATGCGCGAGATGGACCTTATCCTCGGTACGTTTGCCGACAACGAGATCGGCGCCTTGACCGGCGATGAAATCGACCAATATGAAAGGCTGCTCGACATTCCCGACACCGAATTCCTGCCCATGGTCACCGGCGAACGCCCGGTTCCCAGGAATATCGACTGTGCCGTCCTGCAAAAGATCCTGGCATCGCGCCGGACCATGACATTTTAAACGTGCAACCATGAGCCTCATTCCCAAAATCGGTCTGCCGAAAGGCCGTGCCGGCCAGTTCATCGTCGACGGCGTTGCCGATGGCTACGAAGCCTTTGCGCTGGTGCAGGCGATCCATGAGATTGCGCCTGACAAACCGGTGCTGTTCGTGGCGCGCGACGGCCAGCGCCTGCCGTCGATCATCGAGGCGCTGACCTTTGCCGCCCCCGGCCTGCCGGTGCTGGAGTTGCCGGCCTGGGATTGCCTGCCCTATGACCGCGTTTCGCCAGGCTCCGATGCCGCTGCCAAGCGGCTCGACGCCCTGACGGCGATGATCGCGCTGGCAAAAAAGCCGCATCGCGCGGTCATCCTGACCACTGCCAATGCGCTGCTGCAGCGCATTCCGCCGGCCGATCTGGTCGAAGCGCAGACTTTCCACGCAAAGCCCGGCAACCAGATCGACATGAACGCGCTGGTGTCCCGGCTGGAGATTTCCGGCTTCGAGCGGGTGCCGACGGTGCGCGGTATCGGCGAATTCGCCGTGCGCGGCGGCATCCTCGACCTCTACGCACCCGGCTGGACGGAAGCACTGCGGCTCGATTTCTTCGGCGACACGCTGGAATCGATCCGCGTCTTCGACGCCGCCACGCAGCGCACCACCGGCCAGCGCAAGTCGATGGCGCTGCAGGCGATGAGTGAAGTGGCGCTGACCCCCGAAACCATCAGCCGCTTCCGCCGCTCCTATATCGAAGCCTTTGGCGCGCCGCAGCGCGACGACGGCCTTTATGCGGCGGTGAGCGAAGGGCGGCGCTTTGCCGGCATGGAGCACTGGCTGCCGCTGTTCTACGAGCGGCTGGAGACAGTGTTTGATTATCTGCCGGATGCGCCTGTCATCTTCGACCATCTGGCGCACGAAGCGCTGGCTGAGCGTCACACGCTGATCCTCGACCACTACGAAGCGCGCCGCAAACAGGCCGACGCCGCCTTGAAGGACGCCGTGCCCTACAAGCCGGTGGCGCCGGAACTGCTCTATCTCTCACCGGAAAACCTCGTGGCGTCGCTCGGACCGCGCGAAGCCATCGACTTCACCGCCTTCGACGCGCCCGATGTCGGGGCCAAGAAGGTCTTCCATGGCGGCTCGCGCCATGGCCGCAGCTTTGCCGAGGAACGGGCTGACCCAAACATCAACGTCTTCGATGTCGTCGTAAAACACATCGCCGACGAGCGCGCGGCGCGCCGGCGGGTCATCGTCGCCGGTTGGACCGAAGGATCGCTCGATCGGCTCGGCCAGATCCTGGCCGAGCATCATCTCGGCAATCTGGTGCCGGTGGCGACGTTGGCCGAAGCCGAAAAGCTCGAGCCGGGGCAGGCGGCACTCGCCGTGCTGCCGCTGGAATCCGGCTTCGAGACCGAACAGCTGGTTGTCGTCGCCGAGCAGGACATTCTGGGCGACCGGCTGATCCGCCGCTCGAAGCGCAAGAAGCGCGCGTCGGATTTCATCGCCGAGGCCTCGTCGCTGTCGGCCGGCGACATCGTCGTCCACGCCGATCACGGCATTGGCCGCTTCATCGGCCTGCGCACCATCGAGGCGGTCGGCGCGCCGCATGACTGCCTGGAAATCCACTATGCCGGCGACGACCGGCTGTTCCTGCCGGTGGAAAACATCGAGCTTCTGTCGCGCTACGGCTCTGACACAGCCGAGGCGACGCTGGACAAGCTCGGCGGCGGCGCCTGGCAGTCGCGCAAGGCGCGGCTGAAGAAGCGCCTGCTCGACATGGCCGGACAGCTGATCCGCATTGCCGCCGAGCGCCAGATGCGTACCGCGCCGCCCATGGTGCCGGCGGAAGGGCTTTACGGCGAATTCTCGGCGCGCTTTCCCTATGAGGAGACCGACGACCAGCAGGGCGCGATCGATGCCGTCGTGGACGATCTCGGCGCCGGCAAGCCGATGGACCGGCTGATCTGCGGCGATGTCGGCTTCGGCAAGACCGAAGTGGCGTTGCGCGCCGCCTTCATCGCGGCGATGGAAGGGTTCCAGGTCGCGGTCGTGGTGCCGACGACGCTGTTGTCGCGCCAGCATTTCAAGACCTTTTCGCAGCGCTTCTCCGGCCTGCCGATCCGCGTCAGCCAGGCCTCGCGGCTGGTCGGCGCCAAGGAACTGGCGGAAACCAAGAAAGCCATCGCCGAGGGGCAGGTCGACATCGTCATCGGCACCCATGCACTGCTCGGGTCGGCGATCTCGTTCAAGAACCTCGGCCTGCTGATCATCGACGAGGAGCAGCATTTTGGCGTCAAGCACAAGGAACGGCTGAAGGACCTCAAGACCGACGTCCACGTGCTGACGCTGTCGGCGACGCCGATCCCGCGCACGCTGCAGCTTGCCTTGACCGGCGTGCGCGAACTGTCGCTGATCGCCACGCCGCCGGTCGACCGCATGGCGGTGCGCACCTTCATCTCGCCCTTCGATCCGCTGGTCATCCGCGAGACGCTGCTGCGCGAACGCTATCGCGGCGGCCATTCCTTCTATGTCGTGCCGCGCATCAGCGATCTCGCCGAAATCCATGATTTCCTGCGCGAATCCGTCCCCGAGCTGAAGGTGGCGGTGGCCCATGGCCAGATGCCGCCGGGCGAACTCGACGACATCATGAACGCCTTCTATGACGGCCAGTACGACGTGCTGTTGTCGACCACCATCGTCGAATCCGGGCTCGACATTCCGACCGCCAACACGCTGATCATCCATCGCGCCGATATGTTCGGCCTGTCGCAGCTCTACCAGCTGCGCGGCCGCGTCGGCCGTTCCAAGGTGCGGGCATATGCGTTGTTCACGCTGCCGGCCAACCGCAAGCTCACCGACACGGCCGAGCGCCGGCTGAAGGTGCTGCAGTCGCTGGACACGCTTGGCGCCGGGTTCCAGCTCGCCAGCCACGACCTCGACATCAGGGGCGCCGGCAATCTACTCGGCGAAGAACAATCCGGACACATCAAGGAGGTCGGCTTCGAGCTCTACCAGCAGATGCTGGAAGAGGCGGTGGCCGAGGTGAAGGATTCCGGCGAGGTTCAGGATGGCGGCTGGTCGCCGCAGATCGCTGTCGGCACGGCTGTCATGATCCCGGAAAGCTACGTGCCGGACCTTCAGCTCAGGCTGGCGCTCTACCGCCGCCTTGGCGATCTCGAAAACACCGAGGAGATCGATGCTTTCGGCGCCGAGCTGATCGACCGCTTCGGCCCGCTGCCGGAGGAAGTGAAGCATCTGCTCAAGATCGTCTTCATCAAGGCACTCTGCCGCAGGGCCAATGTCGAAAAACTCGATGCCGGCCCCAAGGGCGTCGTCATCCATTTCCGCAAGCGCGAGTTTTCCAACCCGGTCGGGCTGGTCAAGTACATCGGCGAACAGGGCTCGCTGGCCAAGATCAGGGCCGACCACAGCGTGGTCTTCATCCGCGACTGGCCGACAGCCGAGAAGCGTCTGGCGGGCTCGGCTGTCGTCATGACGCAGTTGGCGCGGCTGGTGGCCACCTAGACTTTCGGATGGAAATTCGACTGCAACTGCAGGTCGGATGCCGAGAACGCGCCGGCGCCGACGATGACGTGCCCGGCAGGCACGGTGAAGCCGCGCGCGGCGCCGGCGCCTTTCAGCAATCCGGCCCGGCGGTCGGGGTCGGACTCACGAAAACTGCCGCCCGGTTCCAGCCGACAACTGTCGACGGTGATCGCGCCGAGAAGCTGGCTGCCCGAACCGAGCACCGTCTCACCGAACACCGCCGCGCCGTTGAGATAGCGGCCTTGATCGCCGATCACGATCGAGGCTCCCGGCCTGTTGGCCTTTGCAGTAAAACCGCCTTCGCCAAACTGGTTGCGTGAGCCGACGCGGATTGCGCCGGCGGATGCTTCGAACAGTGTGTTGGCGTGGAAAATGTTGGCGTCGCCGATCTCCAGCGCGCCACCGTCGGTGCAGAACAGGTAGACGCCGGGGAAGAAGACGTTGCCTCGCCCGATGACGGCGCCTGCGGAAATCAGCGTGGAGTAGGGGTCGTAGATCACGTTGCCGCGCTCGGACAGGCCAACAACCTCTTCGATCGTAAACAGGCCTTGCTCGCGGCGCACGCGGTCAAGGTAGGCGGACACGGACATAGGGACTCCATGGAGAATTGTTGCGCAGCGGACGATGACCGGCGCGACTACATCGGTGAGGATCGATTCTGGCACCAAGGGATATTGCACAGCCGTCGCGAAGATAAGAAGCCAAAGTGGGTCGCGGCATGGAGCTCCCCATCATTCGCCAGCGCTTGAATTCCGGTCTAGAATAGAAAATCGGCTTCGTGTATGGAGCCGCCATCCCCATATGGGGCGGGAATGGCGGGCAAAAGCCTGCTGGAAAGAGCGTTTGGGTGCAGCGATGACGAAATGGTCGCCGAATTCTTGGAGAGCAAAGCCGATCAAGCAGGTTCCTGCCTATCCGGACCTCGCCGCGCTGAAGAACACGGAAGCCCAGCTCGCCACCTTTCCGCCGCTGGTTTTTGCCGGTGAGGCGCGCAAGCTGAAGAAGCAGCTTGCGGCTGTCGCTGCCGGCGACGCATTCCTTCTGCAGGGCGGCGATTGCGCCGAGAGTTTCGCCGAACATGGCGCCGACAACATCCGCGACTTCTTCCGCGTCTTCCTGCAGATGTCGGTGGTGCTGACCTTTGCCGGCGCGCAGCCGGTGGTGAAGGTCGGCCGTGTCGCCGGCCAGTTCGCCAAGCCGCGCTCGTCCGACAATGAGACCAAGGGCGAGGTGACGCTGCCAAGCTACCGTGGCGACATCATCAACGGCATCGAGTTCGACCCCAAGTCGCGTATTCCCGACCCGGCCCGCCAGGAAATGGCCTACCGCCAGTCGGCGGCGACGCTTAACCTGCTGCGTGCCTTCGCCCAAGGCGGCTACGCCAGCCTGGAGAATGTGCATCGCTGGATGCTGGGCTTCGTCTCCGACAGCCCGCAAGGCGAGAAGTATGGCATGCTCGCCAACCGCATCACCGAGACGATGGACTTCATGAAGGCCGTCGGCATCACCTCGGAGACCAACTACGCGCTGCGCGAGACCGACTTTTACACCAGTCACGAGGCGCTGCTGCTCGGCTATGAAGAGGCGCTGACCCGCGTCGATTCGACCTCCGGCGACTGGTACGCAACGTCGGGCCACATGATCTGGATCGGCGACCGCACCCGACAGCCCGACCATGCGCATGTCGAATATTGCCGCGGCATCAAGAACCCGCTCGGCCTCAAATGCGGCCCGTCGCTGACGACTGACGGCCTGCTGGAGCTCATCGACCTGCTCAATCCGGAGAACGAGCCGGGCCGGCTGACGCTGATCGCCCGCTTCGGCTCCGACAAGGTCGCCGACCATCTGCCGAAGCTGGTGCGCGCGGTGCAGAAGGAAGGTCGCAGCGTCGTGTGGTCGTCCGACCCGATGCACGGCAATACGATCGAGGCTGCCGGCTACAAGACGCGGCCGTTCGACCGCATCCTCAAGGAAGTGCAGACCTTCTTCGAGGTGCATCGCGCCGAAGGCACGCACCCCGGCGGCATCCATGTCGAGATGACCGGCAAGAACGTCACCGAATGCACCGGCGGCGCCCGCGCCATCACCGCCGAGGAGCTGCAGGACCGCTATCACACCCATTGCGACCCGCGCCTCAACGCCGACCAGGCGATCGAGCTGGCGTTCCTGGTGTCGGATCTCTTGAAGAAGAGCCATCCGGTGCAGCACAAGCAGGTGGCTAACGGCTGAACCCGTTTTCAGAATTGAAATGATAAGCGCCAGAGAAATCCGGCGCTTTTTCGTTTGATCAACGCCCGCGTTCCCAGCGCAATCCGTTGAGCCGGGGATCATTGGCGAAGGCGGTTCTGGAAAACTCGATGCGCCTTTCCGGAAATTCGCAGATCCCCTGGACGCCGAGGGAGCCTAGCCGGATGCGCCATGTGTGCGGCTCCAGCGGCTTGGCCTTGGTAAAGCCGCGGCATGTCAGCAGCGCCACATTGACGCCCTTCGGGTCGCGCGCCGAACGGTAACGGATCGCCTCCAGCCCAGCCTCACGCGCGACATCGGCAATCGCCTGGCTGGCGGCATAGTCGGTCGGATGCGTCCAATGGGCCCGATCGCGGTCGAGCGGCGGCCGCGTCAGGTCGATGGCATTGTCGGTACGGATCGCGGCGGCGAAGGCGGTGTATTCGGCGGCGTCGCGCGGCCATGGCGTGTCGGGCGAATCGGCGAAGAACAGCAGGCGGTAGAAGGCCATTTCGGCGACCGCCGTCATGATCGTCTCCGCCGCGTAGTAGACCCCCAGAGTGCGGCCGGCGCGGCGGAAGCGCGAGCCGTAGGGATAGATCGAGCCGTAGCGGAAGGGCGTCGCCAAGAGATAGTGGAGATGCCGGCATTCCATGGGGATCTGCGGCTTGGTCTCCTCGATCAGATCCTCGAGCAGCGCCTGTTCGTCCAGCGTGTCGACGATCTTCAGCGTCGAGACGCGGTGCTGCGCCTCGACCATGCGCCAGTATTTGCCGTCGAGCCGGACGGCTTCAGACGAGAGCGCGTCGGGAGTCCAGATAGGCAATGACATCGACAAGCCCGGTAATGGTGAGGATCTTTTCAAGCGGGCTGCCATCGAACGCGGTATTGGCGTTCTTCAGCCATGCCCGGGCTATCGTCTCGTCACCGCCGACAATGGCGTCGAGCGAACGGAACAGCCGCACGAACAGCACCGCGAGTTCGAACGGCTTGGTGCCGCGCTCCAGCAGGAATTCCTGCCTGCGCATGCGTGAAACCGTTGCTTCCGAGACGCCGATGATCGACGCAAGCACCCTGGCGGTTATATCCAAGAGTTCGGCGGCGCGCAGCGTGGCCTTGGTCAGAACCGCGTTTTCGGCCGCCTTCGCGGTCAGATCAGGGGCGGCAGCATTGGGTTGTGTAACAGACATGGCCTCTCTCTTTCCATGGAAAATATAGTCCACGGAAATTCATATGGAAAGAGGCGGGATCCGATAAATTTGCCTGTGCCCGGGAATTGGCTGCACGCCGAAGCGTCAGTCTTTCTTGTATAGCAGCCAGTTCTTGCCGGTGCGGCCGGCCATTGTCGAGTGCCGGGTGACGCGGTTGCGCCCGCCAACCTTGGAGCGGTAGAGCGCCCGGTCCGCCTTGGTGTAAAGATCCTCCGGGCTTTCCGCTTCGGAAGCCATGCAGATGCCCATGGAAACGGTCACCGTGCCGTAATTGGCGCCGGTCTGGCTGCTGGTGAACGGCGTCTGTTCGATCAGCACGCGGATGCGTTCGGCGATCTCGTAAGTGGTATCCTCGCTGGCGCCCTCGACGATCAGCGCGAATTCCTCGCCGCCGGTGCGGGCAACGAACATATCTTCACGGATGCTGGTCTGGAAGATTTCAGCGACGATCTGGATGATCTTGTCGCCGACCGGGTGGCCGTAGCGATCGTTGACACCCTTGAAATGGTCGATGTCGGCAAGGATCAGGGCGTTGAACAGGATCCCCTTGTTGGAGGTGTAAATCGCCGTGATTTGCTTGTCGAAGGCGCGGCGGTTCCAGATATGGGTCAAGGGGTCGGTGTCGGCGAGCCGCTTGTACTCCTCAAGCTTCGACTTGACGCTCTCCAGTTCCGCCGTCTTGTCGCTCAGCGTGGTTGCAACCTGCTTGCCGTGGTCGAGGGTCGAGTTGGTGGCCGCCGCCATGGCGCTGGCGACCTTCTGCAGCAGATCCTGCGAAAGCAGGCTGCGGTTGGCGAGGCCACTCGATGTCTCATCGAGGATCTTGCCGTATTTCTCGATATGGCTACGTTCGCTGCGCAGCAGCAAGGCGATGTCCTCGAGTTCCCTGGCCAACACGTCGCGCGCCTGCTCGACAATGCCGGGACCGTGATGCTGGGCAAAGAAAGCGCGGCCGATGCGGTCGAGATCGTCCTGCGTCGGCTGGTTGCCCAGCGCGACGACGGCCAGGCCGAGTTCGCGATTGGTGCCTTTCAGTGCTTCGTAGAAGATTTCGTAATTGCGCGGCAGGCCAAGCACGCCGAGCTGACGCATGGTCGCCACAACGGCTGTTGCAATGTCGCTGTTTCGGTCGGTCTGGACGGCTGCCGGCTGCATGTTCTGTTCACTCTGCCTCTGGGAACCATCGCAGACCGTGCGAGATGCCGCCGACCGGAGAGTGCCAGCCGTATTTCGGATCATCCTGCGAAAGACACGTCCCCAATCGCGACATTCGCTTGGCACAACCATAGATGCGCCGGCGCTAAAGTTTTCTTAATGTCCCGCCAGGTAACGGGACCCATTCTGCTGCAGGCTACAGCAATGCTTGCAAAGATCCTGAGGTCAGGTCCGAACACGCCCACCCCATGTCGCATTTGCCGGTGCCCGGCTGCGGCAAAACTGAAATCCTCTCGGCCAGCGGCGAACCCGTGAACGATGGACGGTGGAGGCAGGGATGAGCAACAACCACAGCGGATCTTGCCTGTGTGGAGCAGTGCGTTTCCAGACGCGAGGGCCGTTGCGCGGCGTCATTTATTGCCACTGTTCGCAGTGCCGCAAGCAGAGCGGGCATTTTTACGCCGCGACCAACGTCGCCGACGGCGACATCACGATAACCGGCGCCGACAACATCAGCTGGTACGAATCGTCTTCCTTTGCCAAGCGCGGCTTTTGCAAGATCTGCGGCTCGGTGCTGTTCTGGAAGCCGGGTCAGGATGCCTATGTCTCAGTTCTGGCCGGATCGTTCGACAACCCGACCGGGCTCCAAGGCCAATGCCACATCTTTGTCGGCGACAAGGGCGACTACTATACGATCGACGATGGACTGCCGCAGTTCGAGAAGTCGACGCCGACGATCAAGGTTGCGGAGGAGTGATTTTGCGGCGGCTGCCTTATTCCCTTGATCCAGCCATTGCGATATCCCCTGCCGGTGATTCGAAGGGGATGCGGCATGCAGCGGCTGATCGGTGCTTACTTCAATTCTGTGCGAGCCTTTCGCAAGCTCGCCGCCAGCGAAAGGGCATTTCAGCAGGAACTGATGCTGCTGGTGCTGGCGCTGCCGCTCGGCTGGTTCGTCTCGATCTCGTGGCGCGGCTACGCGCTGTTGATCGGCGCGGTGCTGCTGCTCATCATGGTCGAAGTGCTGAACACCGGCATCGAGGCAGCCTGCGATGCCTTCAGTCGCGAGTTCAACGTCGACATCCAGCTCGCCAAGGACTGCGGCTCGCTGGCGGTGCTGATTTCGGTTGTTATCGTCGCCGGCGTCTGGGGAGTCGCCCTCATCGAGCGCATCACGGGACTACCGATCTGATCTGAACGCTCCCATATGTTAGTCACCAAAGGAGACTGACGTCGTGGAAGCCAATTTTCTGCTGCTTGAAAGAGCCGGCCTGCCGGAAGACCTGCGCTGGCTGGCGGAAAAATATCCGCGCGAGACATGGCAGGGTCACGCCAACATCCACGGCATGGCACACATGTGGCTGCAGCGGCACGACATGTTCCGAGAGCTGGGCGGCATGCTCACCAACGGCATTGGCGACTATCGCGAAGGCAGGCTGACGGCGCCGGATTTCGCGCGCTGGTTCGCGCCGCGGCTGAACCACTTTCTCGGCAATCTCGACGGCCACCACAATGTCGAGGACTACCAATATTTCCCGGCTTTCGCCAAGGCGGAGCCGCGCCTGAAGCGCGGCTTCGAAATCCTCGATGCCGACCATCACACCATTCATGAGGGGCTGGAGCGCAACGCCGAGACGGCGAACGCCTTCATCCGCACGCTCGAGGAGAGCGAGGACAGGCAGCGCTTCGCCGCCGACGCCTATGCGGACGAGAACAGCCGGCTGATCGCCATGCTGAAGCGGCATCTGGCCGACGAGGAAGATCTCATCATCCCGCTGATCCTCGATCGCGGCGACCGGGCTCTGGTCGAGGACGACGACTGAACCTTACGATGTGGTTTCGCTGTCGCGGGCGTCCTTGGCGCGCTCCTTGCCGGCGACGGTGCGGGCGATGAGCCAGGCAAGGATGGCGACGCCCAGACCTATGGCAAGCGCGATCAGCAGCCGTTCGTGATGGAGCAGTGCCTTGCCTATCATCTGCTCGGCGCCGAGGCCGAAGACGTAGCCGATGCCGCAGAACAAAGCCGCCCAGACCAGCGACGACACCGCGTTGAGGATAACGAAGCGCGCTACCGAAATGCTGGCGAAACCGGCCGCGATGCCGCCGACCAGGCGCAGGCCATAGATGTAGCGGTTGGATAGGACGAATATGTTGGGATGGGACGAGACGAGACGGTAGGCGTGGTTGAAGCCGGGCCTCGCCTTCAGTTTCAGCACCCTGGGATGGTCGGCAAAGCTGCGGCCGAGAATGAAGAAAAACGTGTCGCCGACGAAGGCGCCAATGGCGGCCGTGAGGAAAGCCTTCCAGAGGATGAAGACATGCTGATGGGCGAAGAAGCCGCCGAGGATGGCCGCACTTTCGCCTTCGGCGACACAGCCCAGGAAAACCGCGATCAACCCATATTGCTCGATGAGGTGATGGACGATCCCGGTCATTGAGAGGTTTGCCGGCCCGACACTTTTTCGTCTATGCGGTTCACCTGTTCGGCCAGGCGCGCGATGTCCTCGCGCACGCCGATGATCTGGCTGTGGCGCAGTTCGTCCAGCTTTTCATGCAGAGCCATGATCTCGATCTCGGCCTTGAGGTTGACCTCATAGTCATGCGCGGCGTCGATACGGTCGCGTGCGGCCTGGCGGTTCTGCGACATCATGATCACCGGCGCCTGCAGGGCGGCGATCATCGACAGCACGAGATTGAGGAAGATGAAGGGGTAGGGATCGAATGAGTCTCGCCCGAGCAGCCACCAATTGGCGCCGATCCACAGCACCAGGAAAGCAATGAAGGACAGGATGAACGTCCACGAGCCGCCGATGCGGGCAATGGCATCGGCGATCCGGTCGCCGGCGCCCTGAAGGCCGGTGAGGCTGTCGTTGATATCCTGCGAGATGGGCTTGCGGTCGACAGTGCTCTGCAACACCCGCCGCTCGAGCTCGCTGAGGCCCTCCGGCGTTCGCCTCAGCCAGCGGTTGGCCAGTTCTGGCACGGTCTTGTGCATGGATGTCTCCATAGGAAAAGCATCGGCTTGGCAGCCTCGTTTGCATATAGGAAGATGGCGTTTCGTCAAAAGCGCGGCGCGAGGATGCAGGATGCCCGATTTCGCGAAGATTCGCGCCCGTGCTGCAAAACGCAAAGGCGGCGACGCCGTGCTGACCTCACTGCTCGGGCCGGCGCCTGACAATGCTGCTGTTGCCGACATTACGGACGATCGCATCCTGTCGACGATGGCCGAGCGGGTGTTTGCCGCCGGCTTCGTCTGGCGCGTCATCGAACAGAAATGGCCCGGGTTCGAGGAAGCCTTTCTCCATTTCGAGCCGAAACGGCTGTTGTTTCAACCTGATGACTTCTGGCATGACCTGACGGCTGATCAACGCATTGTGCGCAACCCGCAGAAGATCAAATCCGTCCGCGACAACGCCGCCTTCGTTGAGCGTGTGTCGAAAGGAACATGGCGGTTTCGGCAAATTCCTCGCGGAGTGGCCTGACGACGACCAGGTCGGGCTGATGGCGTATCTCGGCAAGCATGGCAGCCGGCTTGGCGGCAACACCGGCCAGTATTTCCTGCGTTGGCTGCAATGGGACGCCTTCGTCATCTCGGCCGATATGGTCGCGGCTTTGCGTGACGCCGGCCTCGACATCGCCGAAAGTCCGACGTCGAAGAGGGATCTCGACAGGATTCAGGCGCAGATCAACAAATGGGCGCAGGAAACCGGCCTGCCGCACCGGCACATCTCGCGCATTCTGGCGATGTCGATCGGAGAGAACCGGTCGCCGGAGGCGCTACGCGAATAATGGCGGACTAGACACGATCGAAATAGATCGGTCCGGGACATGATCGAATTCGATCAGTCCGGGGTGGTCCTAACGAACGCCATTGCCGGGGCAAATTTGCCGCGCTAAACCGCAAGCATGACCAAGAAGACCGCTCCTGACACGCTTCGCATTGCCGTTGCCCAGTTGAACCCGATCGTCGGTGACATCGCCGGCAATCTCGCCAAAGCGCGTGAGGCGAGGGCGGATGCAGCCCGGCAAGGTGCCGACCTCATCCTGTTCACGGAACTTTTCATCTCCGGTTATCCGCCGGAGGATCTGGTGCTGAAGCCGGCCTTTCTGGAGGGCTGCCTAAAGGCAACAGACGAGTTGGCGCGCGAAACTGCGGATGGTGGTCCCGGCATCATCATTGGATTCCCCCGGCAGGGCGAGAAGGGCAAGCACAATTCGGTCGCTGTGCTCGACGGAGGCAAAATCCTTTCGACCCGAGACAAGGTTGATCTGCCGAACTATGGCGAGTTCGACGAGAAGCGTGTCTTCTCGGAAGGTTCGATCTCCGGCCCCACCAATTTCCGAGGGGTGCGGATCGGTATCCCGATCTGCGAGGAGATCTGGAACGATTTCGGCGTCTGCGAAACGCTGGCTGAGAGTGGGGCGGAACTGCTGTTGGTGCCGAACGGCTCGCCCTATTATCGCGGCAAGCTCGATGTGCGCCATCAAGTAGCGCTGCGCCAGGTCATCGAAAGCGGTCTTCCGCTTCTGTTCGCCAATCAGGTTGGGGGGCAGGACGAACTCGTGTTCGACGGCGCGAGTTTCGCGTTAAATGCGGACAAGTCTCTCGCCTTCCAGATGAGCCAGTTCGAGGAAACGCTTGCCGTCACCGAGTGGAAGCGCACAGCTGACGGCTGGGTCTGCTCGGAAGGGCCGATGTCGAAAATCCCCGAGCGCGAGGAGGCGGACTACCGCGCCTGCATGCTCGGCCTGCGCGACTACGTCAACAAGAACGGCTTCAAGAACGTCGTGCTGGGTCTCTCCGGCGGCATCGATTCGGCGATCTGCGCCGCATTGGCCGTCGATGCGCTCGGCGAGGAGCGGCTGCGGGCGGTGATGATGCCCTACCGCTATACCTCGGAGGATTCGCTGAAGGATGCCGAGGATTGCGCCCGTGCGCTTGGCTGCCGCTATGACATCGTGCCGATCTTCGAACCGGTCGAGGGTTTTCTGCATACGCTGACGCAGCTTTTCGAGGGCACCAAGGAAGGCATTACCGAGGAAAATTTGCAGAGCCGCGCGCGCGGCACGATCCTGATGGCGATCTCCAACAAGTTCGGCTCGATGGTCGTCACCACGGGCAACAAGAGCGAGATGTCGGTGGGCTACGCCACGCTTTATGGCGACATGAATGGCGGCTTCAACCCGATAAAAGACCTCTACAAGATGCAGGTCTATGCGCTGTCGCGCTGGCGCAACAGCCATGTGCCGCCGGGCGCGCTCGGTCCCTCAGGCGAGGTGATCCCCAGGAATATCATCGACAAGGCGCCGTCGGCGGAATTGCGCGAGAACCAGACCGACCAGGATTCGCTGCCGCCCTATCCGGTGCTGGACGACATTCTGGAATGCCTGGTCGAGAACGAAATGGGCGTCGACGACATCGTCGCGCGCGGCCACGACCGGGCGACGGTGACGCGCGTCGAACATTTGCTCTACATTGCCGAGTACAAACGCCGGCAAGCGGCGCCGGGTGTGAAGATCACCCGGAAGAATTTTGGCCGCGACCGCCGTTATCCCATCACCAACCGTTTCAGGGATCGCGGCTGAACTTCGTTTAATTAGAGAACCTTGGGGCTTTCATGTTTTTCAGCTATTTCAAGGGAACGCCTGAATATCACATCCTGCGCTTCAAGAACGGCAAGGTCCGTGAGCAGGGGCGCGGCATCTCCTTCTGGTACGGGACGTTCGGCACCACCATCGCCATTGGTGCCGGTGACGTCGCTCGACAACCCTTTCATCTTCACCGAGACGACGGCGAATTTCCAGGATCTGGCAATCCAGGGGTCGGTCAGCTACCGCATCATCGATCCACTCAAGGCAGCCGAAGGTTTTGATTTCAGCGCCAAGCTCAGCCGTGCCGACGTCGTCGGCGACGGCCGGGAGAAGATCGCCGAGCGCCTGGTGCTTGCGATACAGAGCCGCGCCCGCGCGGTGGTTTCGAGCATGACGCTGGAGCAGGCGCTGGCCGAGGTGACCAAGCTCGGTGGCAATCTCGCCGAACTCCTGCGCAACGATCCGATTGCGGCAACCGCCGACCTGTCGATCGAGGAGGTCCACATCACCTCGGTCCAGCCGACGCCGGAGATCCGCAAGGCGCTCCAGACCGAATATCGCGAGGCGCTGCAGCGCCAGGCCGACGCCGCGATCTATGGGCGCCGTGCCTGGGGCGTGGAGAAGGAGCGCGAGATCAAGCAGAGCGAACTGGCGACCGAAATCGAGCTTGCCGAACGCAACAAGCTGCTGGTCGACACCGAAGCGCGCAACAAGCTGACGCTTGCCGAGGCGCAAGCCAAGGCGCAGCAGCTGGAACTGACCGTCTATTCGTCGGCGCCCGCCCACGTGCTGACGGCGATGGCCTTCAAGGCCTGGGCGGAAAAGGGCGGTTCGGTCGGCAATCTGTCGATCACGCCTGACATGCTCACCAGCGCGCTCAGCCAGCTTTCCACGCCGAAAGCCGGGTCCTGAAAGGCAAGCACGGGTGGCAAGCGACCAGAGCGGCAGGCCGATCGACCGGGTGATCGTCGTCACCCGCAAGACCGAGCTCGAGGAGCTGACGACGCGCTTCAACACGCAGGGACAGGCGCGCTTTTATCTCCGGCAGGCAGGCATGAATTTCGACCCGGTCAAGGCAGCGCATGATGCCTATCACCAAGCGCTCGACCGGGTGATGGGTTCGCTTCCCCAAGGCCTCAAACAGTTGCGGCTCGACCGCGAACTGGTACCGCAGTTCGAATTCGGCTCCGACGCGGTGATCGCGCTCGGTCAGGACGGGCTGGTGTCCAACACCGCGAAGTACCTCCCGTACCAGCCGCTGATCGGCATCAACCCGAACCCGGCGCTTTTCGACGGCGTGTTGCTGCCGTGGAATGCCGACGATACCGAAAAGGTCCTCGGCCTGACGATCGCCGGCAAGGCGAAGCGCCAGGCGGTGGTGATGGCCGAAGCGCGCTCCAATGACGGACGCCGGCTGATCGCCTTCAACGATCTGTTCGTTGGCGCCTCGACGCACGTCTCGGCGCGCTACGAGTTGACCTATGGCGGCAGGACCGAGCGCCAGTCGTCGAGCGGCATTATCATCTCCACGGGCGCCGGCTCTACCGGCTGGCTGCGCTCGGTTATGGCGGGCGCCGCGGGACTGGCCGCGGCCTATGGTGACAACTCCGTGCCGACCGTGCCGCCGCAAGGCTATGACCGCGAAGGCGAACAGCTGTTCTTTTCGGTGCGCGAACCGTTTCCGAGCAACACGACCGGCGTGTCGCTTGTGCATGGCGTCATCACCCGCGACCGGCCGCTGGTGGTTTCTTCGCGGCAGAGCAGGGGCGGCGTCATCTTCAGCGACGGGATGGAGCTCGATTTCGTCGAGTTCAATTCCGGCACCGACGTGACCATCGCGATCGCCGACCAGAAGGCCTATCTCGTGGTGCCGTAAGCGCGCCAGGTCGGTAACCAAACCACGGGCCGGACCGAAATTCGGCCGCCCTCATTCTTTGCGAGGCACCATGCCCGACTCTGAGATCAGCTTCGACATGTCACGGATCGACTTCCGGGCGACCTCCGACCTGTTGATGGCGAGTTATTGGGGCGCCGGCCGCAGCGATGAGTTTCATCGCCGCGCTTTTGCCAACTCGTTCTGCACCGCGGCCTATATCGATGGGAACCAAGTCGGTTTTGGCCGGGCCATCACCGACCGTACGGTGTTTGCCTATCTCGCCGACATCATCATCTGGCCGCAGCATCGCGGCCAAGGCATTGGCTTGCAACTGGTGCAGGCGCTCATCGACCACCCTGAACTCAGCACGGTCTCGCACTGGAGCCTGTCGACCAGTGACGCGCATGGCCTTTATGAGAAGCTGGGCTTCAAGGCATCGATCGACGGCCGCTACATGCGCCTCGATCGCAACCCGGAATGAGGCATAGCGAGGGGGTTGACCGGCTGTTGTTGTAAAATAACCTCACTGGTTGGACCAGTTACGCTTTGCCACGTGCCCGGCCTTGGCGATCCTTCATGGCGTCTCTATAAGGACCGCTCCGCAAGTGTCTTGCGGGAGGTCTGAATGGCAGTATTTCACATGGTAATGCGAGGCCGCGAAGCCTAGGTCTCACCTGGCGTCCGGCGAAGGTTTGCCCTTCGCACCGATGCCGGGTCGAGTACAGGCTTCTGCCGATGCCGGTCGCCACCCGACAAACCGGGGCGCGCCGCAACCTATGCCGAACCTCCGCAGCCCCGGGCGAATTGCCCAGCGCGGTTTTCAATTTCAGACCTTACCGGGACCGGGCAGATTTGCGCCCGGATGACAACATGGCTCGTTTCCGCATCGATCTGCGTGCAAGCGCCTTTCGCAGCGTTCTTGGCTTCACGCTCAGCCACTGGCGGCGCCAGCCGTGGCGGCTTTCGCTGATCATGGGCAGCTTCCTGCTGTCGACCCTGGCCGACGTCTTGACGCCGCTCTATTCCGGCCGGCTGGTCGACGCCGTCGCCAGCAGTGCGTTGGCTGACGATGTCGCGTGGAATGCGGCAATGGCGGCGTTCTCCGCGCTCATCGCTTTGGCGCTGACCGGCGTGGTGCTGCGCAACCTGGCTTTCATGGGTATTGTCGAGCTGACGCTGAAGATGATGGCCGACGTCGCCGCCGACGCGTTCCATCGCGTGCAGCGCTTCTCAACCGACTGGCACGCCAATAGCTTTGCCGGATCGACGGTGCGCAAGGTCACGCGCGGCATGTGGGCTCTCGACCTGCTCAACGACACCATCCTGATTGCGTTGCTGCCGTCGGTCGCCATGCTGGTCGGCTCGACGTTGCTGCTCGGCTGGTTCTGGCCGCTGATGGGGCTGGTCGTGGCAGTCGGCTCGCTGCTGTTCATCACCGTGACGGCGCTGCTGTCGCTCGGCTATGTCGCGCCCGCGGCACGGCTCGCCAACAGCTGGGATACGCGGCTTGGCGGCTCGCTTGCCGATGCGGTGAGCTGCAATGCCGTGGTCAAGGGTTTCGGTGCCGAGACGCGCGAGGAGACGCGTCTTGCCAAGGTCGTCGCCAAATGGCGCGCGCGGACCAGCCGCACCTGGGTGCGCGGCACCATCAACGGCACGACGCAAGGCGCCATGTTGCTGGTGCTGCGGACGGCAGTAATCGGCCTGTCGCTGATGCTGTGGGCCTGGGGCCAGGCAAGTGCGGGCGATGTCGCCTTCGTGCTGACCTCGTTCTTCGTGCTGCAGGGCTACCTCAGGGACATCGGCACGCATATCCGCAATTTGCAGCGTTCGGTCAACGACATGGAGGAACTGGTCGATTTCCAGTCGCAACCGCTCGGCATCGAGGACCGGCCCGGCGCCAAGCCGATCCGGATCACGCATGGCCACATCGCCTTCGATAACGTCACCTTCCACTATGGCAGCCATCGCTTGCCGCTCTACCGCGACTTTTCGGTGGAGATAGCGGCGGGCGAGCGGGTCGGACTGGTCGGCCATTCCGGCTCGGGCAAGACGACCTTCGTGAAGCTGATCCAGCGTCTCTATGATGTCAGCGGCGGCAGGATACTGATCGATGGCCAAGACATCTCCCAGGTTGCACAGGCGTCGCTGCGCGCGCAGATTGCCATCGTCCAGCAGGAGCCCATCCTGTTCCACCGCTCGCTGGCGGAAAACATCGCCTACGCCCGTCCGGACGCCACGCAGGCCGAGATCGAGCATGCCGCCAAGCTCGCCAGCGCGCATGACTTCATCACCAGCCTGCCGAAGGGCTACGGCACGCTGGTCGGTGAACGCGGCGTGAAGCTGTCGGGCGGCGAGCGCCAGCGGGTGGCGATCGCACGCGCCTTCCTGGCGGATGCGCGCATCCTGATCCTGGACGAGGCGACATCGAGCCTCGATTCGGAATCGGAAGTGCTGATCCAGCAGGCGATGGAGCGGCTGATGGTTGGCCGCACGACGCTGGTCATCGCGCACCGTCTGTCGACGGTGCGGGCGCTGGACAGGCTGCTCGTGTTCGACCGTGGCAAGATCGTCGAGGAAGGCTCGCATGACGAGCTGATCCGGCTGAAGGGCGGCATCTACCGCCGCCTGTTCGAGCGGCAGGCGCTGGAACTGACCAAGGGCCTGGTGATCTGAGCTGAACGCAGAGCCCTATCCGAGGGATAGGGCTCTGCCTGGTTCATCCAGGCATTCGCTCGAATGGCTGAAGCGCTGGGTCGATCGTGTCCCAGACGTGGCCGCGCACGGTGTAGGTGACCGCCTGCGGGTCGAACTGGCCGGGATCGTCGAGGCTCGTGGCCTGGATCGCCGTCACCTCCGGCATGGCGACGAACGTTACGTAGACCGGCGTGCCGCAGGTCGGGCAAAAGGCCTGGGCTTTTTCATTGCCGCTGTCGGCGATCATCCGCCATGTGCTCGGCTCGCCGGTGATCTTTACGTCAGCGCGCCGGCCGAAGGTCACATAGGAACAATGGCCAGTACCGCTGCGCTTTTGGCAATCGAGGCATTGGCAGTGGTTCTGAAAGATCGGCTCGCCGCTGACCTCATAGCGGATCGCGCCGCAGGCGCAGCCGCCGGTAAAGTGCTTGGTCATCATCGTTCTCCGCGGTGCTTCAGGCCGATTTCGGCTTGGCGAACAGGTCGATGCCTGTGCCGGTTTCGAGGAAGGATTTCATGCTGGACAGCACGGCCGGCCAACCCTGGCTGATGCCTTTGGCCATGCCGCTCCCGGCTTCGAGCTCGTCATGGCTGACGGTCAGCTTGACCATGGTGTCGTATTCCTCGATGGCGAACGTCACCTGGCTGTGCTTGGTCGGATCGTCGGCCTGCGAGGCGTTGGCCCAGCTCATGACCAGCCGGGTTGGCGGCGAGATTTCGACGACCTTGCCAACGAGTTCGACGGTCCGTTCGTCATTGGCGCGGATGTGTTCCCATTTCGAGCCGGGCTTCCAGTCGGAGACGTTTTCGTGGCCCCAGTAGCGCTTGGCGATATCGGGCCTGGTGATGGCTTCGAACACCTTTTGTGGCGTCGATCTGATGTAGGTCACGTAGACAAAACTGGTGGTTTCCCGGGTCATTGGTCGTCTCCTTCGAGTTCTTGTTTCAGGTCGTGCAGCAGGCTCAGCCGCTGCCGTTCGAATTTTCGCACCCACCGCTCGTAGACTTCGTGCAGCGGCACGGGGTTGATGAAATGCAGCTTCTCTCGGCCACGCTTGACCGTGCTGATCAGATTGGCCGCCTCCAGAAGATCGATGTGCTGGGTCGCGGATTGCCTTGCCATGTCGAGGTTTTGGCAAAGCTCGCCGAGCGTCTGGCCGTTCTTCTCACACAGAAGATCGAGCAGCCTTCTCCGGGTCGGGTCGCCCAGCGCTTTGAAAACCTTGTCGGCGTCCATCGGTCTCACTCATCTTGAAGACACAATATGCAGGTAAATACCTGCATGTCAAGCCGCAACCAATCGTAACCTGAAAGGGGAGGGTCTGTCCGATTGTACGACAAGTCGCGAACTTCAACGGCTGCTTCCGTTAGACTCTGCCCAAGAGCTCATTTCGTTTGGGGTAAAGGGCCATGGCTGGGGATTTGGGGATGGCTTTGGTGTCACGTATCGGGAGTGATCCGGAGAATTCAGCCGTAAAGAGCAGTATCGTCGACTTTGAAGCCATCGTTGGGGATACTCAAAACTTCGCCCGTGCCGTTCGGCATCGAGCTGACACGCCTTACTAGGGATTCTCACATGGACAAAGCGACGACCATCATTGGAATAGACTGCAGCCCGCGCGCGTCCAGTAACTCAGGGCGGATGCTCGGCGAGGTTCTTCGCTCGCTGGAGAGAGAGCGGCGGGTGAAGGTCGTGGAACAGGTGCGCCTGGCCGATGAGCGTATCGACTGTCTCGGGTGCGAGCAGTGTTATCAAACGTTCGGATACCACTGCGACGGGATCGATCGTGTTCTGTCACTCATGAAAGAGTCGGACGTGATTCTGATGGCTACTCCCACCTGCTTCGGAATGCCGCCGGCCCTGGGCGTCGTCTTGCTCGACAGATCCGATCCCCTGTGGCGCGACGGACAACAGCTCAAAGGAAAACTCGGAGCGGTCATCGTCAACGGCGCCAGCGATCCCGCGGACGATCCGAGTGTGCGCCAATGCGCGGACAACATGGTCAAGCTTTTCGAACAGCACAGATGCCTTGTGTCCAGCCGGTCCATTTGGGGGGAACGCTCGCGTATCCCGAGCAACGGTTTCCGGACCCGCTCCCCGCCGGGACGGCAGGCGTTCTCGAGCAATTGGCTGACGAGATCCGGCAGTGGGTCGGGGGCAGGTGATACCGGCACATCTCTTGTCGTCGATGTCGGATGGAGTCGGATCAATGGGCGCTGCGGGCGATACGTCGAATGGTATTGATGGGCAAGACCTGCGGGCGCATGGGAATGTGGCGCGGTCGCTGCGGAGTTGTGACTAGGCTCTAACGACGAACTTGTCGGGATCGGCGCAGAAATGGGCGATGATCTGGCAGAGGTCCGGCTCGTTGACCATGCGTACGGCCTCGGCCCCATTGACCCATTTGCGGGTGCGCGCGCGCTTTTCCTTCCAGCGGTCGGCAACGTGCTCGACCTGCAGCGGAAACACCAGCACTTCGCAAGGGACTTCCTCGCCGGACGCGAGGGCCTTGGCGTAGAAGTAACGACCGGCCTCGAAAAGCGAAATCTTGCCACGCAATCCGGCTTCCTCGCCCGCCTCGCGTGCCGCTGCCTCGCAGAGCGGCTCCCTGGCCTCGGGCCAGCCCTTCGGCAGCACCCAACGCCCGGTGTCTCGGCTGGTGATCAGCATGATCTCGACGCCGTCTTCGTTATTGCGCCATGGCAAAGCGGCAACCTGCAGGCGACAAGGCGAAGTGCCGAAGAGCTTGCGGACCCTTTCAGCCAGATGGTCGTGTGTCGCCGGTGTCGTCAGCATCAGTGAAAGCTACCCCAGCCCTCAGAATCGTTAGCCGCCGTATGAATCTTACCGACAAGTGTAAGTCTTAAAAGTAAAAAACATCACACCAACCGTCCAATCCGCCAGCAGGCGTCGATTCGACAGAATAATGTGCCTTCCAGTGTCTGTTTTCATAGCAGACGGGGCGGGTTTGGCCGTCTGGGCAGAAATGGGGCTGGCGCGAATCAGCCGGCGTGATCGTCGGCGATCGGCTTCTGGTAGGTGAAACCCATGTCCCAGGGAAAGTAGATCCAGGTGTCCTGGCTGACTTCGGTGATGAAGGTGTCGACCAGCGGCCGGCCTTTCGGCTTGGCGTAGACGGTGGCGAAATGCGCCTTGGGCATCATGGCGCGCACGATGCCTGCCGTCTTGCCGGTGTCTGTGAGGTCGTCGATGATCAGCACGCCCGCGCCATCATCGGCGAGCAGCGCCGGCGTGATCTCCTTCAGCACCTGCAATTGCCCCTGGCTGGTGTAGTCGTGATAGGAGGCGACGCAGACCGTCTCGATGACGCGTATGCCGAGTTCGCGTGAGATGATGGCAGCGGGAACCAGGCCCCCACGGGTGATGCAGACGATGGCCTTCCACTGACCCTTGTTGGCGCCGGCAAGCCGCCAGGCGAGCGCCCGGGCATCGCGGTGGAACTGGTCCCAGGAGACCGGAAAGGCTTTTTCGGGAAGGGACATTCTGCACTCCGCGCGCAACATTGTGGAATGCGCGCGGAATTAACTGGAAAGTCAGGGCATTGGCAAGGGCGGGGCTAGTCTGTGGAGTTACCGCGACAAAAAGGCCGCAACCGGCACGCTGCGCAACACGGTGCGCGTGACGCCGCCGAACAAAAGCTGACGCAGCCAGGAATGGCTGTAGGCGCCGAGCACCAGAAGGTCGGCTCCGGTCTCGGCGATCCGGGTCTGGATGACGTCATCGACCGAAGCATTACCCGATTTCTGCACCGACACGCTGACCGTTGCGCCATGCCTGGAGAGTGCCGCGGCGATCTCGGCGCCGGCGGCTTCCGGGTTGTCATCCAGCGTATCCGGCGGATCGATGACCAGAATGTCGGTCTTTTCGGCCTCGATGATGAAGGGCAGCGCGTCGAAGGCGGCACGCGCCGCCTCCTTGCTGCCGTTCCAGGCCAGCAGCACATGTTTGAATGTGGTGACCAACGGCCCCTCATGCGGCACCACCAGCACTGGCCGGCCGGCATCGTAAACCAGCGTGTCGACATCGGCGCTCGTGTCGCCCCCGGTCTCGCGCTGCGCGGCAATAATCAGATCGGCGGCGCGCACGCTGGAAATACCCGTCAGCGCGCTGTCGCCGGAAAAGCTCTCGAGGCTGCGCCATTCGAAGGAAAGGCCGGAATTCTCGATCCGCCCAACGAAAAGCGCCTGCAATTTCTCGGCGCGCTCGCGGTTCATGTCGGCGGAGACCTGCAGGAACTCAGTGTCGGGGAAGCCGGTTGCCGAGGTGTAGGGAACGGGCAGCGCTTCGGCATGGATGCCGATGAGATGGCTCTCGAACCGGTCGGCAAGCGGGATGGCGCAGTCGAGCACGCGTTCGGCGTCCTGTTCGTTCTGCAATATGGCGACGATGGTCTTGAAGCGCATGCGAAATCCCTCAAATCTGCCAGCGCGTGCTGCGCCCGAGGGAAAACGTGGGAGTGCGGTGCTTGGTTCCGGCCCGGCGATGGTCCGCGAACCCAGGGTCAATTGGCGGCGGTGAAGCCGGCCACCATCGCCTCGACGTCCTTGCGTGCCGAATCCAGCGCCTCCTGGCTGCGGGCGCGGACCACCAGCTCCGTCCAGAATTTGCCGTCGCCATATTTCGGATAGGAGCCGATGATGGTGTCGGGATGCGCCTTCTGGATGTCGCCCAGGGGACCGCCGATCAGGCCTTCGCCGAACGGGCAATGGACGGTGGCCGACAGCATCTTGGTGCCGGCCTTCAGCGTCGGCACGACATTGTCGAGCATGGCCTGGAAAATCGCCGGCACGCCGGCCATGACATGGACGTTGCCGATGCGAAAGCCGGGCGCGACGGAGACCGGATTGTCGATATGGTCGGCGCCGCGCGGCATGCGCGCCATGCGCTTGCGGGCCTCGGTGTATTCGATGCCGCGCGCGGCATAGCTCTCGCCCAGCATGGCATAGGCCTTGGCGTCGTATTCGCACGGCACCCCAAAAGCCTTGGAAACGGAATCGGCGGTGATGTCGTCATGCGTCGGGCCGATGCCACCGGTGGTAAAGACATAGGTGTAGCGGGCGCGTACGGCATTCACCGCAGCGACAATCTCGTCCTCCTCGTCGGGAACGATGCGCACTTCCTTCAGGTCGATGCCGATGGCCGTCATGATGTCGGCGAGGTGGCCGATATTTTTATCCTTGGTTCGGCCGGACAGAATCTCGTCGCCGATGACAAGCATGGCGGCAGTGACGATTTCAGGCATGGAAGGCTCCGGCAAACAGGCCCGTTGGCAGACAAGGTCGCCTGAGGCAGAAAGAAGGTCGCCTGAGATAGCGCGCCATCGAACTGGCGGCAATGCCGACACAAGCCGCCATCTGCCTTGCCGAGCGTTCGTCAGTGGGTGATGGTGCGCGCCGGTCCGCTTCCCGGGTGAAAACATGCTGGTATCGATTCTGCTTTGGCTTGTCGCCGGCCTGTCCGTGCTGGCTCTCGTCATCGTGGCCTGTCTGGTGGCCGCTACGCTCTGGATTGCCGCCAAGGCCGAAAGGCTGGTGCCGGCCAGCGGAAACTTCGTCGAGATCGACGGCAGCCGCATCCATTATGTCGAAACGGGCGAGGGACGGCCGATCCTGTTCGTGCACGGACTTGGCGCGCAGCTCCACCAGTTTCGCCACACGCTGTTTGAGCGCTTTGGCCCTGGCTACCGCCTCATTGCACTCGACCGGCCGGGATCGGGCTATTCTGTTCGCGCGCGAGGAGCCACCGGCCGTCTGCCTGAACAGGTCGAGATCATCAGGCGCTTCATCGAAACACTCGGGCTGGAAAGGCCGCTCGTGGTCGGGCACTCGCTGGGGGGCGCCGTCGCGCTGACCCTGGCCTTGGAGCATCCCGGCGCGATTTCCGGCATCGCTTTGCTGGCGCCGCTGACGCATCTGGAAGCCGGCGCCCGCGAGAAAGCGGGCCTGCTCTATATCCGTTCGCGGCTTTGGCGCTGGATCATGGCCTACACCGTCGCGATACCGACAAGCCTCAGATATGCGCGGCAGACACTGGAGTTCATCTTCGCGCCGCAGGCCGTTCCCGCCGACTACATGATCGATGGCGGCGGATGGCTCGGGCTGAGGCCAAGCCATTTCCATGCAACCTCCACCGATTTCGTAGCGGTCGAACAGGATCTTGGCCGCATCGAAGAGCGCTATGAAGAGATCGCCATGCCGGCCGGCATTTTCTTCGGGACAGCCGATCGCGTCATCGCCATGCGCATACATGGGGAGCCGATGAAGGACAGGATCGAAGGGCTCGATTTCGAGACGGTCGAAGGCCTCGGCCACATGCCGCAATTCGTCGAGCCGGACCGCGTCATCGCCTTCATCAAGCGCATTGCCGAGCGGACATTCGCCGGCCAAGACCTCACAGCCTCACAACAATTTCACTGAACCATTCGGCTGATATCCGGTTTTACCCCGTGTCGCACCCAAGGCGGCGGATACGGAGTAATTCAATGTACAGGAAAGTTTTTGCAGCATCCGTGCTGACGATCGGTCTTGCCACATCGGCGATGGCGCAGTCATCGGACAGCACGTATTCCAACCATCACAGCTGGTGGCCGTTCGGGAACGAGCAGTCATCGACCGTCGACCAGAGCACCACCGGCAGCATCAATGCCGACGGCAGCCAAGGCTATGGCGGCGCTACGGGGCCGTGCGCCTCCGACCCGTCAGGACCCTATGGAAATGTGAGGCCCAACGTGAACGATCAATATTGCGGCAAGTGATCAAGCCGCGGCTTCGACTGACCGGCAGGATGTCCCGCCTGTTTGTTTTGACACGCAATTCCCAAGGGAATTGCTTAGGCGAGCATCCATGGCCGGCAGCGAAAGCTGAGGGGCAAGGATCAGTCGGAAACTTCGGTCTGCGGCCGGTCGCGGCCGTCGGCCAGTTCGTCGTGCCACTTGCCTTCGGCATCCTCATACTGGATGCCGTCCGTGGCGCCGGCGATCTGCTGTTCGGCCGAGGCGATCTCGGCGGCGCGCAGCGCATCCTGGTGGGTCGGGAATGTCTCCGAGAATGTCGAACCGACCTTGTAGGCCCAGCCCCCGTCATGCTCGACGATCTTGTAAGTCAGCTTCGCCATGAAATCCTCCGGTTCGTCCGTCCGCTCAATGCGGCCCGTTATTCAATGCTATCTGGGCTTCAATGCAACTTGGCGTCTGGCAGCCGGTCTTCGGGAACCAGCACTTCCGATTCCTTGGCCGCTTCGATCAAAGCCCTGCGTGCATCGGCCGTCGAACGATAACCTTCCAGCACTTTGAGGCAAGTGTCGAGAGCATCACGATGGCGCGGGCCGCGATTGAGCGGCCACACCGTCATCAGGCACTCTGCCGCTTCCTGGGTGCTGCGGATCTGGCGATATTTGCCGACATGGCCGAGTTCGACCACGACCGGGGTTTCAAAAGGTTTGTTATCCATGATGGCCGCAACGCAAAGCAGCCAATATGGTTGCAAAAATGGCCGTCAGCCTGCGCCCAAACGTCTCACCAACCGCAATCGTTGGTCTCAGTAACCGCAGTCGTTGCGCAGCCAGTGGGCGTTGGCCCAGCCGGTCCGTCCGCCGATTTCGACCTGGTACCAGTTGCCCCGGCGGTCGAAAATCTCGGTGTGGTCGCCATTGAACAATTGCCCGATCATGCGCGACGACGAGTTCGGCCGCGCCCGCACGGCGAGAAACCCGCTGCCGGTATCGAGATCGTAGTGCCTGGACAGGCCGTGCACCGTGCCTTCGCAATATTGCGCGCCGACCGGAGACGACGCGGCGAACGACAGCGCAACCACCGTCGGCGCAGCCTGTTCAGCCCCTCATCCAGTGCTGCATCGTGGTCACCGAGCGGGCGAGCTGTGGCGCGGGATGGATTTTCTCGCTGAAGGTGGCGGCGGCGCGCCAGCCCCAGCGCGGATCGGCGAGGAAGGCGCGGGCCAGCGCGACCATGTCGGCGCGGCCGTCGGCGACGATCGCCTCTGCCTGCGAGGGATCGTCGATCAGGCCGACAGCCCGTGTCGGGATGCCGGCGCTCTTGCGCACCGCTTCGGCCAGATGCACCTGATAGCCGGCGCCGGTCGGCAGCTTCTGCAACGGCGAATTGCCGCCGCTCGAACAGCAGATATAGGCAACATTAAGCGCCTTCAAGGCTTTGGCCACCTCGATCGCCTCGTCGACCTCGAAGCCGCCATCGACCCAGTCCTTCACCGACAGGCGGGCGCCAAGCATCAGGTTTGGAACTGCCTTCCTCACCGATTTGGCGATCTCGATGAGGAAACGCATGCGGTTTTCCAGCGAGCCGCCCCAGCTGTCGGTGCGCTGGTTGGAAAGCGGCGACAGGAACTGGAAGATCAGATAGCCGTGCGCGGCGTGCAGTTCGAGGAAGTCGAAGCCGGCGCGCTCGGCCCGCCTTGCGGCTTGAGTGAAGCGCTCGATGAGCTGCAGGATTTCATCCTCCTCCAGCGCATGCGGCACATTCCAGCCGGTGTCATAGGCGATGGCCGAGGCCGAGACGGTCTGCCAGGGATCCTCGCCCGGCTGCAATGGGCCGCCACCTTCCCAGGGCTTTCGGTTGGAGGCCTTGCGGCCCGCATGAGCAAGCTGAATGCCGAATTTCGTTTCCGGCGCGGCGACGCGCCTCGCTGCATCCAGCGTGCGCCGGGCGGCCGCCTCGTTGTCGTCGGAATAGAGGCCGAGGCAGCCATGGGTGATGCGGCCGCGCCGTTCGACGTCGGTCATCTCGACGGTGACCATGCCGGCGCCCGACATCGCCAGGTTCATCCAGTGATAGAGATGCCAGTCGCTGGCCGAGCCGTCTTCGGCGGAATACTGGCACATCGGCGCCACCGCGATACGATTCGGAAAGGTCAGGCCATCGAGGGCGATCGGCTGGAAAAGCGCTGCGGTCATCAAAAAAACTCCGGAGAGGGACTGCAGCTATTTAGGCGATGGCAGTTGCCGGCACCAGACACGAGGCGGTGAAAGCTTCGCCGTTTCGGTTGCGCGCAAAACCGTTCGCGGTTACGCCATGGCGCCGACAGCTTGGAGCTCATCATGGAAGATCGTATCCGCATCCGCTCGGAGGAAGTCCTGTCCGACGACTGGGCGGTTCTGAAGAAGACCGTCCTCGATTACCGCCGGCGCGACGGGCAGTGGGAGACGCAGATTCGCCAGACCTACGATCGTGGCGACGGCGCGGTGATCCTGCCTTTCGATCCCGAGCGTCAGACGGTGCTTCTGGTGCGGCAGTTCCGCTACCCCGCCTACGTCACCGGCCACCGCGAACCGCTGATCGAGGCCTGCGCCGGCCTGCTCGACAAAAACGATCCCGAAACCGCCATCCTCAAGGAGGCCGAGGAAGAGCTCGGCTATCGCCTACAGAACATCGAGCGGCTGTTTTCCCCCTATATGAGCCCGGGCAGCGTCACCGAACGGCTGTGGTTCTTCGTGGCGCGCTATTCACCCGCCGACCGCATCTCGGCCGGCGGCGGCGCGGCCGACGAGGGCGAGGACATCGAGGTTCTGGAAATGCGGCTTGATGAAGCGCTGGCCGGCATTTCAGACGGCCGCATCATCGATGCCAAGACGATCATCCTGATCCAGCATTTGAAACTGTACCCGATGAAGGGCTAGCTCGGCGAAGCTCGACGTGCCTCACTGCTGCGGGCAGGGTGGCCGTCCACTTCGCGGATGAAGTTGCGCAAGTTGCAAGGACACCGGAATGGCGCGTGGCGCAAAGGCATGGCTGAAGCGAAACAGCGCGCGGGCATCTCTCCTGTTGCTGAACGCCGCGCTGCTTGTCCGCTATCGCCGGTTGACCCAGCGTTTCCTTGAGCGAATGCGGCATCTGCCGAATTTTGCAGCCCCGGTGACGTTCACGGAAAAGGTCCACTGGCGCAAGATTTTCGATGACGATCCTCGCTTTATCGGCCTTCTCGACAAGCTCAAGTCCAAGGAAATCGTCAGGGAGCGGCTTCCCGGGCTCGCCATCCCGGAGGTGCTGTGGCAGGGCGACGATCCGCGCCAGATCCCCTTCGATGACCTGAAAATCCCATACGCCGTCAAATGCAACCACGGTTGCGCCATGAATGTCATCGTTCGCGATCCGGCCAACGCCGACCGGGAGGCGATCATTGCCGAGATGACGGAATACCTTGGCCAAACCTATGGCGCCCGCAAGCTGGAGCGCAGCTATGCGCACATAGAGCGGCGGGTTTTCGTCGAAGCGCTTGTCGGCAAGGACCAGGATTATGACCCGGTCGACTACAAATTCTGTGTGCTGGCTGGCCGCGTCGCCTACATCGTCGTCGTCGCCTTCCGTTCCACGGCCAAGAATACCGCCCACCTGGATCGCGATTGGCGCCCGCTGAACATTGCCCAGGGCGCGATCGACTCGAGCCTGGAAATTCCCCCTCCCAAGAGCCTGGCGCGGATGATCGAGGCAGCCGAGGCGCTCGGCAGCGAGTTCGACATGGTGCGTGTCGATTTCTACGAGGAGGAGGGGGAGCCGATCTTCGGAGAATTCACGGTCTACCCACGCAGCGGCTTGCTGCAATTCGACCCGGCTGTCTTCGACAGCGAACTGGGCGCGCATTGGGATATTGGCGCGTCAGGTTACCTCAGCCGTTTGCCCAGCCGATTTGCCCAACGGTACAAGGCAATGCTCGTCGCCGCCGGCTATCTCGACGTTTGAGATGGCTGCCTTGGTGGCGTGCTACCCGAAGCTCGAAGAGCGAAGGGTGGTGCGGAGAACCCATACGATTAGAGATCGAGGGAAACTGATAGCTCAGCAGGTCAATAGCCGTGATTTCGAAGTGCTGCCTCAACTGAGCCGTAGCGTTCATAGCGACGCCGCAGTCTTCGTCGAGCAAGTTTTCGGCGCGCTTCCTGCTGCGACTCGGCCGATTACCGCTAAGGTTACCGGCAAGCTCTCCCACGTCCCGACTGGGTCGAGATCATTTGAAGAACTCTTTCAGCTTGTTGAGTCGACTGTCGCCAGAGGCCTTCCGGCCTTCAGGACACGCCGCCTCGCCGATCGTATCCTGCTGGATAAAGCGAGGTTCTCAGCCACCATTTTCTCGCTGAGTACCAGCGCGAACTCGGTCTGTTTGATGCGCTGCTGAGCATCAGCGAGTTGCATCGTGAAAAGATCGGTTGCCATTGTTGATCCGGGATCCGCGAGATTCATGATTGCGTAACACATGGCGGCCGAAATCGTTCCTAGTTGTCGGGCGAAACCGGTGCCGCAAAGGGCGGCTGAGTTTGAACTTCCCACCCGACCAGACGTCCGCGAGCGCCAAGGCATCGAGCGCCCAGTGATCGGAGGGCCACTACGAGCGGGCGCAACCCGACCACTTAAGTGATCAGCCTCGCTACAGCCTTGACAGGTACAGTCGCGGCCTCATCAAGGGGAGGTATCAATGGTCTCGGCGATTGGAAACCAACATCGGCAGGCAGCTGAAACTCGACCGAAACCCGCAAAGACAGAACCGGGCGAAGGATTTGCGCCAGGCAAAAGCGCAGACAGCGTAGGACATCGCGCCAAGGCAATGGCGGCAGAAAGTGGCGACATGGATTCTGGCGCCCAGGGGCGCGCCGCATCGACAATCGCCAGGATGGATATCACCGTTTTGGCTCCACAGAGCGAAGAGCCGCCTTTGGAGTAGCCCGGGCGGCCGTGCCGCTGCCTCGGTCCTTGTGCAGCACAACGCGCGCTGGCTACGCTCGGTGGACATCGTCGTCTCGAAACACTTCGGGCGTTGCACTGCCGCGAACCGCCTTCGCTGCTGGTCGAGGGGCTGTAACCCTTGGTGAGGCCGGCATCGCCTCGCCGGTCGTTGCGAGCCCACGATCGCGCGGCCAAGCGACCTTCCCTGTGTCGGTCTCTATTTGATACTAGGGGACGGCGGTTTCATCACGGGCAATTGCAGCTGGTCAATGGTTGCGACGATGCCGGCGGCAATGGCTTCCGCCTCATGGATTAGTTCCGGACCATAGAGCCCATTGACCATCTCTTCGCTCGGCAGCACGCCAGGCGGACAGTGCTCTTCCATTGTGCGCCGGATGAGCGTCAGCGCTGCCCGGCATTGGTCGGCTTCGATCTTCATAGCCCTTCAAACATCCAATTCGTCTAAAATGTTCCGGAACTAATTTAGCAATTGCTAATTGAAGTCGCAGTTCTGAGAGTCAGTGCATGCGTCTGAAATTCATCAAGCCCATGGAACCCGAACTGGTCGACACGCCGCCGATGGGCGATGATTGGATTCATGAGATCAAATTCGATGGCTACCGCACCCAGGTCATCAAGGATGATGAAGGGATTCGGCTGATCACCAAGAACGGTTATGATTGGACGGGCCGCTACATCCAACTTGCCGGTGAGGCGGAAGCGATCGAGGCGAAAGACTTCATCATCGACGGCGAGACCATTACGATCAATGAGGCTGGCCTATCCGACTTCCATGCGCATCAATTAGCCGCGACCAGCCGCAAGCCGTCGCGCGATCTGTATCTGCTAGCATTCGACCTCTTGCACCTGAACGGGCATGACTTGCGGAACACGCCGGTGGAAGACCGTCGCGAGATACTCCGGGCGTTGATCCCGGACGGCGGCCGAATTCAGTTCAGCGAAGCGATGCCGGGCACTGGCGACGCCGTCTTTTACCTGGTCGACCAGGCTGGGCTTGAAGGTATCGTTTCAAAGCGGAAGGGCAGCAAGTATCGGTCGGGTCCGACGACGAACTGGCGCAAGATCAAGTGCTATGCCGAAAAGGAGATGGACATCATCGGCGTGCAGCGCGAGCCCGGCAAGCCTGCCATGGTGCTGATGGCCGACAAAGGCCACTATGCCGGCGGCGCCTTCGTCACCTTCAAGGCGGACAAGCGCCAGCGCCTATGGGACCGCGTGCAAGGCAAGATTGGCGGGCCGGCGCCGAAAGGGCTCAAAAGTGACAAGGCCGAATGGCTAAAGCCGGGCCTGGTCGGCCGCGTGCGGTTCCTGAAGGGCGAGGAGAAGCTTCGCCATGCCAAGCTGCTGGATTTCCGGGAGGAGACTTAGCCCGGAGGCTTGTCCCGGGGCTGTGCCGGTCCTGTCCCGTTCCACTGGATGAACTTCGCCCTCTGGCCGGTGATGGTCTCGATCGACTTCAACAGGGGTCCATGGACCTTACGTAGAGCTTGGTAGTGCTCACCGCAGTACGCCAGGAGCGGCCCGACGATGCTCTTGTGCAGCGCTTCGGCTGCCGCCACTGCCTGACAAGAGGGCTCGCCGGCCTTACCCCGCAGATAGCAGTAGGGCGACGGCGCCAAGCGCAGCCATCAGGAGCAACCACCAGCAAAGATGAGCAACGGCAGGCCCGGCGACCTCCTTTGGCACACGGGACAAACAAGAAGGTCGCCGAGCCTTACCGGCGCTGCTTTGTGAGGGAGACGACGCCGGATGAGATGAGAGTATGCGATCGTGCTAATCTCTGCGAACCATGCGAACGAAAGGAAAGCCTTGTGGCACCGACGTTGAGATCAAGGTCGGGCGGGGCGCTGATCGCTGCGGCAGGATTCTTCCAAAGCGGTAGTGAGTCCAGAGCGGAACATTAGCGTCGGCTAACGGTTAATTCGGCAGTGTTCCGAACCGTGATTGGTAGAGCGATGGTGACGTTTCATCTTGTCTATTTTTCCGGCCTGACGGCAGACCAGCTGCTAGGCAGCGCCGTTTCTATCCTGGCGTGTTTGCTGCTTTATAACGCTCTGGCTTCGGACGCCTGACTGATAGGTCGGCCAGCGGCCCGGCATCCTTGGCAGCCGGCGATTGCGATCCCGATGCCAACTTCAAGACCTGTCACGAGGCCAAAGACAAGCTTGCCGACGAAATCAATCGCGAGGGCCGGACAGGACGCCACACGTCCAGGCAGGGCTCTCTGAGGGCATTGGCGATGCCCCTTGCCTCAAGGTGGCGAGCTTTTTCGTTAATAGGCCTCCGCGCTGGGCAATCTGTTCCGAGAGCTTCTGTGATGCCTCTATGACGCGGCAAACCTTGGAAAAGGTTTCCGTGGCAGGACCGGGGTACGATTCTAACCAACTAGGGCTGTATAGGCCACTAGCGCCCGACGATCCGGCTAATCATGTCGTCGTCAGGTGCGCTGTCGGTGAATTCCCGTAGGAGCGCCTTCGCGTGGTCTACCCAATGCTCTTCAGCCAGGTTCAGCTCCCGAACGGATCTCCTGAAGGTCTCGCACACCACTTCGAAATCGAAGGCGTCAATGCTGTAGCCTTCCTCGTCATGGTCCATCGGCCGCCTCCCCCAATGGGGGAAACTGTACGGAATCGTACGAAGCAAGTGCAAGGGCATTCAAAAGCAATTGGCTGATGCCGCCCGATCGTTCCACAATGTGTTGCTAATATGCAGCACCGACTGAATCTCCGATCAGCGGCACTTGTGGTTGGTTCCAACAGCTGCACGTTGACGGCAAGATGCCAAAGCCAACGATATGCGGGCGACGAAGATGGACAAGCGACAAAACACAAGAAATGTTGAGTTGGTCGGTCTTCTGGCCGTGCCGTTGTCAGTTCTAATCACGCTGCTGATAGCTGGAATGATCCTTTGCTGAAATGTTTGAGTGGCAAAAGGCTGGGGCGGCGGGCTTTCCCCTTTGAAAGAAGTCACCATGTCCCAATCCGTCGAACCCCCGATATTGCCAGAGGATAGCCCAGACCGTGAGGTGAACTGTGAAGTCGCATTAGAAGCCGCGTTTGCGGCCTTGGTGACTGCGTCAGAAGCGCAAGGTTGGACGCCACAGGAAACGGCTGCAACTCTTCTTAAAATCGCGACGGAGCATGCCCACCGGGTTGAGGCCGCTGCGGCCCCAGCCGGCTCCCGTTCTGCGGCCACATCCTGATCTCATAATGACCGTCAAGGCCGGACGACGGGTATTTCTCATGTCGGCCTTCATTGTAAGTTCCGGTACTTCGGAAGGCATCCTCGATGTCGACATGCTCCATAGCGTATGAAGAGCTACCAGCACGCTTGTAATATTGCTTTTGATCGCTGCGATGTGGTCGACGTTCCGACCGTGGCACGTCGATGACTATGAACTCGGCGTTTTGGTCGGCATTCGATGCAAATCCAGCGACACGGACCGTCGTTTTTCGGATGCAGTAGATCCCCAACTGCCGAGCTTACGACCGAAGGGGCTACTTTCCAGTTCGGGATTGGCTCAGCGCAGTTGCGCAGTCAGCCCCGTCACTGTTCTTACGGCAGCCAATACCGAACACCAAAACACGACCGGCCGAATTGATGAAGGCTGACAGTGCTTTTGCCAACGCCGCCCGACCATCCTTAGTTGGTTGTTCGTGAGGTGTGAAAGCGGGCCCCTGTTTCCCCGACCGCAGGTGTCTTGAAGTCTAGCTAGGCTTTTCCTGCATCTCGGCCTCAACTGCTCATTTAGCAGAGCTTCCCTATGAGCGACGAAGTCTTGAAAATCCAGCAAGGCAGTTCCCGGCTTTGTATCCCGGCTGCCCCTGCGGCTACCCGCGTCAGCCTGTTCTATGGTAGCCAGTGAGTTCGTACGGAACGATCCTAAGCATTTCAACTGGTGCGGACGACGGGAATCGAACCCGTACGATCAGAGATCGAGGGATTTAAAGTCTCTTTTTCTGCGTGTTTCTCGCTCAATAGCCTGAAAACCAGGACGTCGAGCTGATGGTGAGTCTGGTTTTCTCCCACATTTGAGGGAAATCCCACGATATTTCCCACGCAATCAAGTGTGCGAGCATGCTCCCTCGCTCTTTGCAAAATCCCACACCACGGGTACATGTGCGGGCACTGCGGGCGTGGTGAAATTGGTATACACACCGGACTTAAAATCCGGAGGCTTCGGCCATGCGGGTTCAAGTCCCGCCGCCCGCACCATGCTTCGAGCATGCTCCCTCGCTCTTTGCAAAATCCCACACCACGGGTACATGTGCAGGCACTACGGGCGTGGTGAAATTGGTATACACCGGACTTAAAATCCGGAGGCCTCGGCCATGCGGGTTCAAGTCCCGCCGCCGGCACCATGCTTCCCATAGGATCGCATCACGGTACGGAGGCAATTTTAAACATGGTTAGGCGACCATCTAAAAAACCAGCGAAAAAGATCTCAGCCGGACCGCTCAGCTTGGCGCTGCGATTGGATGCCATGGGCGTAACCGCATACATGACCAAAGCTGCAATTGAGGACCTCATCAAAGAGCTAGTCAGGATTAGCGCGTCCGATCCGGAGGAACTCCACGATGTGCATCTTGCGATGCACTTCGGCGGCTGGACGCCCTCAGGCGAATATATCGCGCCGAGTTTCCGCCATCACCATGGGCTTGGATCAATCCTGACCAAACTGCGCAACGAGCAACTGAAGGATGGCATGACGGAGGCGGAAATCGAACGCGGCATTACGCCAGATGAGGCTTATCGGGCTTTCGATATCACCATCATGCATGTGTCCCCCGAGGTGGTTCAGCGCGTGGCCATCGAAAATGAAATGGCCGAAAAGCAGCAGTACTGACCAGCCGTAGGAAATCTAAATTATGGTGTTTCCGGTTTGATTTCGGACACCGTCGGCCACTCGTTGGCAGAGCAAATGTATTCGCATTTGCCGCACCTTATCTTGGCTCTCTCGTCATGGATATCTTCGCCCGCTTCAAGGTCGAAGCCGGGATTTCCGCACTTTGGGCAAACTCCGTAACCGATACGTTCAACAACCCTAACCCACGCCATCCCTTGCTCCAGTTGACGGCAAATTTTAAGTCCCTTGCGTCTACCAATTCCGTCCGCAGGCCTGCCCTTTTCAGACGCCAGCGAAAACCCGTGAAGCCATCTTTTGCCGAGTGTCGGACTCATGAAAGGTGTTTCGCGATTTCAAAACAATTGGTTGTGGCGAAAATCTCAGTCGCCGAGAACGCTCAGAATTTGTAGCTGAGATTGATACCAACCGCGTTCAGTTTCACATCCTGATCGCGATCGTTGAAGGGTTCCGCCACGTCATAGTGCTCGGAGCCGAAATCATAATAGCGATATTGCGCGCCGACGATGAATTTGTCGGTCAGCGCATAGTCAACGCCGGCGCCCAAGGTCCAGCCGACATTCGTGCGTGTGCCGGCGAACGACGCGCCCGCGACTTGCGAAGTTTCGATGCCGGCAAAGGCGACGCCGCCGACGCCGTAGACCAGCACGCGGTCCATGGCGAAGCCCGCTTTGGCGTTTACAGATCCGAACCACTTGATGTCCGTGCGGAATGTGCTTCCAAGGCCTGATACCGCCGTACCGTCGACGGCGGAATAATTGAGCTCCGCCTCGGCGCCGAGCACCGCCTGATCGAACTGCCACAGGCCGGCGACATGGCCGCCGACGAAACCGCCGTCAATGTCGGGCGAGATGGAAAACGGCGCGCCTTCCGTCACTGATATGTCGGACCGGCCCCAGCCGTAGCCGGCCTGCAGGCCGGCATAGTAGCCGGTCCAGTCGAAGCCTGGTTCGGTCATCGGCACCGCCATCGGGTCGGCGGCGAATGCCGGCGCGGCCAGAGCAATCAGAAATCCGGCACTGGCAATGGTCAGACAGCGCATCGAGTTCTCCGAAAAGGCGGTTCAGAAGGCGCCTTGCCGGAAGGTAATCCTATTCGCCGCAAAACGGAACCCATTGTTCAACAATCGGAATGTACCCGTTGCTGTGCTGGGTGCTCTAGCTGGGGGCGCTATTTGGCGTCAATGAAGTCCAGCGCCGCATGGCTATATTCGTCCGGCGCCTGCAGCATGGCGAAATGACTGGCGTTGGGGCAGGATGATGAGCTTGGCGCCCGGAATGACGGAGGCCATGTATTCGGTGTGTTCGCGCTTGATCGCCTCGTCATGGTCGCCGGCAACGATCGCGGTCGGCGTGGTTATCTTGCCGAGCTGTTCCTTGGTCCAGGCCGGCTCCGACTCCCACATGTGGCTGATCTGCGCCACGAAGGCATCGTACTGGTCGGGAGTCTTCGACAGTTTCTTGTAGTCGCGGCCCGAGCGGTCGATATAGGCGGCAAAGGTCTTGTTGGTCAGCACACCCGGATCGACGCCATCGGTGGTGACGTTGGCGGCCTGCGCAAAGAGCCGTGTCAGCCGCTCCGGATGATGCAGCGCGATGTCGATGCCGATAATGCCCCCGTCGCTCCAGCCGACAAGAGCGGTCTTGTCGATCTTGAGATAGTCGAGCAGCGCAAGATAGTCCGACGCCATGAGGTCATAGCCGTAAGCTTGCTCGGTGCGGGTAGAACGGCCATGGCCGCGGCTGTCGGCAATGATCACCTTGTGCGTCTTGGACATCGTCGCCACCTGGCTTGCCCAGATGTCGCCATGGCCAGGCCGCCATGGATCAGGAGAATCGGATCACCGGCGCCGAAAACGGCATAGTACATCTGGATGCCGTTGACCGGCGCATACCCGCTCTGATCCGGTTTGGGCATCGCCGCCGGCTCCGGCAAGGTCTGCCAACGTTCCTCGGCGGATACAAAGCCGGCCGAGATCAGGAACAGGGTGACGAAGGCGAGTGCTTTCAGGAACCGGATCATGACTTCACCTCAGGAGGTTTCGGGCTCATCACAACAAAAACCCGCCTCGCGGCGGGTCGTCGGCGCAAATCAGCACCATAGCCAGAATGGTAGCATAAGTGGCGGCACAAGCCAAACTGAATGACCGCACCGCTGATGCCTGCCCTCGGGGGTGAGCAGGTGCGGCGCATCCGCCCCGGGCGAATTCTCATCGACGGATTTCGTCCGTGATCGCTGGCCAAAACCTTGCCGGCTTGGCACAGTCGGGCAAACAGGAGTCTTTCATGGCCAAGCAGCCGTCGGCGACGAAACCCAAGCCCTGGACCGAGATGGCGACGCATCTGGTCGACGTCGCAACGGGGCGCAAGCCGGCCGACCTCGTCATCCGAAACGGCCGCTGGGTGAACGTGCATTCCGGCGAAATCATAGCCGGCACCGACATCGCAATCTCAGGCGGCCGCTTCGCCTATTGCGGGCCGAATGCCAGCCATGCCATCGGCCAGGGCACCAAGGTGGTCGATGCCGGCGGCCGCTATCTCGTGCCCGGCCTGTGCGACGCGCATATGCATGTCGAGAGCGGCATGGTGACGGTGACCGAGTTCTGCCGCGCCGTCATCCCGCACGGCACCACCTCCATGTTCATCGATCCGCACGAGATCGCCAATGTGCTGGGTCTGCCCGGCGTGCGGCTGATGCATGACGAGGCCGTCGCCATGCCGATCAACATCCATGTCCAGATGCCGTCCTGCGTGCCGTCCGCGCCGGGTCTGGAGCATGCCGGGGCCGAACTGACGGTCGCCGATGTCACCGAGGCGATGACCTGGGAAAACATAATCGGGCTCGGCGAAGTGATGAATTTTCCCGGTGTCGTGGCCAACGATCCGGTGATGTCGGGCGAGATCGCCGCAACGATCAAGGCCGGCAAGACGGTCGGCGGCCACTATGCGTCGCGCGATCTCGGCCTGCCGTTCCATGGCTATGTCGCCGGCGGGCCGGAGGACGACCATGAAGGCACGCGCGCCGAGGACGCGATCGCCCGCGTGCGCCAGGGCATGAAGGCAATGCTGCGGCTGGGCTCGGCCTGGTACGATGTTGCCTCGCAGATCAAGGCGGTGACCGAGAGCGGGCTCGACCCGCGCAACTTCATCCTGTGCACCGACGACAGCCATTCCGGCACGCTGGTGCATGAAGGCCATATGGACCGGGTGGTGCGCCACGCCATCCAACAGGGATTGAAGCCGGTGACGGCGATCCAGATGGCGACGCTGAATACCGCCCAGCATTTCAAGCTGGAGCGCGAGATCGGCTCGATCGCGCCGGGACGGCTGGCCGATCTGCTGATCGTCTCCGATCTCGCCGCCATGACCATCGACGAGGTCTATGGCCGCGGCGTCAGGCTGGCCAAGGGCGGCAAGCTCGAGATCGACATTCCGGCCTATGATTACCCCAAATCGGCGAAGAACACCGTCAAGCTCGGCAAGAAGCTGAAGCCAGGCGACTTCGACATTGCGGCGCCCAAGGGCGCCAACGAGGTGCGGGTGCGGGTCATCGGCGTGATCGAAAACCAGGCGCCGACGCGGGCGCTGGAGGCCGACCTGCCGGTCGAGGACGGGCTGGTCGCCATGGACCGCCGCAACGACATCTGCCAGATCGCGCTGGTCGAGCGCCACCGCGGCACCGGCGGCGTCACCAATGCCTTCGTCTCAGGCTTCGGCTATATGGGCGACTGCGCCATGGCGTCGAGCGTCGCACATGATGCCCACCACATCATCTGCGTCGGCACCAACAAGGAAGACATGGCCCTGGCCGTCAACCGGCTGGGCGAGGTCGGCGGGGGCGTGGTGCTGTTTTCGAAGGGCAAGGAGCTTGCGCTGGTCGAAATGCCGATCGCCGGGCTGATGTCGGACGAGCGGGCGGAAATCGTGGCGGCCAAGGCGGAGAAACTGACCGAGGCGATGCGCAAGATGGGCTGCTCGCTCAACAACGCCTACATGCAGCACTCGCTGCTGGCGCTGGTCGTCATTCCGGAGCTCAGGATTTCCGATGTCGGCCTGATCGACGTGACGACGTTCCGGAACGTCGGTTTGTTTATCTGAGATCAGCCCCGGTGCTTGGCTCTCATCCGCCGGTGGCGATGGTCAGCACCTTGAATGGCGTGGTGATGATGATCTCGGCGACGGATCCGACTGCCTTGCCGAGGCCTCGGCCGAGATTGTCGATCTGGCCCTGCGTGGGTTCGTCCGATGCCAGGCCGGCTGGAGCGCGCAGACGGTCGCCGAGCAATTGCACCAGGAACGGGTTGTCGGCGAATTTGGCGTGGTTCAGGCGGTCGCCGCCCTTGATCTGGCTGAGGTCGGCCACAACGACGCCGTAACTGGCAATGTCGGCGGCGTTGCCGTAGTCGCCGACGCGCGGCTTGTCGCCGGATAGCAGGCTGGACAGTCTCAGAGCACGGTCGTCGGCGGAAAGCAGGATGACGAACGGCCTGTCGGGCTTGCCGTAGCGGATCATCTGCTTCTTGAAGACGTCGACATCGATATCGGGCGATGCCAGGACGACACGGCCGAGCTTGCCGTCGAGATCGCGGTCGCCGGTGATGGCGAGCTGGCGCAGCGCTTCCATCGTCACCCAGGTTCCCATCGAATGCGCGATGATGTCGATGCTCTTGACCTTTGTCTTGGCGAGCATCCTGAGCGTCGCCTCGAGGTCGTCGCGCGCGGCGTTGGCGCTGTCCTTGTCGTAGATATAGCCCGTGGTCTTGCCGCTCGAAGCCCACGAAAACAAGATCGGCGTACCCGGATATTCGGTGTCGTGGGCGATCTGCGTCAGCCGGTAGACCCCATCGTCGAAGCCGTTGTTGAAGCCGTGGACGAAGACCAGCGCGCGGTCGCCATTCATGGCGATGTTGGCGCCGACGGCCTTGGCGAATTGCGAGGCGTCGCCATAGTGGACGACGTCGGTGGCGGTGAATTGCTTGGCCGGGTTCGAATTTGCCGAGCCCTTGGCGCGCTCGATGGCGCCGACCTGGTGGACCTTCGGCACGGTGACGTCGACGCGGGCGTAGCTGGTGGTCAGCGAGCGATCGCCATCGAACACCTGGCGTGGGTCCTTGGTCGCCTGCTTGCGGGTGGTGGCGACGAAGATTTCGTGGGTGGCCGCGATGTCGGAGGCAGGCACCGAAACCGTCGTCTCGTTCAACAGGTCATGGGTGTTCGGGCCGACGCAGCCGGCGGCAGCGAGCGCGAACGCAAGGACCAGGACAGTCTTCCAACGCTCGTTCACGCGGGCTCCCGCTGGCGCATTGGCGCCGATTTCAATGTCGTAGAGGCAGAGACCGGCCCGGTCCAGTTGAAAGTGATCGGGCCGAGCGGCATTCGCGACCTCACGCAGCGACGGTCGCCGCAAGGCGACAGCCTTATTGTCCGAGCGCGCTGATACGGTCGGTCACCGTCTGGTCGCTGGCAAAGCCGTCATCCTCGCGCAGCCGCTGGCCGATCATCTTCACCAGTTCGGGATTGTCGGCGAATTTGGTGTGGTTGAAGCTGTCGCCTCCCCTGACCTTGGAGAGGTCGACCACGGTGACGCCATAAGCGGCGAGGTCGGCGGCATCCTTGTAGTCGCCGACGCGTGGCCGCGAGCCGGCGATCAGGCCTGAGAGCCGCAGCGCCCGGTCGTCGTCGGAGAGCAGCAGGATGAACGGCTTGTCCGGCTTGCCGTAGCGGCGCATCTGGCTCTTGAAGACGTCGACGTCGATGTCGGGAGAGGCCAGCACGACATCGCCGAGCTTGCCGCCGAGATCGCGGTCGCCGGTGATGGCCATCTGGCGCAGCGTTTCCATGGTCACCCAGGTTCCGAGCGAGTGGGCGACGATGTCGATGCGCCGCGCGCCGGACTGCTGCAGCATGCGCAATGTCACCTCCAGCTGATCGCGGGCGGCGCTGGCGCTTTCCTTGTCATAGACATAGTCGGTGGTTCTGGCGCCCGATGCCCAGGAAAACAGCACCGGCGTGCCGGGATAGCCGGAATCGTGGACGATCTGGGTCAGGCGGTAGACCGCGTCGTCGAAGCCGGTGTTGTAGCCATGCACGAAGACCATGACGCGGCCGCCGCGCGCGGCGATGTCGGCGTTGAGCGCGCTTGAGAATTGAGGCTGCGCATCGTAGCCGACGACCTCGGAAGCCATGAAGTATTTCGCCGGGTCGTTCGACTTGCCGCGCGAGCGGCGCTCGATCTGGCCGGTCTGGTGGACGCCGGGAACGGTGACGGTGACGCGGGCGTAGTTCAGCGTCGCCGAGCGTTCGCCGTCGAAAACTTTGTTGGGATCGTCTGATTTCTTGCGTGTGGTGGCAATGAAGATCGAGTGATTGCCCGAGATTTCGGTCACCGGCGTGGACATGACGGCGCTGCCGAGCAGTTCCTCGGTTTTGCGGCCGCCGCAGCCGGCGATCAACAGGGCAAGTGCAAGAATGCAAATCGTCTTCAAACGCACGTCAAAAATTCCACTCCGGCCAAAAGGCCCATATACCCCCGCGGCACCTCCCGGACAGTGAGAGTGCGGCAGAAGTAAGTCGTGTCCAGCCGAAATGTGGTCAGCGTCGAGCCACGGTCATCGCACTGTTGCGCGAAAGCCAGAATGGCGGCAGGAACGCAGGGATGTTGGAGAAGGGCAATACCTCGGGCTTGAGCCTGATGCCGAGCACATCGCCCATGAAGGCGCGGCGCGCCTCGATGCGGCGCCATGCCTCGGGATAGCGGGCCGCGATCTCCTCGCGCAGGGACTCATCGGCAAGCGCGATACCGTCTTCGATGTTGGTGGTGAAATAGCTGGTTCCGGTCGCCGGAATGATGTCGACCTGCAGCGCCATGACCGATTGCAGCTTGATGTCCGAGCCGGAAAACACCGGCGAATGCATCCATTCGTCGATATGGACGAGATGGCCGGGATTGAGCGAGACGCCGAAGAACGGGTCGCCTATGCGGTCGTGCACGGCTTTCCAAAGCGCTCCGCCGGCAACGCCTATGCCGATGGTCTCGTACCAGTCGACGACGGCGGCGAAATAGGGCGCTACCAGCTGTTCGACATAGTCGCTTATCTCGCGCGGCAGTTCGGCCGCGCTCTCGACCAGGAAGCCGGCGCGGGCGTTGAGCGAGCCCTGGATGCCATAGGCCATGGTGACGGGATCGCCGCGCTTGATGATGTCGAGGCGCGGGCTAGGCAAGCCGTAGGGCGCACGCCTGCCGGCGGACAGCATCGGGTGGCAGCACAGGGGCAGGCCGTTGATCCCCATCAGCCGCGCGGCCTGCAATTCGCTCATGCCGGGCTCAATATTCCCAAGCACGTTGCGCAGGCCCTGCGAGGAAAAGGTCGCGGCGAATTCGAAGGACGCCAATTGGTCTGCCTCGTTGATGGCGCGTAGGCCGTCGGATGGGTTCATCAACAGGTTGGCGGCGTTGACCACCGCGCCTCTGTCGCCGGCCAGTGTGCGCAGCGTATCGGCGATGAAGGACGGCAGGTCGAGCGTCGTCTCGCCAACGCCGCCATCGCCGGGCCCGAACGGCTTCCAGCCGATGGCGCCGATCTTCTGGCCGGCTTTCAGGCCGCAGGCGGCAAGAGTGTCGGCAAGTGAGGCGGAGCGGTCGCGTGGCTGCGCCGGCAGCGAGAAGGTCTGGTAAAGGACGCGCTCGTAAGGCCCGTCGCAGATTTCGGCATAGCCCCAACCCTCATTGCCGACGAGAAGCTTTGGCTGGCTGCCGGGAACGATGACCAGCAGCGTCTCCTCGAAACGCGGATCGTAACCACTGAGATAGGCGACATTGGCCGCGTGCTCGCGGTCGCCATAGACGGCGAAGGCGTCGAGCCCGGCCTCGGCGCCGCGCGCCAGCAGAGCCTCGATGCGCGCTTCGTAGGTCCGCCGCTGAACTAGCGGCATCACTGTTGGCTCGCCGAATTCAGGAAGGTCTACGGTCTTCAGGGCGACAGCCGAAACAGGCATGAGGATGGCTCCAGTGGATTTCCTGCTGGCGCGCCAAAGCGGCCGCGCCGCATCGGTGGCTGCAAACGGCGAATTGTGCAATAGGCTTCGCCTTCGAACCATTCGATCCAGAGGTGACGGCGCCATGAACAGTTTCTCCTTCCGTGTCGCCACCGCCGCAGCCGCGATCCGCGAGATCTTTCCCGAAACGCCGCTGCAGGAAAACGACTATTTGTCGAAGAAGACGGGGGCTCGGGTGCTGTTGAAGCGCGAGGATCTTTCGCCGGTGCGCTCCTACAAGATCCGCGGCGCCTTCAACTTTTTCCGCAAGGCGCTGGCCGCAGGCAACGAGGCCGAGCTGTTCGTCTGCGCCTCGGCCGGCAACCATGCGCAAGGCTTTGCCTTCGTCTGCCGCCATTTCGGCAAGAAGGGCGTGGTCTTCATGCCGGTGACGACGCCGCAGCAAAAGATCGACAAGACGCGGCTGTTCGGCGGCGATTTCGTCGAGATCAGGCTGGTCGGCGACTTCTTCGACGACTGCTACCGCGCCGCCTTCGAATTCACCGAAAGTTCCGGCGCGCATATGGTGCCGCCCTTCGACCACAAGGACATTATCGAGGGGCAGGCGACGGTCGCCTATGAGATCGCCGGCCAGATGCCGGGCGCGCGCATGCCCGACATCATCATGCTGCCGGTCGGCGGCGGTGGCCTGGCCGCGGGGGTGACGCACTATTTCGCCGATCAGCAACGTGACGCGCGCTACGTCTTTTGCGAACCGGCCGGTGCGCCGAGCCTGCATCAGAGCCTGGCCGGCGGCAAGCGCGTCCGGCTCGCCAATGTCGACAATTTCGTCGACGGCGCGGCGGTGGCCGAGATCGGCCGCGAGCCGTTGCGCCACCTCAAGGAGTTCGCCGCTCAGGCGGTGCGGCTGATCCCTGAGAACCGGCTCTGCGCCACCATGATCGAGATGCTCAACATCGAAGGTGTGGTGCTGGAGCCGGCCGGTGCCTTGGCGATCGACGCGTTGAAGGATTTTTCGCGCAAGGAAATCCGCGGCAAGACCATCGTCGCGGTGGTGTCGGGCGGCAATTTCGATTTCGAGCGGCTGCCCGACGTGAAGGAGCGGGCGCTGCGCTTCGAGGGGCTGAAGAAATATTTTATCATCCGCTTTCCGCAGCGGCCGGGCGCGCTGCGCGACTTCCTCGAACTGCTCGGTCCCGACGACGACATCGCGCGCTTCGAATATCTGAAGAAATCGGCGCGCAATTTCGGCTCTGTGCTTATTGGCATCGAAACCAAAGACCGGCGAAACTTCGATTTGCTGAGGGCGAATTTCGAGGCCGAGGGCGTGCACTATCAGGACATCACCGACAACGAGACCCTGGCCGGGTTCATCATATGAGCGGTACAGCCTGCCACCCGAAGCTCGAAGAGCGAAGGGTGGTCTTCGTCGCGCTGTTTTCCGGCATCAACGTCGGCGGCAACCGCATCGTCAAGATGGCGGAGTTGCGAGCGTTTTTCGAAGAGTTCGGTTTCTCGGACGTCGCCAGCTATGTACAGAGCGGCAATGTCGTGTTCCGGGCCAGGAAGGGCGACGCCGCCACGCTGGCGAAACAGATCGAAATGGCGTTCGAGAAAAAATGGGGCTTTCACTCGCGCATCATGGTGCGCGATCTCTCCTGGTTCGAACGGTTGGTGAAGGAGAATCCTTATCCGGAAGTCGCCGGCGATCCGACCAAGCTTCACGCCTACACGCTGGAGCGCCAGCCGACGGCGGACGAGATCGCCAGGCTTGCCGAAAAATGCACCGGCCCGGAAAGCTTCGAGGTCAGGGACGACGTGCTCTACCTCAAGGCGCCGGACGGGCTCGGCAAATCGGTGTTCGCCGGGCTGATCCCGCGCGTGCTGAAAGTGCCCGGCACCGCGCGCAACTGGCGCTCGGTGCTGGCGCTGCTGCAGATGGCGCGTTCGCTTTGAATCGCTTAGATCTGCATTGCGGTCGCGATGCTAATTAAGTCTCGGCTAAACAACAAGGGCGGCGCGGCGGCGACTCACTACAAATTGAGTTATGGCGATACTTTCGATTTTGACGGGGTGCCCGACCCGGACAGCAGCGCATCGAGGAGCGGAGGCCGCTTCGGCTATACGATCGGTGGCGGTGTCGAATGGGCCTTCGCCGACAAATGGACCACGAAGCTGGAATACCAGTACTTCGACTTCGGCAAGGTCCGTTTGACAGATATCGAGGGCAACGACGCAAGGGTGAAGATCGACGCCCATACGATCAAGATCGGCCTGAACTACAAGTTCTGATCGATCCGTCGTTCCGACAATTCAGATGGCGTCGCAACCAAGTGACGCCATAACGTTGTCCGGGGCTGGCCAGCTTCCGGCGTTCGGCGTTGCGGCTGACAGCAGATCAGGTCGCCGGAGCCTGCTTCCACTCGAAAGTCAGCTCCTCGCGGAAGGCGAAGCGCTTGATGTGATCGGCAACGACGCTCTCCATGCGCTCCAGCGATCCACTTTCATCCGTCGACACCGTGATATGCAGCGCTGCCGCATCGGCATCGAGAACCGTGCGGCCGAGCGACAGATCGATGGTGCCGTGGTTCGGATCGAATTCGACGGGAGATTTGTGCGCCCAGTGCTTGCACAGCTGCTGCAAATAGCGGCTGGCATATGCGGTGGTGACATCGGCACGGCTGGTCGGCATGAACGAATTCTCCTGGATGAGGCACTGGCTTTGCTTGGCTGGCGCGACAGGCAGGTAAATAGGTGCCGTTGGTCGAAATGGCAAAGGCGGCCGGCTTGTCGGCGCGGCCGCCTCGCTCAAGATGGCGTGATCGCTACCAGGTGCCGGTGTTCGGCATCGATGCCCACGGCTCGGCCTTGGGCTTGGCCGGGCCCTTCTGCAGCAGTTCGAAGGAGATGCCGTCCGGCGACTTGACGAAGGCCATGTTGCCGTCGCGCGGCGGCCGGTTGATGATGACGCCATTGTCCATCAGATGCTGGCAGGTGGCGTAGATGTCGTCGACCTCATAGGCGAGATGGCCGAAATTGCGGCCGCCCTTGTACTCCTCCGGATCCCAATTGTAGGTCAGTTCGATCAGCGGCGCCTTCTCAGTGATGCCGCTTTCTACATCCTCGGAGGCGGCGAGGAAGATCAGCGTGAAGCGGCCCTGCTCGTTTTCGTAGCGGCGCACTTCCTTAAGGCCGAGCTTGTTGCAGTAGAAATCAAGCGAGACATCGACGTCGGCGACACGGACCATTGTGTGGAGGTAGCGCATGGGATTTCCTCGGGGATGTTTGGGTTGCGAGGCAACATAAGGTCCACCCCGCCCAAGGGCAACGAGCATCGGACTGGAAAAGTGGTCACCGGTTTTGGAAAAATCAGATTGCTCTGACAAAAGCGCCGGACACAAGTGGTTGCCGATTTCGGCAAAATCCCTTGCAAATTGCCGACCGGTTGACCGCCTTGATGGATCGTCATTGCTGCCGGCAGCGACGCCGGCAAACAACAAGTCAGCTATTCCTGTATTCAACCGTGAAAAAAGGCACGGCAGGTCTTGCACACCCCGGAAGCGGCGGTGTTAATCTAATGTCAAGAATCACTTGCGGTTTTCTTGAAAAAAGGGGGCGTTCTTATGGGGGATAAGGCCTCTTTCACGAGGCGGGATGAGAACCTTGACGGCGCCCTGAAGCGCGACAGTGGCGGCGATAGCGCCGACCTTGTCGAAATCGCCGGCGCCATCAAATGGTTCGACGTGGCCAAGGGCTACGGTTTCATACTACCCGATGACGGTTCTTCGGGCGACATCCTCCTCCATGTCACCTGCCTTCGAAAGGACGGTTTTCAGACGGCATTGGAGGGCGCGCGTGTCGTGTGCCTTGTCAAGCATGGCGACCGTGGTTTGCAGGCGTTCCGGGTGCTGTCCATGGACACCACCACCGCGGTCCATCCGGCTGAGATGCAGGAACAGCGCACCCATGTGGCGGTGACGCCGGAAAGCGGGCTCGAGCGGGCGCTGGTCAAGTGGTTCAACCGCACCAAGGGTTTCGGCTTTCTGACGCGCGGCGAGGGCACCGAGGATATCTTCGTCCATATGGAGACGCTGCGCCGCTATGGCATCACCGAGCTCAGGCCCGGACAGGTCGTGCTGGTGCGTTTCGGACGCGGTGACAAGGGCCTCATGGCTGCCGAGATTCACCCCGATATGGGCACCTTGCCGGTCGCGCATTAGGACGCGAGCCCTCCTGAGGAAATCAGGACGGCTCTTTCTTGGTTTCACCACGATCTTATCCGAATACCTGAGACCACTTTTAGGGATCATGGTCTTTGGTCGAGGATTTCCAATGGCGTACAGGAACTGGCTGACAGCGGGCGCGCTCTGCGTCATCGTTGCGGTAGCCGCAGGCGCTTACTTCTATTCCGGGCAGCCGACCGCATCCCAGCAGACGATCGCCGGCGGTCAGGCGATGATCCTTCCCGTCGATCCGACACCCTTGGTCGTGGCGACGAAAGGGGGCAATAAATCCTTTTCCATCGAAGTCGCCGACACCGACTCGGAACGCGAGGCCGGCCTGATGTATCGCCAGGATATGGCCGACAATCATGGCATGCTGTTCGTCTTCGAGATGCAGAAGCAGGTCGGCTTCTGGATGCACAACACGCCGATGCCGCTCGACCTGATCTTTGTTGGACAGGACGGCAAGGTCCGGGCCGTCAAGCACGGCACTCCATTGTCCGATGCAGTCATCTCGCCGGGTGTGCCAGTGCGCTTCGTGCTGGAGCTCAAGGCCGGCACCGCCGCCAAAAACGGCACCGACTATGGCGATCTGCTGCGCCATCCGGCCGTCGGCACGGTGTCCGGCCCCGGCATGCCGCCATCGGACAAGGGCAACGCGCCCACGCCCGGCGCCGGCTGAGCCGCTCCCGATGCAATTCTTCTCCCATGACGGGTTCGACTTCGCCTTCCTCGACCGCCAGCCGGCGTCGGGCGATGGCGATCCGGTGCTGATGATCCACGGCTTTGCCTCCAGCCACTATGTCAACTGGGTATCGCCCGGCTGGTTCAAGACGCTGAACGATGCCGGCTATCGCGCCATCGCCTTCGACAATCGCGGCCACGGCTCGTCGTCGAAAAGCTATGACGAGGCCGACTACACACCAGCCAAAATGGCTTCGGACGCGGCGGCCCTGCTCGACCATCTCGGCATCGGCCGCGCGCATGTCATGGGCTATTCGATGGGCGCGCGCATCGCGGCGTTCCTGGCGCTGTCGGATCCCGGCAAGGTGGCGACTCTGGTCTTCGGCGGGCTCGGCATCGGCATGGTCGACGGCGTCGGCGACTGGGACCCGATCGCCGAGGCGCTGCTGGCCGACGATCCGGCCGCCACCAGCCATCCGCGCGGCCGCTCCTTTCGCGCCTTTGCCGATCAGACGCGCAGCGACCGCCGCGCGCTGGCCGCCTGCATCGCCACGTCGCGCGAACTGCTCAGCGAACACGACATGACGCGCATCGCCCAACCGACGCTGATTGCGGTCGGGACGACAGACGATATCGGCGGCTCGCCCGACGAGCTCGCCGCGCTGATGCCGAACGCCAAGGTGTTTCACATAGACGGCCGCGACCATATGCTGGCTGTGGGCGACAAGACCTTCAAGCAGCGGGTTTTGGAGTTTTATGCCGAAAATCCGCTTTAACCGGTAAGCGATTTTTCGGGCGAAATGGATTGGGCGGCCGGCGAGGGGTGGCAAACAATGGCTCAATGGGGAAGAAGCGCCGACGCTCTGCCGGGCGCCGTCGTGACAAGCATGTTCGGCAAGCGTTCCGTCATCCTGGCGCTGCTCGCCTTCGGTGCCGGTGTGATAGCGCTGACCACAATGGTGGCGCTGCCGGCCCACGCATCCGAGCGTGCCCAGAACATCGCCACGGCTTTCTTCATGGCGGTTTTCCTGCTGGCAGGGCCGTTGGCGCATATTGCCGGATTGATTTTCGGGCTGATGGCGCTGGTGCGTTCGAACGATAGCCGCGTGCTTGGGGTCGTCGGCATCCTGCTCAACGGCGGCTCCCTGGCGGTTGGCTTCCTGCNCTTCCTGCTGCTTGTGGCAATGGCATCGACGATCGGCGCTTTCACCTGATCGGGGACGAGTAATGGCCGGATGGGGAAGAAGCACGATAGCAATGCCCGGCGTGGTGGGGCGGAGCAGCTTGGGCAAACGCTCGGTGATCCTGGCCCTGCTGGCGTTCGCAATGGATGTTGCGGCGGTGGTCACGCTGGCGTTGATGCCAGGCGAGGCGTCGCTGGCCGCTCAAAACGTCCTCGGTGGGGTTTTTCTGGTGGTGTTTCTCGTTGCGGCGCCGCTGGCGCACATCACCGGCGTGGTTTTTGGCTTGATGGCACTGGGACGTTCAAACGACAATCATGTCCTCGGCATCGTCGGTATCCTCCTCAACGGGCTGTCGTTGGTGATCGGCCTGTTCTTTGTTTGGGCGGCGACCAAGTCCGTTGGCGCCTTCAGGTGATCGATCTTCGTCTGGCTTGCAGCCGGAGGCGGTGCCGCTTTGGTTGATCTTCTCGTCACCTACATGGAGATGCGCCCGCGCGATTTGGCGCCTGCACGCGTCAGCCCTGCAGCAGCGACCACGGTGGCGCCGGAAAGGCTGGACAGCGCCGCTTACATCGACCTCTACCGCGCTGTCGGCGAGCCGGTGCAGTGGGACCAGCGGCTGCGCATGCCGGCGGAAGACCTCGAGCGCCTGCTGGCGCTGCCCTCGACACATATCCATGTGCTGCGCGTCGAGGGCGAGGCCGCTGGTCTGTGCGAATTCAACGGCGTCGGCCAGCCTGAGGTCGAGCTGGTTCATTTCGGGCTGGTTCCCGCCTTCCAGGGTCGCAGGCTCGGCCCGTTCCTGCTCGACCAGGCGCTTCGCGCCATCTGGTCGCGGGCGCCGCAAAGGGTCTGGCTTCATACCGACACATACGACCATCCGGCCGCGCAATCGGTCTACAGGCGCGCCGGTTTCAAAGCCTATGCGCAGCGCATGGAGACATTTCCGGATTAGGATTTGAGCGTTTCTAGAGACCGCGCCAGGTTTTGCTTGGCCTGGGGCTCGAACCTGTGGCGGAATTCCTGCGTGTGAAAAATATGCTGGCGCGCGAGGAAAGTCTTGAGAATCGCGCCGCGGCCGGCGCGCCACATAGGCTCCTCGACCCAGCCATATTCGCGTCGGACCGCTTGTTCATAGGCGTCGAAAGCGTCGGCTGACGCACCCAGTATCGCCAGGTCCATGTCGAGGAAAAGCGCTGCGTCGCGGAGGGCGTTCTCATCGGCAAGGCCCCGTGGTTGAAGGCTGGGCAGTTCATGCGTGGCAGTGGCGACGATCATCGCCGCGATGCGGCCGAGGCGCTCCGGATCGGTGCGGGCGGCAAGTTTGTCCTGCGCAAGTGCCGCACTCCTTGCCTCGTTGTCCTTGGCGCGGCTGTCATAGATGGCGTCGTGGAACCAGATTGCGGCTTCGACGGCGCCGGAATCATGCAGCGATGCTCGATATTGGTCCGCCAGCGCCAGCAACGCCTCGATATGGGCGAGGTTGTGATAGTGGCGATCCGGAGCTTGATAGAGCGCGGAGAGCGCGCGTTTCAGCGGAGCGTCGATCAGGGGTTCGTTTTCCATGGCGGCTTGAATTTCCGTGAACCAAATCCATTTCACCGAGCACTAAGGAAAATTGAGTTCAATCGTGCTATGATCTGGCTTATATGTGCCGCCGGAGAATAGGCAAGCGGCCAGGACGCAGGACAAGACGTCGATGAACAGCATCAGCATTTCCCGCCCCACAATGGTCCAGCCGGTCGATCCGATCTGGCGTTCGGTCCGCGACGAGGCGATGGAAGCGGTCAACCGCGACCCGCTTCTGGCGGCGTTCCTCTATTCGACCATCCTCAACCAGGAGAGCCTGGAGGAAGCTGTCATCCATCGGCTCGCCGAGCGGCTCGCGCATCAGGACATCGGCTCCGACCTCATCCGCCAGACGTTCAAGTCGATGCTGGCCGACGACAAGGAATGGTCGTCGATCGTGCGTGTCGACATCCAGGCCTATTACGACCGCGACCCGGCTTGCGACCGCTTCATCATGCCGGTGCTCTATTTCAAGGGTTTCCATGCCATCCAGACGCACAGGCTGGCACATTGGCTGTGGAATCAGGGCCGCAAGGATTTCGCCCTCTATCTGCAGAGCCGCTCGTCTTCGGTGTTCCAGACAGACATCAACCCGGCCGCCCGCATCGGCAAGGGCATCTTCATCGACCACGCCACCGGCCTTGTCGTGGGCGAGACGGCGGTGATAGAGGACGATGTGTCGATCCTGCATGGCGTGACGCTGGGCGGCACGGGCAAGGCCGGCGGCGACCGTCACCCCAAGATCCGTTACGGCGTGCTGATCGGCGCCGGCGCCAAGATTCTCGGCAATATCGAGATCGGCCATTGCTCGAAGATCGCGGCAGGCTCGGTCGTGCTGTCGCCGGTGCCGCACAACAAGACGGTTGCCGGCGTACCGGCCCGCGTCGTCGGCGAGACCGGCTGCGACCAGCCTTCGCGCCAGATGGACCAGCTTTTGCCGTCGCAATCGATGGACCAGGTCGTCAGCTTCGACATCTGATTTGCAACACCCGGCGCGCCGGACTGAAGTCCGGTTGCCGGCGCCGTTGCCTCTGAAGCATGATGCCGAAAAGTGTGAGGCGGTTTTCGGACGACATCATGCTCTACCTCCTTGATTTAGAGGCGGATTTGGATTCGACCTGAAATCATCCGGCCCCAGGGTTCGCGTTCTATCCAGCCGGCTTGCCTTTACATCGCCATTGTCGACGTGCCAGAAGCGCGTTCCAACGAGCAAGCCCGACGATCGGAGAAGACTTTTGAAGCCGGACGAAATCAGAAAGCTGGACGCCTATTTCAAGCGCGTCTTCCAGAATCCCAAACTCGAGGTGAAGGCGCGGCCGCGCAAGGAAGATTCGGCCGAGGTCTATGTCGGCGACGAGTTCCTCGGCATCGTCTTCAAGGACGAGGACGACGGCGACTATAATTTCTCGATGGCGATCCTCGACATCGATCTGGCCTGAGCCCAGACGGCTACGGACTTCGGCGATTGGCGGCAGCCAGCTGCGCCATCGTCATCCCGGGGAGAAGCAGCCGCACAGCGGCGTCGCTGAGACCCTGGGATACATTCCGGGCCTCGGCTCAGGAATGTGGCGGTCCAGAACTGCCTCTGCTGCTTCCCAACAGTAATTCTGCACCGCTTCGCTGCCTTAAGCGCATGGAACGGATCCTCGGGTCCGCGCGGCTTCGCGCCCATGTATGACAAAAGCAGAGGGCCGCTACCGTGCGGTCTTTAAGACGCGCGTGGCCTCGGCGACGATAGCGGCGTCAAGCGCCGGCCAGTTGCCCAGCAACTCCCGGGGAAAGCGGTAGGTCAGGCTGAGGCTGTCGCCGACCTGGATGTCGCGCTCGCAGGGCGCCAGCGATTCCTCAGCGCTCGGTCCGCTCAGGCAGCGGACGACGAACGGGTCCTTGCCGGCCCGGTCGGCGACCGCAAGCACCTCGTTGAGATAGCCTGATTTTTCCGTAAAACCGTAAATCGTCGTGCCGCCGGGGCCGGGCGCGCCGGGCTGGCTGATGAGCGCGCTATAGATCGGCGCGAAACGGCCGCTCATGTCGCGCGACATCATCTGCGGTTCAAACGACAGGAAGATGATGTTTTTGGCGGCCCCCGTGTGGTTGAAATCGTCGCGGGCGGCTTCGCTGTAGCCGTCCATCTGGGGATAGCGCAGATAGAGGTCGAGGCGCGAAGCGATGCCGTCGCGCCGCGCCTGCAGGAAGCGGATGGCGTTGGCCGGCACGGCAATGACATTGTTGCCGATCACTACCCTGTGGACCGTGGTGTCGTCGGTGTAGCCGGCCATGGCGATCGAGCGGCCGAACCATTTTCCGCCAAGGCTGATCGCCAGCGACAGCAGCGCCAATGCGGCAAAAGCATAGAACACCCGCTTCATCAGCACGGAATCGACGACGTTGAACTCTTCTGCGGTCGCTGCCTGCTTCATCGCAATCCCCATAGTCGCCGCCCTCTGTCCCTGGGCGGCACACATGCCGCGGCATGGCTCTTGCTGCGCTGGACGCGACTGTGCGATTTCATGGTAAACGGAAGGTAAAGATGAGCCTGCTACTGCCCGTTCTCTTCGCTTTCGCCGTCGGGCTCACCGCCTGCGGGCTTACCGGGTCCGTGATGGAACTGGCGGCGGGCCGCCGGCTTGCCTTTGCCGAGCCTTATGTGTCGCCGGCGTACATCCTGCGCTCGCTGGCCGCGACCGCTTGCGCCGGGCCGTTCATGCTCGCCAACGATGCGCTCGATGCGCGGCGCGAGGGCCGCATTTCGACGCTGATGCTGATGTCCTGCGGCTGCACGGTGATCGCCTGGGCGCTGACGCTGGGCATCGTGCTGATCGCCATTGCCTCCTGGGGCATTGGCTCTCCTGGTGCGCTTCAGCTTTTGGTGGAATCGCTGGCGCGGTATTTGCCTTGAGGCAATTGCTGGGGGAAACCGCTACGCGGTTTTCCTAGGATTGTTCTAGGGTTTGTCCCGGCCTGCGACGAATCGGAGACTGCAAATGCCGACCTATGCAATCGACGGAAAAGCGCCCCGTTTCGAGGATCCCGACAGCAACTGGATCGCGCCCGATGCGACGTTGATCGGCGACATCAGCGTCGGTCGCAATGCCGGCTTCTGGTTTGGCGTGGTCATCCGCGGCGACAATGAGGCGATCGTCATCGGCGCCGACAGCAATGTCCAGGAACACACGGTGATGCACACCGATCCCGGTTTTCCCCTGAGGATCGGGCAGGGCTGCACGATCGGCCACCGCGCCTTGCTGCATGGCTGCACGATCGGCGACAACAGCCTGATCGGCATGGGCGCCATCGTGCTCAACGGCGCCAGGATCGGCAAGAACTCGCTGGTCGGCGCGGGCGCGCTGGTCACCGAGGGCAAGGAGTTCCCCGACAATTGCCTGATCGTCGGCTCGCCCGCGCGGGTGATCAGGACGCTGGACGACGCCGCGGTCGCCAGGCTGCGCGCCTCGGCCGCGCACTACGTCGCCAACGGCAAGCGCTTCAAGGCGGGGCTGAAAGAGACGTAAGGCCAGCCGGCCAATCTTGTCCCGACGGTTCATTGCGCCCAACTCACTGTCCGTCGGAGCCGCGCCCGGCCATCGCATCGCGCAACAATGAAGCGCCGTCCTCAAAGCCGGCATTGTCGGCTTCCTTGAGGGCTGTCGTATAGTCATCAATGCGGGTTTCGAGTGCCGGGTCGGCACCCACCGCCAAAAGCAGGCGGATCGCATCGACACTGCGGATGGCCACAGCATAGTGAAGCGGCGTCCAGTCGTTCACGCCCCGCATGTCGGGGTCGGCGCCACCGTTGACCAGCACCTGGGCGATTTCCAGTCTGTCGGTTCGGTCGGTGGACAGAGCAGCAATGATTGCCGGAAACCCGCCATGATCCGGATAATTCGGATTCGACCGGCATCGAGCAAGGTCAAGATGAACCCGACGGGGCTTCAATAGATCGCATACTCCAGCGGGTGCCCGAGGCCGATCTCGAACGGCATGTGCTCGTCGAACCAGCGGGGCGTGCCGCAATGCCACGCCGAGCCCCGCGAAATCGCCGGTCTTGAAGGCACCGTCGATCGCCTCGAACAGGCGATGGCGCTCGCAGTGATCTTCGGGGATTTCCAACATCGCCGCGATCCAGAAGGCGAAACTAACGGCCTATAGTGCCTCGATCTCCTGCGTGGAAAGGCGGTCGTTAGATGCGCTTGGCGGGGGCGATAGGGAGGTGTCGACTGTGCACGGTCCCTTACAAGAGACGGATTGACGTTTGGCCGCTGCCATAGTTCCCTGTTGCGGGGGGATATGACGGATCTAAGAAACCTTCAGTATCGTGCGTGGGTGCGCCGACATTTGGCTAAGAGCCAAGGCGGGAAATGTTGCTATTGCAAGCGCCAGTTCACGAAGAGCGGCTCGACCCGTTTCACCATTGAACACAAGAAAGCTCGAATGGACGGCGGCTCTGACGATCTGAGCAACCTTGCAGCCGCTTGCTTCCATTGCAATCAACATCGCGGCCTACAAAAGAACCGTGCCCGGCAAAAAGCGCAGCGACAAGTTCAAACTGACCCCACTACCCAAAATTGACATCGCTGGCCCCTTGGCCGCTTATTGTTGCAACTGGAACTAGGCCGTCAATGAATAATCTAGTCGTGGAGGTAGCTTACTTGCATGCCACCGGATTACGTTGAGCTAATCGCGAAACCTCTTCTGCCAACCGCTATTTTCCTTGCGGGCGTTTTCGCTGGCATGGCCCTAGAGCGTTTCGTGTCAAGAATTCGAAGGCAGGCATGGAGGAAGAGAAACCGCTGGCGGTGGGCGAGAGAGCGCAGTAGTGGTGACATCCTTAGTGGCCTGTGGACCGCCTCGAAGCCTGTTTCCGCGCCACCGAAACCAATTGATCCAGCTGACCAGTTGCGAATTGTCATGGATGCGAACTTCACCGTTCAACCGCTTCTCAACAAGAGTGAAGCGCGCGTCTTCAAGGAACTCGACCGTATGGTTATTGGCTGTAATCCAGCATGGCAGGTTATGGCACAAGTGTCTTTGGGGGAGATCCTGCGCAGCAAGGACGCGGACGCCTACAGCTGTATCAACTCGAAACGCGTTGACCTCCTCCTTGTGGACGAGAATTGTTTGCCTCGACATGCCTTGGAATACCAAGGTCACGCGCATCATCAGGGTTCGGCTGCGGCGCGTGATGCGGTTAAGAGGGAAGCCTTGCGAATAGCGGGTATCAGTTACCACGAGATCGTCGGTGGCCACACTACACCTTCCGAACTCAAGCGGCTGGTTGAGAAACTCGTGGACAAGCCCCTAGCAGCTCAATAGCTGGCCTGTGCCAGCTTCGGGAGCTTGGCTGATCTTCTAGCCATCCTCCAGAAATGGTGGAGCCGGCCCGGGGACGGGGCCGGCTCCTTAAAACCCGGTCGTTGGGGACGGGGAGGGTGGGGACTCGACCGGGCTTTCTCGTTAGGCACGTCGCATTATTCGATGTGCTTGACCTCTGTGATGGCGTCCTAGCGGACGCTGGCAACCGCGTCGGCGCGACCGTCATTGATCGTCACCCACACGCCGGAATTCTGGTCGGACTGGCGCTTCAGGTATGTATAGTCGGTGTCGATCCAGGACAGCACCTTGGACTCCAGATTGTCGAGGATGAACTCGCCGAGGCTGGTGCGCACGGTCAGCACCGCGTGGCCGTCGCCATTTTGTTGGCGCGCCACGGTCATCAAGAGATTGCCGGCGGGAACGCCGAGCGCCATCAATTCGCGGCGCTTCTCCAGCGCATAGTCCTCGCAGTCGCCGAAGCCGCTGTCGGGATAGGACCAGACCTCTTCCTTACCCCACATTTCCATATCGGTGCGCGGCACGATCCGGGTGTTGACCGAATTGTTGACGTCGACGATCGCCGCCCACAGCTTGCGGGTCAGTTCGACCGGTGCCTGCTTCGGCGTGCGCTGAGCGCACTCCTGCGGCAGCTTCTGGCAGAATTCGTAGTGACCGACCGGCTGTGTCGTGCGGCCGCCAGTGTGCATGTAGGCCGGTCCTGCTGCTTGCGCCGTTCCCCAAGCGGAAAGCTGCATCGCCATTGCCAAGAGCAACAGCTTGCCCCAAATCTTCGCCATTGGTCAGTCTCCCCGTTTGAGGAGACAATGACAGCGCTGGATTTATTTGACGCAAAAACCCGAAGTAGACATTGAGTAAAAGCTCAATAGAATACGCGTAAAATTTGACCTATTTTAAAATAAAATCGTTCAGGTCTCGGCGTAAAACCGCGGTGTCGGGGCGCGGATTTCCGGGTGGAGCCGTGGATTTGCTGCGTGCCGCTACAAGCTGGAGAGGCAGGCGGAACGCCGGCAACAAAAAGCCGGCCGCGCAGGGCCGGTTCGTTTTTGCTGCCTGTTGCCGATCGTTCAGGCGCGCGGGGCGTTGAACTCGGAATCGAGCGTTTCCGGGCGTTGGATGACGGCGAATTCGATGGCGACGCCATCCTCGAAATGACGCACCACCTGGCCACGCATGGTGCCTAGCATCACCTGGATGCCGAGCGCCGGCTTGACGTCGATCTCGACCGCCGCGCCCGATAGCGACAGGTCGATGATGCGGCACTGATACTGGCGCCCATCGGTGAGCTGCAGCACGCTTGTCGGGTTGCGCGGCGCCACGCGTTCGTGGCGACGGTCTTCCGGCAGGTCGAGTTCATGCTTGTTGGCGAGCCAGGTCAACTGCGCGGCAAGCTTGTCCTTCTTGCGATCCGAGGCAATGACGGTCATGGCGAAGCCGTCCTGCGAGGTGCGCGTCACCACGCCCTCGATGCGGCCGATATGATCGATATAGGCAATGATTTTTTCGCCCGGCATGCCGACGCGCTCGGTGCGCAACGCGACATTGCCCGGTGACATATCGACGACCTGGCAAGGGTGTTCGGTGCGGTCCTCCAGCATGAAGCGCCCGTAGATCTTGACCCGGACGCGCTGAAAGTTACGCCTTTCGGCGCGGGACGGTGCGTATTCGACCGCCGCTGACCTCATGACTGCCTACACCCCGTTGGCATTCCCGCGTCGTGCGTGGAATCTCGGCCAAAACTACAGCCAAGCAGGTTAACAAAGGAGAAAAGTGGGTCGCCGATAGTTAAGATTAGCGCCGGCTTGGAGACTATTGCTCGCGCCCGCCGTCGAACACGACGAGGTGGCGGATACGGCGCGACCGACCGAGCGCCGAGATGGTCTCCGCCGCTTCGAGTTCGGTGGGAGCCAGCGAAGGAACGGATATTTCCGGACGGTTTTTCAGGAACATCGGTTCCTTGTCGGGAGCGATGACGCGGATGGCGTCGATCAGCGCGTCGGTGATCGGGTCGGCGCCCAGCCAGAACGGCTTTTCCACGGCGCTGATGACGCCGAGGCAGCGCGGGTTCTCGACGCCGCCATCGAGCGGCAGCGCAAGCAGTTCGAAGTGGTTGGACCGGCCGCTGCGGCTGAACCCCTCGTAAGTGATCAGCACAACGGATTTCTGCTCGAAAACGCCATGAATGAGGCGCGACACCAGCCGCTGGTCCTTGTCACGCCAAAGCGAGGGGAACGAAAATCCCTTGAGCTCGCGGCCGTAGCCGGCGCAAAGCCTGGTGCCGGCGAGCCGGAACACCGCTTCGCCGCGCGTATCCCTTTCCAGGATGAAGGTGTCGGCCAAAAGCGCCTTGATGTCGGCCGGTTCGACTTCCGAACGCTTTGGGGCAGGACGTCCATGACGCAGGCGATTCCAATAATGGAACAGCGCGATTGATCCGTTCTGGTTCATGCTATTAAACTCCGCGCATTCTGCCGTCTGATGGTCCCATCGGTGAACAGAAAGGGCGCCCTCCGATGACCTACATGCGTTCCGGAGCAGGATGCGTGCCAGCGTCGTTAAGACTTGTTCACGGGTCGGGGACGTTAAGGTTAACAAACGGTTTACGTTGCGCGCACAGGCTCGCCATGGCACACCAAAACCACTCCAGAAGCGGTCGTTTCGCGACGACCAACAGCACTTCGGTCAATAGTTTTAGGGGAGCAGGGGGCTCGACCAGCCGTTCAAGGGAAACCTTGGACGGCTTCTTTTTGATTCGCGGTTTGTGATTCGCGCTTTGTGATTTGTCCGGGCATGGCCTAGATGCTCGCGACACGCAAATCCCTGGATCAGAGCATATGAGCGAACCGGCCGGCCCCCTGGAGACCGAACAGACCGCGGAGGCGCCGCCGCCGCGCCGCGAGCCGGTGTTCAACCTGCCACCGGCGGTGCTGGCGGTGATCGGCATCTGCGTTGCCGTCTTCCTGCTGCAGCAATATGTGCTGACCGAAGAGCAGCAGATAACATTGCTCACCGACGGCGCCTTCATTCCGGTCCTCTACACCGGCCAATACGGTTTCGACTGGTTCCTCTTCACCCGTCCTTTCACCTATGCCTTCATGCATGGTGGCGTTGCCCACATTGCCATCAACATGGTTGCGCTGGCCGCCTTCGGGTCGCCGCTGGCCAACCGTCTCGGCTGGTTCTGGTTCGCCTTGTTTTTCGCCGCTACCGGGCTGGCTGCGGTGGTGCTGTTCTGGGCGGTCCATCCATACGGCGAAGCACCGCTGGTCGGCGCGTCCGGGGCGATATCGGGCATGATGGGTGCGGCGGCTCGCTTCGGGTTCCGTACCGACCGCTCCTCCGGCAGGGCGGCCTTTGCCGGTCCCGTGCTGCCGATCGCAATCGTTTTGCGCATGCGCGGCGTCGTCAATTTTCTCGGCGCCTGGATGGTCATCAATCTCGCCACCGGCCTTTACGGTCTCGGGCTCGGAGAGCCCGGCCAGATCGCCTGGGAAGCGCACATTGGCGGCCTCGTCGCAGGCTTCTTCGGGTTGCGCTGGTTCGACCGGCGCTGGCGGGCGCCTGAATGGGAGATCCCCGACGACCAGCGCACCCCCGACTAGCGCACTCTATTGGCGCAGCCCACTGGCACACCCCACTGGCACACTTGAAAAGCAACCGATCACGGCGCACGATGTTCACTCTTATGTGAAGCCGGTCAGGGCGGGAGCTGGCTAGCCAAGCAGGAGGAGGAGGACGCCATGACGGTTAAGGCAATTCTCGAGAGAAAAGGCCATGACGTGTTCACGCTCGGGCCGAATGTAAAGCTCAGCGAAGCCATTCGAATCCTGGCCGACCACAAGATCGGTGCACTGGTCATCACCAATGGCGATCGCAAGATCGTCGGCATCCTTTCCGAGCGTGACATCGTGCGGGTCGTCGCCAGGGAAGGCGCTGCCGCACTTGATATAACGGTACGCTCGGCGATGACGCCGAAAGTGAAGATCTGCAACGAGAACCACACGGTCAACGAGGTGATGGAGATCATGACCAAAGGCCGTTTCCGCCATCTGCCGGTGGAAAAGGACGGGCTGCTCGACGGTATCGTGTCGATCGGCGACGTGGTCAAGCGCCGCATCGAGGATGTCGAGCGCGAGGCCGACGAGATCAGGGCCTATATCGCAACGGCCTGACCTGACGAAAGGACCGCCGACCGAATACCGGCCGGCGGCGTTCATTCATCGGTTGCCGAGCGGCCGAAAAGGGCTGAAAAGGCCAGCCCACTGCTCTGCGCTGCTTTGGGCGCTTGTCTCGCGAAGCGGTTTGCACTAGCGAAGACCGATACCCAAATTCGCGAAAATCGCAGTTTTCGCGAGCCAAAAGCGCAGGCCACCATGACCCTTATCGATACCCGCACGCCCGATGCCAAACGTTTTATTCCCGGCGCTACCGGCGATTGGGAGATCATCATCGGCCTCGAGGTTCATGCGCAGGTGACCTCGGAAGCAAAGCTGTTTTCCGGGGCGTCGACGACTTTCGGCGCGGCGCCCAACGCCAATGTCAGCCTCGTCGACGCGGCCATGCCCGGCATGCTGCCGGTCATCAATGAGGAATGCGTCAAGCAGGCGATCCGCACCGGCCTCGGATTGAAGGCGCAGATCAACCACAAGTCGGTGTTCGACCGGAAAAACTATTTCTATCCCGACCTGCCGCAGGGCTACCAGATATCGCAGTTCAAGCAGCCGATCGTTGGCGAAGGCACGATCGTCATTTCGGTCGGTCCCGACCGGCAGGGCGAGTTCGAGGACATCGAGATCGGCATCGAGCGCCTGCACCTGGAGCAGGACGCCGGCAAGTCGATGCACGACCAGCATCCGACCATGTCCTATGTCGATCTCAACCGCTCCGGCGTGGCGCTGATGGAGATTGTCTCCAAGCCCGACATGCGCTCCGCCGACGAGGCCAAGGCGTATGTCACCAAGCTGCGCACCATCGTGCGCTATCTCGGCACTTGCGACGGCAACATGGACGAAGGTTCGATGCGCGCCGACGTCAACGTCTCCGTTCGCAAGCCCGGCGGCGAATTCGGTACGCGCTGTGAGATCAAGAACGTCAACTCGATCCGCTTCATCGGCCAGGCCATCGAGTTCGAGGCGCGCCGCCAGATCGCCATCCTCGAGGATGGCGGCAAGATCGACCAGGAAACCAGGCTGTTCGACGCCGTCAAAGGCGAGACGCGCTCGATGCGCAGCAAGGAAGAGGCGCATGACTACCGCTACTTCCCCGATCCCGACCTTTTGCCGCTGGAGTTCGACCAGGCCTATGTCGACGCGCTGGCCAAGGAGTTGCCGGAACTGCCCGACGACAAGAAGGCGCGCCTGATCTCCTCACTTGGCCTGTCGACATACGACGCCTCGATCCTGGTGTCGGAAAAGCCGATCGCCGACTATTTCGAGCAGGTGGCCTCGGGCCGCGACGGCAAGCTTGCCGCCAACTGGGTCATCAATGACCTGCTCGGCCAGCTTAACAAGGCCGGCAAGGGCATTGAAAATGCTCCTGTAACACCGGAGCAGCTCGGTGCCGTGATCGACCTGATCAAGGAAGGCACCATCTCCGGCAAGATCGCCAAGGATCTGTTCGAGATCGTCTGGAACGAGGGCGGCGATCCGCGCCAGTTGGTCGAAAGCCGCGGCATGAAGCAGGTCACCGACACCGGCGCCATCGAGAAAGCGGTCGACGAGGTGATCGCCGCCAACCCCGACAAGGTCGAGCAGGCTCGCGCCAAGCCGACCATGGCCGGCTGGTTCGTCGGCCAGGTGATGAAAGCCACCGGCGGCAAGGCCAACCCGCAGGCGGTCAACGATCTGGTCAAGGCCAAGCTCGGTATCGAATAGAACAATGTTCGTCCGCACCGCCAGCGAACGTGACCTTGCCGCCGTCCGCGCGCTGCTGGTCGAAACCTGGCACGCAACCTACGACACGATCTATGGCGCCCAGCGGGTGACCGAAATTACCGACGACTGGCATTCGATCGCCTCGCTCAAGGCGCGGCTGACAAGGCCGAACTCGGAATTCCTGGTCGCCGATGACGGCAAGCGTATCGGCGGGATGGCTTTTGCCGCCGCAACGGCGGATGCGAAGATCGTGTTGCTGAACCAGCTCTATGTACTGCCGGCCTGCCAGCGGCAAGGCATCGGCCAGGCCTTGCTGGACGAGGTCGAAGCCAGCTTTCCCGAGGCGAACAGGTTGCGCGTCGAGGTGGAAGAGGCCAACGTGCCGGCCATCGCCTTCTACCGTTCGAAGGGATTTTTGCCGGTCGGCAGCACCGCCGATTGCGGCGGCGGTTCGGGGTTGCCGGCGCTGATCTTCGAGAAACCGCTGGGATAGGCGCCCGACGAAACGCTCAGTGCTGTCCTTTCAGCACGACCAGATAGCCGCGTTCCACCGGCTGCCGGAAGGCGATCTGTTCGGATGTGCCCGGATCTTTCGATTGCTTTTCGATGACGTAGCCGCCGGGGTGAGACTTGAGCCATTCCTCGGGCTTGTCGGCGTTCTCGAATGGCTTCTCTATTCGCCCAAGGAAACCGACCTCGCCCTGATAGTCGTAAGCGACGGCCCAGTCCGCGTCCTTTCGTTCGTCGATGAAGCTCGCCAGCGGCGTGAGATCGTAGCGTTTGAACACGGTCGCCGAGGCGGCGGCGTGGCCGATGGCGAAAAGGGCAAGCATGACAAAGGCCGTCGCCCTCAGCCTGGCGACTGAAATCTCAGCCATGAAGTAGCCCAGCAGAATGGTCGCGAAGGGTAGTGCCGGCACGACATAGTGCGGCTGCTTGCCGGATATGGCGCTGAAGACCAGCAGCACCGCAATGAACGAGAACGACAGCAGGCGCAGGGCACGCAGATCCGGGGATTTGGTGTCGATCAGGCTGCGTATCCGGGCAGCCGGCCTCAGCCGCCACACCGGGGGGATAAAGGCCCAGGGCACGAACATGAGCGGCAACAGCATCAGGTAAAAGTAAAACGGCCGGCCATGCGAATTGTGCAGGCTTCCGGTAACCCGACCCGCCGACTGGTTCCAGACGAGGTCGTAGACGAAACTGCCCTTGGTCAGGATGGTCGCGGGCGCCAGCCATATGGCGACCGGGACAAGGGCGGCGAGAATTGCCAGGCCGGCCCCGGCAAAGAACTGCAAAGGGGCAAGGCCGGCTCGCCGGTCACGCCAGAGGGGATAGAGTAGGACGGGCGCGCCGATGTGAATGAGCACGACCGGGCCTTTGGCCAGCACGCCGAGCCCGATGAACAGACCCGCCAGCACCGCCTGCCAGCGGTTGCCGGTCCTGGCGAAGCCCAGCAACGACAGCAGTGCGGCGACCACGCAGGCCGTCAAAAGCATGTCGAACAGGATCAGGGTCGAATAGATGACAAAGACGGTGCTGCCGGCCACCAGCCAGGGGATGCGGCTGGCGATGTCCTGGCGCTCGGGAAACAGGGTTTTGGCCAGAAGCGTCGTCAGCCAGATGACCAGCGACGAGGCGGCGAAGATGACGAGCATCGCCGCCGCGCGGCTCACGCCGAAGATGTTCCAAGAGAGATCGATGAGCCAGAACAACAGCGGCGGCTTCTGCAGATAGGGCGCAAAGTTCATCGTCGGTACGAAGACATGTCCACCGAGATACATCTCCCAGGCGACGCTGAGATAGCGCGTCTCATCGACCGGCAGTAGCGGACGGAAAGCGAGCGCGATGCAAAGCAGGGCCAGCAGGAAGAGGTAAGGCAGCAGCCGTTCAATTCGTGTCGGTATCAAGTTCGGGGACCGCCCAGGAAATCGTTTCACGTCCGGTCGTGCACGATGCACCGTCTCCGGACCGGAGCAGAACCGCACCATGATTTTGGCCGAATTGCAACGATGCCGGCTTGGTATTGTGGATTACGCGTGCGTACCGGCAAATAGTTGAAAGATTTGACGATTGGCTCCGAGTATGGCTTCAGGCCGAGCGCAGCGGCGGCGTCAATTCGCGCATCAGGAGTTCCAGCTCTCGCTGGTCGCCGGTGGCGGTCTTGTCGAAGATGGTTGCCAGCTGTGATTTGACGGTGCCGTCCGAGACGCCGCTGGCAGCCGCGATTTCACGCCGTGTCAGCCCGGCGGCGACATGGCCGGCGACACGCTTTTCCGCTGCGGTCAGTCCGAACAGCGCAGCGATCGCTTCCAGCGCCGGCACTGATGCGGCGCCGGCGGCGGCAATGAAAATGGCCGCGGCGGCGCGCGGCGATATGCGGGCCGAAATGTCGCGTCGCGCCAGAGGCATGACATGCGCCACCGCCGGAGACATGGCCTTCACCAGCGGAATGTTGATGCCGGACGGTCCGAGCGCGAATTCGTCGCGCGTGCCGAGCTGGACGGCGCGGCCGATGGCGGTGTTGGCGTTGGCATAAGCGAAGGACAGCTGGCCGCGCACCGAGGACACTGAGGCGGTTTCGGTGAGCAGGGCTTCGGCTGCCGGATTGGCGAAAATGATCTGCATATCGTCGGCGACGATCAGCACTGGATGGTCGAGGCTCTCAAGGATCGAGCGAAAGATGTCGGCCTTGCGCCGCTCGGCCTCGAACAGGTCGCCGATGGTCACCGCACGCCGGACATGGGGGGCGAGCGTGGACATCAGGTCGATATCCCTGGCTGAAATCTGGGGCCTGTCCTTGTCGGTAACCACCATCAGCGTGCCGGTGCGCGCCGGCTGCTTCATCAGCGCCACCCAGAAGAAATCGTCGAGACGGTTGGGTTCCGCCCACTCGCGCACGATGCGGCTTTCGAGCCAGTTCTGGCGGGCGTCAGGGCCTTGCAGGGCGTAGACGCTATCGACGGTGAACGGCATGTCGATTTCCATCTTCGGCACCGCCTTGAAGAAGGGCACCTCGCAGGCGTAGTCGCGCTGCAGCGGCTCAAGCAGGACCGGATCGCCGCAGGAAGTCGAGAACCGGGCCGAGTTTCTCGCCGTATCGACGACCGCCAGCATGGCAAGCCGGCCGAGCGCCAATTTGCAGATTGATTCAAGCGTCGATGGCCAACGGCCGACATCGGCAATCGAATCGTAAATCGCTTCGACGATCTGCGGCAGGGCGCGACCGAATGTGTTGGCCTGGACAGACACGTAGAGCCTCGTAAGGATTGCAGCGTAGTGGCAGGTCACACACTGTCTCCGCCTGAGGTCGCACACAACATAGCCGGCTTGGTTACGTCTGTGAAACGTCTCACAGCGGCGTTCGGTGTATTGTGAGCGCTTGCGGGCTGGCCAGAACGTGCGTGATGAGCCGTTGTCTAAGAGCACTCGGGCCGCTCTGCGATACAAATCAAAGTGAACGGAATTGCAATTTTTCAGGGAATAAATGAGGAAACTTCCACATTGTCGATCAACCTGGTTCTGCCAAGCCACGCCGCGGCAAGCAGGCGGCCATCGCCGTCACGCCGCCACGAGGTGAGCGTCAGGCTCTTGCGCGCGGCGACATAGTCGACGCTGTCGAAGCCTGCCTCGAGAAGCGCGGCAGTGGCTTTGCCGGTGACGCCGTTTTCATCGGCGCCGGCCGCGAGCGCTGCCGCCGTCTGGCGCAAGATGACATTGAGCTGTCGCGCGACGTCGAGTTCGGCGGCGTCGAGATAGGCGTTGCGCGACGACATTGCCAGGCCATGCGCATCGCGCACGGTTGGCGCGCCGACGATTTCCACCGGAAGGTCAAGATCGCGGCAGAGCTTTCGGACGACGCAAAGCTGCTGGTAGTCTTTTTCGCCGAAGATGGCGTAGTCGGGCAGGGCTTGCAGAAAGAGCTTGGCCACGACCGTGGCGACGCCCTCGAAGAAGGTCGGCCTGAAATCCGATTCCAGGCCAGAAGACGGGCCGCCGACCGAAATCTTCGTCGCAAAGCCTGCCGGATACATCTCGGAAACCGTAGGCGTGAAGGCAAGCTGTGCGCCGGCCTCGGTCAGCCGGTCGAGATCGCGGGCCAGCTGACGCGGATACTTGTCGAGATCTTCAGTGGGAGCGAACTGGGCCGGGTTGACGAAGATCGAGACGACGCAGCGATCGGCCGTTGCGAGCGCGGCCCCGACCAGCGAGATATGGCCGTCATGCAAAGCGCCCATGGTCGGCACCATGGCGACGCTCAGGCCTTCGCGCCGCCATTCGCGGATCTGCGCGCGAAGGCCGGGCACGGTGTCGACGACGAGCGGCTGGCTGATGGGGGGCCGGTTCATGCCTTGTCCTTGTCGCTCGCGGCTGAAAAGACGTGGCCCGGCCCGGGGAAGGTGCGGCTGCGCACCTCCGCTGCGTAGCGCGCCGCGGCATCGGCGACCGCGCTGCGCAAATCGGCGTATTCCTTGACGAATTTCGGCACCCGGTCGACCGTCAGGCCGACCATGTCGTCGATGACCAGGATCTGGCCGTCGCAATCGCGGCTGGCGCCGATGCCGATGGTGGGAATGGCAATCCGCCGGGTGAGGTCGGCGGCAACGGTCTCGACCGTGCCTTCGATGACCAGCGAAAACGCGCCGGCCTTTGCGACCGCGTCGGCGTCGCGCATGAGCGCGGCCACATTCTCCGGGGTGCGGCCCTTGATCTTGTAGCCACCGTCCTTTTCCACCGATTGCGGCTGCAAGCCGATATGGCCCATCACAGGAATGCCGGCCGCGACGATTGCCGCGATCTGGAGGGCGACTTCGACGCCGCCTTCCAGCTTCACCGCCTGGCAGCCGGTTTCCTCAGAGATGCGGCGCGCCGAGGCAAGGGCTTGCGCGGCCGAAGTCTCGTAGCTGCCGGCCGGCATATCGACCACCACGCAGGCCTTTGATGAACCGCGCATCACGGCCTGGCCATGGGCGATCATCATCTCCAGCGAGGCGCCGAGCGTGGTCTTGTGGCCGTGCAGCACCATGGCAACGCTGTCGCCGACCAGGAGAAGGTCGACATGATCGTCGAGCAGGTGGGCGACGGGATAGGTGTAAGCGGTAAGGCATACGATCGGCACGCCGCCCTTGCGGGCGCGTATTGTCTCCGCACTGATCCTGGCGACAGCTAAGGCCATTCCTCACCTCCCGCAGCCGGCGTTGACTACAGCGCCGCGCGTCCCGTGGACGCGCAAAGGACGCTGTAGCACTTGGGTTTGCGCATGATCCTTTCCGAAAATCGATTTCGATTTTCGGGTCATGCGGCAGCGCCGGGCGATGAGAGCTTTAGGAAGACGCAGCCGGCTTGGCAAGCGTCGGTTCGCAGGTGCGAAATGGATCGGCCAATGACCGAGCGTTTCGGCATGCCGTCAGTGCCGCAGGCGCCGCAAAACCCTTGCCTTCGCCAAGGCCTGACGCCATAAGCAGGGACAGCCACCGCCGCGCGCCCGCGAGGATCTGAATGAAAACTTTCCTTCTGCAGTTTTTCACCTGGTGGAACCGCCAGACGCTGGGAACCCGTTTTCACACCTGGCGCCACGGCAACAAGGTCGGCCAGGATGGGGCCGGCAACGTCTACTACGAAGGCGGCGTCGATTCGGAAGGCCGCACCCGCCGCTGGGTCATCTACGCCAATTATTCGGAGGCGTCGGCGATCCCTCCGGGCTGGCACGGCTGGATGCATCACCGCGTCGATGTGGCGCCGCCAAGCGACGACTATCGGCCGCGCGAATGGGAAAAGGCGCATGAGCCGAACCTCACGGGAACACCGGCGGCTTATCGCCCAAAGGGTTCCGTGCTCACCAATCAGCACCGTCCGCAGGTGACGGGCGACTACGATGCGTGGACACCTGGTTCTTGACCGCCGGCCGGTCCTTTGTCGCCACAATTGGCGTTTAGCTGCTTGCTGATATGACAACGGCGAATAGCCTTGGGCGTGACAGAATCACCCGGGCCCAAACCACCGGTATCTCCGCATGAACATTTTCAGCCTGACATCGATGGCCGGACTGGCGGCAATTGGCGCTATCGCCATGTTCCCGACAGCGTTTGCCGCGGCGCAGGCGCCTGCGGCAGCACCCGCAATCTCCGATCGCATCACCAATCCGGTCGCCGAATTTGCCGGCATCGACAAGATCACCGGCCGTATCATCACCTTCGATGTCTACATCGACGAAACCGTGCAGTTCGGCGCTTTGCAGGTGACGCCGCGCATCTGCTATTCGCGGCCGGAGAATGAGGAGCCGAAGACCGATTCCTTCGTCGAAGTCGACGAAATCACGCTCGACCGCAAGATCCGCCGCATCTTCACCGGCTGGATGTTCGCCGAGAGCCCCGGCCTAAACGCCGTCGAGCACGCCGTCTATGACGTCTGGCTAAAGGGCTGCAAGCAGAAGTCGGATGTGCCGCCGCCCGACGCGGCCAATGCCGAGACGCCCAAGGTCGACACGTCCAAGCCAAAGCCCGCCGCTGCTCCGGCCGCCGAACAGCCGGACCCCACGGAGCCTGACGCGACCAACACCAACTGATCCTCCGGAACCGTCATGGCCACCATGCGTTGGGCCATGGACGACCGCGCATTTGCGTGCTTGGAGGATATTCTGATGTCGGACAGCAAACGGATCACGGCCAGCAAAGACGACCTGCTCGAACTCGAAAAGGGGTTCTGGACGGGCGACGAAGCTTACTACGCCGCCAATGTCGACACAGAATGCCTGGTGGCATTTCCTGAGATGGCACAGGCAATGGACAATGCCGATCTGGCCAAGACCGCGACCAAGCCCAACCGCTGGCGCGACCTTCAGATCGACCTCAAGGGTATCATCGAGCCCGGCAGCGACATTATCATGCTGACCTATGAGGCTCATGCGACACGAGAAAACGGCGAGCCCTACGCCGCGTTGGTCAGCACCGGCTATGTCCACCGTGTCAACGGCTGGAAGATGATGTTCCATTCGCAGACGCCGATGGAAACCGCGAAGGGCTGACCCCTTCACCGGTCGAGCCGGCTCGGCCGCTCGGTCTCCGGTCAGGGATAAAAAACGGCTTCCCCCTTCAGCGCGTCGGCCAACATCTTCTCGTATTTGACGCGCGGCACGTCGACCGCGCCGAAGCGTTTGAGATGCTCAGTGGTGAATTGCGTGTCGAGCAGGGCAAAGCCGCGCGCCTTCAGCCGCTCGACCAGATGATACAGGCAGGTCTTGGACGCGTCGGTTTCCCGGGCGAACATGCTTTCGCCGAAGAACACGCGACCGAGCGAGACGCCATAGAGACCGCCGACCAGCCGTTCCTCGCGCCATGCCTCGACCGAATGGCAGTGCCCAAGACGGTGCAGCTCAATATAGGCTTCGCGGATCGGCGCGTTGATCCAGGTCGAGCGGCGCTCCTCGCGCTTTTCGGCGCAGCCGTCGATCGTCGCCTCGAAATCGAAATCGAAGCGGATGTCGAACGGGTGCTTGCGGATCGTCTTCTTCAAGCTCTTCGGCGTGTGGAAGCCATCGAGCGGAATGATGCCGCGCGTCTCCGGCCGCACCCAGAACACTTCCGGGTCGGAAGCGCTCTCGGCCATCGGGAAGACGCCCGAGGCATAGGCCTTGAGCAACAGGTCGGTCGGAATGCGATAGCCGGGTGCGTAGGGGCGGGTCATCGCGGCATCATAGCGGCAATTCGGGCGCTATTCCTCTTTGGCCAGATACTTTTCCAGCCAGTGGATGTCGTAGTCGCCATTGGCGATATCGGCATTGCCGACCAGGTCGCGAAACAGCGGCAGTGTCGTTTTGATGCCGTCAACGACGAATTCGTCGAGCGCCCGGCGCAGCCGCATCATGCATTCGACGCGGTTGCGGCCGTGCACGATCAGCTTGCCGATCAGGCTGTCATAATAGGGCGGGATCTTGTAGCCGGAATAGACACCGGAATCGACGCGGATGCCGAGACCGCCAGGCGTGTGGAAATGTGTAATCGTGCCGGGCGAAGGCGTGAAGGTGCGCGGGTCCTCGGCATTGATGCGGCATTCTATGGCGTGGCCGTTGAACTTGATGTCCTCCTGGCGCACCGAAAGCCCGCCGCCGGAGGCAACGCGGATCTGTTCGTGGACGAGATCGATGCCGGTGATCGCCTCCGTCACCGGATGCTCGACCTGCAGCCGCGTGTTCATCTCGATGAAGTAGAACTCGCCATTCTCGTACAGGAATTCGATGGTGCCTGCGCCGGAGTAGCCGAGGTCGGCGATGGCCTTGGCACAGATATTGCCGATGCGGGCGCGCTCCTCGGCGTTAAGGGCCGGCGAGGGCGCCTCTTCCCAGACTTTCTGGTGGCGGCGTTGCAGCGAACAGTCGCGCTCGCCGAAATGCACGCCGCGGCCGGCGCCGTCGCCGAATACCTGCACCTCGATGTGGCGCGGCTTTTCCAAGTATTTCTCGATGTAGACGGCATCGTCGCCGAAGGCGGCTCCCGCTTCCGTGCTCGCTGTCTGCAAGGCGATCTCGAGATCGGCCTCGGTAAGGGCGACCTTCATACCGCGCCCGCCACCGCCTGCCGATGCCTTGATGATCACGGGATAGCCGATCTCGGCGGCAATGCGCCTGGCTTCCTTTTGATCGGTGACGGCGCCGTCGGAGCCCGGCACAACCGGAATGCCGAGCCGCTTTGCGGTGCGCTTGGCCTCGATCTTGTCGCCCATGATGCGGATGTGGTCGCCCGACGGGCCGATGAAGGTGATGTTGTGGGCGGCGAGAATGTCGGCGAACTTGGCGTTTTCCGACAGGAAGCCATAGCCCGGATGCACGGCATCGGCGCCTGTGATCTCGCAGGCTGCGACGATCTGGTGGATGTTGAGATAGCTGTCGCGCGACGGCGGCGGACCGATGCACACGCTTTCGTCGGCGAGCCTGACATGCATGGCGTCAGCGTCGGCGGTCGAATGCACGACCACGGTCTGGATGCCGAGTTCCTTGCAGGCGCGCAGCACCCGAAGCGCGATTTCGCCGCGGTTGGCGATGAGGATCTTCTGGAACATCCGGCCCGCTCTACTCGATCACGACGAGCGGCATGCCGTACTCGACCGGCTGGCCGTCCTCGAACAGGATCGCCGTCACCGTGCCGGCGCGCGGCGAAGGGATCTGGTTCATCGTCTTCATCGCTTCGATGATCAGCAGCGTCTGGCCTTCCTTGACCTTCTGGCCGACTTCGATGAAGGCCTTGGCGTCGGGCGAGGGCGCGAGATAGGCGGTGCCGACCATCGGCGAGGGGACCGCGTTCTTGGACGGGTCGGCCACTGCTGGTGCGGCAGCCGCGCCCGCCGCGGGCTGCTGCGCTGCCGGAGCATAACCGGCCTGCGGGGCGGCGATGGCGTGGACGGCCGGCGCCTGGCGCGACACGCGCACCTTCAGGTCGCCGAGCTCGACTTCGATCTCGGTGAGATTGGTGTCGTTCAGTATGCCCGCGAGATCGCGGATCAGTTGCTGGTCAACACCGGTCTTCTTTATCGACATTTTCGAGCCTTCTGTTTGTGGGCCGGTCATAGGCGTGCCGCCAGCGCCTGCAGCGCCAGCGAGTAGCCAAGCGGCCCGAACCCGCAGATCATGCCGACAGCGACCGGCGCGACCATGGAGACGTGGCGGAATGGTTCCCGCGCGTGGATGTTGGAGAGGTGAACTTCGGCGACGGGCAGCGGCGCGACAGCGCGGATGGCGTCGTGAATGGCAATCGAGGTGTGGCTGTAGGCACCCGGATTGATGACGATGCCGGCTGCCTTGTCGCCGGCTTCCTGGATCCAGTCGACGAGGTCGCCCTCATGGTTCGACTGGCGAAAATCAATCTCGAGGCCAAGCGCGGCGCCCGCCTGCTTGCAGTCGTCGGCGATCGCGGCAAGCGTCTTGCCGCCATAGATGCCCGGCTCGCGCTTGCCGAGCGCGTTCAGGTTGGGGCCGTTCAGGACGAAAATCGTTTTCAAAAATGCCGACCTTTTCCGACGCCGGCCTCAAGCCGGCGCGCAGGGCCTTCTATAATGGGCATAGCCGCCCGCGGAAAGAGCACAAGTGCGATCTTTCACTGTCCACAACAGGCGGAAATGTGCCCGTGAGAAATAGGCTCGCGTGCAAGATCAGAGCGCGGCTTTCGCCGCCTCGATCTTTTCAGCCAGCACTTCCTGGCCGAGCGCCCCGAACACCACCTCATTGCCGACCACGTAGGAAGGCGTTCCGGTGATGGCCAGCTTGTTGGCGAGGTCGAAGGTCTTGGAGAAAGCCTCGGTGATGGTCGGATCCTTCATCTTCTCGCGCAATTTCGCCTCATCGGCGCCTAGCGACAGCGCAACCTTGATGGCCGCCGCCTCGGTAGCGCGGCCCTGGCCGCCGAGCAGGGCGTTGTGGAACTCGCCGTATTTCTCCGGATGCATCAGGTGGAAAGCCATCGAGACGACGCTGGCCTTTTGCGAATCCGGCCCGAGGATCGGGAATTCCTTGAGCACGAAGCGCAGCTCCGGATCGGCCTTTGTCAGAGCCTGCATGTCGTCGATGGCGCGTTTGCAGAAGCCGCAATTGTAGTCGTAGAATTCGACGATGGTGACCTTGCCCTTCGGATTGCCGACGACGCCGTCGAAGGTCGAGTTGAAAATCTCGGACTTGGCCTTCTCGATGACTCCGAGGCTGGCGATGCGCTGCTCTTCCTTCTGCTTGGCCTCGAGCGCCTCCTGCACTTCGAGCAGCACTTCGGGGTTCTTCAGGAGATAGTCGCGGATAATGCCCTCGACCTCGGTGCGATCGATCTTGGTGTCGGAAGAGGCGGTCTGCACGGTCTGCGCCGTGCCGGCCTTGGCCACCTGCGGACTGCCGGCGACGAACCCGAAAGCCAGCATGGCAAGAGCAGCCGCCATTCCCGTCGTGCCGAGCAATATTGCCTTGTTCATCGTCTGATCCTCTTGCCGGTTCCGGTCTATCCTAGTCGCAGCGGGCGACCGGAAGGTTCATTTCTTGAGTTTGCCTGAAGGGTTGTAGTTTATGATGTCCTGCGCGCGAATCCAGCCGGGTTCGCCACGCTTCAAGTCCTTTTGCGCGCGCATGGCGAAAATTTTCGCATTCGTGTAATCGCCGGAATAGAAATGGCCCTCGGCGGTGGCGAGTTCCGCCGCCGGAATGTTGCCAAGCTCGCCATAGGCCTGGGCGAGATAGCGGTATCCGACCGTGTTTTCCTTGTCGCGCCCGAGGCCGTTGTTGATCTGCACCACCGCCTTCTTCAGCGAATCGGGCGTGCCGATGGCCATCAGCGCCTGGCCGAGAGAAACGGGCAACAGGCCCGACCTCACCGGATCGAGGCTGACCGCCTTGGCATAGGCGTCCGCGGCGTCCTTGGGCTTGTTGGCCTTCATCAGTATGTCGCCGCGCATTTCCTGGAAGTAGGGGTTCTTCGGCTGTTCCTTGATCAGTGCATTGGCCTTGGTCAGCGCCGCACCCAGATTGCCGTAGAGATAGGCCATCTGCGCTTCGCCATAGCGCGAGGCGAGGCTGCCCGGGGCCTTGCGGATCAGCCGCGTGGCCGCGGCCTGGCCGCCCATATAGGCGGCGATCTTGATGCGCATCATGTCGTGCCGCTGCTGCAGTGCCGGCGGATCGACCTTGTCGACGTTAGGGCTCTGCTTGACCAGCACTTCGAGATTGGCGATGCGCTCCTGCGGCATCGGGTGGCTGATGCGGTAGGGATCGACCTGCGTGCCGGAAAGCGACAGCGCGCTCTGGAACCGGGCGAAGGTCTTCAGCATGCCCATGCCGGACTGGCCGGTGGCATTGAGATAGGTGATGGCAGAGCGGTCGGCGGTCGACTCTTCGGTGCGCTGGTAGGCAAGAATGCTGCGCTGCGCCATCTCGCCGCCGCCCGCGGCGACGCCCATGCCGGCGCCGGCAAGGCCGCGGCTGTTGGTGGTGGCGCCGGCAACGATGGCGCCGGCGCCAAGCAGCGTAGCGATGATGGCCATGGTCTTGGCGCGCTCGAGCTGGTCGCGCAATTTCTGCTGATGGCCGCCGGCGATGTGGCCGGCCTCGTGGGCGATGACGCCGATGATCTCGTTGGGCGTTTCGGCCTGCATCAGCGCGCCGGTGTTGATGAACAGCCGGCGCCCGGTAACGAAGGCGTTGAAGCTCTGATCGTTGACCAAAACGATATCGACACCGTCATTGGCAAGACCGGCCGCCTTGAAGATCGGCCGCGCATAGTCGCGCACCAGCGCCTCGATCTCGGCATCGCGCACGACCGGCACCGCCTGGGCGAAGGCCGTCACCGAGCCGGTGACAGCGACGGCGGCCGCAAGCAAAAGCGTCGCGAAGCCGCGCGCTGTCTTCCCGATGGAAGATTTGCCGATGGAAGATTTGGAAGTCGTCGATTTGGGTCGGCTCAGCATGAGGTCCACTGGTAAACGAGCGGGCGAACGATGAAAAGTCACGGCACCGAAACTAGGCGAACTTGTGATCCTCACATCAATCGGGCATTTGTGCGGCGCTGCCGCCGGTTCATGGCTTCGAGCGGCGGGCCGGACGGAGGTCAAATGGTAGTTTCGCTGTCGCGCCGCGGTGAAGTCGAGCCGTTTCACGCCATGGACATTCTGGCCGAAGCCAACCGGCTGAAGGCGACGGGCGTGCCTGTCGTCTCCATGGCCGTCGGCCAGCCATCCGATCCGGCGCCCGTGGGCGTGAGGGAAGCAGCCGCAAATGCGCTGAGGATCGGACGCATCGGCTATACCGACACGCTCGGTCTGGCGGATCTGCGCAAGGCGATCGCCACGCATTATGGCGACCATTACGGGATCGATGTCGCGCCGAACCGGATCGCCGTGACCACGGGATCGTCGGCCGCCTTCAATCTGGCATTCCTGGCGATGTTCGATCCCGGCGACCGCGTCGCCATCGCAGCACCCGGCTATCCGGCCTACCGCAACATCATGGCCGCGCTCGGTATCCAGATCGTCGAGATCGAGCTCGGCAGCGACGCCTATCTTCATGCCGAACATTTGAAATCGGCGCACCGGGAAAAACCGCTGAAGGGTGTGTTGTTCGCCAGCCCGGCCAATCCGACAGGTGCGGTCATTCCCGTCGACGAGTTGTCGGCACTGGTGAGGACAGCCGAAGAACTCGGCATCGCGGTGATATCGGACGAAATTTATCACCGGCTGGCCTATGCCGCGCCCGACACCACGGCGCTGGCCCATGGCTCAGGCGTGACGGTGATCAATTCCTTCTCGAAATATTATTGCATGACCGGATGGCGCATCGGCTGGATGGTGCTGCCGGAAGCTCTGGTGAGGCCGATCGAGCGCATCGCCCAGAGCCTCTACATCTCGCCGCCGGAACTGTCGCAGATCGCCGCGATCGAGGCCTTCAAGGCGACCCAAGAGCTGGAAGCGGTGAAGGCGCGCTATGCCTGGAACCGCGAGCTGTTGATGCGGCGCCTGCCGGAACTCGGATTTCCCTTGGCGGCGCCGATGGACGGCGCCTTTTACGCTTTCTGCGATGTCACCCGGCATACCAATGACAGCATGGCCTTTGCGCGCAAAATGCTGGCCGAAGCGCATGTGGCGGCGACGCCCGGTCGCGATTTCGATCCGCTGGCAGGACACCGCACGATGCGCTTTTCCTATGCCGGCAGCCATGACGACATGGTCGAGGCGATGGCGCGCATCGAGCGCTGGCTGAAATAGCGGGGACGAGCATGCCGGATCTTAAACAAGCGCTGGCCGACGTCGCCGCCGAGATGGCCGAGCGCTCCGATCGCGGCGAGGTCGCCACCTACATTCCGCAGCTCGGCAAGGTCGATCCGAACAAATTCGGCATTGCCGCCGTGACCAATGACGGCCGCGTGCTGGTCGCCGGCGACGCCGACCAGGCGTTTTCGATCCAGTCCATCTCCAAGGTGTTTACGCTTACGTTGGCGCTCGGCAATGTCGGCGACGCGCTGTGGCAGCGTGTCGGACGCGAGCCGTCGGGCAATCCGTTCAACTCGATCGTGCAACTCGAGCATGAGAACGGCATTCCGCGCAATCCGTTCATCAATGCCGGCGCCATCGTCGTCTCCGACATACTGCTTGCCGGCCACCAGCCGCGCGAGGCGATCGGCGAAATCCTGCGCTTCATCCAGTTCCTTGCCGATGACGAAACCATCATCATCGACCGCGAGGTCGCGGCTTCCGAACGCGCCACCGGCTATCGCAACTTCGCGCTTGCCAACTACATGAAATCCTTCGGCAATCTCAACCATGCACCGGAGCTGGCGCTGGGCGTGTACTTCCACCATTGCGCCATCGCCATGAGCTGCCGGCAATTGGCGCTGGCCGGCCGCTTCCTCGCCAATGGCGGCAGAAACCCGGCAACCGGGCACTCCGTGGTGTCTGCCGAGCGGGCGCGGCGCATTGGCGCCATGATGCTGACCTGCGGCCACTATGACGGTTCCGGCGATTTCGCCTTCCGTGTCGGCATTCCCGGCAAAAGCGGCGTCGGCGGTGGCATATTGGGGATCGTGCCGGGTGTTGCTTCGCTCGCCGTATGGTCGCCGGGCTTGAACGCCAACGGCAATTCCAAGCTGGGGTCGATCGCCTTGGAAAAACTGGCCAGGATGATGAACTGGTCGATTTTCGCCCCCTGACGCCTTCCGTCATTCGCGCATGCAAAAATCCCGCGCCGTGGTTTGAACGGCGCGGGATTTTTGTCAGGAACCTATCTTAATCGGCTGAATAGCTTAGAAAAAGCCCTTCCGCTGCCACCAGCCGGCGCGCTTCGGCTTTTCCTCGGCCTTTGCCTCGTCGGCAACGCTGGAGGAAACCACCGGCACCGCGGAGGTATCCGCGGCCACGGCTTTGCGCCGTGACGGGCGAGCCTTGGCGGGCTCGTCGTCGACGGTCGTTTCCGTGGCGGCATCGGCCGCAGCGGGGGCGGCTGCTTCGACGGCAGCTTCCGGTGCAGCCTCGGCCGCCGTCTCATCGGCGACTTCCACCACAGCCTTCTTTGCCCTTGAAGCGCGCTTCTTCTTCGGCTTTTCGGCTGGAGCGTCGTCGTTCGCCGCGGCGGGAGCCGCTGCTTCTTCAACCGCTACGGCTGCTACGGGCTCGCTTGCGGCCGTTCCGACTTCAGCGGCCTCGGCCACCGAGGCGGTTTCGCCGGCTTCGGTCTCCGTGCCGTCTTCGCGACGATTGCGCTTGCCGCCGCGCTTGCCGCGACGGCGCTTCTTGCCCTGGGCGTCATCTGATGCTTCCACCGTTTCGACGGCGCCAACCTGGGCTTCGTCTTGCTGTGTTGCATCGTCATCGCCTGGTTCAGCGGCAAAGTCGTCGCTTGCCGCCGAAACCGAAGCACCTTCGGCGCCATGCTCGCGATCGCCATGTTCGCGTTCGCGATCCTTGCCGCCGCGCCGCCTGCGGCGCTTGCGACGCTTGCGGTCGCGGCCTTCGCCGTCCTCAGCCGATCTCGGCTGCTGCTGCTGCGATTGCGGCTGCGCCTGGCGCGGCTGCTCGGCCTGTACCACAACCTCGTCGTCTTCCTCCTCGATGACGATCTCGTCCTCGGGCTCTTCCGGCTCGACATAGGCCGGGAAGGTTCGCGCTTCGACAAAGCCTTCCGGCTTTTCGGCAATGGCGCCGCGGAAGATCGCGTAGTGCTGCACACCGACCGTATCATCGGCCTCGACGGTGATGGTCAGGCCAAAGCGGCTTTCGAGTTCCACCAGCGTGCCGCGCTTGTGGTTGAGCACATAGAGAGCGGTCGCCGCCGGGGTCCGCACCGTGATGTGGCTGCGCGAATCCTTGAGCAGGAATTCCTCGATCGCCCTCACCACCATCAGCGCCACCGACGAATCGGAGCGCACATGGCCAGTGCCGCCGCAATGAGGGCACGGCTTCATGGTTGATTCCAGCACGCTGGCGCGGATGCGCTGGCGCGACATCTCCATCAGGCCGAAATGCGAGATGCGGCCGACTTGGATGCGGGCTCGGTCGTTCTTGAGGTGATCCTTCAGCCGCTTCTCGACGGAGCGGTTGTTGCGGTTCTCCTCCATGTCGATGAAGTCGATGACGATCAGGCCGGCGAGATCGCGCAGCCTTAATTGCCTGGCGACTTCTTCCGCCGCTTCAAGGTTGGTGTGGAGAGCGGTGTCCTCGATCGAGTGCTCCTTGGTGGAGCGGCCCGAATTGACGTCGATGGCGACCAGCGCCTCGGTCTGGTTGATGATGATGTAGCCGCCGCTCTTCAGCGTCACCTGCGGCTGCAGCATGCGGTCGAGCTGCGCCTCGATCCCGTTGCGCACGAAGATCGGCGTCGTGTCGCGGAACGGCTGAACCACCTTGGCGTGGCTCGGCATCAGCATGCGCATGAAATCCTTGGCCTCGCGGTAGCCTTCCTCGCCGGAGACAAGAATCTCGTCAATATCCTTGTTGTAGAGGTCGCGCACCGAGCGCTTGATCAGGCTGCCTTCCTCATAGACGAGGGCAGGGGCGGTGGATTGCAGCGTCAGATTGCGGACGTTTTCCCAAAGCCGCATCAGATATTCGTAGTCGCGCTTGATTTCCGCCTTGGTGCGGCTTTCGCCGGCGGTGCGCAGGATGACGCCCATGCCCTGCGGCACTTCGAGATCGGCAACGACCTCCTTGAGGCGCTTGCGGTCGACCGCACTGGTGATCTTGCGCGAAATGCCGCCGCCGCGTGCGGTGTTGGGCATCAGCACGGAATAGCGGCCGGCAAGCGACAGATAGGTGGTGAGTGCAGCGCCCTTGTTGCCGCGCTCTTCCTTGACCACCTGCACCAGCAGGATCTGCCGGCGCTTGATGACTTCCTGAATCTTGTACTGGCGGCGCACCGGCTTGCGGCGGCTGCGCACCTCTTCCAGCGCATCCTCGGCGCCTACGGATTCGATCTCGTGGTCGTCCGGATGCGAGGACTGCACCTCTTCCAGCATGCCGCGATCATTGTCCCCGGAAGTGGCTTCGCCACTTGCCTCGCTGGACGACCTTTCGTCACCCGGCTCGGCCGCAGGGACAGCTTCGGAGATCACATCCGCTTCGACGCTTGCCGCGATCGATGTCGGGCCTCCTTCCGACGGTTCGGTCCCGGATGTCTCGGCGTCGGAGGCTTCGCTGTCGCCATGCCCGGCATGATCGTCATGCCCGGCGGTATCAGCCGCGCCATGCTCGGAAGCAGGCTCTTCGGAGACGGCATCGCTGCCGGCATCGCCATGCTCGCCGTTTTCATCATCGGCGCCGGCGTCGCGCTTGTGTTCGCCGCGCTCACGACCCTTGCCGCCGCGCCGGCGGCCGCGCCGGCCGCGATCGCGGCTCTGGCGGTCGTCGCCGTCATTGTCCTCGTTCTCCTCGTCCTCGGCTTCCTGCGCTTCAGCGCGCAGCAAAGCCTGACGATCGGCGACCGGGATCTGGTAATAGTCGGGGTGAATTTCACTGAAGGCGAGGAAACCGTGACGGTTGCCGCCATATTCGACAAAGGCTGCCTGAAGGGAAGGTTCGACGCGCGTTACGCGGGCGAGATAGATGTTTCCTTTGAGCTGCTTCTTGTCCTGAGATTCAAAGTCGAATTCTTCAATACGGTTACCGCGGATAACGACAACGCGTGTTTCCTCCGGGTGGGAGGCGTCTATCAGCATTTTGTTGGGCATTATTTCGTTTCCTCCCGGCAGCCGTCAGCCGCAGCTTGCGAAGCAAAGCCCGCTGCTGCGTGTCTGGGATGTGGGTGCCGGATGTCTGAATGTCCGCCGGACGCCGCTTGAGCGCCATGGCGGTGCCGCCCGCAGCCACAATGGCGCGGTTTGATGCGGACCTTTCCATGATTGCGCTTGAAGCCATCGTCACCAGCAGAACCTTTTGAACCAAAGCCCGGACGAACCGGACCAGCTTGTTTGCTCATACAGAGCCGGCACGGGAACAAACCCGGCCGTTTTCCTCACGCAGGCGATTCCCCCGCCACGGGCGCACACCTGCGAAATTCGTCGCGATCACCTGAAGCCTTTTCGCTGGAGCGAAAGGAGCCGCCTTTCATCTGACCTGTAGCAGGAAGCTGCGGGAGAAGCGGTTCCAGGATTGCAGTGATCCACCATCGCTTTTATGATTTGACGGGGTGGAAGGCAACCCCGATTTCGGATGCCGGCAAAAAGCAGTGCCGTAACGGAAGCACAGGCCTTAATCCTCAATGAAAAGGCTTGGTTAACCTTCTCTGGATACCAATCGTTAATCGAGTCTGCGGCCTGACCGGCATTTCGACCAACCACGCGGGCGCAAGGCGCCAAACCGGGAGCGACTGCAAAGAAATGGGACTGGCGGGCACCACAGACAAGGGCCATGGCCGTGCAGGCCGTTTCCTGCGCGCTGCCGGTGTGCTGTTGCTGCTGGCGCTTTGCCTTGCTTTTGCGCCGGTTTCACGCGCCGCCGATGCGCCACTCGGCGCCACCGCCTACAAGATGGCCGGCGACGCAACCAAGATGCGCATCGTCATCGATTTCGACCGCGAGCCCGACATCAAATGGTTCCTGCTGCGCGGCCCCAACCGGCTGGTCGTGGACCTGCCGCGCACCCGATTCGCCATTGGCGCGAAGGACGCCAAGGCCCGCGGCCTGGTCAAGGCGGTGCGTTATGGCGATCAGGGCGAGGGATCGCGGCTGATCCTGACCGGCAAGGGGCCGTTCTCGGTCGACAAGCTCGAGGTGCTCAAGAACGAGGACGGCGCAGGCTATCGCATCGCCATCGACGTGTCGGCAGCCTCCGACCGCGAGTTCGACGAAGCCCTTGCCAACCAGGCGCTGACCACCGGCTCGACCGTCTCCACCGACAAGGGCTCCAGGGTCGGCACAGGGCCGATATCCAATCCCGGGCATCGCTTCACCATCGTCATCGATCCCGGCCATGGCGGCATCGACGGTGGCGCCGAAGGCCTCAACGGCACCATCGAGAAGAACGTGACGCTGGCCTTCGCCACCGAACTGCGCGACAAGCTCGCCGCCGTCGGCAACTACGACGTGTTCATGACGCGCGATTCCGACGAGTTCCTGCGGCTCGATGACCGCGTGCGCATCGCCCGTCAGCACGAGGCCGACCTTTTGATCTCGATCCATGCCGACACGATCAGCGTCAAGGGTATCAGAGGCGCCACCGTCTATACCGTCTCCGACAAGGCGTCCGATCCGCAAGCGCAGGCGCTTGCCGACCGTGAAAACCTCTCCGACCAGTTCGCCGGCATGGTGATCAAGGACGACAACAAGGAAGTCACCGACATACTGATCGACCTGATCCGCCGCGAGACGCATAATTTCTCGATGAGCTTTGCCCACACTCTGGTCGGCCAGTTGTCCACCAGCGTCGGCCTGATCAATAATCCGCAGCGTTCGGCCGGTTTCAAAGTGCTGAAAGCGCCCGATGTGCCGTCGGTGCTGGTGGAACTCGGCTATCTCTCCAACGCCAAGGATGAAGCGCAACTGCTCGACGCCGACTGGCGCGGCAAGGCGGCGGAGAGCATCACCAACGCCGTCGCCCTGTTTGCCTCCGCCAAGATGGGAACGGGAACCGGAGGCTGAGATGGTCGCCGCCGCCCACGACCGGAGGCAGCGTTGCACGACGACAACACCAGGCGCTTTTATTTCAGGTGGGGGATGCCTAAACCGGGCACTGCCGTATTTTGCCCACATGGTGGCGACATGGGTTTTCCATCACGGATCGGGACAGTTGCGAAGGCTTGCGCGAAAGGCGGCTTCGTCTAGGAAATTCCCGGACCTCGGACTGGAGCGGGCATGATTCGTCTTATCGGCTATTTCTTTGGTATCGGCACGACGCTGGCGCTTATCGTCGCCGCGGGCGTGGCGATATACATCAGCCATCTATCGAAGGACCTGCCCGACTACGAGGTTCTGGCCAAGTACGAGCCGCCAGTGACGACCCGCATCCATGCTTCCGACGGCTCGCTGATGGCCGAATATGCGCGCGAACGGCGGCTCTATCTACCGATCCAGGCGGTTCCGGACCGGGTCAAGGCGGCGTTCCTGTCGGCCGAGGACAAGAATTTCTACAACCATCCCGGCATCGACATCACCGGGCTTGGCCGCGCCATCTACGTCAACCTGCAGAATCTGGGTTCGGGCAGGCGCCAGGTCGGCGCCTCGACCATCACCCAGCAGGTGGCGAAGAACTTCCTCTTGTCCTCGGACCAGACCTACGAGCGCAAGATCAAGGAGATGATCCTGGCCTTCCGCATCGAGCAGGCTTATTCGAAGGACCGCATCCTTGAGCTCTATCTCAACGAAATCTTCTTCGGTTTCGGCGCCTATGGCGTTGCGGGCGCGGCACTGACCTATTTCGACAAGTCGGTCAACGAACTCACCGTCGCGGAAGCCGCTTATCTGGCGTCGCTGCCGAAGGGGCCCAACAACTACCATCCCTTCAAGCATGCCGACCGCGCCATCGAGCGCCGCAACTGGGTCATCGACCAGATGGTCGAGAACGGCTACGTGACACGCGAGGAAGGCGACAAGGCCAAGGCCGAGCCGCTTGGCGTGACGCCGCGCCGCAATGGCTCCTATCTGTTTGCGGGTGAATATTTCACCGAGGAAGTGCGCCGCCAGATCATCTCGCGCTATGGCGAGAACGCGCTCTATGAGGGCGGCCTTTCGGTGCGCACGACGCTCGATCCGAAGATCCAGCTCATCGCCCGCAAGTCGATGCAGAACGGCTTGCTCAAATACGACACGCTGCGCGGCTATCGCGGACCGGTGACGCATATCGATGCTTCCGGCGACTGGGGCGTGGCGCTGGGCAACGTCAAGGGGCTGGAAGACGTGCCGGAATGGTCGCTTGCCGTCGTGCTCGACAGCTCGGCGACCGGCCTGTCCATCGGCCTGCAGCCGACGCGGCAGATATCAGGCGACATCGTCAAGGAACGCGTCGAAGGCGCCGTCAGCAAGGAAGACATGAGCTTTGCCATGCGCCATGTGGTCGATGGCAAGACGGTCAAGGCCAAGTCTCCGGCCGATGTACTGCAGCCCGGCGACGTCATCTTCGTGCAGAAGAACGAAGGGTCGGAAGGCGCCTACACGTTGCGCCAGGTGCCGGAAGTGGAGGGCGGCCTGATCGCCATGGATCCACATACCGGCCGCGTGCTGGCCATGGTCGGCGGCTTCTCCTATGCGCAGTCGGAGTTCAACCGCGCCACGCAGGCGATGCGCCAGCCGGGATCGTCCTTCAAGCCGATCGTCTATTCGGCCGCGCTCGACAATGGCTATACGCCGGCCTCGGTGATCATGGACGGACCGATCACCATCCAGAGCGGCACCACGACCTGGACGCCGAAGAACTATGACGGCACGGTGGCCGGTCCCGCGACCTTGCGTTCCGGCATCGAAAAGTCGCGGAATTTGATGACGGTGCGGCTCGCCAACGACATGGGCATGAAGCTGGTGGTGGAATATGCCGAGAGGTTCGGCGTCTACGACCATCTGGCGCCGTATCTGCCGATGGCGCTGGGTTCCGGCGAGACGACGGTGATGCGCATGGTGTCGGCCTATTCGATCATGGCCAATGGCGGCAAGTCGATCAAACCCTCGCTCATCGACCGCATCCAGGACCGCTACGGCAAGACCGTGTTCAAGCAGGACGAGCGCGGCTGCGAAGGTTGCAATGCGCCCGAATGGAACAACCAGCCCGAACCGGAACTGGTCGACAATTCCGAGCAGGTGCTCGATCCGATGACCGCCTACCAGATCACCTCGATGATGGAAGGCGTCGTCCAGCGCGGCACCGGCGCCACCATCGCCGAGCTTGGCCGCCACATCGCCGGCAAGACCGGAACGACCAATGACGAGAAAGACGCCTGGTTCATCGGCTATACGCCGAACCTCGTCGTCGGCCTCTACATGGGTTACGACACGCCACGCGGTCTCGGCCATGGCGCCACCGGCGGTGGTCTGGCGGCGCCTATCTTCAAGGACTTCATGCGCGTTGCGCTGGACGGCACGCCCAATGTCGACTTCAAGGTGCCGGAAGGCATGAACCTGGTCGCGATCAACCGCAAGACCGGCATGCGTGCCGCGTCGGGCGATCCCGGCACCATCATCGAAGCCTTCAAGCCCGGCACCGGCCCAGCCGACAGCTATTGGGTGATCGGCATGGGCGCCGACGGGTCCAACGGCGCCGGCGGACCGCTATCGCCGCAGGCTACGGAAGCCATCCAGGCACCCGGCGGCGGACTCTACTGACGACCTGATTTTTTACGTCGAGTGGGCTGGCTTGTTGAGCCGGCCCATTTCGCTTTACAGGCAGCAATGCCGTGCCTATGTATCGCGCCGACCCAAGCGCCACTTCAAAAACAGGACAGAACAACCAGCCATGCGCGCGGAAACGCAGAATATTGTCGACGAGATCAGGCAGGCGATCACCCTGCTGAGGAGGCATCTTTGACTGGGATCAGGCTATAAAGCGGCTTGAATACCTGAACGTGCGCGCCGAGGATTCCAGCCTCTGGAATGATCCGCTGGAAGCGCAAAAGCTGATGCGCGAGCGCCAGGGCCTCGAAGACGGGATCGCCGGCGTCAAAAGCCTGACTCAGGCGCTGGAAGACAATATCGGCCTGATCGAACTGGGTGAGGAAGAGGGCGACCAGAGCGTGATCGCCGAGGCGGAAGCAGCCCTCCGCTCGATGCAGGGCGAGGCCAAGGCCCGCCAGGTCGAGACGCTGCTGTCGGGCGAGGCCGACGCCAACGACACCTATCTCGAAGTCCATGCCGGCGCCGGCGGCACCGAGAGCCAGGACTGGGCCTCGATGCTTCTGCGCATGTACACGCGCTGGGCCGAGCGTCGCCGTTTCAAGGTCGAAGTGCTGGAAGTCCATGACGGCGAAGAGGCCGGCATCAAGTCCGCCACGCTCCTGATCAAGGGCCACAATGCCTATGGCTGGCTGAAGACCGAGTCGGGCGTTCATCGCCTGGTCCGCATTTCACCCTATGACAGCAATGCGCGCCGCCACACGTCCTTCTCCAGCGTCTGGGTCTACCCGGTCGTCGATGACAGGATCGAGATCGACGTCTCGGAATCCGATGTACGCATCGACACCTACCGCTCATCCGGTTCGGGCGGCCAGCACGTCAACACCACGGACTCGGCGGTTCGCATCACCCATATCGCCACCGGCATCGCGGTTGCCTGCCAGGCCGAACGCTCGCAGCACAAGAACAAGGCGAAGGCCTGGGAAATGCTGCGCTCGCGCCTTTACGAGGAAGAGCTGAAGAAGCGCGAAGCGGTGGCCAATGCCACAGAAGCGTCGAAGAGCGACATCGGCTGGGGTCACCAGATTCGTTCCTATGTGCTGCAGCCCTACCAGTTGGTGAAGGACCTGCGCACCGGCGTCGAGAGCACCAGCCCGTCGAGCGTGCTCGACGGCGACCTCGACGACTTCATGGAAGCCTCGTTGTCGCAGCGCATCGAGGGCGGTGCCGGTGAAGCCGTGGCCGACCTCGACTAGGATATGTTCATATTCAGCTGAGGCCGGCCTGCGAATGGATGATACCTGCGCTTCCGCCACTTTCTTGAATAAGAACATCCCTTGGCGGGGGAGCGAAGGAGGAACCATGACTCGCAGGCTCACCGGCAAATGCTTTTGCGGCACGGTTCAGTATGAAGTGGCGGACGAGTTCGTCTATGCCGCGATCTGCCATTGTTCGAACTGCCGGCGCACCACAGGTTCCGCCTTCAAGCCCTTCGCCGGCATCGAGCGCGAGAAACTTGCCCTTGCCGAAGGGCATCACGGGCTCATCCATTTCGGCGATGACAGCGGCCACGATGCGCATTGCAGCCGCTGCGGCTCGTTGCTGTATTCGCTGGTCCGCGACGGCGCCTATGTCCATGTCGCCATGGGCACGCTGGTCGACGATCCGACGATCCGGCCGACCGCGCACATCTTCGTCGGCTCCAAAGCGCCATGGTTCACCATCGCCGACGACTTGCCGCAATATGAAGGGCATGTGGTCGCCGGTCCAGGCGAAGTATAGGCTGGAACCACATTCGGCCAATCCCGTTGTTTCGATGCCCGTCTGCCGGGAGTTGAGCCTGGCCTTGGATCTCGTCAGCGGTTGCAGATAGCGGCGTAGATGTGGCGGCCTCGCGCAGCAACTTCTTGCGCCAGCCTAGGAATCAGCCCAGCATCCGAGGGCTGGAAGAGAAAAAGCATTTATGGCCGGACGCGGCATATCTGCGACCTGACGATCCGGCCACTGGGAAGACACGTTCCGGGAACGGGCAAGCGAAACGCTTGATGCTCGTTTGAAAGGAACGCTTCCATGTCTGCTGCCACTCTCCGATCGGCCAGAGCCGTTCAACCGGCTGGCCGACTCCTGTTTTCCTTGTTCGTGACCCCGATCTTTGCAATCGCGATGCTTGCTGCGGTGCTGACCGCACCCGCCTTCGCCCATGACGCCAAGCCTACGGCGGCGAAGCCGCAAGGCTGGAGTTATCCCTTCGCCTGCTGCGCAAACTACGACTGCCGTACCACCCATACCGGCGAGGTGCTGGAAAAGCCGGAGGGCTATGTCATCGCCGGAACGGGGGAGGTCGTGCCGATGAGCGACAAGCGGGTCAAGGACTCACCCGACGGCGATTTCCACTGGTGCGCGCACCAGGCCGGCCTCGACGCAGGCAAGACGATCTGCCTGTTCGTGCCACCGCGTTCCTACTGAGTTCTGTTGGCAGTTCTCATCGGAAGGCCGGCCTTGGTGCTGAAGGCGCTTGCGTCAGACGGAAGCAGCGAGTGCTGAGGCGAAGTCGCGATACGGCCGCAGTGGGCGACCCAGAAGTGCCGTCAGGCGCTCGACGTCGCCGGTCTCGGGCAGCATCCCGTCGGTAAAGAAACGCTCGCCCATCAGGCGCATGTCGTAGGCCATCCAGGCGGGCAGGAACTGCTTGAGATTTTGCTCAAAACCCTCCGTATTGTCGCCGCTGTAGCTGATCGGGCGGGCGAGTACGTCTGACCAGATTGCGGCAATGTCCGTCCCGGTCAGTGTCTGCGGACCGACGAGGTTGATCCTCTCGAACGCAAGCGGCTCCTTGGACCGTTCGCGACGCAGCAGCTCAAGAGCGGCGATCTCGGCGATATCGCGGGCATCGATCATGGCGAGACCCTTGGGGCCGATCGGCATTGGGTAGGTGCCGTAGCCGGTGATGACGTCTTCGACCGTCAGATCGTTCTGGATGAAGTAGGCCGGGCGCAAGATCGTAGCTTTGAAGTCCATCTGTTCGATCATTCGCTCCACGCCGAACTTGCCCGCGAAATGCGGCACGTTCACATAGACGTCAGCGTGGATCACCGAGAGATAGACGATCCGCTCGATGCCGGCCGATCGGGCGACATTCAAGGCGATCAAAGCCTGGGTGAATTCGTCCGGCACCACGGCGTTCAAGAGGAACAGCGTGGAAACGCCAGACATGGCTTTGCGCAGCGAATCGACATCGAGAAAGTCGCCTTGCACGACGGATACGCCTGCCGGAAAACTGGTTTTCGACGGATCGCGCACGAGAGCACGCACATCGGCGCCGCGCTTGGCGAGCTGTTCGACGACTTGGCGGCCGATATTGCCGGTGGCGCCGGTAACGAGAATGGTCATGGAATTTCTCCTGTTGGGTTGCTTGACAGCCCCAATATGTGTGGCTCACAAAGAGCCCAGTAGATGGCAATTTTAGACACGTCGTCTCACTGGTGGGACAGTCATGGATCTTTTAGCCCTTGCCGATTTTAACCTCGTGGCTCGCCATGGCGGCTTCGGCAAAGCGGCAAGGTCCACCGGCCGGCCCAAGGCAACATTGTCCCGGCGCGTTGGCGAATTGGAAAGCAGTCTCGATCTGCGTCTGTTCGAACGGGGTGCGCGTAACCTGAAGCTGACCGAAGAAGGACGGGCGCTCTTCGAGCGGACGGGGGCGTTGCTTGCCGAGCTGGACGAGACGGCATCGGCGATTGCCTCGGGCGGCCAGAGACCCAAGGGCAGATTGCGGATCAGCGCGCCTTTGCATTTTTCGCAGACTGCAATGGGGAGGATCGCCGCGGGATTTGCCCTGAGGTATCCTGAGGTGAGGCTTGAAGTGACCACCGAAGACCGGCATGTCGACATGATCGAGGAAGGCTACGATCTGGTAATCCGGGTCAATCCGGATCCCGATGAAAGCCTGGTCGGACGGGCGTTTCTCCGCGACCGCCTGGTCGTTGTGGCGAGCCCGGACCTTCCTCGCCCGGCCGATGGGCTCGCCGCTCCTGGCGTTGCGCGCGGGACAGGCGAGCGGCAAACATGGCAGGTGAAGACACCAGGTGGCCGGGCAACACTCAGAATCGAGCCGGTCCTCGCCTTGTCGACGCTCATCATGGTCCGGGATGCGGTGCGAGCCGGCATCGGCGCAGGACGGCTTCCCATTTCATTGGTGGCCCACGACCTGGCTGACGGCACACTGGTGAATTGGGGGGATATTGACGGCCCCGAAATTTCTCTATGGACGCTCTACCCCTCCCGGCGGCTGCTCAGCGCGCGCGTGTCGGCGTTCCTGGATTTTCTGAAACAGGCTTTCCCAAACGGGACGCCGGACGAACTGGCCGCCTATATCGGCAGGTGACGACGATTGGGAGGTGACGACGGGCCTGCTTCAGCCAGAGCGCCGCTCGGCTCGATCGACCGGAGCCTGCTGACAGACAGTTGTCAGGAGCCTTCCTTTATGGTGCCTTGCCGCATGGGTGGCGGGCAACGGAGAGGAAAGCTTTTCATGACCATCAAGGCCAGCTGTCATTGCAAGGCGACGACGTTCGAGGTTTCGCAGGCGCCCGAGACGGTAACACAATGCACCTGCTCGTTCTGCTCCAAGCACGGTTCGCTGTGGGCTTACTACGTTCCGTCGCAATTCAAGCTCACCAGCTCGCCGGAAAACGTTTCCTTCTATCAATGGGGATCGAAGACCGTCAAACACGGGTTTTGCGCCATTTGCGGCTGCGGCACCTTCACCGAAACGCCGGACTGGTCGACCGGAAAACCGGACTTCGACAATCCCAAGATCTCAGTCAATTCGCGGCTGTTCGACGATTTCGACCTCGACAAGGTCGAGGTGGTCGTCATTGACGGCAAGAACCTCTGGTAGGCCAGCACCAGCCACCGAAGCGGAAGTGTGGCGCGAGCGGGGAGAAGCCGCTTTCGCCGCTCGGTTTTTCGCCGCATTTCATGTTACAAGACCGGAGAAGGGCTTATATGCGCGAGCCGCAAAGGCCGCGCTTTGGAGAGGGACGATCCTTATGAAAAAGACTGTGCTCGTCGCCGTTGCGACGGCTGTGCTGGTGAGTGCCTGCACCACGACCGATCCGTACACCGGGGAGCAGAAGGTTTCGAACACCGCAGCCGGCGCCGGCCTTGGCGCCCTGGCGGGCGCGGGCCTCGGCCTGCTTGCCGGCGGCAATGACCGCCGCAACGCGCTGATCGGCGCCGGTATCGGCGCGCTGGCCGGCGGCGCCATCGGCGCGACCATGGACCAGAACGAGGCTGAACTGCGCCGCCAGCTCGAAGGCACCGGCGTCAGCGTCACCCGCACCGGCGACCAGATCATCCTCAACATGCCGTCCGACATTACTTTCAACGTCGACCAGGATGCGGTGAAGCCCGGCTTCTACCAGGTGCTGAACTCGGTTGCGCTGGTGCTGAAGAAGTTCAAGCAGACCACGGTCGACGTGTTCGGCCATACCGATTCGACCGGTGGCGACGAACACAATTTCGATCTGTCGCAGCGCCGCGCATTGGCGGTCGCCAACTATCTCTCAGGCCAAGGTGTCGATTCGCGCCGCTTCGCCGTCACCGGATTCGGCAAGACCCGTCCGATCGCGTCCAACGGAACGGCGGCCGGCCGTGCGCAGAACCGGCGCGTCGAGATCCAGCTTTCGCCGCTGACCTGAATTGTTCGGCATCGAAATGCGAAGGCGGCCCCCGCAAGGGGCCGCTTTCTTTTTGGGCTCCTGTGGTCCGCCAAAAGGTCTAACGCATTAGAGATTTCTAATAATCCCTTTCCGGAGGCCTTGGAAGGGATTAGCATTGGTGCGGTTCCAGAGGGGATGGGGCGATACAAACGGCCATGCAGTCACTTAGTCGGCCCCGGTCCTGCACGGCCAGATAAGGAAATCTGGGAGGAATGCATGACAAGAACAGCTCGTCTTGGGCGTTGCGGCGTCCTCATTTTGACAGGTCTGGTCTCTGCTTGGTGCGCGGCGGCCACGGCTCGAGCCGAGGACGCCAACAAAGCCGACATCGAAGCGTTGAAGAAATCGCTCGCCAAATATGAAGACTACACGGTCGCCGTCCGCGACCTTTATCTGTCGACTGTCGGGTGCGTCTATTACAGCGGGGACAGGATCGAGGGCGCAATGGACTATCCGAAGGGCGCTATGGGCATCCATTTCGTCAACGTCCCGAGTGTCGGTCAGAAACTCGATCCGATGCGCCCCAATGTGCTGATCTACGAGCCGACCAAGAAAGGCTTGAAATTGGTTGGCGTGGAATGGCTGATGCCCCTGACGCCAGACACCAAGGAACCTCCAAAACTATTTGGCCAGACCTTCATGGGACCGATGGAAGGGCACTATCCGCTCATTCCGAGGGAGTTCGTCCACTACGACCTTCATGCCTGGCTGTTCAGAGACAATCCGAACGGCATGTTCAGTCCGACCAACCCGAACGTGAAATGCAGCAAGGCAGAGTTTCCGATGCTGGAAAAACCGACCAAGATGATGCCCGGCCCGATGTGACGGACGGGCCAGGATAGAAGCTTGCCAAGGGTGCAAGCTGGCCGGCTGCATTTGAGAGCGCTCGAGATCAGGCTCGGACGACGATCGGCATGAGGGCCGGCGCGCATGAAGGCTGCCCGCATGATGTCGTCGCGGAAGCCGACAATGGCGGCAAAATTGCGCACGCGCCAGCATCGCGCTGGGCGCTAAGGGGCCGTTTTGCGTTAAGAGTCGACCAGACATTCGGCTCAGCCCGCAGCAGCCACTTCGCTGAGGATCGAGCAGATGCGGGAGATTGTTTCATCCGCAAGATCGGTCCAACAGGGTAGCCCCAGTTGAGTCGCTACCAGTATGTCAGTGGTCTGTAGCGGCAGCCTGGGAAAATGTTCGAAGGCTGCGTGCCGATGCAGACCGCCACCCCACCACCGGCGCACACCAACCCCTCCTTTCGCCAGCGCCGTGAGCGCCCGGTCCATCGAACCAGGCGGCAGGCCAATGGTGACGGTGGAGGATATCCATTTTTCACCGAACCCCTCCGGCAAGCTCAGCCCGGAAATCGACCCCAGCGAGCGGCTATAGCTTGTGGCAACGCGCTTGTAGGCGGCACGCGTATGTGGCCACAGCTCAAGTGCGGCCAGGCCGACGGCCGCACCATACTCGCTGAGCTTGCCGTTCAGGGCCGGTCTGACCGCCTCGCGCGAATTTGAAAAACCAAAGTTGGCACCCTCCGCGATTTCCTCGATCAGAGAGCCGTCGTCTGACGCGATAAAACAACCTTCGCCGATGCCGAGTGCCTTGGTGGCATGCAGGCTGACGACTGCCGGAACCCGCGATGGCGTCAAGGTGTCGAAGGCTGCGGCTGCGTCAATTACCACGGCAAGACCGGTATCGCTCTTGAACCGATCCCAGTTCGCGACACCAATCGGGCGGCCGAACGGCATGACCGGCATGACCGCTCCGACGCCGCCGGGAGCCTGGCGGAGGAGTTCTGCCGCGCTCTCGGGCAACAGTTGCTGGCTGTCCAGGTCTACGTCGACCAGCCATGGAACGAGCCCTGCGAGGACCGCCGCGTGCGCGCTGGCCGCGAAGGTCCAGGACGGCATCATGCAGAGACTTCCCTTCGCCGGTTTCTGCGCCATCAATGCGAGCGCCAACCCCAGCGTTGCGTTTGCGCCACATACGACATGGCCTGCAGCGGTCCGAGTCTTGAGAGCTTCCTGGAAACGCCGGTTCAACGGACCGTTGTTGCTGTACCAGCGAGTTGCATCGATCTCGTGCAGATAGGGAAGGATGCTGTCGCCTGTCGGCAGTCGCGGGCGCGACACGGGAACATCGGGCGCTGGGCCGGGATCGGCATCCCACAATCCGTCGGCGTTCAAGCTCTACCGCCTGCGGTCTTGTCCAGATAGAGGCCTTCATTTGCGGGTATGGGCCGCAAGGTTTCGGGCCGGCTGGTCCCGATCTCGATCTTACTGCTGGTCCGCGAGATGGTGTAAAAATGCCAGTGATCGGCGCAAAGCAGCACGAAATTGGCGAATGGTATCGCCTCGCGGCCGCAGAGACGCCGGTTGCGGCGCCAATGCCTGACATAGGCGCCGCCCAGCGACATCGCGCTGCGCTTGGCAAGCAAAGCTCTGAAGAGTCGGGCAGCCATCAGGATGGCACCGGCCAATTCAGCAATCCGGGTCACGCCGGAACGCTTCCGGCCGATCAGGGTTGCAAGCGTCGCCCGGCTCTTGCGAAAGCCTGGCGATCCGAAATAGCCATCCACAAGGCGGCTGAAGTAGGCGTCCGGCTCGTAAAGGCGCTGCACCAACCTGTCATAGCCGGCCCTCAGCGCTTCGCGCGTCATCTTCTTCGGGCGGAAGCTGACATAGGGGTCGCTGAGGTCCAGCCGACCCTCCATCTTCAGCCGCCCATAGAGCGGCGTCGTGGGGATCGGGCACAAGATTGCCACAGATGCTTGCGCGATACCGATTTGCTGAATGAACTCGAACTGCTCATCGAAGATCGCCTCATCGTCGCTATCGAAACCGACGATGAAACCCGCCTGAATCACCAGCCCGCTGTCGCGGATGCGCTGCAATTTGTCGATCATGCTGTCGCCACGAACGTTCTGGATCTTCCTCGTTTCCATCAGCGACTTGGCGCGGGGCGACTCGATGCCGACAAAGACTTGGCGGAAATTGGCCAGACGCATCAGATCGAGCATTTCCGCGTCGTCACCCAGATTGATGCTGGCTTCTGTCGAAAAGGCCAATGGATAGCCGTTTACCTTTTGCCAATCGATCAGGCCTCTCAGGAGTTCCTTGGCCTTGACCTTGTTACCGATGAAATTGTCGTCGACCAGAAAACAGGTACGGAAGCCCGCCTTCACGATCGCATCGAACTCGCGAATCATTTGCGCCGGCGACTTCAGGCGTGGCCGGCGACCGAAGATGGTAATGATGTCGCAGAATTCACAAAGGAAGGGGCATCCTCGCGAGAACTGTAGAGACGCTACCACGTAGCTTCCAGATTTCAGCAGGTCATATCGAGGCGTGGGGACGGTCTCCATATCGGTTTTCGCGTCCTGCTCGTAGCGCTTCTGGACAGGCTCTCCGCGAGCGAAAGCCGTCAGGAAGCGAGGCCACGTTTCCTCGGCTTCGCCGATGAAGCGCACGTCGCAGCGGTCGACAAACTCCGCCTCCGACACCGAGACATAGGGACCGCCCGCGGCGACGGTAATCGGTAGATCGCGCAGTCTCTCGAGGATTTCAAACATGCGGTCGCGCTGCACGATCATGCCGGTCACGCCGACGATGTCGAAGGCACCGAGCCGCTCGAAATCCAGGTCCTCGACATTCTCATCGAGCAGGACGACATCACAATGATCCGGAGCAAGCGCCGCAAGGGCGGGCAGGGAACCTGTCACGATCCAGCTGCCTTTTTTGCCAGGCAGAACGGGAAGCACCTCGTCCCGGCTCCAGACGGAAGGGCGGAACCGCGGATTGATGAGGCAAACCCGAAGCTTGCGCGGCAAAGGCATATTCGAAGTGTGCATCGAGTATAAGCCTGTGAGTGAGCGATTCAGTGACATGATGTTTCGCGCAGATTATAGAGTGATATACAAGCCAGCCGACGCCTTCTATTGCCAATTAGACGAGGTATTCCAATTGCCCGACAGTGGTCCATACGACGCGCTGGTCGCCCACTACGAGGCGTGTCTTGCACGTCATGGCGATACGCCCCAGGGAGTCGACTGGCCGGATGCCGGGGGGGCAGCGACACGTTACCGCATAATGGCCGAGGCGATGCGTGAGCGCGACCGGGTCGATGTGCTGGACTTCGGCTGCGGCGCCGGCCATTTCCTCGACTATTTGCGCCAATCCGACGATCGCAAACTGCGATATAGGGGGCTCGATCTGTCCGCACGGTTCATTGACCTGTGCCGGCGCAAATATCCCGGCGTGACCTTTGACTGTATGGACGTGATGCAGAATGAGGTGGTTGTGCCCGAGGCCGACTACATCATCATGAACGGGGTCTTCACGGAGCGTTGTGGCGTCGCCTACGAGACGATGTTCGACACCATGACCCGGTTGATCGCAAGGGTGTTCCCTCATGCCCGCAAGGGAATGGCCTTCAACCTGATGTCGAAGCACGTCGACTGGGAACGCGAGGACCTTTTTCACGTGCCTTATGATCGGATAAGCCACTTCGTCGTCGGTCAATTGTCGCGTCATCACCTCATTCGCGCCGACTACGGGCTCTACGAGTACACGGTTTACGTCTACAAGGCTGCCACGTAGCCGACGATCCGCGGATTTCCGGCTTGCGGGTCAATAATATAATGGGCATAGGCGCGGGGGCGGCATGGCGGACGTGGTTATTTTTGGGATGGGCCAGATCGCCGAGGTCGCGTGGGCCTACCTCGACAGGTTCGGAGAGGATCGCGTCGTCGGTTTTACTGTCGACGAAGACTTCCTCACACAAACCGAGTTCAAAGGTCTTCCCGTGGTCGCCTGGGAAAAGCTTGAGGACCGATTCCCGCCTGAAACCGTCAAGCTGCTTGGTCCGCTCAGCTACCAGAACCTCAACGAGTTCCGCCGTGATCGGCATAAGCAGGGCCGGGCGCGCGGGTACAGCTTCACGCGCTTCATCCACCCCTCTACGCACAATATGGCGGACACGGTTGGTGAAAACTGCTTCATTCTCGAGAATTGCACGCTGCAGCCGTTTGTCCGCCTCGGCGAAGGCATCATGATGTGGAGCGGTAGCCATGTCGGTCATCACTCCATCGTCGAGGATTTCTGCTTCGTCTCGTCGCAGGTGGGGCTGGCGAGCGGTGTCCATATCGGCACGTGCAGCCTGATCGGCGGCCAGGTCGGCATCGACAACGGCATCACGATCGGTGCCGGAAGCTATATCGAGTCCCGTTGCATGATCCGGCGCGATGTGCCCGCCAACAGTGTAGTGCGTCATCCCTCGGACTTGCCGAAGCCCTATTCCAGCGCCCGTATCAAGTCGATGAAGTTCCGCTGATGCCTGGCCGTCAGAGGAAATGGACCCGGCAGGGGTTGCTGGTGCCCATAAAGGCGGGGCACGGGTGGTGGGGCAGCTACGCGCAGGTTCCGACGGTCCTCGCCCTTTCGCCTCGGCTTTGGCGCATCTATTTCGCCGGGCGCAATAGCGCCAACCGGTCATCCATCCTGGCCGTTGATGTCGACCCGCAAGACGGCATGCGTGTGTTGGGTGAGTATTTCGACCCGATCATGGAGCCGGGCCTGCCAGGCACTTTCGATTGCTCGGGGCTGGGGCCCTCCTGCGCGGTGATGATCGGTGGGCGCGTGCATCTGTATTATTCGGGCATCTACCCACGTAGCGATGTCAGCTTTCAGATCGCCATCGGGCTCGCCACCAGCGATGATGGGCTGAATTTCGAGAGAGCATTTGCGGGGCCGGTCCGCAGTATCGGTCCGGCAGATCCCTATTTCGTGTCAACGCCCTTCGTTGGTGCGATCAAGGGCGGCTATCGCATGTGGTATGCGAGCGGCACCGGTTGGGTGGAGACCAGAGGTGTCCGGGAGCCTGACTATGTGCTCCGCAGCTGTGTTTCGCCAGACGGAATTCTGTGGGAAACAGGCTCGGTCCCGGTCCTAGGTGACGACCTCGGGGACGGGAACAGCCAGACGCGTCCCTGGGTCACGCATGAGGCTGGCGGTATACGGCTGTGGTACAGCCGCCGCGGGCGGGACTTTCGCGATGGTGGCAATGAAGCCTACCGCCTTTTTTCCCGCCTGATAGATGTCCGGGAAGGCATGGCTGGCGAGGCGGAACCTGTGATCTTCAGCAATCCGCCGGCGGCCGGCGACTTCGACAGTTGGATGCAGGCCTATTGTTGCGTCATGCGACGCGCTTCCGGTGAAGTGATGTTCTACAACGGTAACGGGTTCGGCGAGGCCGGCATCGGCTGGGCGACTCGCGATTTGACATGACGGGGACCGGCATGACTTTCGAATTTCGCATCCCGATCCTGCCGGAGCCGGAATTTTTCTCAAACGTCAAGCTGGCAGCTTTGTCGTTGGCCAAGCTCGGCGGCGTCTATGCGGCCGCCCCCATTGTGGTCTCTGTTGGCGGGCATGCCGACATCGACGAACTCCATGCCGCCAACACCTGGTCCTCGGCCTTCCCGGTAACGTGGCGCCCCGTGCCGCGTGCTATCAGCGACCGGGGTTTCTCCTCGGGCTTTGACCGCTATGCCGAGGCGCCGCGCGGCGATGTCGTCATCCTCGCCGATGCCGACGCCTGCCTGATGCGGCCGATCGACGAGCTTTTGCAACGCATGCGCGACGCTGATCGGCCGAGTGTTGCCGGCCTACCGGCGCATTTCTCGCCATTTTCGAGAGATGGCTCGGAAAACAACGCTGCATGGCGTCGGCTTCTTGAGACGCTCGGCTTTGCAGATACGCCTCTCAACTGGCGATATTCCGAGTCGTCGGATGGCGCCTTCGGCGGGTGCCCCGCCTATATCAACTATGGCTTCGTCGTCTTCAACAAAAGCGCTTTCAGCGCCATTCAGCCACTGATCCGCCCGCTTACCGCACGCGTACTGGATTATTTGAAGGATCAGCCCTCGATCTTCTTTTCCGGCCAGATCGCGCTGTCGCTGGCCATCCTGACGGTCGGGGCCGATGCGTTGCCTCTCGGGCCGGAATACAATTGTCCAAACTCCGACGAGATGCTGGCGCACGGGCTGCGCGACCCGGCGGATATCCGGGTGCTGCATTATCTTCGCCGCGAGCAGTTCGATCGCCACAGCTTCCTGTGCAACCGCGACGAATTCGACGCCTTCTGTGGCAAGTCGTTCGCATCGCCGGTCCTTCAAGCGTTCCAGCAGCACGTTCGAAGCTTGCCTCATTGCTTCTATGGCGAAGGCAAGACGCAGTGACGGGCAAGCTCACCATTGCTGTCATGCAGCCATATTTCTTCCCGCATGCGGGCTATTTTCGCCTGATGGCTGCGAGCGACGTCTTCGTTGTTTTCGACGATGTCCAGTTCCCGCGCCGGGGACGGGTGCATCGTTGCGAAATGACACCGGGCCGCTGGCTGACATTGCCGCTCGCGCCTATGCCGTTCAATACACAGATAAAGGATCTGCGCTGGGCGGACGGCGCCCGAACCGCTCTGGACAAGCGCCTGGCCGCTTTCGGCCTGCCGGGCCAGGCGACAACGCCGGCCGCGGAGCGGATCAGCCGCCATCTGACCGGGTCGCTTGGCGACGTGACAAGCTTTCTCGAGAACGGTCTTCGGCTCGTCGCCGACGCGCTCGAACTCAAAGCAAACATCTTGCGCAGTTCCAGCCTCGGCGTTGATCCCGCCTTGCGAGGGCAAGCGCGCATTATCGGCATCGTTCGAGCGCTCGGCGGACAGCGCTACATCAACGCTGCCGGTGGGCGCCACCTTTATGCCACCGAGAACTTCCAGCAGGCGGGCATCGATCTGCAGTTTCTCGTGCCCTACGCAGGGAGGTTCCCCCACATCCTGCCTGCCTTTTTTGGCAATAACCTCGCCGACCTTCGCGACGATGTTCGAAACACGTGCCAATGGGGGCCGTGAGCAATTGCCGATCACTTGGCAGCTATTTTAGGACTGCGACGATCAGACCTTGGCGACGATCTTCATGAAGGCCGGCATGTCGTCGCCGAAGCCGACGGTGCCGTCATTGTCTTCACCGCGGTTGTTGCCGCGGGCAGGGCGGCTGTTGCCGCTGGCGCGCTGCGGCCTTGTGTCGCCGCGTTCCGGGGCGCGGTTCTCGTTGTTGCGATCGGAGACCTTGCGGTCGCTGTTTTCGGAGCGGATCGCTTCCTTGCGCTGATGCCGTTCGCCGATGTCGGCGACCGCGGCCTCGGCTACCGCCGGCTGTTCCTCGCGTGCGGCATCTGCCGCCGGCGCGTCGTCGCTGCGCTTGGCATGGCGTTCGCGCGGCTTGCGCTCGCCACCGTCCTTGCGATCATGGACCTTGCGGTCCTCGTCCTTGCGGCCGGCGCGGCGCGGAGCGCCACGGCCACGGCGGGGCGCTTCGTCCTCGCCGCCTTCGCTGGCGACCACGGTCGACAGGTCGCCGTCATGCCACTCGATCTTGTTGCCGATCAGCCGCTCGATGGCGTCGATGTATTTGGTGTCGGACTTGGTGGCGATGGTGAAGGATTTGCCCGAGCGTCCGGCGCGGCCGGTGCGGCCGATGCGGTGGACATAGTCTTCGGCGTGGATCGGCACGTCGTAGTTGAAGACGTGGCTGACGTCGGGAATGTCGAGGCCGCGCGCGGCGACGTCGGACGCCACGAGATAGCGCAATTTGCCATCGCGGAAATTGGCCAGCATCTGCATGCGGGCGCGCTGGTCCATGTCGCCATGCAGGGCGCCGGCGTCGAAATCATACTTCAGCAGCGAGCGGAACAGCTCCGCGACCTCGACCTTGCGGTTGCAGAAAATGATAGCGTTCTTCAGCTCGGCGTCTTCGGCCTTTATCAGATTGCGAAGCGTCTCGCGCTTGTCCCACGGCTTGGAGCCGGACTTGACCAGGCGCTGGATGATGTTGGTGGCAGCGGATGCCGCCTTGGAAACCTCGACGCGCACCGGCGCATGCAGGAACTTCTCGGTGAGCTTGGTGATCTCCGGCGGCATGGTCGCTGAGAAGAACAGCGTCTGCCTGGTGAACGGGATCATCTCGCAGATGCGCTCGATGTCGGGGATGAAGCCCATGTCCAGCATGCGGTCGGCCTCGTCGATGACGAGGATCTCGACGCCGTTGAGCAACAGCTTGCCGCGCTCGCGGTGATCGAGCAGACGGCCGGGCGTGGCGATCAGCACGTCGGCGCCGCGCTCCAGCTTCTTGTCCTGCTCGTCGAAGGAGACGCCGCCGATCAGCAGCGCGATGTTGAGCTTGTGGTTCTTGCCGTATCTGATGAAATTCTCTTCGACCTGCGCGGCGAGCTCGCGCGTCGGCTCGAGGATCAGCGTGCGCGGCATGCGGGCACGGGCCCTGCCTTTTTCGAGGCGGGTCAGCATCGGCAGCACGAAGGAAGCCGTCTTGCCGGTGCCGGTCTGTGCTATGCCCAGAATATCCTTGCCGAGCAAGGCATGCGGGATGGCGCCAGCCTGGATCGGCGTCGGCACGGTGTAGCCCGCATCGGTGACTGCGGAAAGGACCTTGGGCGACAGGCCGAGGTCTGAAAAGGTCAACGCTTCTAGAGCGGTCGTGGTGTCTGAGGACAAGAGTTGCTGTCTTTGGCTGGTTCGGGGAAGCGCAACGGCATCCGTCGCGGCAAGCACAGCGTGCCTGCAAGATTGGTATTGCGATTAGGCGCAAGCCCGCGATTTGTCAACAGAAACGGGCGGGATTGGCACGATTGTGAAAACGTAAGCTTAATCGCGATGCTTAATTAGGTAGTCACTCTTTGCGCCGGCTCAATAGCGAAACTGCTCGGCGAGAATGCGTTCGTTCCACGAATGGTTGGGATCAAACAGCAGCGTTGCCGTCGCAGTCGGCGATTCGCGGACCGTTACGGAAGCCACCGCCTTGACCTCGGTGTGGTCGGCGGCGGTGTTCACCGGGCGCTTTTCCGACTCCAGAATATCGAAGCGTACGGTCGCCTTGTTTGACAACAAGGCACCCCGCCAACGGCGCGGCCGGAACGGGCTGACCGGGGTCAGCGCGAGCAACGGCGCATCCAGCGGCAGGATCGGCCCGTGCGCCGAAAGATTGTACGCGGTGGAGCCGGCCGGCGTCGCGATCATCACGCCGTCGCAGTTCAGTTCCTCGATGCGGACCTGCTCGTCGACGGTGATGCGGATCTTTGCCGTCTGGTAGGACTGACGCCACAGCGCCACCTCGTTGATGGCGAGTGCCGAAACCGTCTCGCCCTCATGCGTCAACGCCAGCATTTCCAGCGGGCGGATCGTTTCGGCGACGGCGGCCGCGATGCGCTCGGTGAGGCCCCCGACGCGGTACTCGTTCATCAGGAAGCCGATGGTGCCACGGTTCATGCCGTAGACCTTCTTTCCCGTGCTCATCGTGTCGCGCAAGGTCTGCAGCAGGAAGCCGTCGCCACCCAGTGCCACCACCACCTGGGCGTCGTCGAAGGATGCCTGGCCATAGCGGGCCGACAGGCTCTCCATCGCCGCCTTGGCATCGGCAGTGTCGGAGGAGACGAAGGCGAGATTGGCTTTGCTCATGACATTCCGATGGCGGTCGGCCGATGGCGGTCGGCGGCGGTTGCGTGGGGTAGCATGGGCAAGCGCATCTGCAAAGGGAGGCATCGTCCGGGCCAGTTGCGGCCGCGGCGAAACGAAATCGGCGGCTCGCGCTTCATGTCGCCGGAACGGCGAATGTGATGGTTAAGTGCGAGCTTAAGCACTCGTAAAGCCTGATCGATCATGTTAGCCGACAGAGGATGGGTGGCTGGGGGGCTAGCCAGTCGAGACCTGTCTATTGCCGGTGACACGCCTGATTATCGTCTTCCTTGTGATGGGAAGTTTCGCCCTTCTCTTTGCGGAGCTTGTGCGGCAGTCCGAAGACATGAGCTCCAGGCCGATGGCCTCACGCTGCGGCGGCGCCGGCGTGCCATGCCCGCAAAACGCATTGTAGGCGAAGCCAATCCGCCAACGACGATCCGTCGCCTACTGCCCGACAATCCTCAGATTGGCGTTGCCGTAGAATGTGTAGGCGAGATAGGTCGGATCGCCGGTCCGGTAGAATTCTCTGCGGACATCCTGCAGGATCTCGGCCAGATAGACCGGCCCGTCCTTGATCCGCGTGCTGATGCCGCCATAGAAATCGGTCGAGAAGGCCGCTGCCGCGCGGTCGGTCAGTGGCCACATGCCGCCGATGAAGCCGGAAGCGCCGCCCGCCAGCACCGCCGGACCCCAGCCCTGCACGAAGCCGCCGAGCATCTGCGAACGGCCGGTGTCGCAGGCGTTGAAAAAGTAGAACGGATTGCCCTTGCCATGCGCGGCCGCGACCAGCGCGGCCCATGTATCGGGGTCGAGCGACTGGTCGACGAGATCGATGGCAAAGACCGGCCGGCCACTGCTCGGCTGGTTGACCTCGCCATGACCGGAGAAATGAATGAAACCGGTCGAGACTTCACCGACCAGTTTCTCGAAAGAGGTGAAATCGCCATCGAAGCGGCGGTAGCCGTAAAGCTTGCTCAGCGCCGCGATCTCGTCCTGCTGAAAGCGCAGCGAGCGCTTGTCGAGATAGGAGGGCGCGACGGCCGCGACGCCGGTGAAGGTCATGCGGTCGAGCGGGTTGTCGACCTGTGAGGCACTGCTGCGCGGAGCCCAGCGCGCCAGCCGGTAGCCCATGCCGAGAAAACCGTCGGCGACGGCGCCGTCGGCGCTGCGCGGGCGGATCAATTCCCAGGGCAGCGTCGGGCTGTTCGAGGTGATCTGGATCGAATGGAGTTCGCCTTTGCCGCGCAGCGACCAGAACACGTCCTTGAACGGTTTCGGCACATAGTCGCGGTAGAGCGCATCGCCAAAACCTTCGGCGGCGAGCGTGACAAAGCGCTTTTGCGCCCCCGTATCGCTGCTTGCGGCAGGCTGCTGCAGCGAAACGGCGCCGCGCAGGCTCAATCCGAGCTGCAGCAGGCGGCGGTATTCGGAGTCCAGCCATGCCGCCATCTCAGGTGGCGTCGAGAACGTATCGGTCACCGGACCGGCCAGATGCGGCGAATGGATGATGATCTGCCCCGAACCCAGCCCGCTCGGATCGTCATAGAGGATGGTCACGTCGAGATCGGGGACGTCATCGCCGGCTGCGCCGCCGAGCGTCACATTGCCAGTTACCGCCGGCTGCGGCGCCGCTGCGGCCAGCATCAGCATGGCAGGTGCTGCGGAGCGTTCGGCTGTGGCGCTCAGAGCGGCTGCCTCGACAGGCGCGGTGCGGCGAATGATAACCGACCGCGATGCCGATCCCAGGAACCTCCCGGCGCTGTAGATGCGCGCGATGAACTGGGCCGGCTTGCTGTCCTTGGCGATCGGCCGCGCCTTGACGTCGAAGCGGACGAAGTCGCTGTCGCCCTGGCGGTAGAGCGTCGTCCGTCGGCTCCATTTGCCGCCGTCAGCGAGATCGAAGCCGGAGGCGAACAGATCGATATCGATCGGCCATTGCTCGGTTCCCGCCGGCATCGCCATGGCCAGGGCGCCATCTTCCGTCACCGACGAGCCCGGCGCTGCCTTCACCTTCACTTCGGGCGTGAATTGCTCTTCGGTAAGGGCGATCGAAACGGTCACCGTCTCGCCGGCGACAATCTCATCCGGCGCATCGATGGTTGGATGGCGCACCACCTCGACAGCGCCCGTCTCGGGTTGTGGAAGGGCGCCGCCGGAAGGAGGGCTTTGCGCCTGGTCGATGGGCGGCGGCGCTGGTTTCGGTGGCGCCTGCGCCTCCGGCGGACTTTCGGCGCCGGTCGCGGGTGGCGGGGCCGATGTCATGCCGTCCTCAGGGGGGATCCCTGCCTTATCGGGGGGCGGTTCGGCGCCGGTGGCTCCGCCATCCTGCGGATAGGTCCCGCCGAGATTGTTCTGGGCAGCGGCCACAGCTGCGTCTTCAAGACGTTGCTTTTCCTCTTCGTATCGTTGCCGAGCCTGCTCTTCCTGCAATTGGCGCTGCTGTTCCTGGCGTTTGTATTCCTCGTAGAGCGCCGCCTCCTTGGCGCTGTCGCCCATCGCGGCATCGGGACTGCCGGAGCCCGGTGCAACGTCCATGGGGTAGGGCTCCTGACCGCTGCCATCGGCGTAGTCGCTGCCATCAGGCTCCCAACCGCCACTCCCGGAGATGTAGCCGCCGCTCGCCATCGCCGGCGGTGCCGGTTCCGGCACAAGCGGCAGCGCCGGTGCCGCGCCGGCCACCTGGTCCGGCGTCAGCACAAAGGCAGCGTCTGCCGAGCGGCCATATGCCATCCATGGCCACTGGGCGCCTGACGTTTTGTCGATAGTGGTTTGCCTGACCGAGGCGAGGATGATGGCTATGTCCGCGCCGCGCTTGACCAGCGCAGCGGTGAGCGCATCGGCAAATACGGTGACGGGGCGGGCTTCGTCCAGTGCAACGGTTCCGGGTTTGGCCGACAGAGCGACGATGGCGTGGGTGAGGGGATCGACCGCCGCCAGACCCTGCATCACGCCGGAAGTAGGGTTGTGGCCATCGCCGGGATTGTCGAGCAGAACCACCTTCAATGTCGGGGTTGCCTCGAGCGCCTGCATGAACAGATCGAGGGGCAATGCCGTCTGGTCGACCGTTTCCTTTGAATCGATCCGGGTGCCGCGCGTCAGTAAATAGTTCCTGCCGTTGGCCTGCGCGGTGTGGCCGACATAGTAGAAGATGCCGACGGAGTCCGGTTTGGCCAGGGATTGGGCGAAATCATGCATGGCGCGCGCGACATCGGCGCGGTCGCCATCCGACACCTGCCGGACGGTGAAGCCAAGCGATCGTAGTGTCGCTGCAACGAGTTCGGCACTGAGGTCGGCGTTGGCGATTGCCGGTGAGCCCTCAGAGGCCGGATTGGCGACAACCAGCGCTATCCGCTCTTCGCCGCGCGCAGCGGAGAAGAGCGCCATGGTCATCAGCAGCACGACCGCCAGAAAAAGGCGCATGACCGTGATCCAAGCCCTGCAGGCTGCGGCGCTCACGCCACGGCTTGCCCCAATTCATCAATGGCCCAACCTTGACCATATCATGTCGGCTTCGCCGGCGCACTGCCGGTGCCGATGATGCAGTTGTGTCGCTAAAAGATATTGACTGTATGTTTAGTAATTAATACCGTTGCCCGAGATACCGAGTTGGTCAGCCGGCATTCGCCGGTGAATGATCACCAGGACGAAGGGAACTTAGGGACTCGAGGCGCAATCCCGCCGGTCCCAACAATGGGAGACACAAGCATGCAGTTGAAATCGACCGCCACGGCGCTCGGCCTGTCGCTGCTGGCGATGACCGGCATTGCCCGCGCCGAGGGCGAACTCCAAATCTACAATTGGGGCAACTACACCAGCCCGGACCTGATCAAGAAGTTCGAGGAAACCTACAAGGTCAAGGTTACCGTCACCGACTACGACTCCAACGATACGGCTCTGGCCAAGGTCCGCCAGGGCGCTTCCGGCTATGACATCGTCGTTCCATCGGCCAGCGTGATGCCGATCTGGATCAGCGAAGGCCTGCTCTTGGAAACCGATCCCAACACGATGGAGAACTTTAGAAACGTCGATCCGAGATGGGTCGACGTGCCGTTCGACCCCGGCCGCAAATATTCGGTGCCGTGGCAATGGGGCACGACCGGCATCTCGGTCAACAAATCGGTCTATGCGGGCGATCCGAACACCTCGGCGATTTTCCTCGATCCGCCGCCGGAACTCGTGGGCAAGATCAATGTCGTGCCCGAAATGGGAGACATCATGTTCCTCGCCATTGCCTATGAGGGCGGTAAGTACTGCACCGACGACAAGGTGCTTTTGAAAAAGGTGCATGACAAGCTCATCGAGGCGAAAGCGAAATGGCTGTCGCTCGACTATGCGGCCGTCGACGGTCTCGGCAGGGGCGACATTGCCGCCGGCGTCAACTGGAACGGCATATCGCTGCGCGAGCGGCTGGAGAACGACAAGATCGTCTACGGCTATCCCAAGGAGGGCTTTCCAATCTGGATGGACAATGTCGCGGTGCTCAAGGATGCCAAGAACGTCGAGAACGCCAAGCTCTTCCAGAATTTCATCATGGACCCCAGGAATGCAGCGATGATCTCGGCCTTCGCGCACTACGCCAATGGCATCAAGGGCTCCGAGCCCTTCCTGCCGGCCGATATGAAGGGCGCGCCCGAAGTGGATGTTCCGGCCGAATTTGCCGACAAGGGCCAATTCATGTCGGCCTGTCCCGCCGACGTCCAGGCGCTCTACACCAGGATCTGGACCGATCTGCAGAAATAGCAGCGCCGCCGGCCGAAGCTGACCAACATCGGGCCGCGCATCGCGGCTCGGCCATCCCCAATGCCAGATGCCGTAAAGCCGCCGCGGGAGATTTTTTATGTCCGATCTCGACCTTTGCTACATGCCGGCCAGCGAGGCGTTGCGGCTGTTCAAGGCGAAGAAACTGTCGCCTCTGGAACTGATGCAGGCCACCATCCGCCGCGCCGAGGCAACCAAGGCGACGATCAACTGCCTCACCTTCACGCATTTCGACGAGGCGATGGATCTCGCCAGAAAAGCCGAGGCGAAATACGCCAGAGGCGCCAGGACCGGCGCGCTCGAGGGCCTGCCGATCGGCATCAAGGATGAGAGCTACATCAAGGGCAAGCCGACCTCGCATGGCTCGCTGCTGTCCGGGGACGCCATTGGCGGCCATACCTCGACCATGAACGAGCGTGTCATGAAGGCCGGCGGCATCGTCCACGCCCGCACCGCGACGCCCGAATTCAGCTGCGCCGGTTATACCTGGTCGAAGCGCTGGGGCGTCACGCGCAACCCCTGGAACCCGGATTTCACGCCGGGCGGTTCGTCGGGCGGTTCGGCGGCAACGCTGGCCTCCGGCACGTCGTCGATCGCAACCGGCTCGGACATAGCGGGCTCAATCCGCATCCCTGCCTCGGCCTGCGGCCTGGTCGGCTTCAAGCCGCCTTACGGCCGCAATCCCGATGAGCCGCCGTTCAATCTCGATTTTTTCTGCCACACCGGGCCCTTGGCCCGAAACGTCGGGGATGCGATCCTGCTGCAGAACGTCATGGCCGGGCCGAGCCCGCTCGACATCGCCACGCTGCGCCCGAAACTGCGCCTGCCGCTCGACTACAAGCCGATCAAGGGTTGGAAGATCGCATTCTCCATGGATCTCGGGTCCTTCGAGGTGGATGCGGACGTGCGCAAGAACACGCTCGCTGCCTGCGATGTGTTCCGCTCGCTCGGCGCCACCGTCGAGGAGGTGGACCTCGGCTGGGGCGACGAGGTGCTCAAGGCCGGCATGGCCTATCTCGAACATCTCTTCGGCGCCTCGCTGTCGCCGCTGCTCGCCAAGAACGGCAAGGACATGACCAGCTATGCCAGGCAGTTCGCGCAGGACGGGCAGAAGTCGAAGGCGACGGATTTTGTCGCGACGCTCGATGTGGCGGCCAGGATGTACCTGACGCTGGGGCCTTTGCTGGAAAAATACGACGTGCTGATCTGCCCGACCAATGCGCTTCCCGCAGTGCCGGCGGAATTCGATCAGACCAAAGGCAAGGTCGAGATCAATGGACGAGAGGTGAACCCGTCGCTGGGCTGGGTGATGACGACGCCGTTCAACATGCTGAGCCGCTGCCCGGTTCTGTCGATCCCGTCGGGCCGCGCCGCCAACGGCGTGCCGACAGGCATCCAGATTGTCGGCCGCACCTATAGCGACGCTGACGTGTTCCGGGCGGGTATGGCCTATGAGACGGCTCGTGGTCAGTGGTACACGAATGCCGGGACACGCCCGGCGCTGTGAGTCCGCAGGGCGCCGGCATGCCAAGGCAGCGGCGGGATGTTTCGGCCGCCGGGGAAAGGCCTGACGACAATGGCGCAACGCATAGCCACTCCGGATGCGGGAAAAAGCAAGGCGGCCAAGGGTGCGGCGAACGACGCCGCGCCCAAGGACCGCCGGCGCGAGCGCGGCGAAGCGAGCGTCCAGCGCATCATCGACGCCACCATCGAGCTCATCGCGGAGGAGGGGCTGGCCAGCGTCACCATGCAGCGCATTGCCGAGCATGTCGGCTCGTCCAACGCACTGGTGGTCTTTCATTTTCGCAGCAAGGAGAACCTGTTCCGGGCCGTCCTGCAATATCTCAGCGACCAATATGACGCGCTGTGGCTGACGCTGGTGCGGGCGCCCGGCCTGTCGCCGGTCGAGCGGGTGTTGGGCGCGGTCGATTGCGCGCAGCGCTTTGCCCGGCAGCATCCGAAATGGGTCTCGGTCTTCGTCGTGTTTTCCAGCGACCGCAAGAGCATGCAGATCTACAATGAAATCGGCCTGCCGAGCGATCTCGCCTACACGGCCGAAGCGCGCGAGCTGCTGATCGAGATTTCACGCAGCGGCGGTTACACCGGCGTCGACATAGACACGCTGTCGGAGAGCCTGAACTATCTGGTGCATGGCGCCTGGTATTGGGACCATCTCAACCCGTCCAGCCGCGACACCGACGTGCTGCGCAAGACCATGCTGCTCCTGCTGCACCAGGCCTTTCCGCGGCATTTTGACTTGGGGTGAGATGCGGCCATTGCGAGCGACGAAAGCGTCCTCTGCAAACCTAAACCCGAAAATCTCTACGATGCCTTGATCTCTGTAAAAACGCTTGCACAATCCAGAGGTGCGAGCTAAACAACCCAGGGATGTATTCGAGGGTGGGTAAATGTGGCATTGGGCGATACTTCTGTTGCTGATTGGCGTGCCGGTTTTCTTCGCCGTCCGGTCGTCGCGCAAATCGTCACAGAGCCCAGATGACCTCGTGGGGTTCGGCGGCTGGCTGATCCTGCTGGCGATCAGCCTGTCCCTTTCGCCGTTGCGCACACTTGTCGATATGGCCAGTCTGGTCAAAACCTACCAACAGCTTGTTACAGTGCCCAACGGGGCCTTGGCCATCTATGGCGAGGCAGCCCTCAATCTGGCATTTCTGGTGCTTCAGCTGGTCGTGCTTGTTTCGATGCTGCGGCGAAGCCACCGCTTTCCGCAGCTGTTCATATGTCTGTGGTTCGCGATCCCTCTCTTATTCGTACTGGACACAGTTTGGATATCGACTGTTCTGGGTGTCCCGGTAAACCGTTTGCTTGCCGGAGGAGCTCTGGTTACACCTTTGGCATCCTTCATAGTCACAGGGATCTGGGCCGCCTACGTCTACAGGTCGGTTAGGGTGAGGAACACGTTCGGCGATACGGCAGCCATACAGGCTGCCACATTTTCCTAGAAGGTCCGACGGCTGCGAGTTGGCCTGATGTCGTGCTGCCAGCTCCGCCGAATAGAACCGTCGGCAGTCCTCCTTCGACTAACGAGCTTCGAGTGGCCTGCCACCCGAAGCTCGAAGAGCGAAGGGTGGTGCCCCCGGACGGAATCGAACCGCCGACCTTCGGTTTACAAAACCGCTGCTCTACCAGCTGAGCTACAAGGGCACGGCGCTCCGGTTAGCATATTTCGTGCGCCAGTAAAGACAAAACTCCGTTTTCGATCGCTAATGGACCCCGCCGAGGTGGGCGGGCCGCCATGCTGAAAACCGCCAATGCGATCCCTACATATCTCTCAGGTGCAAACGCATCGAACGGGGTGTCGCATGATCAGACTTGTCATCATCCTGCCGCTTGTCGTCATTGCCTGGCTGCTTGCGGTAAAGCTCATCAGGGACGTGAAGAGCGCCAATGTCGACTGGACCGGCATCGCCGCCATCGTCGGTTTTATCGCGATGGCGTTTTGGCTGCGGCATGTGACTGGGATGGGGATGAATGGTGAATGGTGAATGGGCGAACGCCTTTCGGACCATTGACTACTCACTACTCGCTCAAAACCTCGAACCTTTCACCACGTCACCGCGACTGATCTCCAGAGGCGAATGGTCGCCTCGATCAAGGAGATCATCATGTTGAAGCGCAGTCTTACTTCGGGCCTGGTCGCCATCTTCGTCGCCACCGGCGCGCTCGCCGGTACCGTGCAGTCGTCCTCCGCTCACAGCCATCATCACCACCATCACAAGCACCACGACAAGCCCTCTTGGTGGTGGAACCATCAACACAAGCACCATCACCACAAGCATCATCATCACCACGGCAAGGTGATCATCTTCCTTTGAGCGAGACGACCTGCCTCGCGGAAGGGCGGCTTCGGCCGCCCTTTTTTGCGTTGAGCGCTCGATCGATCAGATCTTGGTTTCCATCGGCTGATTTCCGGCCTTCAGGAAAATCCCAAATTCTTTCGAACCTTTTTCCGCGCCGAAACGACAGATGATCAAGAGGCGGATGGATCGCCTCTCGCAACGAAACAAGGAGATCGTCATGTTCACGCGCAAAATCGCTTCTGCCCTCATCGCCAGCACCGTCGCCGCCACCTCGCTGGTCGGCACCGTCCAGCCCTCGGCCGCCCACAGCCATCACCACAACCGCGAAATCGGCATCGGCATCGCCGCCGGCGTCGGCGGCTTCGTGCTCGGCAGCCTGCTCAACCAGCAGCCCCGCACCGTCTATGTCGACGACGAGGGTGGTTCCTGGCACGTCCGCCGCTGCGCCAATCGCTACGCCAGCTACGATCCGTACTCCGACACCTATGTCGGCTATGACGGCTACCGCCACTATTGCCGCCTCTAAGAGGAGGCTCCCCACAAGAAGGAGGGGCTGTACGCAGCCCCTCTTTCCTACATTTGAGCGCGTGGCAGTGTCAGCTACGGTTTGGAGATCGGTAATCCGGCTGCATGGCAGGTGCCGACAACACCACCGCTCGCATTCAGCGATTGATCGCCCATGGCGATGAGTTCGAAGCTGCTTCCTTCATCCGGATAGATCTTGGCGGCGAACGGTTGGTCTGTTGTATGACCACCGGACGATGACTTCGCGGCGACATGGCCGCAGACCACGATTTCCCGGCGGCCGTTGAGCGTCCGCTCGCCGGCGCGCATCGTCCCGAATTTGGCGGATACAGGATCCTGCAAATGCTGGCGAATGCCGATCGTGATTGTCTCCTCCAAAGCGAGCGAGATCGGAATCTCGCTGACTTGCTGGGAGACAGGGGCGGGTTCGGGCGCCGTCGCCACGCATCCGCACAGTGAAGCGGCGAGCAAAAGCTGAAGCGTTCTCCGCATTATAATCGGAACCCGCCGATCATCCTCGTCACCTCAGCGGCGGCGTCGCGCACCAGCGGCCCGATCTCGTCCAGCCGCTCCATCGTCACCCGCACCGTCGGTCCGGAGACCGAGACACCGCCGATCGGCTCGCCGAACTCGTTGAAAATGGCGGCGGCCACGCAGCGCATGCCGGGATGCCGCTCCTCGTCGTCGACCGACCAGCCACGGTGCTTGATGACAGCCAGGTCATGGGCCAGCGCCGAAATGTCGGACAGCGTCTTGTCGGTGAAGTGCTGCAGGCCCGACTTGCGCAGGATGGCGGCGACGCGTTCCGGCTCGAGCTGCGCCAGCACCGCCTTGCCGATGCCCGAGGCATGGAAAGAGCTGCGCGTGCCCGGGCGGAAGAAGGCGCGGATCGCCTGATGGGTCTCGACCTGGCTGACGAAAACGACGCAATCGTCCTCGGCGACGCCGAGATTGGCGGTTTCACCGGTCTTCTCCATCAATTCCTGCATGACCACGCGGGCCCGGTCGACAAGCTTGCGGCGGCGCAGGAAGGCGGCACCCATGCGGTAGGTCTCGACGCCGATCGACCACAGCTGGTCCGATGTATCGAACTCGACCATGCCGTGGTTCTGCAGCGTCGTCAGCATGCGGTAGGCGGTGGACGCCGCGAGCTCGCTACGCGCCGAAATCTCGCTCAGCGACAGGCCGCTGCCTTCAGCGACGATGGCCAGGATGCGCAAGGCCCGGTCCAGCGACTGTACAGAACCGGCCTCGGACGGACCGTTGAAAGCGCGCGGCCGGCCGCGCTGGCGTTTTTCGCTGGTTTCCATGGCGGCATTGTCGCCGGTTTCGCCGAAATCGCAATGAAAAACTTTTTCACAGATTCTGGTGCCCGGATTCATGAAAAACGGAAAAGCCAGCGAAATCAGTTGACAGGAGCCGTTTTCTAGAAATGAAAAATTATTCTGAAAAAATTGAAAAATGAAAACCATACTGGCATTGTCGGTCGACCAACAATTTGCGGAGGCTGGACATGGCCAGGATGCGCGCTGTAGATGCAGCGGTTCTCGTTCTCGAAAAGGAAGGCGTTTCCTGCGGCTTCGGCGTGCCGGGCGCGGCGATCAATCCGTTCTATTCGGCGCTGAAGGCGAGGGGCTCGATCCGCCACATCCTGGCGCGCCATGTCGAGGCGGCCTCGCATATGGCCGAGGGCTACACGAGAGCTAAATCAGGCAATATCGGGCTGTGCATCGGCACGTCGGGCCCGGCCGGCACCGACATGGTCACCGGGCTCTATTCGGCGGCGGCGGACTCCATCCCGATCCTGTGCATCACTGGTCAGGCGCCGCGGGCACGGCTCAACAAGGAGGATTTCCAGGCGGTCGATATCGCCGCCATAGCCGCACCCGTCGCCAAATGGGCGGTCACGGTCATGGAGCCCTATCTCGTGCCGATGGCGCTGCAGAAGGCATTTCACCTGATGCGCTCGTCGCGACCGGGCCCGGTGCTCATCGACCTGCCGGTCGACGTGCAATTGGCCGAGATCGAATTCGATATCGATGCCTATGAACCGCTGGTCCCGTTCAAGCCGGCAATGTCGCGCGCCCAGGCCGAAAAGGCCTTGGCGATGCTCAATGCCGCGGAAAAGCCGCTGATCGTCGCCGGCGGCGGCATCATCAACGCCGATGCGTCGGATCTGTTGATCGAATTTGCCGAGATAACGGGCGTGCCGGTCATCCCGACGCTAATGGGCTGGGGCGCGATCCCCGACGATCACCGGCTGATGGCCGGCATGTGCGGGCTGCAGACCTCGCATCGCTACGGCAATGCGACGATGTTGGAAGCCGATTTCGTCTTTGGCATCGGCAATCGCTGGGCCAACCGCCACACCGGTTCGGTCGATGTCTACACCAAGGGCAAGAAATTCATCCATGTCGACATCGAACCGACCCAGATCGGCCGGGTGTTCGCGCCGGATCTCGGCGTCGTCTCGGACGCCGGTGCGGCACTAAAGATGCTGCTCGACGTCGCCACCGAATGGAAGACGGCAGGAAAGCTGCGCGACTGGTCGGGCTGGGCGAAGGAATGCCAGACCCNGCCAGACCCGCAAGAAGACGATGAAGCGCAAGACGCATTTCGAGCAGGTGCCGCTGAAGCCGCAGCGCGTCTATGAGGAGATGAACAAGTCGTTCGGCCGTGACACCACCTACGTCACCACGATCGGCCTCTCGCAGATCGCCGGGGCGCAGTTCCTGCATGTCTACAAGCCGCGCAACTGGATCAATTGCGGCCAGGCCGGCCCGCTCGGCTGGACGCTGCCGGCAGCGCTTGGCGTGCGCGCCGCCGATCCGGATCGCACCATCGTGGCGCTGTCGGGCGACTACGACTTCCAGTTCATGATCGAGGAACTGGCGGCCGGCGCACAGCACAAACTGCCGTATATCCATGTCGTCGTGAACAATGCCTATCTCGGCCTGATCCGCCAGGCGCAGCGCGGTTTTGCGATGGATTTCGAGGTGAGCCTGGCCTTCGAGAACGTCAACCGCGCCAACGATCCGGAGGCCGGCTACGGCGTCGACCATGTCGCGGTCGCAGAAGCGATGGGCTGCAAGGCGGTCCGGGTGCGCAAACCGGAAGAGTTCGCCGGCGCGTTCAAGGAAGCGCAGCGGCTGATGAAGGAATACCAGGTGCCGGTGGTGCTCGAATTCATCCTCGAGCGCGTCACCAACATTTCCATGGGCACGGAAATCGACAAGATCACCGAATTCGAGGACCTTGCCGAAAGCCATGAGGATGCGCCGACGGCGATTGTGTTGCTCGATTAGGCGCGCCGATATTCAGGTGAGACAGGCCTGCAAACGGCGCCTTCCTGCGCTTCCGGTGCTCACGTACAGAAAGTACGTTCCGCTCCGGTTCTCGAAAGTCACCGTTTTCGACTCTGCCCGACCTGAATCTCAACACGCCTAGGGCCAAGCAGAAGAAGGAGAAAAAGAATGCCGCGTTTTTCAGCCAATCTGTCGATGCTCTTTGGCGAGCATGAGTTCCTCGATCGTTTCGATGCCGCAGCCCGCGCCGGCTTCAAGGGCGTCGAATATATCGGCCCCTATGATCATACGCCTGACGTGGTCGCGGCCCGGCTGAAGAAGAACGGCCTGAACCAGGTGCTTTTCAACCTGCCGGCCGGCGACTGGGGCAAGGGTGAGCGCGGCATCGCGGTGCTACCCGACCGCGTGCCGGAATTCCGGCAAGGCATCGCCAAGGCGATCAGCTATGCCCATGCGCTGGGCTGCGAGCAGGTCAATTGCCTCGCCGGCATCGCGCCGCAGGGTGTCGATCATTCGGTGCTGGAAAATACCTTTGCCGAAAACCTGGCGTTTGCAGCCGAGAAACTGGAGCAGGCCGGCATCCGGCTTTTGATCGAGCCGATCAACACGCGCGATATCCCGGGCTTCTTCCTGAACTATTCGAACCATGCGCTGGCGATGATCGACCGCGTCGGCTCGAAGAACCTGTTCCTGCAATACGACATCTATCACATGCAGATCATGGAGGGGGATCTCGCCCGTACCATCGAGGCCAACCTCGGCCGCATCGCGCATATCCAGCTTGCGGACAATCCCGGCCGTCACGAGCCGGGGACGGGCGAGATCAATTATCCCTTCCTCTACGAGCATATCGACAGGATCGGCTATTCCGGCTGGGTCGGAGCGGAATACAAACCGAAGGCGGGGACGGAGGCTGGGCTGGGGTGGTTTCGGGAGCTTAACGGGCAGGGGAGTGCCGCGGCTTAGCTGTTACGATTGAAGTCGCGTTCCTTCGCGCCCCCCTCTGGCCTGCCGGCCATCTCCCCCACAGGTGGGAAGATCGGACGTCATCCCGGCTTTCGTCAATTCCCAACATTGCAGGGTGAGCGAGGCGCCGGAACTGCCAATCTCCCCACAAGTGGGGGAGATGGCCGGCAGGCCAGAGGGGGGCGCGAAGGAACTCAGCCTCAACGAAGGAGACAACAATGGAAACCATCGGCTTCATCGGCCTTGGCATCATGGGCGCGCCGATGGCGGGGCATCTCCTGGATGCCGGCTACGCCGTCATTGCCAGCGACCACCGCTCGAAGCCGCCGGCCGATCTCGTCGCCAAGGGCTTGAGAAGCATCACCGGCCACGCGGCAGTGGCGAAGGCCGCGGATATCATCATCACCATGGTTCCCGACACCCCGCAGGTAGCCGAGGTGCTGTTCGGCGAGAACGGTGTCGCTTCCGGCCTGAGCAAGGGCAAGCTGGTCATCGACATGAGCTCGATCTCGCCGATCGAGACCAAGGTTTTCGCCAAGAAAATCAACGATCTCGGCTGCGACTATCTTGACGCGCCGGTGTCGGGCGGCGAGGTCGGCGCAAAGGCGGCGTCGCTGACCATCATGGTCGGCGGCGAGGACAAGGCGTTCGAGCGCGCCAAGCCCGTGTTCGAAAAGATGGGCAAGAACATCACGCTTGTCGGCCCGAACGGCGTCGGCCAGACCACCAAGGTTGCCAACCAGATCGTCGTGGCCCTGACCATCGAGGCGGTCGCCGAGGCGCTGGTCTTTGCCGCAAAAGCCGGCGCCGACCCCGCCAAGGTCCGGCAGGCGCTGATGGGCGGGCTGGCGGCATCGCGCATCCTCGAGGTGCATGGCGAGCGCATGATAAAGCGCGCCTTCGCGCCGGGCTTCCGCATCGAACTGCACCAGAAGGATCTCAATCTGGCGCTGGAAGGCGCCAAGGCACTCGGTGTCTCGCTGCCCAATACGTCGACGACGCAGCAGCTGTTCAACTCATGCTCGGCGAATGGCGGGGCAAAAGAGGATCACTCAGCGCTGGTTCGTGCGCTGGAGCGGATGGCGGGGCATGAAGTGGGTGAATAGTGAATGGTGAATAGTTGCGGTAAGAACGCTTTTCCATTCACTATTTCACCATTCACCCTCCAAGGAATTTCCGTGCCGCATAAAGGCTCACCGCCGCCGCATTCGACACGTTGAGCGAGCGGATGGCGCCGGGCATGTCGAGGCGGGCGAGCGTGGTCACCGTCTCGCGCGTCTTCTGGCGCAGGCCCTTGCCTTCGGCGCCAAGCACCAGCGCGATCTTCTCGCCTGAAAAACCCGTTTCGAGTTCGGCCGGCCCGTCCGAATCGAGGCCGATGGTCTGGAAGCCGGCATCGTGCAGCTGTCCCAGCGCGTCGGCCAGGTTCTTCACCTCGATCTGGTCGATATGCTCCAGTGCGCCGGAGGCGGATTTGGCCAGCACGCCGGATTCCTGCGGGCTGTGGCGGGCCGTGGTGATCAGTGCGCCGGCGCCGAAGGCGACCGCCGAGCGCAATATGGCGCCGACATTGTGCGGGTCGGTGACCTGGTCGAGTACCAGCACCAGTTTCGTGTCGCCGAGCGTGTCGAGGCGTTTCGGCTTCAACGGTTCGGCTTCGATCAGCACGCCCTGATGCACGGCATCCGAACCCGTGATCTTGTCGATCTCCTTGGGCTCGACGAGTTCGGCCTTGAACGGCAAAGCGGCGAGGTCGGCGATCGCCAGCCGCTCGGCGGCATTGCGCGTCACCAGCATGTTACGGATCTTCCGCCGCGGATTGTCGAGCGCCGCGCGCACCGTATGCAGGCCATAGAGCCTGACCAGCCCGTCGGCGGCGTTTTCGCCCGGCGGCACCGGCTGGCGCGGCCGGAAGGCGGGCGCGCCGCCGGCCTTCTCGTCGCGATGGGCGCGGCGCAGCTTGGCGTAGTGGGTGTCTTTGGCGGTCTTGGACGTGTTGTCATTGCTCATGGCCGGCTTCTATAGCCGCGTCGCCGGGCCATGGATACAGGCAGAAAGCCGGCTTGCCGGGTGAGCTGTCAAAATCAGCGCATTTTGCCTTGCTGTGCGGTTGACACCCACTGGCCTTGCCGCCATAAGGCGCTTCGCTGATTTCGGACAAAACCCTGGTTTCGACCTGATCGGCGAGAATGCCTCGTTGCAAGGCTTCGACGGCAGGCTGGAGAGGTGCCCGAGTGGTTAAAGGGGACGGACTGTAAATCCGTTAGCTTAGCTTACGTTGGTTCGAATCCAACCCTCTCCACCACTGCCAGCCCGCGAACCTTGAGGACGATGCGGGTATAGCTCAGTGGTAGAGCAGCAGCCTTCCAAGCTGAATATGCGGGTTCGATTCCCGCTACCCGCTCCAAACTCCCCACTCCGCATCAGATCTCAGCGAATATCTCGACAACGTTGCCGTCCGGATCGCGGAAGAACACTGTCCTGTGGCCCCATTCCTGGTCGGTGAGCGGCAGGACCGGCTGCACGCCCTTGGCCTGAAGCGCCTCGGCGCAAGCAGCGACCATCTCCGGCGCCACCCGGAATGCCAGCTGAAGCGACAGCGCATCCCGCTGCTGCGGCGTGTCGTTGAACATCATGCCGAGGCTGGTCAAGGCCAGCGTGTTCGGGCCGACCCGATATTCGATCCACCTGTCGCCGAGTTCGCGCTGCAGATCAAATTCCATCACATCCCCGTAGAAGTGCCGCATGGCGGCCATGTCGCGGGCGAAGATGACGGTGTAGTCGATCTGACGGATTTCATTGAGCGCATTCATTGTCGAAGTCCCGTGGGCTGATGTTCGATCGCCCGCAACCTAGCTTTCCTTTAAAGTAGTACAAGACTATAGCTTATACTGGTATCGGAGGTGACTGCATGCCATACGACGGCCCACGGCACGATGAGCTTGCCCGCTTCCTGCGCGAGCGGCGGGACCGCTTGCCGCGGATCGATGGCGCCAATGGCCGCCGCCGGGCGCCGGGCCTCAGGCGCGAAGAGGTCGCCGCCGAGGCGGGGATCAGCACCACCTGGTACACCTGGCTCGAGCAGGGACGGGAGGTGAACGCGTCGCCGCAGGTGCTTCGCTCGCTGGCGCGGGTGCTGAGACTGAGCCGGTCGGAGCAGGCCTATCTCTTCCAATTGGCGCGGCCCGATCTCGATTGGCGAAACCGGCTCGGCGCGCAAGGCCTGCCCAGCGCGCCGTTGCTCAGCCTGCTCGACGGGCTGGCGCCGCACCCGGCATATGTCGTCAATCGCTACTGGCAGGTCGTCGCCTGTAACCATCCGGCGGCGGTGCTGCTTGGGGATTTCGAGACGGATGATGAGTGGTCCGGCAGCCTGCTCGCCCGGCTGTTTCTCGACCTGGAATGGCGGCAGCGCTTTGTCGACTGGCCGGAGGTTTCGCGCTCGGCGGCGGCGCAGTTCCGGCTTGCCACTGTCGCCATGACTCGCGATCCGGTGCTGGCTGCGCTGGTTTCGTCACTGGAAGCGGCAAGCGAAGCGTTCGCCACGTGCTGGAACAGCCGCGACATCGCCGAGCCACCGATCTGGCGGAAATCCATCCGGCACCCTGTCGCCGGCGCGATGTCCTTCGATTTCGCCACGCTGCAGCCGGGCGGCCGCGACAGTGATTTCTCGGTTTCCGTCTACACGCCGGTCGATGCGTCGACTGCCAGGCGGTTCGCCGCGCTGGTCGGAGCAACGCCCGACAGCCGCAAGGCGGTGCCGGGCGTGTTTGCGCGTGATGCAGGCGCAGAAGTCTAGCTGTTGAAAGCGGACGCGACCTGGTGTTGCTGCGGCACCTGTCCGTTCGGCGTCAGTCTGTCGACAATGCCGGGCAGGGCTGTGGACAATTGCTTGAGCAACTCCTGCTCGTCCAGTCCGGTCCTTTGCGCGATCTCTCGAATGACCTGCGGGCCGATCGCCTTGCCCAGATCATTGGCGTTGATCGGCTGGTTCTGCCCGGTGCCGACCCATGAGTCAGCAACATTGCCTTGGCCGGCATTCTTGAGCTTGTCGAGCAGTCCGCCCAGTCCGCCAAGCAGGCCGCCGTCGCCTGAGGCCGTGGTTCCGGTGGGGGCTGGCGTTTGAGGCTGGGCGGGCTCGCCCGTCTCTTCGGCACTCGTCTGTTCGGCGCTTCTGCCGCTCAGCATCTTTCCCACCAGCAGCGCGCCGAGCGCGATCATCAGCGGTTTGGTGATGTTGCCGCCGGGCACGGCGTTGTCAAAAAGTCCCATAGGTCAATCCTCCATAACGACCAAGCCCGTCCCGCCGGCTACAATGGACCATGCGGGCGGAATTTCAAGTTGGCTTGAGCTTTTGACAATCATGTGACCATGATCGGCGGGCGGGGAATGGAGAGGAAAAATGGGCATTATCAGCTGGATCATCCTCGGCGTCATCGCCGGCTTTATCGGCAGCAAGATCGTCAACAAGACCGGCCAGGGCCTGATCATGGATATCGTGCTCGGCATTGTCGGCGCCATCGTCGGAGGGCTGATCTTCAGCGCCTTTGGCGCCACGGGTGTGACCGGCCTCAACATCTGGAGCCTGATCGTCGCCATCATCGGCGCGGTGGTCGTGCTGTGGGCCTATCACCAGTTCTCCGGCAAGCGAACGCTTTAGGCGCCAGTCTGCCGACTGGCCGACCGCAGGTCGGCCAAACCTGCTTCGACGCGTTGACTTGAAGGTCAGGCGACGACGGTCAGCCTGCGCTTGCGTTCATCAAGCGAGACGATGGTCAGCCCGCTCGCGACCACCAGCAGGATGCCGCAGACCGCCAGGGCATTCGGGAACTGGCCGAACACCAGAACGCCTGAGATGACCGCCCAGACGGTGAAGCAGTAGTAGAACGGCGCCACCACGCCGGTCGGACCGACGCGATAGGCCATGAAGATGAAGAAATGGCCGAAGATCAGGAAGAATCCGGCGCCGGCCATGAGCAGCAGGTGCCGGGCTTCCGGCNCATGAAGATGAAGAAATGGCCGAAGATCAGGAAGAATCCGGCGCCGGCCATGAGCAGCAGGTGCCGGGCTTCCGGCATGACCCAGCGCTCGGAAACGAGATGCGCGGCGCCCGCGCCGATCAGCACCACCACAACGGCGGAAATGGCGACGATCATGCCCGGCACCTCGGCCGCGACCCGCCTGCCGGCAAGATCGCGCGCCGCCGCCAATGCCGCGTTGCCGAGCGCCAGCAACGCATAGACCGAGATGCCCTGCATGGTCGGCTGGGCCACCATAAGCGCACCGATGAAGCCGAGCCCGATCAGCGCCATGCGCACGCCGCCGATCCGTTCGCCGAACAGGATGGAGGAGCCGACCAGCATCAAAAGCGGGGTGATCTGCCCGAGCGCGGTCGAATCGGCGATCTGCATGTTGGCCAGCGCCACGACGTAGCAAAGGATGGCCGCCAGCTCGAGCAGGTTGCGGCGCTGCACGCGTTTGTCGAAGATCAATGGAATCTGCCTGCCATAGCCCAGCAGGAACAGCAGCGGCATGCCCCATAGCGTGGCCGCGACCCCGCGCAGGAACAGCACTTCATAGGACGGCAAGCCCGCGGTCGCGAGTTTCATCATCGTGTCGTTGACGAGGTACGACCCCGTCGAAACGATCATGAACAGCGGGCCGCGTATGGAGGTCGGTATGAATTGCATGGGGCAACCAAATCAGACCGCCGCCGTAGCGGCAATGGGCCAGGCGCCGGCTGCACATCCGGCAGGCAAAGGCCAGGACATGGGCGGGACAGGACATGGGCGGGAATAGCAAACAGGTGCTGGAGCCCGCAGCCCCCATTTCATTTCCGCTCGCGCGTTCCTATATCAGCGCCACATCCCGCAATCGGATCATCGGTTGAGACCGAGTGGACAGCGCACCCGGCCACAAGGCACTTGTGTTTTTCGGCCGTAGTCGCTAATCGCCCCGCATTCGACTGAACTGAAGGTCAAGGCCGTCCAAGGAAAGAGACTATGGCAAAAGGTAAATTCGAGCGTAACAAGCCTCATGTGAACATTGGCACGATTGGCCATGTCGATCATGGCAAGACGTCGCTGACGGCGGCGATCACGAAGTATTTTGGCGAATACAAGCGCTACGACCAGATCGATGCGGCGCCCGAAGAGAAGGCCCGCGGCATCACGATTTCGACGGCGCACGTCGAATACGAGACGGCAGCGCGCCATTATGCCCATGTCGACTGCCCCGGCCACGCCGACTATGTGAAGAACATGATCACCGGCGCCGCGCAGATGGACGGCGCGATCCTGGTTGTGTCGGCCGCCGACGGCCCGATGCCGCAGACCCGCGAGCACATCCTGCTTGCCCGTCAGGTCGGCGTGCCGTCGATCGTGGTGTTCCTGAACAAGGTCGACCAGGTCGACGATGCCGAGCTGCTCGAACTGGTCGAGCTCGAGGTTCGCGAGCTTCTGTCGAAGAACGAGTTCCCCGGCGACGACATTCCGATCGTCAAGGGTTCGGCGCTGGCAGCACTCGAAGATTCCAACAAGACCATCGGCGAAGACGCGATCCGCGAGCTGATGGCTGCGGTCGATGCCTATATCCCGACGCCGGTTCGTCCGCTGGACAAGCCGTTCCTGATGCCGATCGAAGNGAGGTTCGCGAGCTTCTGTCGAAGAACGAGTTCCCCGGCGACGACATTCCGATCGTCAAGGGTTCGGCGCTGGCTGCTCTGGAAGATTCCAACAAGACCATCGGCGAAGATGCGATCCGCGAGTTGATGGCTGCGGTCGATGCCTATATCCCGACGCCGGTTCGTCCGCTGGACAAGCCGTTCCTGATGCCGATCGAAGNTGATGGCTGCGGTCGATGCCTATATCCCGACGCCGGTTCGTCCGCTGGACAAGCCGTTCCTGATGCCGATCGAAGACGTGTTCTCGATCTCGGGCCGTGGCACGGTCGTGACCGGCCGCGTCGAGCGCGGCATCGTCAAGGTCGGCGAGGAACTGGAAATCATCGGCATCCGCCCGACGACCAAGACGACCTGCACGGGCGTCGAGATGTTCCGCAAGCTGCTCGATCAGGGCCAGGCCGGCGACAACATCGGCGCGCTGCTGCGCGGCGTTGATCGTGAAGGCGTCGAGCGCGGCCAGGTTCTGGCCAAGCCCGGTACGGTGAAGCCGCACAAGAAGTTCGTGGCCGAAGCCTACATCCTGACCAAGGACGAAGGTGGCCGTCACACGCCGTTCTTCACCAACTACCGTCCGCAGTTCTACTTCCGCACGACCGACGTGACCGGCATCGTGTCGCTGCCGGAAGGCACGGAAATGGTTATGCCCGGCGACAACATCACGGTCGATGTCGAGCTGATCGTGCCGATCGCCATGGAAGAGAAGCTGCGCTTCGCCATCCGTGAAGGCGGCCGCACCGTCGGTGCCGGCATCGTCGTCACCATCAAAGAGTAATTTAGACTTAAACCGATCTGTCGCGGGCGCAGGATTTGCCCGCGCCGCGCCAGAACAAGGAAGTGACGCATGAACGGACAGAATATCCGCATCCGCCTGAAGGCGTTTGATCACCGCGTGCTTGACGCCTCGACGAAAGAAATCGTGTCGACGGCCAAGCGCACCGGAGCAAACGTCCGCGGCCCCATTCCGCTGCCGACGCGGATCGAAAAGTTCACGGTCAACCGGTCGCCTCACGTCGACAAGAAGAGCCGCGAGCAGTTCGAGATGCGCACGCACAAGCGTCTGCTCGACATCGTCGATCCGACCCCGCAGACGGTCGATGCTTTGATGAAGCTCGATCTGGCCGCCGGTGTCGACGTCGAGATCAAGCTCTAAGGGAATGAGAGCGCGGTAAGGGGCGGTGCCCCTGGCCCGGAACTCTAAAGGAATTGAACCGATGCGTTCAGGTGTGATTGCAAAGAAGGTGGGAATGACCCGCATCTATAATGATGCCGGGGAACATGTTCCCGTCACCGTTCTCCAGATGGAGAACTGCCAGGTCGTGGCTCAGCGCACGCAGGAGAAGAACGGCTATACGGCCGTCCAGCTCGGCGTTGGCCTTGCCAAGGTGAAGAACACGTCGAAGGCGATGCGCGGCCATTTCGCGACCGCTTCCGTCGAGCCGAAGGCGAAGGTCGCCGAGTTCCGCGTCTCCGCCGACAACATGATCGATGTCGGCGCCGAGATCACCGTCGAGCACTTCGTCGCCGGCCAGAAGGTCGATGTGACGGGCACGACGATCGGCAAGGGTTTCCAGGGCGTCATCAAGCGCCATCACATGGGTGGTGGCCGCGCGACGCACGGTAACTCGGTTTCGCACCGTACGCACGGTTCGACCGGCCAGCGTCAGGACCCGGGCAAAGTGTTCAAGGGCAAGCATATGGCTGGCCACATGGGCGACACCCGCGTCACCACACAGAATGTCGAGATCGTTTCGACCGACGCCGATCGCGGCCTGATCCTGATCCGCGGTGCGGTTCCCGGATCGAAGGGCGCCTGGATCCTGGTCCGCGATGCGGCCAAGGTGGCACTGCCGGCCAATGCGCCGAAGCCTGCCGCGATCCGCGCCGTTGCTGCCGAGAGTGGCGCCAAGAACGAGGCTCCGGCCGCAGAGGGAGCAGAATAATGGATCTCAAGATCACAACGCTTGGCGGCAAGGACGCCGGCAAGGTGAAACTCTCCGAGGAGATTTTCGGCCTTGATCCGCGCGAGGACATCCTGCAGCGCGTCGTGCGCTGGCAGCTGGCCAAGCGCCAGCAGGGCACGCACAAGGCCAAGGGCCGCGCCGAAATCGCGCGCACCGGCGCTAAGATGTACAAGCAGAAGGGTACGGGCCGCGCCCGTCACCATTCGGCACGCGCTCCGCAGTTCCGCGGCGGCGGCAAGGCCCACGGCCCGGTCGTTCGCAGCCACGAGCACGATCTGCCGAAGAAGGTGCGCGCTCTGGGCTTGCGGCATGCTCTCTCGGCCAAGGCCAAGAGCGCGTCGATCATCATCATCGACGAGCTGAAGCTGACCGAGGCCAAGACGAAGGCGCTGATCGCGAATTTCGCGACACTGGGCCTGACCAACGCCTTGGTGATCGGCGGTGCCGAGCTTGACCAGAACTTCAAGCTGGCGGCGACCAACATCCCGAACATCGACGTGCTGCCCATCCAGGGCATCAACGTCTACGACATTCTGCGCCGCGGCACGCTGGTCCTTTCGAAGGCCGCCGTCGAGGCTCTCGAGGAGCGCTTTAAATGACCGACCTCCGTCATTACGACGTGATCGTCTCGCCGGCGATCACGGAAAAGTCGACCATGGCTTCCGAGAACAACCAGGTTGTTTTCAACGTCGCCAAGAAGGCGTCGAAGCCGGAAATCAAGGCCGCTGTCGAAGCGCTGTTTGGCGTCAAGGTTACGGCCGTGAACACGCTTGTCCGCAAGGGCAAGATCAAGCGCTTCCGCGGCACGATCGGCCGCCAGAGCGACGTCAAGAAGGCGATTGTGACGCTGGCCGACGGCCAGTCGATCGACGTCGCGACGGGTCTCTGAGCTAGGCCGCGAGGACAACAAACATGGCACTTAAAAAATTCAACCCGGTAACGCCGAGCACCCGCCAGTTGGTCATCGTCGACCGCTCGGGCCTCTACAAGGGCAAGCCCGTCAAGGGACTGACCGAAGGCCTGACCAAGTCGGGCGGCCGCAACAATCACGGCCGCATCACGGCCCGCTTCATCGGCGGCGGTCATAAGCGTTCGTACCGCATCATCGACTTCAAGCGCCGCAAGTTCGACGTCGTCGGCACGGTCGAGCGCATTGAATACGATCCGAACCGCACCGCCTTCATCGCGCTGATCAAGTATGACGATGGCGAGCTGTCCTACATCATCGCTCCGCAGCGCCTTGCCGCCGGCGACAAGATCGTGGCCGGTGAATCGGTCGACGTGAAGCCGGGCAATGCGATGCCGCTGGCCTCGATGCCGGTCGGCACGATCGTCCATAACATCGAGCTGAAGCCGGGCAAGGGCGCCCAGGTTGCCCGCTCGGCAGGTGGCTACGGACAGCTGGTCGGTCGCGACCAGGGCATGGCGATCCTGCGCCTCAACTCGGGCGAGCAGCGGGTCGTTCACGGCTCCTGCATGGCCACCGTCGGCGCCGTGTCGAACCCCGACCACGGCAACATCAACGACGGCAAGGCCGGCCGCACGGTCTGGCGCGGCAAGCGCCCGCACAATCGCGGCGTGACCATGAACCCGGTCGACCATCCGCATGGCGGTGGTGAAGGCCGCACCTCCGGTGGCCGTCATCCGGTCAGCCCGTGGGGCAAGCCGACCAAGGGCAAGAAGACGCGGTCCAACAAGGCGACCGNGACCGACAAGTTCATCCTGCGCTCGCGCCATCAGCGCAAGAGCTAAGAAGAGGTAACGCCAAGTGACTCGTTCTATTTGGAAAGGCCCCTTCATCGACGGCTACCTTCTCAAGAAGGTGGACAAGGTTCGTGAAGGTGGTCGCAATGAGGTGATCAAGATGTGGAGCCGTCGCTCCACCATCCTGCCGCAGTTCGTCGGCTTCACCTTCGGTGTCTACAACGGCCAGAAGCATGTTCCCGTCTCGGTGAACGAGGACATGGTCGGTCACAAGTTCGGTGAATTCGCTCCGACCCGGACCTATTACGGTCACGGCGCGGATAAGAAGGCGAAGAGGAAATAATCATGGGCAAGGCCAAAGCTCCGCGCAGGCTTGCTGACAACGAAGCGCGCGCCGTTCTGCGCACGATCCGTATCAGCCCGCAGAAGCTGAACCTGGTTGCCGCGCTGATCCGCGGCAAGAAGGTCGCGACAGCGCTTTCCGATCTCGAATTCTCGGCCAAGCGGATTTCCGGCACGGTCAAGAAGACGCTGGAATCGGCGATCGCCAACGCGGAAAACAACCACGACCTCGACGTCGATGCGCTGATCGTGGCGGAAGCCTATGTCGGCAAGTCGATCGTCATGAAGCGGTTCCATGCTCGTGGCCGCGGTCGCGCCAGCCGTATCGAAAAGCCGTTCTCGCACCTCACGATCGTCGTTCGTGAAGTCGAAGAAAAAGGGGAGGCCGCATAATGGGCCAGAAAGTCAATCCGATCGGTCTGCGCCTCGGCATCAACCGCACCTGGGATTCGCGCTGGTTCGCGAACACCGGCGAGTACGGCAAACTGCTGCATGAGGACATCAAGATCCGCAAATATCTTGAAAAGGAACTCAAGCAGGCTGCGATTTCGAAGGTCGTGATCGAGCGCCCGCACAAGAAGTGCCGCGTCACCATCCATGCGGCGCGCCCGGGCCTGATCATCGGCAAGAAGGGCGCCGACATCGAAAAGCTTCGCAAGAAGCTGATGGAGATGACGAAGTCCGAGACGCACTTGAACATCGTTGAAGTGCGCAAGCCGGAAATCGACGCGACCCTGGTCGCCCAGTCGATCGCCCAGCAGCTCGAGCGTCGTATCGCGTTCCGCCGCGCCATGAAGCGCGCCGTTCAGTCGGCCATGCGCCTGGGCGCCGAAGGCATCCGCATCAACTGCGCCGGCCGTCTCGGCGGCGCCGAGATTGCACGCATGGAATGGTACCGCGAAGGCCGCGTGCCGCTGCATACGCTGCGCGCCGATGTCGACTACGGCACGGCCGAAGCGCATACGGCTTACGGCATCTGCGGCGTCAAGGTCTGGGTGTTCAAGGGCGAAATCCTCGAGCACGATCCGATGGCTTCGGAGCGTCGCGCGACCGAGGGTGATGCTGCGCATGGCGGTGGTGGCGATCGCGAACGCGGTCGTCGTCGCGAAAACGCCTGATTATTTAGGAATTTGGAGTTAGAACGATGCTGCAGCCAAAGCGCACAAAGTTCCGCAAGCAGTTCAAGGGCCGTATCCATGGCACCGCAAAGGGCGGCACCAACCTGGATTTCGGTGGTTTCGGGCTGAAGGCGCTTGAGCCGAACCGCGTCACCGCGCGTGAGATCGAGGCGGCCCGCCGCGCGATCACTCGTGAGATGAAGCGTGCCGGCCGCGTGTGGATCCGTATTTTCCCTGATGTGCCGGTGACGTCGAAGCCGACCGAAGTGCGCATGGGCAAGGGCAAGGGCGCTGTCGACTACTGGGCGGCGCGCGTCAAGCCGGGCCGCATCATGTTCGAGATCGACGGCGTCAACGAAGAAACCGCCCGTGAGGCGCTGCGTCTCGGCGCGGCCAAGCTCTCGGTCAGGACGCGCTTCGTACAGCGCATCGCAGAATAAGGACGGGCTGATCATGAAAGCCGAAGACATCCGGACCAAGACCCAGGACCAGCTGACCGACGATCTGGCCAGCCTGAAGAAGGAGCAGTTCAACCTGCGCTTCCAGAAGGCCACCGGCCAGCTCGAGAAGACCGCGCGCGTGCGGCAGGTTCGCAAGGACATTGCGCGTATCAAGACCATCGCTGCGGAAAAGTCCGCGGCCAAGAAGGCTTAAGGACGAAAATCATGCCAAAGCGCATTCTGCAGGGCACTGTCGTCAGCGACAAGAACGAGAAGACGGTAGTCGTCAAGGTCGAACGGCGCTTCACGCATCCCGTGATGAAGAAGACCGTGCGCATGACCAAGAAGTACAAGGCGCACGACGAGAACAACGCCCACAAGGTCGGCGATCAGGTGTTCATCCAGGAATCGAAGCCGATTTCCAAGGACAAGCGCTGGATCGTCGTGTCTTCGGACCAGGCGTAACAAACCGAATTTTGGACAGACCGGGGAGGGGCTTTGAGCCCGTCCCGTTAGAAGAGAAGAAGGCGGCCAGTCATGATTCAGATGCAAACAAACCTCGACGTCGCGGATAATTCCGGCGCCCGTCGTGTCATGTGCATCAAGGTGCTGGGCGGCTCGAAGCGGAAATACGCTTCCGTAGGCGACATCATCGTGGTGTCGATCAAGGAAGCCATTCCGCGCGGCCGCGTTAAGAAGGGCGATGTGATGAAGGCGGTCGTGGTTCGCACGGCCAAGGACATCCGCCGCCCGGACGGCAGCGTGATCCGTTTCGACAAGAACGCGGCCGTTCTCGTCGACAACAAGAAAGAGCCGATCGGCACGCGTATCTTCGGACCGGTTCCGCGCGAACTCCGCGCCAAGAACCACATGAAGATCATCTCGCTCGCGCCTGAAGTGCTGTAAGGAGCCGGACCAATGCAAAAGATTAGAAAAGGCGACAAGGTCGTCGTGCTGGCCGGCAAGGACAAGGGCCGTTCGGGCGAAGTCCTCTCGGTTCAGCCGAAGGAAGACACCGCGCTGGTGCGCGGCGTCAACATGATCCGTCGTCACCAGAAGCAGTCCCAGTCCCAAGAGGGCGGGATCATCACCAAGGAAGCGCCGATCCAGCTGTCGAACATCGCGCTCGCCGACCCCAAGGATGGCAAGCCGACCCGCGTCGGCTTCATCTTCCAGAAGGACGGCAAGAAGGTGCGCGTCGCCAAGCGCTCGGGAGAAGTCATCAATGGCTAAGGCTCAAACCACGAAGCCCAAGGCTGAAAGCAAACAGTCCAAGGCCCAGAACACGCCGCGCCTCAAGCAGGTCTACAACGAGACCATCCGCAAGGCGCTGCAGGAGCAGTTCGGCTACGAGAACGAGATGCAGGTTCCGCGCATCGACAAGATCGTGCTGAACATGGGCGTCGGCGAAGCGACCGCGGATTCGAAGAAGCCTTCGATCGCGGCCGAAGACCTGGCGATGATCGCCGGCCAGAAGGCCGTCGTCACCCGCGCCCGTAATTCGATCGCCGGCTTCAAGGTCCGCGAGAAGATGCCGATCGGCGCCAAGGTCACGCTGCGCAAGGAACGCATGTACGAGTTCCTCGACCGTCTCGTGAACATCGCACTGCCGCGCGTCCGCGACTTTCGCGGACTGAATCCGAAGAGCTTCGATGGCCGTGGCAACTACGCCATGGGCATCAAGGAACACATCGTGTTCCCGGAGATCAACTACGACAAGGTTGATCAGATCTGGGGCATGGACGTCATCGTTTGTACGACTGCGAAGACGGACGACGAAGCCAGGGCATTGCTCAAGGCCTTCAACTTCCCCTTCCGCCAGTAACGGCAGCGAGAAAAGGAAAAATCTGAAATGGCAAAGACCAGCTCAGTCGAGAAGAACAACAGGCGCCGCAAGCTTGCCGACCAGTACGGTCCCAAGCGCGCAGCGCTCAAGGCGATCATCATGGACCAGTCCAAGCCGATGGAAGAGCGTTTCCGCGCTCAGCTGAAGCTTGCTGCCCTGCCGCGCAACTCGGCCAAGATCCGCATCCGCAACCGCTGCGAAGTTACCGGCCGTCCGCGCGCCTACTATCGCAAGCTCAAAGTATCGCGCATCGCGCTTCGTGATCTCGGCAATAACGGCCAGATCCCGGGCCTGGTCAAGTCGAGCTGGTAAGGAGGACATAACATGTCATTGAGCGATCCTCTCGGCGATATGCTGACCCGCATCCGCAACGCGTATGGCCGCAAGAAGTCGAGCGTTTCGACGCCGGCCTCGCGCCTGCGTACCCGCGTCCTCGACGTGCTGAAGGCTGAAGGCTATATCCGCGACTACAGCCAGACCGACTTCGACAACGGCAAGTCCGAAATCGAAATCGAGCTGAAGTATTTCGACGGTGCTCCGGTAGTGCGCGAAATCGCCCGCGTCTCGAAGCCTGGCCGCCGCGTTTACGTCTCGGCCAAGTCGATCCCGCACGTCGCCAACGGCCTCGGCATCGCCATCCTTTCGACGCCGAAGGGCGTGATGGCCGATCACGAAGCACGCGAACAGAATGTCGGCGGCGAAATCCTCTGCCAGATTTTCTAATTCGGCAGACCTGAAACAAGAGAAGTGACGAGGACAACCAAATGTCTCGTATTGGAAAGAAACCCGTTTCGCTGCCGCAGGGCGTGACCGCGACCGTCAACGGCCAGACCGTGACGGCGAAGGGCCCCAAGGGCGAGCTGAAGTTCGTGGTGAACGACGAAGTGCTGGTCAAGATGGAAGGCAGCGAAATCGCTGTCCAGCCGCGCGACCAGACCAAGGCCGCCCGCTCCAAGTGGGGCATGTCGCGCACGCAGATCGTCAACATCCTGCAGGGCGTCAAGGACGGTTTCGAGAAGAAGCTCGAGATTACCGGCGTCGGCTATCGCGCGGCACTCCAGGGCAAGAACCTGCAGCTGGCGCTTGGCTTCAGCCACGACGTCGTTTACGAGACGCCGGCCGGCATCACGATCACTGTGCCGAAGCCGACGGAAATCACGGTGACCGGCATCGACAAGCAGCAGGTCGGCCAGGTTGCAGCCGAGATCCGCGAGTATCGCGGTCCCGAGCCCTACAAGGGCAAGGGTGTCCGCTATGCCGGCGAGAAGATCGTCCGCAAGGAAGGCAAGAAGAAGTAGTAGGCCTGGCCCCGAAAAGTTGCAGACTCTTCGGAAAAGGCCAGGCCAAAGAAGTGCAACGCCGCGGGGAGCAGTCGCGGGAGGCGCTTTCGCCTACCGCACATGGCGGCCCCCGTTTTTTGAAGGCAAGGAAGACTATCATGGCTACCAAGGAATCCATCCAGCGCCGCGCGCAGCGCGTCCGCCGCCAGATCAAGAAGGTCGCCGGCGAACGTCCGCGTCTCTCGGTTCACCGCACGTCGAAGAACATCTACGTGCAGGTCATCGACGACGCCAAGGGCCATACCATCGCGGCTGCATCGACACTCGAGAAGGACCTCAAGGGTTCGCTCAAGACCGGCGCCGACACCGAGGCAGCAGCCGCTGTTGGCAAGCTGATCGCCGAGCGCGCTTCGAAGGCCGGCGTTAAGGAAGTCGTCTTCGACCGCGGCGCCTACATCTATCACGGCCGCGTCAAGGCGCTGGCCGAGGCTGCCCGTGAAGGCGGTCTGAGCTTCTAATTGCCTGTTCCGAACCGAAGGTCAGCGCAGCAAAAAGTTGCAGACTTTTCGGTCAAGATCATGCAAGGAAAAATAATTCGCCCCCGGTGACCCAAAGAGGCGCACCGGATCTTATCAGCAACCGTGCTTCCGGAAAAGAACAAGGAACAGGATATGGCACAGGAACGTAGGGATGGCGGCCGCGGCCGCGATCGTGAAGAACGCGATGACGGCATGGTGGACAAGCTCGTCCACATCAACCGCGTCGCCAAGGTCGTCAAGGGCGGCCGTCGCTTCGGTTTTGCAGCACTTGTCGTCGTCGGCGACCAGAAGGGCCGCGTCGGCTTCGGTCACGGCAAGGCGCGCGAAGTGCCGGAAGCGATCCGCAAGGCAACCGAGTCGGCCAAGCGCGACATGATTTTCGTGCCGCTGCGCTCGGGCCGCACGCTGCACCACGACGTCGAAGGACGCTGGGGCGCCGGACGCGTGCTGCTGCGCGCTGCCAAGCAGGGTACCGGCATCATCGCCGGCGGCCCGATGCGCGCTGTCTTCGAGACGCTCGGCATGCATGACGTGGTCGCCAAGTCGATGGGTTCGTCGAACCCCTACAACATGGTTCGTGCCACATTCGACGCGCTGAAGAGCCAGATGCATCCCAAGGATGTGGCTGCTGCGCGCGGCATCAAATATTCGACCCTTCAGGCCCGCCGCGGCACCGCCGTTGCGGCCGAAGAATAGTCGATCTGACCAGGGATTTTGACCATGGCCAAGAAAGCAACCAAGACCATCACCGTTGAGCAGATCGGTTCGCCGATCCGCCGCCCGAAGGAACAGCGCGCAACGCTGGTCGGCCTCGGCCTCAACAAGATGCACAAGCAGCGCACGCTGGAGGACACTCCCTCGGTGCGCGGCATGATCGCTGCCGTCCAGCATCTCGTCCGCGTCGTGGACGAGGGCTGAGCAAAAGCGCAGGAGAACCCAGATGAAACTCAACGATCTGCGTGACAAGGACGGCGCGACGCACTCCAAGAAGCGTCTCGGCCGTGGCATCGGCTCCGGCTCGGGCAAGACCGGCGGTCGCGGCGTCAAGGGCCAGAAGGCGCGCTCCGGCGTTGCCATCAACGGCTTCGAGGGCGGCCAGATGCCGCTCTATCGGCGCCTGCCGAAGCGTGGCTTCAATAACATCTTCGCCAAGAGCTTTGTCGTCGTGTCGCTGGCTCGTATCCAGACGGCGCTCGATGCCAAGAAGCTCGACGCCAAGGCGACCGTGACGGCCGAGGCACTCGTCGCCGCCGGCGTCATCCGCCGCGTCAAGGACGGCGTGCGCATCCTCTCGGACGGCGAGCTCAAGGCAAAGCTTGCCTTCGACGTCGCCGGCGCCTCCAAGGCCGCGATCGAGAAGATCGAAAAGGCCGGCGGTTCGGTCAAGCTGCCGGAAGCGGCAGCGGAGTAACGGCAATTTGAAGCGCGGTCGGCAGGAACGGTATCCGTTTTTGTTCACGATTGCGCTTTGATCCGATCAATTAGGCGGCCGCGTCAACGCGGCCGCTTGCATGTTTGGAGCCCGGAGCTTATCTCGTGAGCTTCGGTGCCACGCGCCGCCTGAGCTGCGGGCATCGAGCGTGACATACAAATCAAAGAAGTAGCGCATGACGTTGTCCGAAAACCGCTTCACACTTTTCGGCATCATGCTCTAGCGGAGAATCAGGCATGGCTTCGGCTGCTGAACAACTAGCCTCGAATCTGAATTTTGCGGCTTTCGCCAAGGCGGAGGACCTGAAGAAGCGAATCTGGTTCACCGTCGGCGCGCTGCTCGTCTATCGCCTCGGCACCTATATCCCGCTGCCCGGCATCAATCCGGATGCATTCGCGCAGGCCTTCTCTTCGCAGGCCAAGGGCGTGCTCGGCATGTTCAACATGTTCGCCGGCGGCGCCGTGCAGCGCATGGCGATCTTCGCGCTCGGCATCATGCCTTACATCTCAGCCTCCATCATCATGCAGCTGATGACCTCGGTCATTCCGTCGCTGGAAGCGCTGAAAAAGGAAGGCGAGCAGGGCCGCAAGGTCATCAACCAGTACACGCGCTACGGCACGGTACTCCTGGCGCTGGTGCAGGCCTACGGCATTTCGGTGGGCCTGGAAGGCGGCAACGGCATCGTCAATGATCCCGGCATGTTCTTCCGCATCTCGACCGTCGTCACGCTGGTTGGCGGAACCATGTTCCTGATGTGGCTGGGCGAGCAGATCACCGCCCGCGGCATCGGCAACGGCATTTCGCTGATCATCTTTTCCGGCATCGTCGCCGGCCTGCCGCGCGCCATCTCCGGCACGCTGGAGCTCGGCCGCACCGGCGCCCTATCGACCGGGCTGATACTCGCGATCATCGTGCTGGCTATCATCGTCATCGCGCTGATCGTGTTCTTCGAGCGCGCGCAGCGCCGCCTGCTGATCCAGTATCCGAAGCGCCAGGTCGGCAACCGCATGTTCCAGGGCGATACCTCGCATCTGCCGCTGAAGCTCAACACGTCGGGCGTCATTCCGCCGATCTTCGCGTCGTCGCTGCTTTTGCTGCCGGCAACGGTCGCCGGCTTCTCGCAGACGACAAACCTGCCGGCCTGGGCAAGCACCGTGCTCGCCTCGCTCGGTCACGGCCAGCCGCTCTACATGCTGTTCTATGCGGCAATGATCGTGTTCTTCGCCTTCTTCTACACGGCCATCGTGTTCAATCCGAAGGACACCGCCGACCAGCTCAAGAAGCATTCCGGCTTCATTCCGGGCTACCGTCCGGGTGAGCGCACCGCCGATTACATCGACTATGTCCTGACGCGCATCACCGTCGTCGGCGCCATCTATCTGGTGCTGGTGTGCCTGCTGCCCGAGTTCCTGATTTCGGCGACTGGCGTACCATTCTACCTCGGTGGCACATCGCTTCTGATCGTGGTCAGTGTAACCCTCGATACGGTGGCGCAGATCCAGGGTCACCTGATCGCGCACCAGTATGAGGGCCTGATCAAGAAGTCGAAGCTGCGCGGGGGGAAGAAGGCCAGATGAGATTGATATTGCTTGGGCCGCCAGGAGCGGGCAAGGGGACGCAAGCACAAAGACTGGTAGAAAAATACGGCATACCGCAGCTGTCGACGGGTGACATGCTGCGGGCGGCCGTGCAGGCCGGCACCGAAGTCGGCAAGCGCGCCAAGGCGGTGATGGATGCCGGCGAGCTGGTTTCCGACGCCATCGTCAACGCCATCGTGGCCGAGCGCATCGATCAGCCCGATTGCACCAACGGTTTCATTCTCGACGGCTATCCGCGCACGCTGGTGCAGGCTGATGCGGTTGAATCGATGCTCGCCGAGCGCGGCATTGGCCTCGATGCCGTGATCGAGTTCGTCGTCGACGACAAAGCGCTGGTCGGCCGCATCGTCAAGCGCGCCGACGACGCCAAGGCCGCCGGACAGCCGGTGCGCAAGGACGACAATCCGGTGGTGTTCGAAGAGCGCCTGCGGGAATATTACAAGAAGACCGCGCCGCTGATCGGCTATTATTATGCCAAACGCTCGCTTAGGAGTGTCGACGGCATGGCCCCTGTCGACACCGTGACGGCGGAGATTGAAGCGCTGCTCGCGGCGGTGACGCGGGAAACCGTTACGGCAAAGTAAAGATTGCGCTTGACTGGAACGGTTCGCTGGGTTATGGCGGCCCGTCTTCCTATCAGGCATGAGGCTTGCTTGTCCGCAAGGGCAAGGCAGCCGCATTGAAACTAGGGAACTCCCGCAAGGGCCGGCCTCCACCGGACGCGGGGTAATTTGAACAGCGCCGCGCATGCCTTGTTTTGAAGGCCGGCCGGTCCCACATGGAGAAGAGAAGAATATGGCTCGTATAGCCGGCGTCAACATTCCGACCAACAAGCGCGTCGTCATTGCGCTTCAGTACATTCACGGCATTGGCAAGAAGTTCGCCCAGGAGATCGTCGACAAGGTCGGCATCCCGGCCGAGCGCCGCGTCAACCAGCTGACGGACGCGGAAGTGCTGCAGATCCGCGAGACCATCGACCGCGACTACCAGGTCGAAGGCGACCTGCGCCGCGAAGTGTCGATGAACATCAAGCGCCTCATGGACCTCGGCTGCTACCGCGGTCTGCGTCACCGCCGTTCGCTGCCGGTTCGCGGCCAGCGCACGCACACCAATGCACGCACCCGCAAGGGCCCGGCCAAGTCGATCGCCGGCAAGAAGAAGTAAGTGAGCGATAGCGAGTGGCTATTAGCGAGTAGGGGTTCCCTATTCGCTGGTCCCTGCTCACTACTCGCTTTCAAAGGTGGAGCCGCTGGCATTACGGCGGTGTAGAGATCAACTGAAAGGACTATCATGGCCAAGGAAGCCGCTCGTGTTCGCCGTCGCGAACGCAAGAACATCTCGTCGGGCGTTGCCCACGTCAATTCGACCTTCAACAACACGATGATCACCATCACCGACGCGCAGGGCAATTCCATTGCCTGGTCGTCGGCCGGTGCCCAGGGCTTCAAGGGTTCGCGCAAGTCGACCCCGTTTGCCGCCCAGATGGCTGCCGAAGACGTCGCCAAGAAGGCCCAGGAACACGGCATGCGCATGCTCGAAGTCGAGGTCTGCGGACCCGGCTCCGGTCGTGAATCGGCGCTTCGCGCCCTGCAGGCGGCCGGCTTCACCATCACCTCGATCCGTGATGTGACGCCGATCCCGCACAATGGCTGCCGCCCGCGCAAGAAGCGCCGCGTCTAAGACATTACCGAACGCCGCGCGAGCGCCTCAAGGCGCTCCTCCACGGCACTCCAGGTCGCCCGCCACGATTGGATGGTGGCGGGTCAACGGAAGGAAAGCATCATGATCCAGAAAAATTGGCAGGAACTGATCAAGCCGAACAAGATCGAGTTCTCGTCGAAGAAGAAGACGCTGACCACGCTGGTCGCCGAGCCGCNCAGACGTGTGCTCTTCCGATCTTTCTGCATGAATTCTCGTCGATTGCCGGCGTGCGTGAGGACGTGACCGACATCGTCCTCAACATCAAGGAAATCGCCATCCGCATGGAAGGCGATGGTCCCAAGCGCATGGTCGTTCGCAAGCAGGGCCCGGGTGCGGTTCTGGCTGGCGACATCCAGACGGTTGGCGACGTCGAAATCCTCAACCCCGATCACGTCATCTGCACGCTGGACGAGGGCGCTGAAATCCGCATGGAATTCACCGTCGACACCGGCAAGGGTTACGTGCCGGCCGACCGCAACCGCGCCGAAGACGCGCCGATCGGCCTGATCCCGGTCGACAGCCTGTATTCGCCGGTCAAGAAGGTCTCCTACAAGGTCGAGAACACCCGCGAGGGCCAGGTTCTCGACTATGACAAGCTGACCATGACCATCGAGACCGACGGTTCGATCTCGGGCGAGGACGCGGTGGCATTCGCCGCCCGCATCCTGCAGGACCAGCTTGGCCTGTTCGTCAACTTCGACGAGCCGCAGAAGGAAGTCGCCACCGAAGCTGTCACCGAGCTCGCCTTCAACCCGGCGCTGCTCAAGAAGGTCGACGAACTCGAGCTTTCGGTGCGTTCGGCCAACTGCCTGAAGAACGACAACATCGTCTACATCGGCGATCTCATCCAGAAGACCGAAGCCGAGATGCTGCGCACCCCGAACTTCGGCCGCAAGTCGCTGAACGAGATCAAGGAAGTGCTCGCGGCGATGGGCCTGCACCTCGGCATGGAAGTGCCGGACTGGCCGCCGGAAAACATCGAAGACCTCGCCAAGCGTTACGAAGACCAATATTGAGCATGAATTTCCAAGGATCGGCGGCGTGGGCCGCTCGATCCGACGGTCATGCGGAAAACCATCAGAGGCCACGGCCTCTTGAACAACTGAAGAAGGAAAAGAGCCATGCGCCACGGTTTTAAAGGCCGCCGCTTCGCCCGAAGCATTAGCCATCGCAAGTCGATGTTCGCCAACCTCGCCGTGTCGCTGCTCGAGCACGAACAGATCGTCACCACCCTGCCGAAGGCGAAGGATTTGCGTCCGATCGTCGAGAAGCTGGTGACGCTCGGCAAGCGCGGCGACTTGCATGCGCGCCGCCAGGTCATTGCCCAGATCGGCAATGAAGGCGTCGTCAAGCGTTTGTTCGACACGATTGCGCCGCGCTACGCCACCCGCAATGGCGGCTATCTGCGCATCATGAAGGCGGGCTTCCGCCACGGCGACAATGCCGCTATGGCGGTCATCGAGTTCGTCGACCGCGACACCGACGCCAAGGGCGCCGGCGACCGCGCCCGCCTCGAAGCCGAAGGCGCCAACGAGGAAGCCACTGCCGCATAAGGCTCGGTTTTCGCAAATGACTTTCAAGGGGCCTTCAGGCCCCTTTTTTGCATTGTCGCGAGGGCATGCTTCGCCGGGCTTTTTTGCCTGCCGGCCAAGTGCTTTTGCACGACAATCGCCGCATTTCAGTGCATTAGCCTTTCATTCTGCACAATCGTCGGGACAATGCCCCCGAACTTGCCTTGGAGGATTCGCGAATGCGCGCCAACCGACTGTCTCTTGTTCTGCTCTTCGCCATGATGGCGTTCGCAGCCGCGCCGACAGTCAGGCAGGCTCTGGCTGAGGACGCCGCCAAGCCAGCCGATCCAGGGCTCTCCGATGTGCTGACCGACCTCCTGCATGGCGTCGAAGGCGAGAACGGCACCTCCGGTCCCGACAAGCGCGTGCCGTTCGGCCGCGAAGAGGTGCAGCTGTCGTTTGCGCCCCTGGTCAAGCAGACGGCGCCGGCGGTGGTCAATGTCTATGCGTCGCAGACGGCCAAGGTCACGTCGCCCTTTGACGGCGATCCGTTCTTCGAGGAATTTTTCGGCCGCGCGCAGCCGCGCGCTCAATCCTCGCTCGGCTCGGGCGTGCTGGTCGACCCGAGCGGCGTCGTCGTCACCAATTTCCACGTGATCAAGGATGCCGACGAGGTCAAGGTCGCGACCGCCGACGGGCGCGAATTCACCTCGAAGGTCATGCTCAAGGACGAGACGCTCGACCTCGCCGTGCTCAAGATCACCTCCGACAAGCCGTTTCCGGTGATCGCCATCGGCGATTCCGACGCGCTCGAGGTCGGCGACCTGGTGCTGGCCATCGGCAATCCGTTCGGCGTCGGCCAGACCACCACCAGCGGCATCGTTTCGGCGCTTGCCCGCAGCCATATCGGCGTTTCGGATTCGGGCTACTTCATCCAGACCGACGCCGCCATCAATCCCGGCAATTCCGGCGGCGCGCTGATCAACATGGGCGGCCAGCTGGTCGGCATCAACACCGCCATCTACAGCCGCAGCGGCGGCTCGATCGGCATCGGCTTTGCCATCCCGGCCAACATGGTGCGCGCTTTCGCCGATGCGGCCAAGGCCGGGCTCGATTTCTTCGAGCGGCCCTATATAGGCGCCGAGTTCGAAGCGGTCACGCCTCAGATAGCCGAATCGCTCGGCATGGAGAAGCCGACCGGCGCGCTGGTCTCGTCGGTCGAGGAAGCCGGACCGGCGGCCAAGGCAGGGCTGAAGCCCGGTGACGTCGTGCTGCAGCTCAATGGCACGACGGTCGAAGGCATCGAGGCGCTGGACTACCGCATGGCGACGCTGTCGATCGGCACCAAGGCGACCTTCGCCATCCTGAGCAAGGGCCAGCAGGCGACGATGGAGATCGCACTGGAGCGCGCGCCGGAAGGCGCCAAGGCTTCGGAAGTGACGCTGCATGGCCGCAGCCCGTTCTCAGGCGCCAAGGTCGCGGAACTGTCGCCCAGGCTCGCCCAGCGGCTTGGCCTGCGCACCGACCTCAAGGGCGTCACGGTGGTCGACATCAACCGCGATTCGCCGGCCGCCGATTTCGGCTTCCAGCCCGGCGACATCGTGCGCGAGGTGAACGGCACGACGGTCGATACGGCAGCGACACTGGCGCAGCTTGCCCAGCAGGATACGCGCTGGTGGCGCTTTACCGTCGAGCGCGGCGGGCAGATACTGCGCCAGGTGTTGCGTTACTGAGGCGATCTTCCCATCTTGAGCATGATCCCGAAAAGTGGAAACCGGTTTTCGGATAAGATCACGCTCCGAAAGAGCGGAAACGTCGTCCAACCAAAAGACTTGCATGGCCGATCTGTTCAGCGTCGATGAACCGGAAAGAGCGCCGCCCGGCCGGCCTTTGGCCGATCGGCTGCGCCCGAAAAACCTGGACGAGGTCGTCGGCCAGGAGCATCTGACCGGGCCAGACGGCGCACTGACGCGGCTGATCAACTCCGGTTCGCTCGGCTCGATGATTTTCTGGGGGCCACCCGGCACCGGCAAAACAACCGTGGCGCGGCTGCTGGCCGGCGAGACCAGCCTTGCCTTCGAGCAGATCTCGGCGGTGTTTTCCGGCGTTGCCGATTTGAAGAAAGTGTTCGAGGCGGCAAAGCTGCGTCGCACCAATGGCCGCCAAACGCTGCTGTTCGTCGACGAGATCCATCGCTTCAACCGCGCCCAGCAAGACTCTTTCCTCCCGGTCATGGAGGACGGCACCGTCGTGCTGGTTGGCGCCACGACCGAAAATCCGTCCTTCGAGCTGAACGCCGCGCTTCTGTCGCGCGCGCGGGTGCTGGTGTTTCACTCGCTGGGCGAGGAGAGCATCGCCAAGCTGATGACGCGCGCGGAGGAGACAGAGGGCAGGGCGCTGCCGCTCGACGATGAGGCGCGGGCGATGCTCATCCGCATGAGCGATGGTGACGGCCGGGCCTCGCTGACGCTGGCCGAGGAAGTCTGGCGCGCCGCCAAACCCGGCGAGGTTTTCGATCCCGAAGGGCTGCAGCGCATCGTCCAGCGCCGCGCGCCGATCTATGACAAGGGCCAGGACGGTCACTACAATCTGATCTCGGCGCTGCACAAATCGGTGCGCGGGTCCGACCCGGACGCGGCGCTTTATTATCTTGCCCGCATGTTCGACGCCGGCGAGGATCCGCTCTATCTCGGCCGCCGGCTGGTGCGCATGGCGATGGAGGATATCGGGCTGGCCGACCCGCAGGCGCTGGTTATCGCCAACGCCGCCAAGGACGCCTACGACTATCTCGGCTCGCCCGAAGGCGAACTGGCCTTCGCCGAGGCCACCGTCTATCTCGCCACCGCGCCCAAATCCAACGCCGTCTATACCGCCTTCAAGGCAGCCACGCGGGCGGCGAAGGAGTTCGGTTCGCTGCTGCCGCCCAAGCACATCCTCAACGCGCCGACCAAGCTGATGAAAGAGGAGGATTACGGCGCCGGCTACCGCTACGATCACGACCAGCCCGATGCCTTTTCCGGCCAGGACTATTTCCCCGAAAAGATGGGCCGGCAGACCTTTTACGATCCGCCCGAACGCGGCTTCGAGCGCGATATCAAGAAACGGCTGGACTATTGGGCAAAGCTGCGCAGCGAGCGGGAAAAATAGGTGCGCGGGACAAACGGGACGAACTCGGCCTGCCCGCGATGAACTGAAATTCTGTCCCCGCCAGTCACAGCAGTGTGATTGTACCGCATGACAAAAAGCCCTATCACGTCGCATGACTCGGCCGGGAGGCTGCCAGGACGGGCGATAATTCGGAACGGGGACAGCGCGCCGCGCGCAAAGAAAATGACAAAATCCCTTCGCAAAATGCTTCGCCAGGCTGTGATTGCTGTCCCGCTGCTCGCGCTCGGCTTCTATTTCATTCCGATCCTGACCACGATCTGGATCGTCTGCGGCCTGATCGATGTGCTGCGCAACGCCAACAAGGATCTGTCGCTGTTGCGCGGCTATTTCCTCGGCAATGGCATCTTCACCTGGCTGCTGTCGCCCTTCAATCTGCTGGTGGACCTCGTTTGCTACAGGAACCCGGGCGTGTGGAAGCTGGAGCAGTTTCCCGCCGATTATCAGCGCGAGGTCAACGAGGTTCTTGACGTCTTCAAGGCGCGCAAGGACGAGATCATCGCCGATATCGACGCCAATTTCGGCACCGGCCGTCGCGGCATGTATGTCTATCAGTGGTACGGCAAGCACCGGATCGACAATGTCGTGGAATTCAACAAGGATTTCAAATACATCAAGACCATTGCCGTGTCTGTCTTCAGAGGCAAGGAATCGACTTCCTGGCATTTCGGACCGCTCCGGCTCAGCCTGCGCATCCTCTACAATCTCTTGCCGGTGAAGGCAGAGGTTTTCGTCGAATGCAACGGCGCCAGGAATTACTGGCACGACAACCCGCTCTATATTTTCGACGACACGCTGCTGCACCGCTCGGTCAACGAGTATGACGGACGCCGCTACTGCGTGTTCATGGACATCATCCGGCCGTCGCCGTTCCCCGGCTTCATCGCCGGACTTCTGGCCATCGTTTCGGTAACCGTCGAGCGCATCAATTCCATGTTCTACAAGAACTGGAAGATGATCGGCTCGAGCAAGGCTAAGAAGGTCGAGACGACCTGAGGCGTTGGCCTGAAGGGATTGACCGCACTGCCTTGGCCGGGCAGTAAACGGGCATGTTCAATCTGCTTCTCGTTGTGGTCGGCGGCGGCATCGGCGCCGGCATCCGCCACCTTACCAACATCGGCGCCTTGCGCCTCGTCGGCCCCAACTACCCCTGGGGGACGATGGCGATCAACATCGTCGGCTCCTTTGCCATGGGGCTGTTCATCGCCGCGCTGATGCGGCGCGGCGGTTCCAATGAGCTCCGGCTGTTCGTCGCCACCGGCATCCTTGGCGGCTTCACCACCTTCTCCGCCTTTTCGCTCGATTTCGCGACCCTGTGGGAGCGCGGAGCGACGCTGCCGGCGTTGGGATATGCGCTGGCCAGCGTCGTTGGCGCCATTATCGCCCTGTTTCTGGGACTTTGGCTCGCAAGAACCGTTTCATAGTGTTATTGCCCCGACCTGGAGCACGCCGCATCCTCTGGACGCGCTGCAGAAACTTTGATCTTGCGCATGATCCTTTCCGAAAGCCGGAGTAGATTTTCGGGGTCACGCGCTAGAAACGGATAAAGCGAAAATCATGGCAGGCGTAGAACAGATCACGGTGGAGGCCGGCGAGGCGGGCATGCGGCTCGATCGCTGGTTCAAGACCCATTTCCCCGGTCTCGGCTTTGGCCATCTGCAGAAGTTACTGCGCTCGGGCCAGATCCGCGTCGATGGCGGCCGGGTCAAGGCCGACAGCCGTGTCGAGCCCGGCCAGGTGGTGCGTGTGCCGCCGCTCGAGGTCGACAAGAAGGGCGAGAGTGCGCTTACGGGTTACTCGATCCGCAACCAGGGCGACGCCGATGTGCTGGCCAAGATGCTGATCCACGAAGATCCAAAAGTCTTCGTCTTCAACAAGCCGGCGGGCCTGGCGGTGCAAGGCGGCTCGGGCGTCACCCGCAATGTCGACGACATGCTGGAGGCCTGGCGCAGCCAGAAGGGCGAGAAGCCGCGCCTGGTGCACCGGCTCGACCGCGACACGTCGGGCGTGTTGGTGGTTGCCCGCACCAGGCTTGCGGCGATGAAGCTTTCCGAGTCATTCCGGGCGCGCGAGACCAAGAAGACCTATTGGGCGCTGGTCAAGGGCGTCCCGCCCAAGCGTGAGGACAAGATCTCGACCTGGCTGATCAAGGAACCGACCGAGGACGGCGACCGCGTGCGCGTGGCAGCCCATGGCGAAAAGGGCGCCGACCACGCCGTGTCCTACTACCGCATCATCGAGCAGGCGGCTCAGACGATGACCTGGCTGGAAATGGAGCCGTACACTGGCCGCACCCACCAGCTGCGCGTTCATGCCGCCTATATCGGCTGCCCGATCCTTGGCGACCCCAAATATTTCGAGGCCGACACCAACTGGGACTTTCCGGGCGGCATTCAGAACCGCCTGCATCTGCATGCGCGCCGCATCGTCATTCCGCACCCGGACAAGGGCGTCATCGACGTCACCGCGCCGATGCCGCCGCATATGCGCCAGAGCTGGAACCTGATCGGCTTCGACGACGCCAGCGCGGAGGACTGACATTGGCCGTTGCCTCGGCATTGGATCGCCGCGATGCGGTCGATCTGGCGGCTGCTTCCATCATGGTCGGGCTGACCTTTTCCTGGGGGCTGAACTATGTCGCCGCCAAGATCTCCTATGCCGGCTTCGATCCGGTTTTCGTCTCGATCGCACGTTCGATCATCGGCGGGCTCTGTGTGCTCGGCTGGTGCTGGCTGCGCGGCATCAGGCTGTTTAAGGCCGACGGGTCGCTTGTCGCCGGCATCATCGTCGGCGTGCTGTTCGGCGTCGAGTTCCTGTGCCTCTATATCGGGCTGGAATACACGACCGTTGCCCGCAACACGCTGCTGGTCAACACCATGCCGTTCTGGGTCCTGATCGGCGGCCATTTCCTGCTCGGTGAGCGTATCAACGCGCGCAAGCTTGGCGGGCTCGTTCTCGCCTTCTGCGGCCTGGTGGCGGTGTTTTCCGACGGGATTGCCGGCGGCACCGAGATGACCTTGATGGGCGATCTGCTCAGCCTCGGCTCCGGTATCCTGTGGGCGGCGACCAGCATCGTCATCAAGCGTTCGAAACTGGTCGAGACCAGTGCCGAGAAATTGCTGCTTTATCAGTTGGCCGGTGCGGCCATTGTCGGTGTCCTGGTGATGCCTTTCGGCGGCCCGCCGATCCGCGCGGTCAGTGCCTTGCCGGCATTGGCGCTGCTGTTCCAGTCGCTCTATATAGTTGCCTTCACCTATGTGCTGTGGTTCTGGCTGCTCAGGCGCTATCCGGCATCGGCCCTGTCGAGCTTCGCTTTCCTGTCGCCGGTGTTCGGCGTCCTCTGCGGCGCTATCATTCTTGGCGAGGCGCCAACGACCAGGATCTTTGTGGCGCTTGGGCTGATCGCAGTCGGCCTGATCATCGTCAACCGGCCGGCGCGCAAGCAGGTACCTGGATAGAAAGTTCGACCATGCGTGACATCCTCAACGACCTCGAAGCGGGAAAGCATCTGTCCGATCCGGATCCGGTCCGCCGCGCCCAGATCCAGATGAAGACGCACCTGCCGAAGCGCTTCTACAAGGACGTGTCGGTCGTAGCTGTGGAGGACGGTTTTGTCGTCCACCTCGATGGCAAGCCGGTGCGCACGCCGGGCAAGGCGCTGCTGGCGCTGCCGACCGAAAAGGCCGCCGCCCTGGTCGCCAATGAGTTCGCTGCACAGGGCGAGACCATCGACCCGGTCACGATGCCGGTGCTGCGTCTGGTCAACACCGCCATCGACGGCGTCGCCAGCGACCCGCAGGCGGTGCTGGAGGACGTCTTGCGCTTCGCCTCGTCCGATCTGACCTGCTACCGCGCCGACGCGCCGCAGGGGCTGGTCGAGCGGCAGAACCAGCATTGGGATCCGGTGATCGACTGGGCGAGGGCGACATTAGGGGCTCGGTTCAACCTCGCCGAGGGCATCATCCATGTCGAGCAGCCGCGCGAAAGCCTCGCCGTCCTCGGCGCCCATCTTGCCCAGCGTGCCGAGCCGCTGCGGCTGGCTGCAATCCATGTCATGACTTCGCTGACCGGGTCGGCGCTGCTGGCGCTGGCGGTCGATTACGGCGCGCTCGACGGCGACGCGGCCTGGGCCGCCGGCCATGTCGACGAGGACTGGCAGGTCGAGCACTGGGGCCAGGACGCCGAGGCTGTCGCACGCCGCTCGGCCCGCAAACGCGACATGATGGCGGCCGTCGGCCTGCTCGACGCGCTGAAGACCTGATCCTCGGCCTTTTGCCGCACTGCACCTAATACCAAAGTCATAAATCCAAGGTCTGTCTGCCTCCGGCGGTCGCTTTCTGTCATTTTTTACGCCGATGGCTGGTTCGAGTCGCGTTCAGAGGGAACGCCGACGATGACGCCCAGCCTCGAGGACAGACGGGATTTCACGGGAGGACAGTTCAATGGCATTGGCATCGACCGCCGGCGGAGCCAGCCGCGGCATGACACGAGAGGAGAAGAAGGTCATCTTCGCCTCCTCGCTGGGCGCGGTTTTCGAATGGTATGATTTCTATCTCTACGGAGCGTTGGCCGGCGCGATCGGCTTGACCTTCTTCAACTCGTTTCCCGAAAGCACCCGCTACATCTTCACGCTGCTGGTCTTCGCCGCCGGCTTCATCGTGCGCCCGTTCGGCGCGCTGGTGTTCGGCCGCATCGGCGATCTCGTCGGCCGCAAATACACATTCCTTGTCACCATCATGATCATGGGTCTGTCGACTTTCCTTGTCGGCCTGCTTCCGGGCTCAGAGACACTGGGCATTCTGGCGCCGATCCTGTTGATCGCGCTGCGCATGCTGCAGGGCCTGGCGCTTGGCGGTGAGTACGGCGGCGCCGCGACCTATGTCGCGGAACATGCGCCGGATGACCGTCGCGGCTTCTACACGTCATGGATCCAGACGACGGCGACGCTCGGCCTGTTCCTGTCGCTGATTGTCATCCTGCTGGTGCAGAATTCTGTAAGCAAGGACGCCTTCAACGCCTGGGGATGGCGCATTCCTTTCCTGGTCTCGGCCATCCTGCTCGGCATTTCGGTCTGGATCCGGCTGTCGCTTTCGGAATCGCCGACCTTCCTGCGCATGAAGGAAGAGGGCAAGAGTTCCAAGGCGCCGCTGTCGGAAGCCTTCGGCCAGTGGAAAAACGCCAAGATCGCCATCCTGGCGCTGTTCGGCCTCACCGCCGGTCAGGCCGTGGTCTGGTACAATGGTCAGTTCTACGCACTGTTCTTCCTGGCCAATGTGCTCAAGGTCGACGCGCAGTCGGTGAACATCATGATTGCCATTGCGCTGGCACTCGGTACGGGCTTCTTCGTCTTCTTCGGCTGGCTGTCCGACAAGATCGGCCGCAAGCCGATCATCATGGCCGGCCTTGCGCTGGCGGTCGTCACCACCTTCCCGCTGTTCAAGGCGTTGACCTGGGCCGCCAATCCGGCGCTCGCCACCGCACAGCAGAACACGCGCGCCACGGTGACGGCGGCTCCGGGAGACTGCAACTTCCAGTTCAATCCGACCGGCACGCGCGTACCGGTCAGTTCGTGCGATATCGCGACCGATTTCCTTGCCAAGAACTCGGTGCCTTACGACATCGTCTCGACGGCGGCGGCGGGGACCCCGGCGAGTGTCATGATCGGCAGCGAAACCGTGGCGTCTTATGATGCCAAGGCCGCGGGCGACAAGAAGGCTGCCAGCGACGCTGCCTTCAAGAAGGGTATCAATCTCGCGCTTCAGGGGGGCGGTTATCCGCTGAAGCGTGCTGCCGCCAAGGTTGCCGACCAGAAGCTCGACGCCTTTGTCGCGGCCAATCCTGAACTGAAGCTCGACGCGGCAGCCATCCGCGCCGGCGAAAAGACCGCGGTCCCGACCGAACAGGCGATCAAGGACAAGGTGCTGACCAAGGACGAAGCCGCGGGCGCCACCGAGGTGACCGTCTACAGCGTTCCGGCAGCGGGCGCGTTCGCGATGTTTGCCGACCCCGCACAGGTCAACTGGGCCAAGGTCATTGGCATCCTGTTCATCCTGGTCCTCTACGTGACCATGGTCTACGGGCCGATCGCGGCAATCCTGGTCGAGATGTTCCCGACCCGCATCCGCTACAGCGGCATGTCACTGCCCTATCACATCGGCAATGGCTGGTTCGGCGGCCTGCTGCCCGCGATCGTGTTCGCGTTCAGCGCCTACAAGGGCGATATCTATTACGGCCTTTGGTATCCGGTGGTGATCGCGGCGGTGACGCTGATCATCGGCATGATCTTCGTCAGGGATACGCTCGGCACCGACCTGCATACCAAGCAGTAGCCGACGGCTCTGTATCAAACACAAACCCGGCGCGAGCGATCGCGCCGGGTTTTTGATTTGTGGGCCTGTTCGATCTATCAGCGCGGAAGACGCCTAGCTCTTGCGAGGCTGTTCGGCCTCCGCAATGGCGGCCTCATGATACCAGGCCTCGCCATGGGCAAGCGGGTGATCGCGCAGCGAAGCAAGCTCTGCCGCAAACTTGGCCTTTACGCCTAAATTTGAGGCAGTTACACGCGATGCCGCCGGGAATATCAGGATTTTGGCCGACGGACGGGCTGAGGTGATTTCCATGGTCGGTCTCCTTTCTTCTGGAGAGGCTCTTCGATTCATCTTTCCATCAAGGTAGGTCCTGCAATCCTTTTAGGCAAGATGCCTAAAGAAAGATCTGCATTTGCCTGTTATTTAAGCAAATTCTGCCTTTGATTGATCCGGGCGCATTGCTTAGGCGGCTTGCCATCACCGGCGGGATGAAAGGGCATTTTTGCCGCACCCTGACCAACTGAAGTGGCACACGATTTGCATTTTATCCACCGGCAGCTGGGCTGCTGGATGGCTCGGCGCGCCGGCGTCATCCAGGTTCGGTGATCAAGCAACGAGAGGCTCTAGAATGACGAAATACAAGCTCGAGTATATCTGGCTCGATGGTTACACCCCGGTCCCCAATCTTCGCGGCAAGACCCAGGTCAAGGAGTTCGCCGAGTTCCCGACGCTCGAGCAGCTGCCGCTGTGGGGCTTCGACGGTTCTTCGACGCAGCAGGCCGAAGGCCACAGCTCCGACTGCGTGCTGAAGCCGGTCGCCGTGTTCCCGGATCCGGCCCGCAGCAATGGCGTGCTGGTGATGTGCGAAGTGATGATGCCAGATGGCGTGACGCCGCATGTGTCCAACAAGCGCGCCACCATCCTCGACGACGAAGGCGCCTGGTTCGGCTTCGAGCAGGAGTATTTCTTCTACAAGGACGGCCGTCCGCTCGGCTTCCCCGAGAGCGGCTATCCGGCGCCGCAGGGCCCGTACTACACCGGCGTCGGCTATTCGAATGTCGGCCCGATCGCGCGCCAGATCGTCGAGGAGCATCTCGACCTTTGCCTCGCAGCAGGCATCAACCATGAAGGCATCAACGCCGAAGTGGCCAAGGGCCAGTGGGAATTCCAGATTTTCGGCAAAGGCTCCAAGAAGGCCGCCGACCAGATGTGGATGGCCCGCTATCTCTTGCAGCGCCTGACCGAAAAGTACGAGATCGACATCGAGTATCACTGCAAGCCGCTCGGCGACACCGACTGGAACGGCTCGGGCATGCACGCCAACTTCTCGACCGCCTATATGCGCGAAGTCGGCGGCAAGGCCTATTTTGAAGCGCTGATGGCTCAATTCGACAAGAACCTGATGGACCACATCGCCGTCTACGGCCCGGACAACGACAAGCGCCTGACCGGCAAGCATGAGACCGCTCCGTGGAACCGCTTCAGCTACGGCATCGCCGACCGAGGCGCCTCGATCCGCGTGCCGCATTCCTTCGTCAACAATGACTACAAGGGCTACCTGGAAGACCGCCGCCCGAATTCGCAAGGTGACCCCTACCAGATCGCTTCGCAGATCCTGAAGACCATCGCGGAGGTTTCGACCAGCGCGCAGGTCTCGGCGGCCGCCTAAGCATCTATAGCGGCGCAGGCTTCGTAAGCCGCGCCGTAGCCTGCTGCTACCACGTCTACGGTCTGCTATTGGTCAAACAAAAACCCCGGCGTCTGAACTGACGCCGGGGTTTTTCCTTGTCGCTGAGGCTTATCGCTCAGACCGAATAGTACATGTCGTATTCGACCGGATGCGGTGTCATTTCGAAGCGCATCACTTCGGCCATCTTGAGCTCGATGTAGCTGTCGATCTGGTCGTCGTCGAAGACGCCGCCGGCTTTCAGGAAGCCGCGGTCCTTGTCCAAGCTTTGCAGCGCTTCGCGCAGCGAACCGCAGACGGTCGGAATCTTCTTCAGTTCCTTCGGCGGCAGATCGTAAAGATCCTTGTCCATCGGCTGTCCCGGGTGGATCTTGTTCTTGATGCCGTCGAGGCCGGCCATCAGCATGGCGGCGAAAGCGAGGTAGGGGTTCGCGCCTGGATCGGGGAAGCGGACCTCGACGCGCTTGGCTTTCGGGGACGAGCCGAACGGAATGCGGCAGGAGGCCGAACGGTTGCGCGCGGAGTAGGCGAGCAGCACCGGGGCTTCATAGCCAGGCACAAGGCGCTTGTAGGAGTTGGTCAGCGGGTTGGTGAAGGCGTTGATCGCCTTGGCGTGCTTGATGATGCCGCCGATGTAGAACAGGCACGACTCCGACAGGCCGGCATATTCATTGCCGGCGAAGGTCGGCTTGCCGTTCTTCCAGATCGACTGGTGGACGTGCATGCCCGAGCCGTTGTCGCCGAAAATCGGCTTCGGCATGAAGGTGGCCGTCTTGCCATAGGCGTTGGCGACCTGGTGCACGACATATTTGTAGATCAGCATCTTGTCGGCGTTGCGGACCAGCGTGTCGAACTTGATGCCGAGCTCGTGCTGGGCAGCGGCAACCTCGTGATGGTGCTTTTCGACGCGCACGCCCATTTCGGCGAGCACGGTCAGCATTTCGGAGCGCATGTCCTGCGCGCTGTCGATCGGCGGCACAGGGAAGTAGCCGCCCTTGACGCGCGGGCGGTGGCCGAGATTGCCGGTCTCGTAGTCGGTGTCGTCGTTGGACGGCAGTTCGGTCGAGTCCAGCTTGAACCCGGTGTTGTAGGGATCGGCCTTGTACTTGACGTCGTCGAAGACGAAGAACTCGGCTTCGGGGCCGACATAGATGGTGTCGCCGATGCCTTCGGCCTTCATGTAGGCCTCGGCCTTCTTGGCGGTGCCGCGCGGGTCGCGGTTGTAGGATTCGCCGGAGACCGGATCGAGAATGTCGCACAGGATGACCATGGTCGACTGGGCGAAGAACGGATCCATATGGACGGTGTCCGCATCGGGCATCAGCACCATGTCGGACTCGTTGATCGCCTTCCAGCCGGCGATCGAGGAGCCGTCGAACATGACGCCGTCCGCGAACATGTCTTCCTCGACCTCGATGACATCCATCGTGACGTGCTGCAGCTTGCCCTTCGGATCGGTGAAGCGCAGGTCGACGAATTTCACGTCGTTGTCCTTGATCTGCTTCATGATGTCTTTGGCTGTCGTCATGTCGTTTCTTCCCTGTGTGATGACGTTTCGAGGAGACGTTAATCTGAAATCAGAAAGCTCAGACGGCGTCCATCCCCGTTTCGCCGGTACGGATGCGAACGACCTCCTCGATATTGGAGACGAAGATCTTGCCGTCGCCGATGCGGCCGGTCTGCGCCGCCTTGCGGATGGCTTCGATGGCGCCTTCGACGGCGTCGTCGCCCAGCACGACTTCGATCTTCACCTTGGGCAGGAAGTCGACGACATATTCGGCGCCGCGATAGAGTTCGGTATGGCCTTTCTGGCGGCCAAAGCCCTTGGCCTCGGTGACGGTAATGCCTTGCAGACCGGCCTCCTGAAGCGCTTCCTTCACTTCGTCTAGCTTGAACGGCTTGATGATCGCTTCGATCTTTTTCATGTAAAAAGTGGCCTCCACTGCCAAAAAAACGGGTTGTGCGCCCCGCTTGCGCCTCCATCAAGCACGAACCGTGCCAATTTCAGCCCACGCGAAGCGGTTTCGCGCAATTCCAATGCCGCGCCGCGCCGGGATGCACATTCGCGTCATCCTCTGCTTTGGCTGCGGCAAAGCTGCCCGAAGCCTACACATTGCCGCTTCGGGCGTCTGCACGATAATTAGGCAGATTGCGCATTTTGCAGGCCCGCGCGGATCCGTGGCACCAGTCTGCGAAAGGATTGGCCGCACGCCAACGCAGCACCTGGCCGTTTGCTTCGAATCCGAAACTGGACAATGCTCGATAGGGACAAAGGGGTCGGCCTTGAACGAAATGCGGGATCGGCAATCCATGAGCAATGAAGTCCTGTCGCCGGCCGAGATGGGCGAGGCCGACCGGCTGGCGATCGCGGCCGGTCCGCTCGACGGCTATGGCCTGATGCAGCGCGCCGGCGAAGCGGTCGCTGCTGTGGTCCTGGCACGCTATCCCGCAGCAAGCCGCGTGCACGTGCTGTGCGGCCCCGGCAACAATGGTGGCGACGGCTATGTTGTAGCGCGGTTGCTGGCCGAGGCTGGTGTGAATGTGGCGCTCTGGGCCGAAGGCAAGCAGAAGCCCGGGAGTGATGCGGCGCGAGCTTCCGAGGCCTGCAATCTGCCGGTCGAGCACATCGGACACTGCTACCCGGAACCGGGTGAAGTCGTCGTGGACGCGCTCTATGGTGCGGGATTGTCGAAGAAGATATCCCTGCATGCCTCTGCCGTCTCAGGATTGGCCGCGGCGGAGCGCGTGCCTGTGGTGTCAATCGACCTGCCTTCTGGCGTGTCGGGCGAGACCGGCTTGAGCAACGCTTATTTCAAGGCCGACGTGACGGTGACGTTCGTGCGGAAAAAGCCCGGCCATCTGCTGATGCCGGGGCGCAGCCTCTGCGGCGAGATCATCGTCGCCGATATCGGCATTCCGGATGCGATCGTCGATGAGTTCAAGATCAAGACGTTCGAGAACACGCCTGACTTCTGGCTATACAGTTTTCCGAAAACGGCGGTCGATACACATAAGTATAAGCGCGGCCACGTCAGCGTCTTTTCCGGCGGGCCGAGCGCGACAGGTGCGGCGCGGCTGTCGGCGATGGCTGCAGCCAGAGCCGGGGCAGGGGCGGTGACCGTGCTCTCGCCTGAAAATGCCATGCAGGTAAACGCCGCGCATCTGACATCGATCATGCTGCGCGAGGCCGGTTCGATGGAGGAAGTGCAGGTATTTTTGTCGGCGAGGCACCCCGAAGTACTTGTGTTCGGACCAGGGCTCGGGCCGAAACCCAAGGTGGGGGATTTCGCGTTGCAATTGATCGCGACGGTCGCTGACCTAAACCGCACGTCGACGAGTTCATTCGGAATTCAGCGCCCTGCCATTGTCTTGGATGCTGACGCCATCACGTCATTGGCGCATCAGCCTCAGGCCCTGTTCGACGCCGCGCTGCTCCCGTTGGCGCCGGTTTTGGTGCTGACGCCGCATGAAGGCGAATTCGCCAGACTTTTTCCCGACATCGCGAAGGACAAGAAGCAGTCGAAACTCGCCAAGGCGCGCGCAGCCGCTGAACGAGCCAACGCCATCATGGTCTACAAGGGCGCCGACACCGTCATCGCGGCGCCGGACGGCCGCGCGGTGATCAACGCCAATGGTGCACCATGGCTCGCCACCGCCGGTTCCGGCGACGTGCTGGCGGGCATTGTCGCCGCGCTGCTGGCGCAGGGCATGCAGGCATTCGAGGCCGCCTGCGCAGCGGTCTGGATCCATGCCGAGGCCGGCAGCCGCTTCGGACCGGGTCTGATCGCCGAGGATCTGCCGCTGGCGCTGGTGCCGGTGCTGCGTGAACTTGTCGAGGCGCGGCAGAAGGTGCCGATCGGATGAAGCGTTTCGCGCTCGCCATTGCAGCCATCATCGCGCTGTTCGCCTCGCATGGCGTGCGCGCTGAGCAGCCGGTGACCATCGTCGACGATCCGGCGGTGCTCGCCGCCCTCGATGCCAAGGGGTTTGGCTTCGCCGGCATTTTCGCCGTCGACGGCGCGGACGATCTGAAGACGCTCTACAGTGAGGTGCCGGCCTATCGTGCTGTTGTCGACATGGTGGCGGCCGATATTGCCACGCTGCGGCCGAGATAAAGGCCGGCGGGCGCACGCTCTACGAGGTGACCGACGGCAATGTCGGCCGCATCATGGATATGCGCTGGCTGAAGACCGAGGCCGCGCGCTTCCGCCTGGTCGGCGTCGTCAACCGGCTGGACCGGCGTGACTTCACCGCGCTGCAAGGTGACAAGAGCTGTGGCGAGGTGCGCTTTGTCTATCGCCTGGCCTACAGTTTCCGCAAGAACGGCAAGGTTCTGGCATCGCGGCTGCCATTCAATTTCAACGCCGTCTACAGCGTGGCGCCGGATGCCGATGGCGGCTGCGTCGGCGTTGCCGGGCGCTGGACACCGCAGATCGACGAAAACGTCGATGCCGGCTGGCTGGTCGGCGGGCCGCTGGCACCGGAGGAACTGACTTTCAAACAGCTCGAACTCAACGCGCAAGTGGTGCGCTTTCCCTCGGGCCAGGAGACCGAGTTCGGCGGGCAGGCGGCCTATCTGATGCGGATCTTCGGCATCGATGGCGCTACCGTCAGCGAGAGTCCGCTGGAGAATACGCCAGACGTCGCGCGGCTCTCCGACGATGCTGCACTCAAGAAAGGGCTCGCCGACTACGTCAGCGCCAATGTCGCGGCCGTCGATCTCGGCGTCTACGAAATCCCCGACGAATTCCTGGCGAAGAAAATCATCTCGTGGTCGACCTTCGGCAGCGCGAGACGGGCCAACCATCCGTTCACGCCGCTGTTCCAGCCAGCGGATTTCGCCGGCTTGGACTATGCGGCGCTAAAGCTGGTGCGGACACCGGAGGCGCTGGTCGAGCGGCTGGACAATGGCGCCTGCCAGGGCTGCCACCAGGCGGGCTCGACGGCCGGCTTTCACTTCATCGGCCTCGACGACAAAACGACGTCGCCTCTCAACCGGATCGAGGTCGGCATCTCGCCGCATCTCCATGCCGAGATTCCGCGACGTGAGGCCTGGCTGCGCGCGACGGAAGAAGGCAAGGAGCCGAACCGCTACCGGCCGCTGTCCTTCGCGCCGCCAGCGACATGGACCGATGCCGGCGATGTCGACTACGCCCCGGCCGAGATGGCGATGCCGTGCCTGATGCCGGATGATGCAAAACGCTTCGGCGCGACCTGGCAATGCGGTGGCGGCACCGTCTGCACGCCGCTCGCGACGGCTTCAGGCGTGCATACCGCGTTGGCGCAATGTCTGTTGCCCACGGACAGTCCAAAGATGTTTTCGGGCCATCCCTGCCTGACCGGGTCGATCGCCAGCAACCCGTCTCAGCCGTTCAACGACCGCTACAAGATCACCGGCCAGTTCGCGGCTTTTGCGCCGACCTTTTCGCGGACCGCCTACACCTGCCGGCCACCGAAAATCGGCGTACCGGCAGGCATCGCTTATCGCGCCTGCGACGACAAGGACCGCAGCTTCGCCGCATTCAAGACGGGCAAGCCGATGCCATCGGAAATTTGCGGCATGGTCGGCGGCAAGAAATTCGACACCTGCGTCGCCACCAACAATTTCGACCAGTGCCTCGGCGGCGCGGTCAACCGCGGCAACCGTCCAGCCTGCTCGGCTGATCATTTCTGCCGCGAGGACTATATGTGCCAGTCGCTGCCGCCGGACACGCCGGGTGCTGCCAAGGTGAAAGGCATCGGCTACTGCTCGCCGATCTATTTCATCTTCCAGATGCGCATCGATAATCACGCGACGCCCTGGGCGAGCGCGACCAGCGCCCCCAGGGATGCGGGGTTCGGGGCGGCGGAAGAGGAGTGAGCCTGCGAGTTGGGCGACCACCAGTTCAGCGCTGGAGATAGTCTTCCATCCGCGCAGTCCATTTGGTGTCGAATTCCGAAATGTGGCGCTGTGCTACGCTCGAGTTCAGCAGCGTCGAGAGCGCGGTCACGGCGATCGGGTCCAGGTCGGGCGGCTCCGTGTAGCCAAGCGCCGCCAGCCGTTGAGCCAATGATGGATGGGTGGACTTTGCGTCATCCGGGCTTGCCCACGCCTTGCGGGCGCAAACATTGAGGCAAATGGGTTCTCGCAGCTGGCCGGCAGCTTCCAGCATGCGCTCGAGCGGCGGTCGCGGCGGACGCAAAGCACCTCGCAATTCATGCTGCAAAGGGTCATAGACCGTCTCCGCGAAATGCACGTCTGCCGTGGCAAGAAGCAACAGCGCGCGTGCGGCGTGCTCGGCGTCGCCGGAGGATGCCGCGTGTCGATCTGCCTTGATCTCCGCTTCGCGCGAAAGCCGGATTTCTTCCCGCTCGAACGATTGCGACAGCCAGCCGATAGCGGCGTGGAGCAGGCTGCCTGTGATCGTGGTTCCGGGCGGGGCATACTCGAAGACAAATCCGAAACCGTTTTCGAACTCAGCGAGATTGAGGCTGCCATTGGTATCCTTGTTGCGCACATGCGCGTCCTCATGGGCAAGGATCGCGGCAAGCGCTCTTTCATCGGTCACTGCGAGGAGAGGGATGCCAATGGTTAGAAACAGCCGATTGCCGAGAAGGCCGAGAAGCGTGCGCTCCTCGCGCACGCTGGCGTTCAGGTTGCCCTCTAGTATGACAACCGTGCGCGCAGCACGGCGCGGTCCGGCGACGCTCCGCCACAGCGCCCACAGGCCGGGCGCTTCTGCTTCACTGACGCCTTTGATCTTGCTGCGTCGGAAGCCCGCAAACAATGTGCCGAACAGAAATGCCAAGGCCGTGGTGGCGATCGGCATGACGACGAAGCCGCTGGCCATAAACCAGATCGGATGGTTGTCGAGCAGGGACATCCAGACGCAGAAGATGACGAGGGCGGGAACAACGAAAAACAGGACCGTGAACCTGCCAAACCGCCGACCGGCGCTGATGATCAGTCGCGACATTGGATGTTACAACGGAATGTTATCGTGCTTCTTCCAGGGATTTTGCATGTCCTTGTTGCGCAGCATGCGCAGTGCCCGGGCAATGCGGCGGCGGGTCGAATGCGGCATGATCACCTCGTCGACATAGCCGCGTTCGGCGGCGACGAAGGGCGACAGGAAGCGGTCTTCGTAAGCCTTTGTGTGAGCTGCGATCTTTTCGGCGTCGCCAATATCCTTGCGGTAGATGATCTCGACCGCGCCTCTCGCCCCCATCACCGCGATCTGCGCCGTCGGCCAGGCATAGTTCATATCGCCACGCAGATGTTTTGAGGCCATCACGTCATAGGCGCCGCCATAGGCTTTGCGGGTGATGACGGTGATTTTCGGCACGGTTGCCTCGGCGTAGGCAAACAAGAGCTTGGCGCCGTGCTTGATCAGTCCGCCATATTCCTGCGCGGTGCCGGGCAGGAAGCCGGGGACGTCGACGAAGGTGACGATGGGAATGGAAAAACAGTCGCAGAAGCGCACGAAGCGCGCCGCCTTGCGGCTTGCGTCGGAATCGAGCACGCCGGCCAGCACCATCGGCTGGTTGGCGACGAAGCCGACGGTGCGGCCTTCGACGCGGCCGAAACCGGTGACGATGTTCTTGGCAAAGTTCTGCTGGATCTCGAAGAAATCGCCTTCATCGGCAACTTTGAGGATCAGCTCCTTGATGTCGTAAGGCTTGTTGGCGTTGTCCGGGATCAGCCGGTCGAGCGACAGATCATGGTCGGTGACCGACTGGTAGCACTCGATCTCAGGAAGCTCCGACGTATTTGACGCGGGCAAAAGGTCTACCAGCCGGCGCATCTGCAACAGCGCCTCGACGTCATTGCCGTAGGCGCCGTCGGCAATCGACGATTTGGTCGTGTGGACGGACGCGCCGCCAAGGCTCTCGGCCGTCACCGTCTCGTTGGTGACCGTTTTGACCACATCCGGCCCGGTGACGAACATGTAAGAGGTGTCGCGCACCATGAAGATGAAGTCGGTCATCGCAGGCGAATAGACGTCGCCGCCGGCGCACGGGCCCATGATCACGGAAATCTGAGGAATGACGCCGGATGCGAGCACGTTGCGCTGAAAGATCTCGGCATAGCCGCCTAGCGCCGCCACGCCTTCCTGGATGCGGGCGCCGCCGGCGTCGTAGAGGCCGATGATCGGCGCGCGATTACGCAGCGCCATCTCCTGCACCTTGATGACCTTTTCGGCATGCGCCTCCGACAGCGAGCCGCCGAAGACGGTAAAGTCCTTGGCGAACAGATAGACCGGACGGCCATTGACCGTGCCCCAGCCGGTGACGACGCCATCGCCGGCGATCTTGGTCTTCTCCATGCCGAAATCGGTCGAGCGATGCTCGACATACATGTCGAACTCCTCGAACGAGCCTTCGTCGAGAAAGACATCGATGCGCTCGCGCGCGGTGAGCTTGCCCTTCTTGTGCTGGGCGTCGATGCGGGCCTGGCCGCCGCCCATGCGGGCGATCTCGCGGCGGCGCTCAAGTTCCTTCAGCACGTCCTTCATCGCTCGGTCCCCAGAAATGGCAGCAGCCTTTGTGGTAATGATGGCTGCAGGCGTGCGCAAGCGCCGCTTTCGCAGTCGATTTTGCTGCGCTGCAACATGTGGCCCCTTGCATTCCGGAGCGAACTCAGCCATATGCAGCCCATAGGCGCTTGGGCCGGAGATTCCGGCCTTCTCGACAAATGAGACTGGTTGCGTCTGTTTTCCCTCTTTCCGGTATATCGGCCCCTCTTTCCGATACATCGCGAAGTGGCGAAAGAGCCCCGTGGCATGACGCCTGCGGGCACGACAGCGCAGCCGAGTGGACGTTTCCGTCCGCCCGCCTTGTCGTTTCATATCAAATTTTTCGACGGCAGGTTGCGCCCTGCCGCCATCGATGTTTGCGGCCAAGACCGCGTGAAAGAAGACTATTTTGACCAACGAAAACACCTCAGCCGGTAACGCAATCTCGGCCGGCAACACTACGGAACTCACCGGTTTCGCAGCTCTTGGAATTACCGGCGCGCTGCTCAAGGCGACGCATGGCGCCGGCTTCACCGAGCCGAAGCCGATCCAGACGCAGGCGATCCCGCCGCAGATGGAAGGCCGTGATATCTTCGGCATCGCCCAGACCGGCTCCGGCAAGACCGCTGCCTTCGCGCTGCCGATCCTGTCGAAGATCATCGCGCTCGGCACCAAGCGCCGAGCCAAGACCACCCGTGCGCTGATCCTGGCGCCGACGCGCGAACTCGCCGTCCAGATCGAGGACACCATCAAGATCCTCGCCAAGGGCGCGCATGTCTCGACCGCTCTCGTGCTTGGCGGCGTCTCGCGCTTCAGCCAGGTGAAGAAGGTCGCTCCCGGCGTCGACATCCTGATCGCCACGCCCGGCCGCCTGACCGACCTGGTGCGCGAGGGCGACCTGATTCTCTCCGACACCAAATGGCTGGTGCTGGACGAGGGTGACCGCATGCTCGACATGGGCTTCATCAACGACGTCAAGCGGATCGCCAAGGCGACCGCGCCCGACCGTCAGACGGTGCTGTTCTCGGCCACCATGCCCAACGAAATCGCCGAACTGGCGAAGGGCCTGTTGAAGAACCCGATCCGCGTCGAAGTCGCGCCGCAGAGCACCGCGGCCGCCGAGATCGTGCAGGGCGTCGTCTTTGCCCGCACCAAGCAGAAGCGCCAGGTGCTGTCGACGATGCTCGCCGACGAGGCAATGAAGTCCGTCATCATCTTTTCGCGCACCAAACATGGCGCCGACCGGGTGACCAAGGACCTCGAACGCGACGGCTTCAAGGCCGCCGTCATCCACGGCAACAAGTCGCAGAACGCCCGCCAGAAGGCGCTCAACGATTTCCGCGAGGGCTCGGTGCGCATTCTCGTGGCGACCGATATCGCGGCGCGCGGCATCGACGTCCCCGGCATCAGCCATGTGGTGAATTTCGATCTGCCGGATGAGGCCGAAAGCTATGTCCACCGCATCGGCCGTACCGGCCGTAACGGCATGGACGGCATCGCCATCACGCTTTGCGATCCTTCCGAAAACAGCAAGCTGCGTCAGGTCGAGCGCATCATCCGCAGCAAGCTGCCGATCGTTGCCGACCATCTCGGCAGCCCGGATCCGGTGCGCAATCCGGCCGAAAAGAACGAGCGCTTCGAGCCCGCCAACGATCGCAACGACCGCAATGGCCGTCGCGACGGCAGGCGGCCCGGTGGCCAGAACAACGGCTTCGCCAAGAAGCGTTTTGGTGACAAGCCGGCCTTTGCGGGTGCAAGCGAGCGCAAGCCGGAAGGCGCCAAGGCCTTCAAGGGCAACAACAAGCGCCGCTTCGGCGGCAAGCGGCCCGCGGCGCGGGCTGCGTGATCAGACGAACCGGTCAGGCTCGTCGAGCCTGGCTTGATTGCTGACGATTGTATATGAGGACGGCCGGGGCAATGCTTCGGCCGTCCTTTTCGTTTAGGGCTGCCCGGTAATTGCCTTCACCCAGACGACGATCCGCTGCGCCAAGAAAGCCGTGGTCGAGGGCGACAGCGCGTCGCCGGCAATGACGTGGTCGTCGGGATCGCCATTGTCGTCGACGGGCACCAGTTCATGCGGTGCGCCCCAGCGGCCGGCGATTTCGCGGGTGCGATCCTGGCGCACCACCTTGTCGGATTCCGAGAAGATGAACAGCGCCGGTATGGTTGCCTTCTCCACAGGCGCAGCGTAGGCAAGGTTGGTCAGCGCCGCCATCGGTAGCACGGCTGCCATTGGATATGTGTGCGTCCAGAGTTTCTCGTGCAGCGCGTTGCGGGTCGGAAAGCTGCGCTCCTTGCCGCCGACGAACTCGGCGATCTGCCTGCCCCAGGGCATGGTCAGCAGCTCGGCGCCTGCAGCCCTGACGCCGAAATTCGGCGAGATGAATGCGATTGCAGCGACGCCGTCCGATGCGCCAGGCTCAGTCGCCGCCCATGCCGCCAGCGATCCACCGGTCGAGGTGCCGATGACGATCACCTTGTCGCCGATGGCCCGGCCGATGGCGAGCGCCTCCTCATAGTCGTTGATCCAGGCATTGACGCTGCCTTGCGCCATAGCAGTGCCGTCCTGCCCATGACCGGTGAGGCGGGTGTAGAAAAGGTTGGCGTCGAGTTGGTCGGCGACCTCGTCGGCCAGCGGGCGAACCTCGCCCTTCGATGCCGAAAAGCCATGGATATAGACGATCGCCAATGGCGTCCTGGCGTGAACCATCGGATCGGCCCAGATGATTTCTTTCTCGAGCGCGTCGCGGACGTTGGGCACGGTAGCCTCTTCACGCGCGATATACGCTTGCGGATCGTCGCCGATCACCTTGGGGTCGAAGCTGATTGTTGTGTCGACGGGAACGCGCGGACCAAGCAGGAGGGCCAGGACAAGGATGATGACGACGCCCAGCACCGCAAGCACGATCCGCCGCCCCATCTCAGACACCACAACAATTCTAAAGCCTATGGCGGCCGGTGCAGTCAGGCAACAGCCGGGCTGTGGACAGCTATTCGTTCGGCGGCTTGCGGTCGAAATTCAGCGGCCGCCCTGTCCAGCGGGTCGCCGTGCTGATGAACCACCGGCAGACTGGCCTTGGCAGCAGTGCCAGCAGCTTCAGCCCCCAGCTCAGCCGGTGAGGGAAGGTAACCTCGAAGCCGCCATGCTCGATGCCGCGCAGCATGCGTCGCGAGGCGCGGTTGACCGGCATCAGTCCCGGCATCGGCAGCATGTTCTTTTCGGTCAACGGCGTGTCGATGAAGCCCGGATTCATCACCTGGATGCGGACATTCATCTTGTCGAAATCGTATTTCAGCGACTCGGCCAGGATGTTGATCGCCGCCTTCGAGCCGCCATAGGCCGCCGTGGTCGGCCAGCCGAAATAGGCGGTGACCGACCCGACAAGCACGATATGGCCGCGCGCACGGATGCGCATGCGCTCCATGAGCGGGACGAGGCCATTGATGATACCGAAATAGTTGACCTCGAAGGTCTGGCGAAAGTCGCGGACCCTGAGGTCTTCGCCGGGCGTGGCGATGTAGTTGCCGGCGTTGAAGACGGCGAGCACGATCGGGCCGAGCTCCTTTTCGATCGCCGCCACCGTGCTTGCCATGCGCGGCTCATCGGTGACGTCGCAAGGGTAGGCGACGACACGTCCCGGCATCTGCGCAGTCTCGACGATGAGCGCGTCGAGTGGGTCGCCGTCGAGTGCGGTGACCGCGACGACAAAGCCCTTTGCCGCGAGGTCCTTTGCCAGCGCACGGCCGATGCCGCTGCTGCCGCCGGTTATCCAGGCGACGCCGTGCTTCGGGTTGGCCCGGTAAAGTGTCATTCTGCGCCCTGCCGATCTGTCATTAGTGCTCTAGCGGTGAAAAAATCGAATGAAAAGAGCGCTTTTCCGTACTGGTTGAAATGATCGTCATCGCGCGTTGTCCGGCCGCGGGAGATTGCAGTGCCCGAAATGCGACTGGACCAGGCGAATTCTTGCCTTGAAACGCACGCTTCGGGTTTCTAGGGTCTCGCCGCAGCTACATAAGGAATCCCGGATGCCCCGTTCTGTGATCGAAGCGATCGGCAACACGCCCCTGATCCGCCTCAACAAGGCCTCGGAGCAGACCGGCTGCGAGATCCTGGGCAAGGCCGAGTTCATGAACCCCGGCCAGTCGGTCAAGGATCGCGCAGGCCTGTTCATCATCCGCGACGCCGAACAGCGCGGGCTGTTGAAGCCGGGCGGGGTCATCGTCGAAGGCACGGCAGGCAATACCGGCATTGGCCTGACGCTGGTTGCCAAAGCGCTGGGCTATCGCACAGTGATCGTCATTCCCGACACCCAGAGCCAGGAAAAGAAGGACACGATCAAGCTGCTTGGCGCCGAGCTGATCGAAGTGCCGGCGGTGCCTTACAAGAACCCCAACAACTACGTGAAACTGTCGGGGCGGCTAGCCGAGCAGATGGCGAGGTCGGAGCCGAACGGCGCGATCTGGGCCAACCAGTTCGACAACGTTGCCAATCGCGACGGCCATATCCGCACCACGGCGGAAGAAATCTGGACGCAGACCGGCGGCAAGGTCGACGGTTTCGTCTCGGCGGTGGGTTCGGGCGGAACGCTGGCCGGCGTCGCCTTCGGGCTGAAGGCCAGGAGCAGCAACGTCAAGATCGCGCTCGCCGATCCGCTAGGTGCGGCGCTCTATTCCTTCTACACCAGTGGCGAATTGAAGTCCGACGGCAGCTCGATCACCGAAGGGATAGGGCAGGGGCGCATCACGGCAAATCTCGATGGGTTCACGCCGGACTTCTCGTTCCAGGTGCCGGACGAGGAAGCGCTGCCGATCGTCTTCGAGCTGATCCAGGAAGAAGGCCTGTGCGTCGGCGGTTCGACCGGCATCAACATTGCCGGCGCGATACGGCTGGCGCGCGAGCTTGGCCCCGGCCACACCATCGTGACCATCCTTGCCGACTATGGCACGCGCTACCAGTCGAAGCTGTTCAACCCGGAATTCCTGCGCGAGAAGAACCTGCCGGTGCCGGGCTGGATGGATGAGCGCAGCGCAATTTCGGTGCCGTATGAGAAGGTCGCCTGATGGCGCACAGAACAGAAGCGCTGTTTCGCGACGACGCCTATCTCAGAGCGGCTGACGCCACTGTTGTCGCCATCAACNCCGCATCGCCATTGCCGCCACCATCACCGGCGAGACCAAGGACGAGATCATCCATGTACCGGCGCCGGAGCAGCCGGCACCCGAGGTCGGCGAGCGGGTGAAACTCGCCATCGACTGGGAGCGGCGGCATCTCCTGATGCGCATGCACGCAGCTTGCCATTTGCTCACCGTAGTCTGTCCGTTTCCGATTACCGGTGCTGCGGTTTCCGAAGATGACAGCCGCGTCGACTTCGACGCTCCCGATGCCGGCTTCACCAGGGAAGACGTCACCGCCGGGCTGATGGAGCTGGTGCGAGCCGATCATCCGATCTTCATCAGGCTGATCACCGACGAGGATCTGGCAGCCAATCCTGGCCTGGTGAAATCCAAGAATGTCCGGCCGCCCGCCGGCACCGGCAAGATCCGCCTGGTCTGCATCGGCGACAACGCTTCGATCGACAGCCAGCCCTGCGGCGGCACCCATGTCGAAAGCACTGGCGAAGTCGGTGAAATCCATATCGGCAAGATCGAGAAGAAGGGCCGCGAAAACCGGCGTTTTCGCATTCGCTTCGGACCAATGCCGGTAGCTTGAACGAACCATGATCCCGAAAAGTGGAAGCCGGTTTTCGGGGAAGATCATGGTCAACAGGAAGCAATGCTTCGCCAAGGCGGAGCAGGAGAAGAACAATGGCCGATGACAGCCCTTTCACCGTCGATGCGGACTGGTTGCAGAGCCGTCTTGGCGAGCCCGGCCTGACGATCGTCGATGCATCCTGGTATCTGCCGGCGCAGAAGCGCGATGCGCGCGCCGAGTATGAGGCTGCGCATATTCCGGGTGCGCGATTCTTCGATCATGATGCGGCCTCCGATCCTGATGCCAAGCTGCCGCACACGCTGCCCTCGCCACAGCATTTCGCGCAATATGTAGGCGCCATGGGAATTTCGGCCGACGACACCATTGTCGTCTATGACGGTCCGGGTTTCTTCTCGGCGCCGCGCGCCTGGTGGATGTTCCGCGTCATGGGCGTGTTCCAGGTCTATGTGCTCGACGGCGGCTTCGACCGCTGGAAGGCGGCGGGCCGGCCGGTGACGGCGGAGCCGACCAAGATCGCGCCGAATGTGTTTCATGCCGATTTCGATGCCGCTCGCGTCGCCAGCCTTGCCGACATGCGCCGCATCGTCGAGACTGGCGAGAGCCAGATTGCCGACGCCCGTGGCGCCGGCCGTTTCACCGGCACCGAGCCTGAGCCTCGCGCCGGCGTTCGCTCCGGTCACATGCCTGGTGCGCACAATTTGCCTTATTCGGCGCTGTCGCTGGATGGCGTGCTGTTGTCGAAGGACCAGTTGCGCAAGGCCGTTGAGGATGCCGGTATCGATCTGTCGAAACCGGTCGTCACCTCTTGCGGTTCCGGCATCACGGCGGCTGTCGTCACTCTGGCGCTGGAGACGCTCGGCCACACCGACAACCGGCTCTATGACGGCTCATGGACGGAATGGGGCGGGCTGGCAGACACGCCTGTAGTGACGGGCAAGGAATGATGGCGATGGAAAACGGCGCGCTGGACGACATCGAGGTCACGGTCACGTTTCTGGAAATGCATGTGCCGCCGGCCTATTCGCCGCCGTTGCCTTACAACAGGCAGATCGCGCTGCTCAGGACCAAGGACATTCCGCTGCATTTCTACCGCTATCTGATGGATCGGGTCGGGCGCAAATGGCACTGGGTCAATGTGCTGAGGCTGGACGATGACGAGCTTGCCGCCGGGATCCACCGCGAGGACCGCGACATCAGGGTGCTTTATCTCGACGGCGCGCCGGCCGGTTTCTTCGACCTCAAGCCGCATTTGCCAGAGGAAGTCGAACTCGCTTATTTCGGCATGATGGAACATGCGACCGGGCAAGGCATCGGCCGTTGGTTCCTCGGTGCGGCGATCGCCGCAGCATGGTCGTATGGACCGAAACGGGTAACGGTGCAGACTTGCACGCTCGACCATCCGGCTGCCTTGCCGCTCTACCAGAAGCTCGGTTTTGCACCGGTGGCGCAAAAGAAGGAGACCGTGCATCCGCTGCCGTTCGCCGAGCGTTCGGCCAGCGTCATGCGGCCGTAACTTTTTCCGACTAAAGGCTGAACCGACCGTTCATGGCGAGGAATTCCTGCTCGTGCGGACCCAGGACGAGAAGTGGCGCAATCGCCGGGTGACGCTGCGCCGCTTCGACGATTTCATCCACTGATCAAGCCAGGGTTCTGAGCAGTCCGGCTTGAAATGGCCGGCAGCCTTGGCAGGAATCGGGTGGGAAGCAGCTATGTGGCGGCATATTTTCCGGTCAACGACACCGGAGATTCAGCCATGACCGTTCACTTCAAAGCCTTGCCGACTGAAGATGTGAGAGCGCTGCAGCGCGGCGGGGCGGACGCCTATGGCCAAACGCCTGAGCGGAAGGTTTCAGATGGCGACGGGGTGCCGTGCCGGCATTGCCTGAGAAACGTCGCCGAAGGCGATGGCTATCTGATCATGGCCTATCGGCCGTTTCCGGCGTTGCAGCCTTACGCCGAGACAGGACCGATCTTCCTGCATGCGCAGGAATGCGAACGCGCAGCCGAGACGGAAGCGCTTCCAGAGATGCTTGACAGCAGCGACTATATCGTGCGCGGCTATGGTGCGGATGACCGCATCGTCTATGGCAGCGGCGGCGTCATTCCGACTGGCGGCATTGCGGCGCGGGCAGAGACGCTGTTTGAGCGCGCTGACATCGCCTATGTCCACGTCCGCTCGGCGCGCAACAATTGTTATCAGTGCCGCATCGAGCGTTTCTGACAAAAAGATGCCCGCAACCGTGTGACGGCACGAGCCGTCAAGTTGGCAGCTCTGTCTGCGCATGCTTTTCGAATGGCGGATGTGAAGCACTTCACACAGCACCGCGATCGTCGCCGGCATGGCGACTCACGCCGATGCCGGTTGGGACTTGTCGTACTCCCGTCGCATTCTCGCGCTAAAAGACCAGCGTCGATGGATTGCCGACCGCGGATGAACCGGCGGGGATCTCGATGACCGAGGAAGCGGGGCTTTGGCTCCGCTTTTTTGTTGTCCGCCAGCCTGTTCAATTCCGGCGCCAGGAATTTTGCCCAAAGAAAAAGCCCGCCGGAATTGACCGACGGGCCTTTGCCGTGTGTGTGTACGGCGTTTAGTTGAATTTATACTTCGCGCCGACGCGAACGGTCTGGAAGGAAGGCTCGTCGGTGAGGAAGCCGTCCGACCCGAAATCCTCTTTCTCATACTGCGAATAGCGGTATTCGAGACCAAGCGTCATGTTGCTGGAAACGGCCGTTTCCAGGCCGCCACCGACCGAGAAGCCGCTCGAGCCCCAGTCCGTGATGTCGCCGCCAGGCGAAGCATGCAGGTCGAAATGCTGCCAGCTGTAGCCACCGAGGACATAGGCCAGCGTCGATTCGTTGACCTTGGCGCCGATGCGGGCCAGGGCATCGAAGCCATAGTCGGCATCGCCTTTGATCGACCCACCCGGAATGTCCAGCTTCGAGCGTATGCCGGAATAGCGGGCGTCGACCAGAACGCCGGCGACCCAGCCGCCGAAATCATGGTCGTAACCGATGCTCGCCTCGCCGAACACGCCTTCGCCGCCGATGCCATCCAATTCGAGGGCGCTGGCGAGCGTCAGGTCATGCACTACAGTGCCGGCGCCAAGCGCGCCGCCGACATAGAAGCCGGTCCAGTTGTAGGTCGGAGCAGCAAACGAGGCACCGCCGCCATTCTGGGCGCCGAAGCGGTAGTTGGCCGCGATGTGGAAGGTATGGCTGGATGGCTCGACATCCAGAGAGGTCCCCGGGCCGCCGATAATGCCGAGGTCAGCCACCGAGTCGTCGCCATAGTTGGCGTAGCGGTACTCGGTCTTGATCGTCCAGTTGCCGCGCAGCACGGTTTCCATGCCAACGCCGACGACATAGCCGCCACGGTTCTCCGTGAAATCAAGACCGTCGGCAAAGCCCGAACCCTCGAGCTTGAAATGGTTCCAGGTGTAGCCGCCGAGCACATAGCCGAGCGTATCGGGGTTCAAGAGATAGCCGGCGCGCAAGCCGACGTCGAAGCCATAAGCGTTCGTCAGGTCGATATCAGCGCCCGGAAGGCTGATCGACGGACCGATATTCCCGATGTTTGCGTCGATAAAGCCGCCAAGCAGGAAGCGCTCGGAGACCATATAGTCGTAGCCGGCGGTGATTTCGCCAAACACGCCGTTGCCGCCGATCCCGTTGAAGTCGATCACCGGGTCGACGCTGATGCGGTGCACGCTGGCGCCGAAGCCGCCGCCGATGCCGACATAGGCGCCGCTCCAGTTGAAACCGGCAGGTTCTTCCACCGGCTGCACAACATCGGCGGCATGCGCTACCGATATCAAAGCCATTGCCGAAACGGCCCCGAGAAGAACGGATTTAGCAGAGATGAACATTTTAGCCCCTTAGCATAAGAACAAACCCGTCCGTGTTCTAACAGGACGCTCGCCAATATTGGAATGACAAAAATGCCACATCGGCAGGCAAAAGCACCGCCAAGCCGGGCCGTTTCGCCGTGATGTTGCCTTAGAGCCCGCAATTTGTGAGCACGCGGCCAATAAAAAACCCGCCGGCGCAACCGGCGGGTGAGGGAGGCAGAACTGCTTGAGTCGATTAAGGCGTCTGGTCAGGCAGCCAGAACCACTTTCGGTTCGACCAGCTCATAGCCGAGTGCTTCGGCCACGGCGCGATTGGTGATCTTGCCCCTGTGGACATTGAGGCCGTTGCGCAAATGGTGGTCGTCGACCAGCGCCTTCAGGCCCTTGTCGGCCAGCTGCAGGCCATAATGCAGCGTCGCGTTGTTGAGCGCGTGCGCCGAGGTCACCGGCACGGCGCCCGGCATGTTGGCGACGCAGTAATGGATCACGCCGTCGACCTCATAGGTCGGCTCGGCATGGGTGGTGGCGTGCGAAGTCTCGAAGCAGCCGCCCTGGTCGATAGCGACGTCGACCAGCACCGAGCCCTTCTTCATGCCCGACAGCATTTCGCGGGTCACCAGCTTGGGTGCAGCAGCACCCGGGATGAGCACGGCGCCGACGACGATGTCGGCCGAGAAGCATTCTTCCTCAAGCGCCTCGACTGTGGAGTAGCGGGTGTGGACGCGGCCGGTAAAGAGGTCGTCCAGCTGGCGCAGGCGCGGGATCGAGCGGTCGATGATGGTGACGTCGGCGCCGAGGCCGACCGCCATGCGGGCGGCATGCAGGCCGACGACGCCGCCGCCGAGCACGGTGACCTTGCCGGGCAGCACGCCGGGCACGCCGCCGAGCAGCACGCCGCGGCCACCATTGGCCTTCTGCAGCGCGGTCGCGCCGGCCTGGATCGACAGGCGGCCGGCAACTTCCGACATCGGCGCCAAGAGCGGCAGGCCGCCGCGGTCGTCGGTTACGGTCTCATAGGCGATTGCGGTGACGCCGGACGCGAGCAGGCCCTTGGTCTGCTCCGGATCCGGGGCCAGGTGCAGATAGGTGTAGAGGATCTGGCCGTCGCGCAGCTGCGCCCATTCGTTGGGCTGCGGCTCCTTGACCTTGACGATCATGTCGGACTTGGCGAACACGTCGGCGGCGGTCCTGGCGATGGTGGCGCCGGCGGCGCGGTAGGCATTGTCATCGGCGCCGATGCCGGCGCCGGCGCCGCTTTCGACCAGCACTTCATGACCATGCGCGACATATTCGCGGACGGAGCCCGGCGTCAGGCCGACGCGGTATTCGTGGTTCTTGATTTCCTTGGGGCAACCGACGCGCATAGTCTTCTCCTGATCCGGCCCTTCGGGCTCGTTCCCTGTATCAACCGAGTGAACCACAAATCGTTGCGCAGGTGTTTGCGAATGCGCTTGCGCGGGGTCACGCGTTTCGATAATCGTTGCGCGAAATCAAGGAAATTTCGCAGGAATCACGAGAAATGCCGCTCGACAGGATCGATATCGCCATTCTCGAGGCACTGCAGAAGGATGGCCGCATACCCAATGCGGCGCTCGCCGAAAGGGTCGGCCTGTCGCAGTCGGCCTGTTCGCGCCGGCTCGACAATCTGGAGAAATCCGGCACCATCCGCGGCTATCACGCCCGGCTTTCGAATGCAGCGCTCGGTCACCAGATGACGGCGATCGTGCACATATCGCTGTCGGGACAGTTCGAAAAGACGCTGTCGGATTTCGAGGCGGCGATCAAGCGCTGCCCGAATGTGCTGTCGTGCCACCTGATGTCGGGCGAATACGACTATATCCTGCGCATCGCCGCCAAGGATCTGGTCGACTATGAGCGCATCCACAAGGAGTGGCTGTCGGCGATGCCGCATGTGACCAAGATCAACTCATCCTTTGCCCTGCGCGAGATCGTCGATCGCACGGCGATGGGCATGAAGCCGGAACTGGCCTAGCCCTGAGCAGTCTCGGTCACCAGCCTATCCATTGGGATGTCGTGCGGCTGCGGGTAAATGGTGGGGATGCGCTGCAGTTCGTAGCCGACGCCGATGACCAATGGCTTGAACGGCATGGCAGCCAGCGTGCGGTCGAAGAAGCCGCCGCCATAGCCCAGGCGGTAGTTTCGCGGGTCGATGCCGACGATCGGCGAGATGACGATGTCGGGCAGCACCGGGTCGCCTTCGGCGGGGATAGGGATGTTCCAGACGCCTTTTTCCAGCCGGTCGCCAGGCACATAAGCGCGGAAGATCAGCGGCTGGCCCTTCTCGATCACGATGGGCAGCGCCGTGCGGCCGCCGCGTTCGTTGATCGACGCCATCCACGGCCGCAGGTCCGGCTCGCCGCGAAACGGCCAATAGAGGCTGACCATGCGGCCGGCAATGTCGCCGATGGTCGCGTCGAGCCCTTCGGCGATAGCCCGCGACATCGCCACCCGCGCATCGGCGGAAACCGCCAACCGTGCCGCGATCAGACGCTCGCGCTCGGCCTTGCGCCAACGGCGCACATCGGTCCAGTCGGTCAATGGCGCGCGAAATTCCGGATCGAGTTCGTGCATGAAGCAAGGCGGCGAAGAATATTGCGCCCGCCCTTTGCGATCTTTGTCATCGTCGTTGGCCATGCTTCACTCCCGTGGTTCCAGCCCCTGCAAGGCTATACCCGTCCAGGCTTGCCGACATAGGCATTCGCGACATCCGGCGACGAGTCCTGGGCAGCCTTACGCGCGGCAGTCTAGCGCGCCGCGACATTGTTGCGGTGCACAAAAATCACTAGATAAAGAGAGACAAACAGGGGTGAATGCGATGAGTGAAACCAGCCATCATGTCGTTGTCGTCGGCGCAGGGTTCGGCGGTCTCGAACTCACCCGGGCGCTGGCCGGCGCACCCGTGCGCATCACCATGATCGACAAGCGCAACCATCACCTTTTCCAGCCGCTGCTTTACCAGGTGGCGACCACCTCGCTGGCGACCTCGGAAGTTGCCTGGCCGATCCGTCATCTGCTGCGCAAGCGCGAGGACGTGACGACCCTGCTCGGCAACGTCACCGGCGTCGACCGTCCAGGCAAACGCGTGCTGCTTGAGGACGGCAGTTCTGTTCCCTACGACACGCTGGTGCTCGCCACCGGCGCGCGTCATGCTTATTTCGGCCACGACGAATGGGAGCCTTTCGCGCCCGGGCTGAAGACGCTTGAAGACGCAACCACCATTCGGCGGCGCATCCTGCTCGCCTTCGAGCAGGCCGAGCGCGAGACCGATCCGGCCAAGCGCCAGGCACTGCTGACACTGGTCATCGTCGGCGGCGGCCCGACCGGCGTGGAGCTTGCCGGCACCATTGTCGAACTCGCGCATGAAACGCTGCGCGGCGAATTCCGCAACATCGACACGCGTGAGGCGCGTGTGGTGCTGGTCGAGGCCGGAGACAGGATCCTAGCCAATTTCGCGCCAAAGCTGTCCGACTATGCGCGCAAGGCGCTGGAGCGGCGGGGCGTCACGGTCGAGCTTGGCCGCGCCGTCACGCGCCTCGATGCCGAAGGCGTCGTCTTTGGCGATACGCATCTGCAGGCGCGAACCATCCTGTGGGCCGCCGGCGTGGCGGCTTCACCCGCGGGAGAGTGGCTGGGCGCGCCGGTGGACCGGGCGGGCAGGGTAATGGTCGAGCCCGATCTGACCGTGCCGAACAGTCCTGAAATCTTCGTCATCGGCGACACCGCGCATGTCTTGCGGCCGGACGGCAAACCGGTGCCCGGCGTGGCGCCCTCGGCCAAGCAGGAGGGCAAGCATGTCGCCGCGACGATCAGGGCGCGGCTGGCCGGCGATGGCGCGCCGCGGCCTTTCCGCTACAAACATGCCGGCGACCTGGCGACGATCGGCAAGTGGGCAGCCGCGATCGATTTCGGCTCGATCAAGCTCACGGGATGGCTTGCCTGGTGGCTGTGGGGCGTGGCGCATATCTACTTCCTGATCGGTTTCCGCAACCGGCTCTCGGTGTCGCTTAGCTGGCTATGGATCTATTTCACCGGCCAGCGCAGCGCGCGGCTGATCACCCAGGGCGACGATGACAAGGGCTGAGGTTCTCAACCGCGGCCAAGGATATTCATCCAGCCGTCACCTTTTGCTGATCGACTGACTTCCCGATGGACATGGCCGGTTTTCGGCGCGAAGCTTCCGCCCGGGGCTGGGATCTTGTCACGTCGCTGGGAAGGAAAACCAATGCCGCATCTCAATTACCCCGTCTCCCGCCGTAGTTTTCTTGCCGGTACGGCCGCCAGCGGGGCGCTGATCATGCTCCATCCGTTTTCCGCCCGCGCGCAGGCCAATCAGGCGCATCTGAGGATCATGGAGACCACCGACATCCATGTGAATGTGCTGCCTTACGACTACTACGCCGACAAAGCCAACGACACGATGGGCCTGTCACGGACGGCCTCACTGATCGCGGCGGTGCGCAAGGAAGCCACCAATGCGATGCTGATCGACAATGGCGATCTTTTGCAGGGCAATCCGATGGGCGATTACATCGCCTATGAGAAGGGCCTCAAGGAAGGCGATCTGCATCCGATCATGAAGGGCATGAACCTGCTGGGCTATGAATGCTCGACGCTCGGCAATCACGAGTTCAATTACGGCCTGTCGTTCCTCGACAAGGTGCTGGCCGGAGCCAATTTCCCCTTCGTCTGCGCCAATCTGATCCGCGGCACCGAGCTTGCCGCCAAACCGCGCGACGACAAGCTCTACCTCAAGCCCTATGTCATCCTCGACAAGAAGATCAAGGACGGGTCGGGCGCCGAGCAGCCGATCAAGATCGGCATCATCGGCTTTGTGCCGCCGCAGATCATGGTCTGGGACCTGAAGAACCTGGAAGGCAATGTCAGGACGCGCGACATCGTCGAGGCGGCCAGGGCATGGGTGCCGCAGATCAAGGAGGAGGGCGCCGACATCGTCATCGCGCTCTCGCATTCCGGCATCGATATCAAGCAGGGCGACGGCATGGAGAACGCCTCCTTCTTCGTCGCCGGCGTCGAAGGCATCGATGCGGTGTTCACCGGCCATCAGCATCTCGTCTTCCCCGGCAAGAAGGATTTTCAGGCGCTCGAAGGCGTCGACACCGAGAAAGGCACGCTGCAGGGCAAGCCCGCCGTGATGGGCGGTTTCTGGGGCTCGCATATGGGACTGATCGATCTGCTTCTGGAACGGGACGGATCGAAATGGCGCGTAGCCTCGGCCACATCGGAGGCAAGGCCGATCTACCAGCGCGTCGACAAGGCAAACAAGCCGACGGTGGCGGACGACCAGCGCGTCGTCGATGCGCTGAAGGCGGACCATGAGGCGACACTTGCCTATGTCCGCCGACCGGTCGGCAAGACCTCGGCGCCGCTCTATTCCTATTTCGCGCTGGTCGCCGACGATCCGTCGGTGCAGATCGTCAACCAGGCGCAGAGCTGGTACCTCAAGGACATATTGAAGAGCACGCAGTGGAAGGATGTGCCGCTGCTGTCGGCGGCAGCACCCTTCAAGGCCGGCGGGCGCAACGGCGCCGACTACTATACCGACGTGCCGGTGGGCGACATCGCCATCAAGAACGTCGCCGACCTCTATCTCTATCCGAACACGGTGCGCGCCGTCGAAATCACCGGCGCGCAAGTGAAGGAATGGCTGGAAATGTCGGCCGGCATTTTCAGGAAGATCGAGCCGGGCAAGGCCGACCAGGCGCTCATCGACACCGAATTCCCGTCCTACAATTTCGATGTGATCGATGGCGTCAGCTACGGAATAGACCTGTCGCAGCTGCCGAAATACGATGCCAAGGGTGGCGTCGCCAATGCCGGCTCGAACCGCATCGTCGGCCTCAGCTTCGACGGCAAGCCTATTGATCCGGCAGCGAAATTCGTCGTCGCCACCAACAATTACCGCGCCGGCGGTGGCGGCAATTTCCCCGACATCAATGCCTCGAAGATCATCTACGAGGCGCCGGACACCAACCGCGACGTGATCGTGCGCTACGTCGTCAGCGAAGGCACGATCAATCCCTCGGCCGACGACAATTGGTCGTTCACGCCGCTGCCCGGCACCAGCGTCGTGTTCGAGACCGGCCCCAAAGCGAAGGATTTTATATCGGGAGTGAAATCGCTCAAGATCGAGCCGGCCGGCGAGGGCGAATCCGGGTTTGCGAAGTATCGCATCCTGCTTTGAGGCAACGTGCAGCTAACAGGGAAAACGAGCGGGCATACGCCCGCTCAATCACGCTTCGGATCAGGCTTTGTAGACCACTTGGCGCACGTCGATGTAGCTGGCTCTAAAGCCGGCTTCGCAATAGTGGAGATAAAATTCCCAAAGCTTCTTGAAGCGGTCGTCGAAGCCGAGCGGGACGATCTTTTCCCACGACGCCCAGAAGCGGTTGCGCCATTCGGCAAGCGTGCGGGCATAGTCGTCCGGAAAGACGCGCTCGCGCAGATGGGCAAGGCCATGGTCGCTGCCCAGCGTCTTCAGGATCGACGGCGTCGGCAGCATGCCGCCTGGGAAGACATAGCGCTGGATGAAATCCGGCCTCGCCCGATAGGTGTCGTAGGCGGCCTCGTTGATGGTGATGATCTGCAGGCCGGCGGTGCCGCCGGGCCTCAAGCACGCCTTCATCTTGCCGAAAAATACCGGCCAATATTTTTCGCCGACCGCCTCGAACATCTCGATCGAGGCGATGCGGTCGTAAGTGCCCGTTTCGTCTCGGTAATCCTGCAGCTTGATGTCGACCTTGTCAGACAGTCCCGCCTTCTGGATGCGCGCCTTGGCGAAATCGTGCTGTTCGCGGCTGATGGTCAGGCCGGTGACGCGGCAGCCGATCTCGCGCGCGGCAAATTCGGCAAAACCGCCCCAGCCGCAGCCGATCTCGAGCACATGGTCCTTCTTGCCGATGCCGGTATCCTTGGCCAGCGCGCGGTATTTGGCGGCCTGAGCGCTTTCCAGGTCGTTGGCGCCGGTCGCATAGAGCGCCGACGAATAGGTCATGCTGGGATCGAGCCATTGCTTGTAGAAGGCGTTGCCGAGATCGTAATGCGCCGAGATGTTGCGCTTCGAGCCGGTGCGGGTGTTTTCGTTGAACCAGTGGCGGATGCGCTGGACCGTGTTGATGAGCCAGTTGGCGCCGCCGGCAATGCGTTCCCCAACGGCCGAGTTGACGACGAACAGTTCGAGGAAGCTGGTTACATCAGGGCTTTCCCAGTCGCCGTCCATGTAGGATTCGGCAACGCCGATGGTGCCGCCGGAAAAGGCACGGCCGGGCAGGCGCCAGTTCTTCAACACCAGCTCGGCATCCGGCCCGGGTCCGTTGCCGCCGACAAGCACCGCCCGGCCATCCGGCATCCTCACCTTCAGCGAACCGCGCGGCAATTTCATCGCCGCCGACAGCACCATGCGCGCCTTGGCCGGCAGGCCCTTGACCATCTCGGCGAAATTGAGTTCGTCCAGCCTGATGGCGTCGCCGAAGCCTTTGTATTCCCTGACAGCCATCTCACACCCCCCTGGACTTCCGCGGGGGCGGCGCAAGATCTGCCGGCCTCCACATCCTCCACTTTCATTCGCCATGCGCGAACGCCGTAGCCTGCGTGAATTTTCCCCACAATCTTCCATGGCATTGGCCGAAACTTCAAGAGGCAAGCTTCGTGCGGCGCTGGCCCAGCTTGCCGGCCTGAGGCCAGAATCCGCGGGAGAGCGCGGCCCTCGGCGAAATCGCTATGGTTACGAACAGCCACATACGTTAGTTTCAGCCATGCGTTATGTCATCGTCATCGTCGCCATCGCCTTTTTCCTGATCTGGGACGGCCTCTACAATCAGGGCCGCTATCTCGACACGACGGTCAGGGAGATGTCGCGCGTCGTGCGCTACGTCACCGGCAAAGCCTAGCTTTTTGCGCCTCTGCAAAGTCGCCTGCCGGCATTGCCGGGCGCGACATCGTGGCGGTTGACGCGACGGTCCCGCTCACACAAAACATGCCGCAAATCGAACGTGGAGGCAGGCGTGATCCGGCATATCGTTTTCTTCAGCGCGCGGCGCAAGGACGATGTCCAGGCCGTGCGCACGGGCTTGCTCACACTGGGCAAGATCCCGCATTCAAGCCTCTTCGAGGTGACGCTCAACACCAAGGTCGATCCGCTGTCGGATGCGATCGACGTGGTCGTCTATGCCGAGTTCGAGGACGATGCCGCGCTTGCCGCATACAAGGCGCACCCGCTCTATGCCGAGACGACCAGCCGGGTCAAACCCTTGCGCGAATTGCGCTATTCGGCCGATATCGTGGCGACGGCCTGATCGGGCCGGCAAGAGGCCTTGAACCAATTTCGGGAATGATGCACACCGCGCCGGCATGACCAGCACGACCCATCCGCTTGACCATCTGGTGCTGCCGACGGCGAGCCTCGCCGTGGCGCGGGCGCGGCTGACATCGCTTGGCTTCATCGTCGCGCCAACCGGCGTTCATCCCTTCGGCACCGAAAATTGCTGCGTCTTCCTTGCCGACGGCACCTATCTCGAACCGCTGGCGGTTGGGAATGAACAGGTGGCAGCGAGTGCGATCGCCGGCGGCAATGTCTTTGTCGCCCGCGACCGGCTCTATCGCGCCAGCCTGGGCGATGAGGGCTTTTCCGCCGTGGTGCTGGCCACCGATGATGCCGATGCGGATCATGCGCGCTATGTCTCGGCCGGTCTGTCGGCGGGGGACGTGCTGAGCTTTTCCCGCGCCTTCACCGACACGGCCGGAAAGAGCGACATGGCCTCGTTCAAACTGGCTTTCGCCGCCGGCGCCGAGACGATGGACGCCTTTCTGTTCGCTTGCGAGCGGATCAACGCCCCTCAAATCGACCGTACGGCACTGCAGGCCCATGCCAACGGCGTGACCGGCATTGCTGAAATCGTCGCGGTCAGCGGCGTGCCATCCGAAAAGCGCCACCTGATCGAGACAGCGACGGGTTCGAGGCAGAGGAGCAGCACGGCGTTCGACCTGGCGAACGCGCGTTTGAGCGTTCTCAAGCCCGCGGCTTTCGCTGAGCGCTTCGGCATGTCGGCTGGCGCGCCGACGGACCTTCGCTTCGCCGCGATCGTCTTTTCGGCCCGCAGTGTCGGCGCTGTCGCGAGGCTGCTTGCAGACAACGCCGTCGGGCACGATATAGCGGGCAACGAAATCGTCGTGCAGCCGGCATCCGGACAGGGCGCGGCTTTCATCTTCCGGGAGACCCCATGAGCAAGCCGCAAGGGCCCAATTCGCTGGCGCCGAATTCGTCGGTAACCGTCGGCAACGTCGTCTTCGACAACAGCGGGCCCTTGGCGTTGATCGCCGGCCCGTGCCAGTTCGAATCGCGCCAGCACGCTTTCGACATGGCCGGCGCGCTGAAGGAACTGACCGGCAAGCTCGGCATCGGCCTCGTCTACAAGACCAGCTACGACAAGGCCAACCGCACCTCGCTGTCGGCAACGCGCGGCGCCGGCATGGACGCGGCGCTTCCGGTGTTCGACGAGTTGCGCAAGGCGTTTTCGCTTCCCATTCTGACCGATGTCCACACCGAGGAGCAGTGCGCGATCGTCGCACACCATGTCGATGTGCTGCAGATTCCGGCCTTCCTGTCGCGCCAGACCGACATGCTGGTCGCCGCCGCCAAGACCGGCAAGGTGATCAACGTCAAGAAGGGGCAATTCCTGGCGCCTTGGGATATGAAGAACGTGGTGGCCAAGATCACCGGTTCGGGCAACCTCAATGTGCTGACCACCGAGCGCGGCGCGTCTTTCGGCTACAACACGCTGGTGTCGGACATGCGGGCTTTGCCTGTGATGGCCGAGATCGGCGCGCCGGTGATTTTCGACGCCACCCATTCGGTGCAGCAGCCGGGCGGGCAGGGCGGTTCCTCCGGTGGTGAGCGCCGCTTTGTCGAGACGCTGGCGCGGGCTGCCGTTGCCGTCGGCGTCGCCGGCGTGTTCATAGAGACCCACCAGGATCCCGACAATTCGACCTCCTCCGACGGGCCCAACATGCTGCCGCTGAAGGACATGCCGGCGCTGCTCGAAAGACTGATGGCATTCGACCGCATCGCCAAGAATGCTGCTGACCTGAACCGAGGCTGATGGTTTCGGCTATGGCGCGCGCGCTGCCCTGCTTGTGGAAGGCATAAGCCGGCTGTAGGCTCGCTCCTGCAAATGAGCGTCTTGGCAGGAGGAAGCCATGTCCGTCGCCCGCGTCACCGAAATCACGTCGTCGTCGAAAAAGAGCTTTCAGGACGCCATCGAGAAGGGGATTGAGCGCGCATCCAAAACCCTGAAGAACGTCGAAGGCGCTTGGATCCAGGACCAGAAGATCGTCGTCGAGGACGGCAGGATCGCGGCGTATCGCGTCAACATGAAGGTGACGTTCATCCTCGCGGAGTAACCGCCCGCTCGAAAAAACGGGAACTTTCGCCCGCGCACCTCATTGTCAAAGTATAGATCAATGACATGAGGAGCATCAGCCATGACCACCCAAACAGGCCACACCGAAGCAATCGCCGCTTCGCGCGTCATCGGCACGTCGGTCTACAACACCGAGGGCACGAGCATCGGCAGCATCGAGGACATCATGCTCGACAAGACGTCGAACGGCATCATGTTCGCGGTGATCGGGTTCGGTGGATTTCTCGGCATTGGCGAGATGTATCACGCCATTCCGTGGGCGAGCCTCGACTATGACGAGGACAAGGGCGGCTATGTCGTGCCGTTCTCGAAGGAGCAGCTGAAGGCAGCACCCGCCTATTCGATCAATGAACTGGCCGGCGCCGATGGCGAGGCCGCACGTGATGCTTCCTATGATTACTACAAGGTCACGCCGTATTGGCATTGATCAGCTGCGCTGACGCCTGACGTGAAAAGGCCCCCGAATTCCGAAACGGGGGCCTTTTCAGTGTAACCCGACAGTTTCTATTCTGCTGCGTAAAGCGTGGACAGCTGCGTCGCCGCCTTTGGCGGCTGCTGCGTATCGCACGACGTCAGGAACGCCGCCGCGATCAGGAACAAACTCACGATACCGCTCAACTCGGACATGGCGAAACTCCTCCTGTTTCGCCCCGCGCATCACCATCCTAATCGACACATAGATTGTTATCTCTGAATTATGATGACGTGGTGTTGTCGAACGTGATCCGAGGCATGCTCAGCCGAGGAGTCCGGCATTCTTCACCGCCTTGAAAACCTTTTCATGCCAGGCGATCCGATCCGCTTCGCCATTGGCCGGCGTGGTGGAATTGGCGTTGCCGACGTTGATCGCGCGCGAGATCTTTTTAATCAGGCCGGCATCGGCAAAGGCATTGCAGCCTGACCCTTTCCATTCGGCGCAAGCTGCGAGCAGCGAAATCTGCGGATCCTCGATCAGTTCAGGATGATTGGCGAGGTCGACCTTGGCGAGCTTGCCCTTGGCCGTGTACGCGTCGCGCCCGGTGGTCTGGAACGTGCCGCCGCCGCGGAAATTGAAGCCGTCCAACGTTCCTTTCACATTGCCCATGCGGCCGCCATAGGCCCAGTCGCCCAGGGCTTGTGGCTTGCGCAGCAGGTTGTCCTCGATCCACTGATCGGTCTTGCCCGCGGCTCGCGACCTCCATGCGTTCCGGATTGCCGCCACGGTCGTGTAGGTCAGGGATTCGCGAACGAGGGTGAAGCCACCGGTTTCCATCGCCGCTTGAGCGAAGAAATGCATCAGCCGATCATAGTTGTTGCACACGCCATGATCGCCAATTGTCTTGAGGCCTTTGTCGGAGGTAAAGGCGCCGATGTAACCGTCATAGATTGTTCGCTTGGAACCGCTTGCCGGTCTCGGCGCGAATTTCTGGAAGACCGCTGCTGGCAAACCCTTGTTCGGATCGCCCGCAACGGCTTCGAGCACGCTCTCGACACTCTCGGTCGACAGCACCGGTTCGCCTTCGACGACCACCGAAGCATTGGGAATTCGCTTGCCGTTGCTTTTCGGGAAGCCACCGCCGGCAAAGGTTTTCAGATCGTCGATGAGGGCGATTACGCGTGTCCGGCTCTCCGTGAAATCCATGTCGGAAAGCGGACCGCTCACCTTCTTCGTCGGATTGATGCACCCGACGCTGGACAGGAAATTGACGCCCGGATGGATCAGGATTTCGGTGCGCTTGTTGGTCTTCAGCAGTTCGAGTCCAGGTTTGGGTGGCGTCTTGGCGCCAGTGTAGCCGATCGTCACATATTTGCCTCCGGCCTGCGTCGCCAGTGGATAGGTGCCGGGCTCGATGCGCCTGCCATTGTCTTCTTTGGAATTGTCGCCTGGGCCGCGAGATTCACACACGAACCCCGATAGACCCGTTACTGCCGTGCCGTTGTGAAAGACTTTATAGGTACCAACTGTCCTGCGTCTGGTGCCCCTCATATGCTCGACTTGGCGACTAATAAGAAGTTCCCAGCCAGTACCTGAAATCGCTGCCATTGCCGCCTCCCCAAAGAGTTCAAGTTTGTTGATTTCACTGTGGTCGCCAAATAGTTCGCGTTGTAGATGTGAGCCTAACATCTTCGAATTCTCTGCATTGTGAAGTTTGTCACGTTGGCGGTAGCCTCTTTTGAAGCATCGGGTGGAGTTTGTGTGCCGCCTGGTTTCGTGACAAAGGCATTGCCGCAGGGGCGGGGCACCCACCCCATGCCGCGCCAGACATATGACGTCAGGGCGGGCTGTTTGCGTTCAGATGGCGTCGCCCATGCCCCACGGCCTGAGCGCATGGGGCGATCGTCACTATTATTTCATGCCATTCCTGATTGCCTTTTGCGGCACTTTGGCTAAGAGGGGCGCGACGCTTTCAATCGATCAATCGGGGACATCGCAATGACCGCCATCATCGACATTGTCGGGCGTGAAATCCTGGACAGCCGTGGAAATCCGACCGTCGAGGTCGACGTCGTTCTCGAAGACGGCTCAATGGGCCGCGCCGCGGTGCCGTCGGGCGCGTCGACCGGCGCGCATGAGGCCGTCGAACTGCGCGACGGTGGCGCCCGCTATCTCGGCAAGGGCGTGCTCAAGGCGGTCGAGGCCGTCAATGGCGAGCTGTTCGAGGCGATCGGCGGCATGGAAGCCGAAAACCAGATCCACATCGATCAGACCATGATCGAGCTCGACGGCACGCCCAACAAGAGCCGGCTCGGCGCCAACGCCATCCTCGGCGTCTCGCTGGCGGTCGCCAAGGCCGCGGCGGAAGCCGCCGGACTGCCGCTTTACCGCTATGTCGGCGGCACCAAGGCGCATTTGCTGCCGGTGCCCATGATGAACATCATCAATGGCGGCGCGCATGCCGACAATCCGATCGATTTCCAGGAATTCATGATCCTGCCGGTCGGCGCGCCGACGCTGCGCGAAGGCGTGCGCTGGGGCTCGGAAATCTTCCACACGCTGCGCAAGAAGCTCAAGGATGCCGGCCACAACACCAATGTCGGCGACGAAGGCGGCTTCGCGCCCAATCTGAAGAGTGCGCCGGTGGCGCTCGATTTCATCATGGAATCGATCGAGAAGGCCGGCTTCAAGCCGGGCGAGGAGATCGCGCTCGGTCTCGACTGTGCGGCGACCGAATTCTTCAAGGACGGCAATTACGTCTATGAGGGCGAGAAGAAGACCCGCGATCCCAAGGCGCAGGCCAAGTACCTGGCCAAGCTCGCCGCCGACTATCCGATCATCTCGATCGAGGACGGCCTGGCCGAGGACGACTGGGAGGGTTGGAAGTACCTGACCGATTTGATCGGCAACAAGACGCAGCTGGTTGGCGACGACCTCTTCGTCACCAACACGGCGCGGCTGCGCGACGGCATCCGCATGGGTGTCGCCAATTCGATCCTGGTCAAGGTCAACCAGATCGGCTCGCTCACCGAAACGCTCGACGCTGTCGAGACCGCGCACAAGGCAGGCTACACAGCCGTCATGTCGCACCGTTCGGGCGAAACCGAGGATTCGACCATCGCCGACCTCGCCGTCGCCACCAATTGCGGGCAGATCAAGACCGGTTCGCTGTCGCGCTCGGATCGCATGGCCAAGTACAACCAGCTGATCCGCATCGAGGAAGAGCTCGGCAAGCAGGCGCGCTACGCCGGCAAGTCGGTAATCAAAGCTTAAATTCTGCCGAACTGGCGAAAACGACGAAGGGCGGGATTTCCCGCCCTTTTTCGTTGCGGGCGCTGGCTAATGCACCTGTCCGTAACCGTCCATTAAGCACAATCGGGCGAGATAGACAGGTCAGAGGATTGCGACTATGTGGACACGCCAGCACAAGCAGAGAAACACCGGCCGGCTGATCATCCCGTCGCTTTGCGTGGCGTTCCTGGCCTATTTCGGCTTCCATGCCTATCATGGCGAGTTCGGCATCAATTCCAAATATCAGCTCGAAGCGCAGACCATCGAATTGCAGGCCAAGTACGATGCCATCAAGGCGCGCCGGGTCGATCTGGAGCGGCGCGTCCAGCTGATGCATGAGGGCACGCTTGAAAAGGATATGCTCGACGAGCAGGCACGCCGGGCGCTCAATCTGTCCCAGCCCGATGAAATCACCATCATGCTGCCGGCCAATTCGAAATAACTTAATTTCGGTTAATCGCTTTTATTTCCAATGATTCTAGGCATTTAGATGCATGCCAGCCATGCGTTTTTCTGCATGGCGAAACGCGGTCTCGCATGTTAGCTTCCTTCCAATCGGTGGGGAGGAGCTGATCCTCACCGGAGCAGACATGGTCTGCTTTAGTGTCCGCAAAGAGACGCCAACAGGGAGTGATGCATGGCCACCGCCGCCAAAAAAGCGCCTGCCAAATCCGTTAAATCGACATCTGCCAAATCAACCGGGCTTTCCGCCCCCAAGCCGGCAGACTTCACCAAGGACGAGGAGCTTGCCGCCTACCGGCACATGCTGCTTATCCGCCGCTTCGAGGAAAAGGCCGGCCAGCTCTACGGCATGGGCTTTATCGGCGGCTTCTGCCACCTCTATATCGGCCAGGAAGCGGTCGTCACCGGCATGAAGATGTCGCTGATCAACGGCGACCAGATGATCACCGCCTATCGCGACCATGGCCACATGCTGGCGATGGAACTGTCACCGCGGGGCGTCATGGCAGAGCTGACCGGACGCCGTGGTGGCCTGTCGAGGGGTAAGGGCGGCTCCATGCACATGTTCTCCAAGGAGAAGCATTTTTACGGCGGCCACGGCATTGTCGGCGCGCAGGTCTCGCTCGGCACTGGTCTCGCCTTCGCCAACCGCTACCGCGACAACAACAATGTGTCGCTGACCTATTTCGGCGATGGCGCTGCCAATCAGGGTCAGGTCTATGAAAGCTTCAACATGGCCTCGCTGTGGAAGCTGCCGGTGATCTACATCATCGAGAACAACCGCTATGCCATGGGCACCTCGGTGTCGCGCTCGTCGGCCGAAACCAATTTTTCGCATCGCGGCGCCTCGTTCAAGATTCCCGGCATTCAGGTCGACGGCATGGATGTGCGTGCGGTCAAATCCGCCGGCGACCAGGCGACCGAATGGTGCCGTGCCGGCAACGGGCCGATCATCCTCGAAATGCAGACCTATCGCTATCGCGGCCACTCGATGTCGGATCCAGCAAAATACCGCTCCAAAGAAGAAGTGCAGAAGATGCGCTCGGATCATGATCCGATCGAGCAGGTCAAGGCGCGGCTGACGGCCAAGAAGTGGGCGACCGAGGACGAACTCAAGAACATCGACAAGGAAGTCCGCGACATCGTCGCCGACGCTGCCGAATTTGCCCAGCACGACGCAGAGCCGGATCCGTCCGAGCTCTGGACCGACATCGTATTGTAACGGGAGGGCAAGGACATGCCGATCGAAATTCTCATGCCCGCTCTCTCGCCGACCATGGAAGAGGGCAATCTTTCCAAATGGTTGAAGAACGAGGGCGACAAGGTCGTCGCCGGCGATGTCATCGCCGAGATCGAAACCGACAAGGCGACGATGGAAGTCGAAGCCGTCGATGAAGGCACGATCGGCAAGATCGTGGTTCCCGCCGGCACCGAAGGCGTCAAGGTCAACGCGGTGATCGCCGTGTTGCTGCAGGACGGTGAAAGTGCAGGCGATGTCGAAAAGAGCGGCAAGCCTGCCTCCACCCAGGATGCCGTTTCCGCTGGCAGTCAGCGGACCGATGCAGCCGAGGAAGGTTCAAAAGCGGCTCCCCAGGATGCCGGCGAGGCTCCGAAGGCAGTTCCCGCCGCTCCGGCGGCCAAACCTGCGGCCGATCCCGATATTCCCGCCGGCACCGAGATGGTCTCGACCACGGTGCGCGAGGCCTTGCGCGATGCCATGGCCGAGGAAATGCGCCGCGACGGCGATGTCTTCGTCATGGGCGAGGAGGTCGCGGAATACCAGGGCGCCTACAAGATCACGCAAGGCCTGCTGCAGGAATTCGGGCCGCGCCGCGTGGTCGACACGCCGATCACCGAGCATGGCTTTGCCGGCGTCGGCGTCGGTGCGGCAATGGCCGGCCTGAAGCCGATCGTCGAATTCATGACCTTTAATTTCGCCATGCAGGCGATCGACCAGATCATCAACTCCGCCGCCAAGACGCTCTATATGTCGGGCGGCCAGATGGGCGCGCCGATCGTGTTCCGCGGCCCGAACGGGGCTGCCGCCCGCGTCGGCGCCCAGCATTCGCAGTGCTATGCCGCCTGGTACAGCCATATTCCCGGCCTGAAAGTGGTGATGCCGTACACGGCTGCCGATGCCAAGGGCCTGCTCAAGGCGGCGATCCGCGATCCGAACCCGGTCATCTTCCTCGAGAACGAAATCCTCTACGGCCAGTCCTTCGACGTGCCGAAGCTCGACGATTTCGTGCTGCCGATCGGCAAGGCGCGCATTCACAAGCAGGGCAAGGACGTCACCATCGTCTCGTTCGGTATCGGCATGACCTATGCCATCAAGGCGGAAGCCGAACTGCGCGGCATGGGCATCGATGCCGAGATCATCGATCTCCGGACCATCCGCCCGCTCGACCTCGACACCGTCATTGCCTCCGTAAAGAAGACCAACCGCCTGATCGTGGTGGAAGAAGGTTTCCCGCAAAGCTCGGTCGGCGACCACATCGCCAATCAGGTGTCGCAGCGCGCCTTCGATTTCCTCGACGCGCCGGTCATCACCATCGCCGGCAAGGACGTGCCGATGCCCTATGCGGCGAACCTCGAAAAGCTGGCCTTGCCCAATGTCGGCGAGGTCATCGAGGCGGTCAAAGCCGTCACGTATCGCTGAGCCGGTCGGGAGGACATCATGCCAATCAACATCACCATGCCGGCGCTGTCGCCCACGATGGAAGAGGGCAATCTTTCCAAGTGGCTGGTCAAGGAAGGCGACAAGGTTTCGCCGGGCGACGTGATCGCCGAGATCGAGACCGACAAGGCGACGATGGAAGTCGAGGCCGTCGATGAGGGCACGGTCGCCAAGCTGGTCGTTCCGGCCGGCACCGAAGGCGTGAAGGTCAATGCGCTGATCGCCATTCTCGCCGGCGAAGGCGAGGATGCAGGTGCAGCGGCAAAGGGCGGCGGCGATGCCGCGCCCGCGAAAGCCGATGCCAAGCAGGATAAGGCGTCAATCTCCCCACCCGTGGGGGAGATGTCGACGAAGTCGACAGAGGGGGGCGCTGCCCCGCCGACCTCTCAGTCTGTCGCGCCCCCCTCTGGCCTGCCGGCCATCTCCCCCACAAGGGGGGAGATCAGCCAATCGTCAGGCGAGCGCACCTTCGCCTCGCCGCTGGCGCGTCGCATCGCCAAAGACGCAGGCGTCGATGTGTCCGCCGTGACCGGCACCGGCCCGCATGGCCGTGTCGTCAAGGCCGACGTCGAGGCGGCGATTGCCGGCGGTGGCGCCAAGGCTGCACCGGCCGCGAAAGCCGCACCTGCCGGCGCTCCGGCACCTGCGGCTCCGGCTGCGGCACCCAAGGCGATGTCGGACGAACAGGTGCTGAAGCTGTTTGCCGAAGGGTCCTATGAGCTCGTCCCGCACGACAATATGCGCAAGACCATTGCGCGCCGCCTGGTCGAGGCCAAGACAACCATCCCGCATTTCTACCTGACGCTCGACTGCGAGCTCGATGCGCTGCTGGCGCTGCGCACACAGATCAATGCGGCTGCTCCGACGAAGAAGACCGACAAGGGCGAGGCTCCCGTCTACAAACTCTCGGTCAACGACATGGTGATCAAGGCGATGGCGATGGCGCTGATGGCGGTGCCGGATGCCAATGCATCGTGGACCGAAAGCGCCATGGTCAAGCACAAGCACGCCGATGTCGGCGTTGCCGTGTCGATCCCCGGCGGCCTGATCACGCCGATCATCCGCCACGCCGACGAAAAGACGCTGTCCACCATCTCCAACGAGATGAAAGATCTCGCGAGCCGTGCCCGCAGCCGCAAGCTGAAGCCTGACGAATATCAAGGCGGTACGACGGCGGTTTCCAATCTCGGCATGTTCGGCATCAAGGACTTTGCCGCCGTCATCAACCCGCCGCATGCGACGATCCTGGCGGTGGGTGCGGGCGAGCAGCGGCCGGTGGTCAAGAACGGCGAGATCAAAATCGCCAATATCATGTCGGTGACGCTGTCGACCGATCACCGCGCCGTCGACGGAGCGCTCGGCGCCGAACTTCTGGTCGCCTTCAAGCGCATGATCGAAAATCCGATGGGCATGCTGGTCTAGGAAGGAAAGGCTGTGCGGCAATTCGTCACCAGCCTTTTCGCCCTGATCCTTTCCGGCCTGGCCGGCGGGCTGGCGGCGCTGTGGCTGGCAATCGCCACCAATGCGAATTCGGAATACATCCTGGTGTTCATGGTTTCGGCGCTGGTCACCATCGTTGCGACGGTGGTATTTTTCATCGCGCAGTTCGTGCCAAATCCGCAAAGGGCGATAAACCTGGCGGGGATTGTTGGGATTACGTTGTTCGTGCTGGCTGGAATCGGGCTGATTGCCTGGACCTTCTCGCAGCCGCCGGGCAAGGCCCAGTGGTCGGGCGATCTTCCCGTTGGCGCCGGTCTGATTTTGCCAAGCATCGCCACGGTTATCGTGCAGTGGCTGTTCGTGGGATGGCGCGTGCGGCGCGGGCTTAAGGCGGAGGCGGGTGCGGGTGCATGAAGACGATCCTCTGCTATGGCGATTCCCTGACCTGGGGCTACGACGCGGCGAGCCTTGGCCGCCATGCTCTGGAAGATCGCTGGCCGAGCGTGCTCAAGGCGGCGCTGGGCGACGATGATACCGAGGTCATCGCCGAAGGGCTGAACGGTCGAACCACGGCATTCGACGACCATCTGGCCGGTGCGGACCGCAACGGCGCCAAGGTGCTGCCGACAATCCTGACCAGCCATGCGCCGCTCGACCTGATCATCATCATGCTCGGCGCCAACGACATGAAGCCCTGGATCCACGGCAATCCGGTCGCGGCCAAGCAGGGCGTGCAGCGGCTGATCGACATCGTGCGCGGCCATGATTATCCGTTCGGCTGGGCCGCGCCGCAAATCCTGATCGTCGCGCCACCAGCGGTCAGCCGCACGGACAATGCCGAATTCAAGGAAATGTTTGCCGGCGGCAACGAGGCATCGAAGCGGCTGGCGCCGCACTATTCCGCGCTCGCCGACGAGGCCGGCTGCGGCTTTTTCGATGCCGGCACGGTGGCTTCGACCACACCGATAGACGGGGTCCATCTCGATGCCGAAAACACGCGAAATATCGGCCAGGGGCTGGTGCCGCTGGTGCGTGTGATGCTGGAACTCTAGAGAAAAATCAGGGAGAAACCCCGTGGCAGAATCCTACGACGTCATAATCATCGGCTCGGGCCCCGGCGGCTATGTCACGGCGGTGCGCTCCGCCCAGCTCGGCTTCAAGACTGCCATCGTCGAGCGCGAGCACCTCGGCGGCATCTGCCTCAACTGGGGCTGCATCCCGACCAAGGCGCTGCTGCGCTCGGCCGAGATCATGCACTATTCCGATCATCTGAAGGACTACGGCCTGAAGCTCGAAGGCGGCAAGGTCAGCGCCGACACGGCCGCTGTCGTCGACCGCTCGCGCAAAGTGTCGTTGAGGCTCAATGGCGGCGTCGCCTTCCTGATGAAGAAGAACAAGGTCGACGTTATCTGGGGCGAGGCCAAGCTCTCCAAGCCCGGTGAGATCGTCGTCTCCAAGACGGCGAAGAAGCCGATGGAGCCGCAGCCGCCGGTGCCAAAGGGCGTCAAGGGCGAGGGCACCTATACCGCCAAGCACATCATTCTCGCCACCGGCGCCCGGCCGCGCGCGCTGCCCGGCATCGAGCCGGACGGCAAACTGATCTGGACCTATTTCGAGGCGATGGTGCCGAAGGAGATGCCGAAATCGCTGCTGGTCATGGGTTCGGGCGCCATCGGAATCGAGTTCGCCTCCTTCTACCGCACCATGGGCGCCGAGGTGACGGTGGTCGAGCTTTTGCCGGCGGTGATGCCGGTCGAGGATGCCGAGGTCTCGAAATTCGCGCAGAAGCAGTTCGAGAAGCAGGGCATGAAAATCATCCTCGAGGCCAAGGTGACCAAGGTCGAGAAGGGTGCCAACTCGGTTACCGCACATGTCGAGATGAAGGACGGCAAGGTCGAGAAGATCACCGCCGACCGCATGATCTCGGCCGTCGGCGTGCAAGGCAATATCGAGAATCTCGGCCTCGAGACGCTCGGCGTGAAGACGGATCGCGGCTGTGTCGTCATTGACGGTTACGGCAAGACCAATGTGCCCGGCATCTACGCCATCGGCGATGTCGCCGGGCCGCCTATGCTGGCTCACAAGGCTGAGCATGAAGGCGTGGTATGTATCGAAAAGATCGCCAATTTCCCCGGCGTGCATGCGACAGACAAGCTGAAGATCCCGGGCTGCACCTATTGCAACCCCCAGGTCGCATCGGTCGGGCTCACCGAAGCCAAGGCCAAGGCCGAAGGCAAGGACATTCGTGTCGGCCGCTTCCAGTTCGGCGCCAACGGCAAGGCGATCGCGCTTGGCGAGGACCAGGGCTTCATCAAGACCATTTTCGACAAGAAGACCGGCCAGCTGCTCGGCGCGCATATGGTCGGCGCCGAGGTGACGGAGCTGATCCAGGGCTTTGTCGTGGCGATGAACCTGGAGACCACCGAGGAAGAACTGATGCACACCATCTTCCCGCATCCGACGCTGTCGGAGATGATGAAGGAAAGCGTGCTCGATGCCTATGGCCGTGCGCTCAACGCGTGATAAATTGCTGCCGCGAGACTCAGACGCATGCGCCGGAGGAACCTTACGGCAAGACAGTTCGTTTCCGGATGCATTTTCACCTGACACTGGAGGAGTTGGCATATGGACGTGAATGGCGTGGGCTGGATTGCGGCCATCATCATCGGCGGTTTGGCCGGGTGGCTGGCCGAGATGGTCATGAAGAGCAATACCGGCGTCTTAATGAACATCATTATGGGCATTGTCGGCGCGGTGGTGCTGAACGCAATTCTCAGGGCGCTCAACATCGAACCCTTCGGTGTCGGCTGGCTCGCCTACCTGATCACCGGCTTCATCGGCGCCTGCCTGCTGATCTTTGCCGGGCGGCTCATTCGCCGATAAAACGGCTCGCCGTTTTATCTCGTTCTTCTGACGCAATTCCGGACGGAAAACCGTGTCACACTTTTCCTGGAATTGCTCTGGATCCCCGCTATGCGAAAAAGGCTGTGGCGGCATGCGCCGCCGCAGCCTTTTTCTTTGCACCGAAAAGTCCTAGATGACGCCAGAAGGGCGAATGCCGACGGGCAGACGCCAACAAGTCAGGTTTGAGATGGTCACTGTTCTCGACACGATCGCCAACGCGCCGCGCCTGCGGCACCCCGAGAAGGCACACAAGCCTGATCAGGACGTGCTGCGCAAACCCGACTGGATCCGCGTCAAGGCGCCGATGTCGAAGGGCTATGCCGAAACCCGCGAGATCGTGAAGTCGCACAAGCTGGTCACGGTGTGCGAAGAGGCCGGCTGCCCCAATATCGGCGAGTGCTGGGAAAAGAAGCACGCCACCTTCATGATCATGGGCGAGATCTGCACGCGCGCCTGCGCCTTCTGCAATGTCGCCACCGGCATTCCCACCGCGCTCGATGCCGATGAGCCGGCGCGTGTCGCGCATGCCGTCAAGCAGATGGGGCTGACCCATGTCGTCATCACCTCGGTCGACCGCGACGATCTCGCCGATGGCGGCGCGCAGCATTTCGCCGAGGTTATCCGGGCGATCCGAGCAGCGACGCCCTTGACGACGATCGAAATCCTGACGCCCGATTTCCTGCGCAAGGAGGGCGCGCTGGAGATCGTCGTGGCGGCCAAGCCCGATGTCTTCAACCACAATCTCGAAACCGTGCCGTCGAACTACCTGACGGTGCGGCCGGGTGCTCGCTATTTCCACTCGATCCGGCTGTTGCAGCGGGTCAAGGAGCTCGACCCGTCGATCTTCACGAAGTCCGGCATCATGGTCGGCCTCGGCGAAGAGCGGAACGAGATCCTGCAACTGATGGATGACCTGCGCTCGGCCAATGTCGACTTCATGACCATTGGCCAGTATCTGCAGCCGTCGAAGAAACACCACCCGGTGATCCGCTTCGTCACGCCGGAGGAGTTCAACTCCTTCGCGACGATCGGCAAGACCAAGGGTTTCCTGCTGGTGGCGTCGAGCCCGCTGACGCGCTCCTCGCATCATGCCGGTGACGATTTCGCCAGGCTGCGGGCGGCGCGTGAGGCGCAGCTCAAAAAAGCCAGTTAAATCCTGCTTCAATGCCGAAATTCGAAGCCACACGCCGCGTTGCCCACACGCCGGAGCAGATGTTTGCGCTGGTCGCCGATATCGAGACCTATCCTGAATTTCTGCCGCTGTGCGAGGCGCTGACGGTGCGCTCGCGCAAGGAGCGTGACGGCCGCACCATTCTCGTTGCCGATATGAGCATCGGCTACAAGGCGATCCGCGAGACCTTTACGACGCAAGTGCTGCTGAAGCCGGACGAAAACACAATCGATGTCAAATACATCGATGGACCGTTCAAATATCTCAGCAATATCTGGCGCTTCGAGCCGGCCGACGGCGGCGGCTGCAACGTCCGCTTCTTCATCGACTACGAGTTCAAGAGCCGCATCCTCGGCGTGGTGATGGGCACCATGTTCGATCGTGCCTTCCGCATGTTTTCCGAAGCCTTCGAAAAACGTGCGGACGTCATCTACGGAACGACGCCCATCTCATGAGTGTCGCCGAGCGCGCGCAGCGCGATCTCCAGCGCATGCTTGACCGTCTCGCGGCGGATGAAGTCGCGGCCATTGTCGGCAAACATATTGAGCTCGGCAGCCACCGGCCCACCTCTTAGGGCAACTCCGAACCAGACGAGGCCGACCGGTTTTTCCGGCGAGCCGCCGCCTGGGCCGGCAATGCCGGTGACGGCAAGCGCCAGCCCGGCGCGCGAGCGCGCCAGAGCGCCCTCCGCCATCTCCAGAACCGTTTCGCGCGAGACGGCGCCATGCGCCTCGAGTGTGGCGGGCGAGACGCCGAGCATCTCCATCTTTGCTTCATCGGAATAGGTGATGAGGCCGCGATCGACGACAGCGGACGAGCCGGCAATGTCGGTCATTGCCGAGATGATCATGCCGCCGGTGCAGCTCTCGGCCGTTGCCAGCATGATGCCGCGCTGCTGGCAGACCTGGAGCAGGGCGTTGGCAAGATCGCTGTTGTTCATGCGGGAACCTCCCCGGGGAAGACGACACTGGCTGTGGCGATGGCGGCGATGCCTTCCTCGCGGCCGACAAAGCCGAGTTTTTCGTTGGTAGTCGCCTTGATGGAGATGCGATCGCTGGAAATGCCCAGCATCGCCGACAACGCGTTGGTCATGGCCTCGCGATGCGGGCCGACGCGCGGAGCCTCGCAGATCAGCGTGATGTCGGCATTGGCGATGCGGCCGCCGCGTTCGCGCACCAACCTGGCCGCATGCTCGACGAAGATCTTCGACGCCGCGCCCTTCCATTGCGGATCGGAAGGCGGGAAATGCGTGCCGATGTCGCCGGCGCCGCAAGTGGCGAGCAGCGCATCGGTCAGCGCGTGCAGGCCGACATCGGCATCCGAATGTCCCGAAAGCTTCTTGCCGTGCGGAATGGCGACGCCGCACAGAGTGACATGGTCGCCTGCCTCGAAGGCGTGCACGTCATAGCCATTGCCGGTGCGAATGTCTGGAAAACGCTCGCCAGTAAGCCGCTGATCCGCCATCGCAATATCCCTTGCCCAGGTCAGTTTGACGTTGTCCGGCGACCCCTGAACGATTTTCACCGGAATATGCGCCCATTCGGCGATCGCGGCATCGTCGGTGAAATCCGTCTTGCCGAGATGATGGGCTTTTTCGTGCGCGGCGAGCAACGGCCAGAACGGAAAGCCTTGCGGCGTCTGCGCGGCATGAAGGCCGGCCCTTGGCACCGTCTCCTCGATCATGCCGGTGGCCGACTCGCGCTTCAGCGTATCGGCGACGGGCAAAGCGGGCAGCGCGCCCTGGCGCTCGCCAATGGCGGCGATGATACGGTCGATCAGGGCCGTGTCGACAAACGGCCGCACCGCGTCATGGACAAGGACACGGCCGGGCGTACGTTCCCTCAGCGCCAGCAGGCCGAGCCGGACCGAGGCCTGGCGCGACTCGCCACCGACCACGGCGGTAACCCGCTCGGCATACACGCCGGCTGCCTTGTCGAAAAGCGCGCGGTCATCGGCATGGATGGCGACGACGACGGGGCCAATTTTGGGATGCGCCAGGAACGTCTCCAGCGTGCGCGCGATGACGGCACGGCCACCGATGCGTTGATATTGCTTCGGCCCGTCGGCCTGTCCGGCACGCGCGCCGCGGCCGGCTGCAACGATGACCACGCCGACCTTGTCGGTCGTCGCCTCGGCCGGTTTTTCGCTTGCGTCTGTCATGCCGAGAGGCTTAGTCGCGGCTTATGGCGAAGGCCAGCATTTTCCCAAATGCGCCGCAATGTGACGTCATTGCGCGTTGCACAATGCCTTTCTTATGGCTAGAGAATGTGCAGCAATCCGATATGCTTGGTTTTTGTGCATGCCTGAAGTGACAAAATTGGCTTCGCCGCTCGACGTTGGCGGCGTGACGATCCGCAACCGCGTCTTCCTCGCGCCCATGTCGGGAATAACGGACGAGCCGTTCCGGCAGCGCGCCTACGCGCATGGCGCGGGCCTGGTCGTGTCGGAAATGGTGGCGAGCGGCGAGCTTGCCAAGGGCAGGGCCGGATGCGACCTGCGCATCCGTCATTCCGGGCTGCCCGTCCATATGGTCCAGCTTGCCGGCCGCGAGGCCGAGCACATGGCCGAGGGCGCGCGCATCGCTGCCGGCGAGGGCGCCGACATCATCGACATCAATATGGGCTGCCCGGCCAAGAAGGTGACCGGCGGCTATGCCGGCTCGGCGCTGATGCGCGATCTCGACCACGCGCTGTCGCTGATCGAAGCGGTGATCGGCGCGGTCCAGGTGCCGGTCACGGTCAAGATGCGGCTCGGCTGGGACGACAATGCGCTCAATGCACCCGTCTTGGCGCGCCGCGCCGAAGAGGCCGGTGTTAAAATGGTGACCGTGCATGGGCGCACGCGCTGCCAGTTTTATCAAGGCAAGGCCGATTGGGGCGCCATCGCCCGCATCAAGGACGTCGTCTCGATCCCGGTCGTCGCCAATGGCGATGTGGGCTCGCCCGCGGAGGCCGCCGAAATCCTTGAACAGTCGGGCGCCGACGCGGTGATGATCGGCCGCGCGCATTATGGCGCGCCATGGACGGCGGGCCACATCGCGGCAACGGCTGCGGGCAACGCGCCCTCCGGCGTGCCGGAAAGCCCGCAAGCCATGGCGGACTACATCGTTTCCCACTACGAAGACATGCTGACGCTTTACGGCGTCGAAAGTGGCTTGCGCCAGGCGCGCAAGCATCTCGGCTGGTATCTCGATCGCCACGCTGTGGGCGTCACCAATGAAGGGCGCAAAGCCATCCTCACCTCGTTCGAGCCCGCCCGCGTCATGGCCGTGCTGCGTGAGGTGTTTTCCGGCGGGGGCGAGGCCGCATCCATGCGGAGCGCTGCATGAACGCGCCTGCTGCACCGGGCACCGAGATGGCAAATGCTGCCCATATCGTGCTGAACACCATCCGCCGTCCGGTCATCATGGTCGATCCGGACGGGTTCATCACCTACGCCAATGCCGACGCGGAAGACTTCTTCCGCTCCAGCGCCAACATGCTGGCACGCAACACACTGTCCAAACTGATCCCGTTCGGCAGCCCATTGCTGCAGCTGGTCGACCAGGTGCGCGAGCGCCGTGCGCCGGTCAACGAATACCGTGTCGACGTGTCGTCGCCGCGTCTCGGCATCGAGAAGGTCGTCGATCTCTATGTCGCGCCGGTGCCGGAATTCCCAGGCTCGATCGTGGTGATGTTCCAGGAACGCTCGATGGCCGACAAGATCGACCGGCAGATGACACACAGGGGTGCCGCGCGTTCGGTCACCGGCCTTGCCGCCATGCTGGCACATGAGATCAAGAACCCGCTGTCCGGCATACGTGGCGCCGCACAGCTGCTCGAACTCTCGGCGTCCGACGAGGATCGCGCGCTGACCCGCCTCATCACCGACGAGACTGATCGCATAGTCTCCCTCGTCGACCGCATGGAAGTGTTTTCCGACGAGCGGCCGATTGACCGCTATCCTGTCAACATCCATGTCGTGCTGGATCATGTGAAGGCAATCGCGAAGAACGGTTTTGCCAAGAGAATCAGGATATTGGAGGACTATGATCCATCATTGCCTCCGGTTTTCGCCAACCGCGACCAACTGATCCAGGTGTTTCTCAACCTGGTCAAGAACGCTGCCGAGGCGATCGGCGGCGACCCGCAGGGCGAGATCGTGCTGTCGACCGCGTTCAGGCCGGGCATCCGCGTTTCCGTTCCCGGAACCCAGGACCGCGTGTCGCTACCGCTTGAATTCTGCGTGCGCGACAATGGGTCCGGCGTTTCGGAAGACATTCTGCCGATCCTGTTCGATCCGTTCATCACCACCAAGCCGAACGGGTCGGGGCTCGGCCTGGCGCTGGTGGCGAAAATCGTCGGCGAGCATGGCGGCATCATCGAATGCGATTCGACGCCGCGCGGCACCACCTTCCGAATCCTGATGCCGGCCTGGAAAGAAACACCCATCGACACTGCCGATGATGAAGGCGAAGGAGACCGCAAATGACGGTTCGCGGCAATATTCTCGTCGCCGACGACGATGCGGCCATCCGCACCGTGCTCAATCAGGCGCTGTCGCGCGTCGGCCATGAGGTGCGCGTGACCTCCAACGCCTCGACGCTGTGGCGCTGGGTGGCGGCGGGCGAGGGCGATCTGGTGATCACCGACGTTGTCATGCCGGACGAGAACGCCTTCGACATGCTGCCGCGCATCAAGAAGGCGCGCCCCGAGCTGCCGGTCATCGTGATGAGCGCGCAAAACACTTTCATGACGGCGATTCGTGCTTCCGAAACAGGTGCTTACGAGTATCTGCCGAAGCCGTTCGACTTGACCGAACTGCTCAACATCGTCAACCGGGCGCTGTCAGAGCCGCGCCGACCGAAGATCGATACGCGACCGGAAGAACAGCCTGACGCGATGCCGCTGGTCGGCCGGTCGGCCGCCATGCAGGACATCTACCGCATGCTGGCGCGCATGATGCAGACCGACCTGACGGTGATGATCTCGGGCGAGTCCGGCACCGGCAAGGAATTGGTGGCGCGCGCGTTGCACGAATATGGCCGTCGCCGCGGCGGTCCGTTCGTCGCCATCAACATGGCGGCGATCCCGCGCGATTTGATCGAATCGGAGCTGTTCGGCCACGAGAAGGGCGCCTTCACCGGCGCACAGAACCGCTCGACCGGCCGCTTCGAGCAGGCCGAGGGCGGCACGCTGTTCCTCGACGAGATCGGCGACATGCCGATGGAGGCGCAGACGCGGCTGCTGCGCGTGCTGCAGCAGGGCGAATACACCACGGTCGGCGGGCGCACCCCGATCAAGACCGATGTGCGCATCGTCGCCGCCACCAACAAGGATCTGCGCACGCTGATCAACCAGGGGCTTTTCCGCGAGGATCTGTTCTATCGCCTGAATGTCGTGCCGCTTCGGCTGCCGGGTTTGCGTGAGAGATCGGAAGACATTCCCGATCTGGTGCGGCATTTCTTCAAGATCGGCGCCAGCGAAGGCTTGCAGACCAAGCGCATCTCGACCGGCGGCATCGAATTGATGAAGCGCTATCCGTGGCCGGGAAACGTGCGCGAGTTGGAAAACCTGGTGCGCCGGCTTGCGGCGCTCTATTCGCAGGACGAAATATCAGCCGAGATCATTGAAGCCGAGCTGAAGACAGGCGAAAGACCGGTCGTTCCCGGCGGCGGCAATTTGATCCCGGACGATCTATCCATCGGCCAGGCGGTGGAGCACTTCCTGCAGCGCTATTTTGCCTCTTTCGCCGGTGAGTTGCCGCCGGCAGGTCTCTATCAGCGCATCTTGTCCGAGGTCGAATATCCGCTGGTCCTTGCCTCGATGACGGCAACCCGCGGCAACCAGATCAAGGCCGCCGAACTGCTGGGCCTCAACCGCAACACGTTGCGCAAGAAGATTCGCGAGCTGGGCGTCAACGTCTACAAATCGTCGAGACCATGAGCGCCTGGCGCTCGAAGTGACGCGAGGTCATCCCCTTTTCAGGGGATCGGCGGCCGAAAGATTTCCGTCACGGCCACACTTGTTGCATAATCGCCACAATGCGTTGCATACATCCGACGCAATCACTGGCTCTTAGACGGCGACATGGCTTCGCAAGCTCTGACATCAAACGAACCGCTTTTCAGCAGACCCGGCCAGAGGGATGGACGGCGGCTGCTTGCGTTGCCCGGCGTTGTGGCAATTGCCGGCGCGCTGGTTACGGCGGCAATCTCGTTTGCGATTCTTGTCGGCGCCACGCCGATCACGCCAGACGCAAACACAACGCTGACGCTGATTGCGGCCAATGCCTTATTTGTGCTGGCGCTGATTGCCCTCGTCGGCCGCGAGGTGCATCGCATCACCATGGCGCGCCGGCACGGCAAGGCGGCGTCGCGGCTGCATGTGCGCATCGTGACGATGTTTGCGCTGGTCGCGGCCATCCCCGCCATCATGGTGGCCATCATCGCCTCGATCACGCTCGATATCGGCCTCGACCGCTGGTTCGAGATCCGCACCAAGGCGATCGTCAACTCGTCGCTGTCGATCGCCGACGCCTATGTGCAGGAAAACGCTCGCAATCTTCAGGGCACGACGCTGTCGATGGCCTACGATCTCGATGCGTCGCGCACGCTTTACGGCCTCGATCGAACCGGCTTTCTCGACCTGATGAACAAGGAAGCCGTCGGCAGAAGCCTGGTGCATGCGGCGCTGGTGAGGGAAGACGGCTCCTTTGTCGTGAGTGCCCAGACCGATGCGGACTTCGCCATGCCGGCACCGCCTGAGGGCGCGGTGGCAAGTGCGGCCGACGGCAAGCCGGTGCTGATCGAGCCGAAGACGCGCAACATCATGGGCGCCATCATCAAGCTGCGGGAGATCGAAGGCCTCTACCTCTACACCAATCGCCTGGTCGACCCCGAAGTGATCAAGGCGAGGGCGATCGTCCAGTCCAACACCGCCGAATATCGCGGCCTGGAAGACAACAGGCGGACGTCGCAGGTGGCGTTCGCGCTGCCCTATCTGTCGCTGACGCTGATCATCATCCTGTCGGCCATCTGGACCGGCATAGCGGTGGCCGACCGTCTGGTGCGGCCCATCCGTCAACTCATCGGCGCGGCTGACGAGGTTGCGACCGGCAATCTCGATGTCGCCGTTCCGGTACGGCCTTCCGACGGCGATGTCGCCTCGCTTGGCGATACGTTCAACAAGATGCTGCTGGAGCTTAAATCGCAGCGCAACGAGATCCTGTCGGCCAAGGATTTGATCGACGAACGGCGTCGTTTCTCGGAAGCGGTGCTGGCCGGCGTCACCGCCGGCGTCATCGGCGTCGATCCCTACGGCATCGTCTCCATCGTCAACAAATCGGCCGAAACGATGCTGGCCATATCGGCCACGGCGGCGCTGGGGCAGAACCTGTCCGCCGTGCTACCGCATGTCGGCCGTGTCTTCGAGATCGGCCGCAAATCCGGCAAGCCGGTCTATCGCGAGCAGGTCACCTTCTATCGCACCGGCGCCGAGCGTACCTTCAACGTGCAGATCACCATCGAGGCCGGCGACGACGGCGAGGAGGAGAAATCCTACGTCGTGACGGTCGACGACATCACCGATCTGGTCCAGGCACAGCGCTCGTCTGCCTGGGCGGATGTGGCGCGGCGTATCGCACATGAAATCAAGAACCCGCTGACGCCGATCCAGCTCTCGGCCGAGCGCATCAAGCGACGCTTCGGCAAGGTCATCACCGAGGACCGCGAGATTTTCGACCAGTGCACCGACACGATCATCCGGCAGGTCGAGGATATCGGCCGCATGGTCGACGAGTTCTCGGCTTTCGCCCGCATGCCCAAGCCCGAGATGAAAGCCATCGATCTGCGTGAATCGCTGCGCGAGGCGTCGTTCCTGGTCGAAGTCAGCCGCGCCGACATTGCTTTCGAACGCGTGTTCGGCAACGAACCGCTCAAGGGCACGTTCGATAGCCGATTGATGGCGCAGGCTTTCGGCAACGTCATCAAAAACGCGGCCGAGGCGATTGACGGGCTGGAACAAAAGGACGGTTCGCACGGCATAATCCGGATTCAAGCTGCCCGGCAGAATGGCGCGATCAGAATCGACGTCATCGACAATGGCAAAGGCTTGCCGCGCGAGAACCGCCAAAGGCTGCTCGAGCCCTACATGACGACGCGCGAGAAGGGCACCGGGCTCGGTCTCGCCATCGTCAAGAAGATCGTGGAGGACCATGGCGGGCGGCTTGAATTGCACGATGCGCCTGCGGACTTCCACGGTGGACGCGGCGCGATGATCTCGATCATCCTGCCGCCAGCTGCCGCAACCGCGCCGCCACGCGGTCAAGGCGAAACGGAACACGAACGAGAAACTGAAAAGGTCGGTAATGGCGTCTGATATTCTCATCGTCGATGACGAGGAAGACATCCGTGAACTCGTCGCGGGCATATTGAGCGACGAAGGGCATGAAACCCGCACGGCATTCGATGCCGACAGCGCGCTCGCGGCAATCGCCGACCGGGCGCCGCGGCTGATTTTCCTCGACATCTGGTTGCAGGGCTCGCGCCTCGACGGGCTGGCGCTGCTCGACGAGATCAAGACGATGCATCCGAGCCTGCCGGTGGTGATGATCTCCGGCCACGGCAATATCGAGACAGCGGTGTCGGCCATCCGCCGCGGCGCCTATGATTTCATCGAGAAGCCGTTCAAGGCCGACAGGCTGATCCTGATCGCCGAGCGGGCGCTCGAAACCTCGAAATTACGGCGCGAGGTGTCCGACCTCAAGCAGCGCAGCGGCGAAACCTTCGACTTGATCGGCATGTCGTCGGCGATGAGCCAGCTGCGCCAGACCATCGAGCGCGTTGCGCCGACCAACAGCCGCGTCATGATCATCGGTCCGTCCGGTTCGGGCAAGGAGCTCGCCGCGCGCGCCATCCACACGCTGTCGACGCGCAAGGGCGCGCCGTTCGTGACGCTGAGCGCGGCCAACATCACGCCCGAGCGCATGGAGATCGAGCTGTTCGGCACCGAATCGAACGGCACCGAGCGCAAGGTCGGCGCGCTTGAAGAGGCGCACCGCGGCATTCTCTACATCGACGAAGTGGCCGACATGCCGCGCGAGACGCAGAACAAGATTTTGCGCGTGCTGGTCGAACAGCAGTTCGAGCGGGTCGGCGGCACCAAGCGGGTCAAGGTCGACGTCCGCATCATCTCCTCGACCTCGCAGAACCTGGAGGCGATGATCGCCGACGGCCGTTTTCGCGAAGACCTCTATCACCGCCTGGCGGTGGTTCCGGTCATGGTGCCGGGACTGGCCGAGCGACGCGAGGACATTCCCTACCTCGTCGACAATTTCATGAAGCAGATCGCTCGCCAGGCCGGTATCAAGCCGCGCCGCATCGGCGACGATGCGCTTGCCGTGCTGCAGGCGCACAACTGGCCGGGCAATGTCCGCCAGCTGCGCAACAATGTCGAACGGCTGATGATCCTGGCGCGTGGCGACGATATCGATGCGCCGATCACCGCCGACCTGTTGCCGTCGGAGATCGGCGATGTCATGCCGCGCACGCCGAACCAGTCCGACCAGCACATCATGGCGCTGCCGCTGCGCGAGGCGCGCGAACAGTTCGAGAAGGACTATCTGATCGCCCAGATCAACCGTTTCGGCGGCAACATCTCGAAGACGGCCGAATTCATTGGCATGGAGCGCTCGGCGCTGCACCGGAAACTGAAGTCGCTGGGGGTCTGACCCCCGTTGTTGTTGGTCCAGCGGGCTGTGGCCCATTCAATTGCCGGTTACGGCAGCGGCGGAATCGCATAGAAAAACCGGAACTTTTCTGAGGGATCACCCATGCCGCGCATTGCCTATGTGAACGGGCGCTATGTCGCCCATGCCGACGCTGCCGTGCATATCGAGGATCGCGGCTATCAATTCGCCGACGGCGTCTACGAGGTCTGCGAGGTGGCGCAGGGCTTTATCGTCGACATGCCGCGCCATCTTGCCCGGCTGAGCCGCTCCCTTAGCGAATTGTCGATCGACTGGCCGGTCACCAAGGGTGTGCTGCCGCTTCTTCTGCGCGAGATCGTGCGGCGCAACCACGTCGTCAACGGCCTGGTCTATGTCCAGGTTACGCGCGGTGTTGCCAGCCGCGACTTCGTTTTCCCGGCCGATACACCGTCATCGCTGGTGATTACGGCCAGAAAGGCCGACCCGGCGGCGGCCGCCAAGCGAGCCGAGGCGGGCATCAAGGTCATCACCGTGCCGGAAAACCGTTGGGACCGGGTCGACATCAAGAGCACCGGCCTGCTGCCCAACGTGCTGGCCAAGCAGAAAGCCAAGGAGGCCGGCGCCCAGGAAGCCTGGTTCGTCGACACCGATGGCAACGTCAAGGAGGGCGGCTCGTCCAACGCCTGGATCGTTACAAGGGACGGCGTTCTGGTCACCCGGCCGGCGGAGCATGGCATCCTGCGCGGCATCACCCGCACGACCATGTTCGAAGTGGCGGCAAAGCTCGGGTTGACGATCGAGGAGCGCGGGTTTTCAGTCACTGAAGCCAAGGCGGCGCGAGAAGCTTTCATCAGTTCGGCAACGACAATCGCCATGCCGGTCGTGGCAATCGACGGTGCCGCGGTCGCCAATGGGCACCCCGGTTCGATAACACTTTCATTGCGGCAAGCCTTTTTTGACGTTGCGGAAAAAAGTCCAGCCTGATAACCGCACAGACGGACTGCACATCAATATATCTCGTTCTGCTTGTCGTTACTGACGGCAAGGGGGTGTTTGCAAGCTTGACATGTGCCCGCTAATTTGGCGCATTAGCCTGCAAACCGAAGGGGATCGGCGAAAGACAAGAACAATGGCGGAACGATCGCAAAACCTTCAGGACCTGTTCCTGAATTCTGTTCGCAAGAGCAAAAATCCACTCACCATCTTTCTCATCAACGGCGTCAAGCTGACCGGCGTGGTCACTTCCTTCGACAATTTTTGTGTTCTGCTGCGCCGTGACGGCCACTCCCAGCTCGTCTACAAGCATGCCATTTCCACGATCATGCCGAGCCAGCCGGTTCAGATGTTCGATGGCGAGGAAAGCCAGGGCGCCTGATTGGCACGTGAAAAAGACGCGGACCGCGGCGTCCGCGGGAAACCAGCACATAATTCCGGGACGGAAGCCACAGGTCCGACCCGGGCGGTTGTCATTGTGCCGGTGCTTACCCGGCATCAGCGCAACGATGACGAAACGAACCGTCCACGGCTGACGCGTTCGGCGGATGCGCGCCACGACGAAGCGGTCGGCCTTGCCCGCGCCATCAACCTGGATCTGATCCACACGGCGGTGGTCACCGTCAACGATCCACGCCCGGCGACCTTGCTCGGCAGCGGCAAGGTTGCGGAATTTGCCGAGATCGTCAAAGAGGGTCACGCGGAGGTGGTCATCGTCGACCATCCGCTGACGCCGGTGCAGCAGCGCAATCTCGAAAAAGAAATGAATGCCAAGGTGCTCGACCGCACCGGATTGATCCTGGAGATTTTTGGCGAACGCGCGCGGACCAAGGAGGGCACGCTGCAGGTCGAACTTGCCCATCTCAACTACCAGAAGGGCCGCCTGGTGCGGAGCTGGACCCACCTTGAACGCCAGCGCGGCGGCGCCGGCTTCCTCGGCGGCCCCGGCGAAACCCAGATCGAGTCGGACCGGCGGCAGCTGCAGGAAAAAATCATCAAGCTCAAGCATGAGCTGGAAACGGTGCGCCGCACCCGCGACCTGCACCGCGCCAAGCGCAAGAAGGTGCCGTTCCCGGTGGTGGCGATTGTCGGCTACACCAATGCCGGAAAGTCGACGCTGTTCAACCGGCTGACCGGGGCCGACGTGCTGGCCGAAGACATGCTGTTTGCAACGCTCGACCCGACGCTGCGCCGCGTGCGCCTGCCGCACGGCACGCCGATCATCCTGTCGGACACAGTCGGCTTCATTTCGGACCTGCCGACGCATCTGGTCGCCGCCTTCCGCGCCACGCTGGAAGAGGTCGTCGAGGCCGATCTGGTCATCCACCTGCGCGATATTTCGGATCCGGATACCGCAGCGCAAGCCGAGGACGTCGAGCGCATTCTCGCCGATCTCGGCGTCGATGCCGGCGATGCCAAGCGCGTCGTCGAAGTGTGGAACAAGGTCGACCTTCTCGACGACGGCAACCGGGAGCGCCTGCTCGCCGACGGCACTGACGCCAACAAGGCGCCGCCGATCGCCATCTCGGCGGTCACCGGCGAAGGCATCGATGCGCTGAAGGCGCTGATCGAGACCAGGATGTCGGGCGAACTCGAGGAATTGACGGTGACGATCGAACCGCCGCAGTTCGGCCTTGTCGACTGGCTATACCGCAATGGCGACGTCGTTTCGCGGGTAGACAATGAGGATGGCAGCGCGACCATCGCACTCAAGGCCACGCACACCGCCCGGCAAGAGATCGAAAGCCGATTGCACCGCAAAAACAGGCAGTAAGCCTGATTATTTCACGCCCTTGGCCTGCTGCCAGAGCACTTCCATCTCGTCCAGCGTGGCTTTTTCGAGCGTGCTTCCCGATGCATCGATCGCGCGCTCGACATAGTGGAAGCGCGAGCGGAACTTTTCGTTGGTGCCGCTGAGCGCCGCTTCCGAATCGAGCTTGAGGTGACGGCCCAGATTGACGACGGCAAACAGCATGTCGCCGAATTCGTCCTTGATCTCAGCCGTTTCGCCCTTAGCCAGTGCCTCGCGCAGCTCGCCGATCTCTTCCTCGATCTTGTCGAGGATGGGTGCTGCCTCGCTCCAGTCGAAACCGACACGCGCTGCCTTTTCCTGCAGCTTTAGCGCCCGCGTCAAAGCGGGCAGGGCGACGGGCACGCTGTCCAGGAAACCCTTGCCATGGTCTTCGGGGTCGAGGCCGCGGGCGAGGCGCGCACTTCGCTTTTCGGCTTTTTCCTCAGCCTTGATCTTTTCCCACATGCCCTTTGCCATGCCGGCGCTGCGCGCCTTCTCGTCGCCGAAGACATGCGGATGGCGCCGGATCATCTTGGTGGTGATGGCCTCGACCACATCACCGAAGGCAAAATCGCCGGCTTCCTCAGCCATCTGCGCGTGGTAGACGACCTGCAGCAGGAGATCGCCGAGTTCGTCGCGCAGATCGTCGAGATCGCCGCGCGCAATGGCGTCCGCCACCTCATAGGCTTCCTCGATCGTATAGGGCGCGATGGTCGAGAAATCCTGCTCGATGTCCCAGGGACAGCCGGTCTTCGGCGCCCTGAGCGCCGCCATGATCTCGATCAGCCGGGAAATGTCGCGCGAAGGTTTCATGCGGCGAATGCTATCCCGCTGCCTGTCGTGCGGCCAACGGCGTCAGCCGGAGAGGGGAGATTGTCCACAGCGAGCTTCAGCCGAGTACCGACACAACCGCCTTGGCGAGGTCATCCATGCCGTCCTCGGGCAGGCCGGCGACGTTGATGCGGCTGTCGCCGACCATGTAGACGCCACACTCGGCACGCAGCCGCTCGACTTGCGCCTCGGTCAGGCCAAGCCTGGAAAACATGCCGCGATGGCTGGCGATGAAGTCGAAGCGGTCGGAGTTGGACTGCCGGCGCAGCGCGTCGGCGAACTGGACCCGCAGCCTCAGCATGCGCAGCCGCATCTCCTCCAGCTCCGCCTCCCAGTCGGCGCGAAGGCCATCATCTTCCAGCACCATGCGCACGGCGGCGGCGCCATGGTCCGGCGGCATCGAATACATGGCGCGCGCCGCCGCCAGCATCTGGCTCATCGCCACATCGGCTTGCGCACCATCCTTCGCCAGGATCATCGCCGCGCCGACGCGGTCGCGGTAGACGGCAAAGTTCTTCGAGCAGCTCGAGGCAACGACCATTTCAGGCACCTTGCCCGCGAGAAGGCGCAAGCCGGCCGCATCGGCGTCCAGGCCTTCGCCAAAGCCCTGATAGGCAATGTCGACAAAGGGCAACAGCCCGCGCTCGACGACAAGATCGGCGACGCTGGCCCATTGCGCGATATCGAGATTGGCGCCGGTCGGGTTATGGCAGCAGCCATGCAGCAGCACGATATCGCCGGGCTCGGCTGCGCCAAGCGTTGCCAGCATCTCGTCGAAGCGCACCGCGCCGGAAGCGGCATCGAAATAGGGATAATCGCGCACCGTGAGGCCGGCCCCGCGCATCACCGGCGGGTGGTTCGGCCATGTCGGGTCCGACAGCCAGACGGTTGCGTCGGGGCGGGTCCGCTTCAACAGCTCCGCCACCAGCCGCAGCGCGCCGGAACCGCCAGGCGCTTGCGCGGCGCGGATGCGCGTCATGTCGGCAGCGGGGCCGAAGGCCAGCTTGACCATCGCCGTGTTGAAGCCGGTGTCGCCGGCGAGGCCGAGATAGGTCTTGGTGTCCTGGTCCTGCAGCAACCGCTTCTCGGCCTCGCGCAGGGCGCGCATGACCGGCGTCCTGCCGTCGCGGTCCTTGTAGACGCCGACGCCGAGATCGATCTTGCCGGGGCGCGGATCGGCGCGATAGAGGCCGATCAAGGCGATGATCTTGTCAGCCGGGGCAGGTTGCAGGGTCTCGAACATCAATACGGCTCCAATGGCGGCGGAGTAATACGCAAAGCGGCCGCGTTTCGCCAGTGCTTCCATCTGCGCCAGTCCGCTAGCGTACTGGACCGTTACGCCAAGCTTTGTCTGTACGGCAGGGGTCGGCGGCTATGGCGACGGGTTCATTCCAATCCGCCGGATAAGCACCCGTCCAATCACGGCGAGACCGATGCCGGTCAGCAGGGAGAAACCGCCGAGCATGCCGGCCAGCCCGGCAAGGAACCAGCGTCCGGCGAAGCTGTCGACGGAGGCATTTTGCGGATTGGTTGGGTCGTAAGCGACAGGGACGCTGTCGCCATCACCCCAGAACGAGCTGTGGACTGCATTGTTGAAGCGGATGACGGTGCCGTCGGCGGTCGAGAACTCGATGCGGGGATTGTATTCGGCGGCGACAATCCTGCCTGTCGCCGAAGCGGTACGAGGGCCGTACATCTCGACGATGGCCAGCACGCCGGAAGCGATCAGTCCGACAATGCCAAAGATGATGAACACCCTGCCGACGACCGGCAACGCTGCAAAACCCGTTACACGACTACCATTGGCCATCTTTTGCTCCTGGGACAGACGGATAAGGCTAGACTTCATCCATAAAGCAAACATCTGCCGCACGGGAGATGGGTAAGTGCGCAGCGGACTTCTGATTGCATGATGCCTATTGTGGCGACGCAAAAAAGTTTTGGTGGCGATGGATTAAGATCCCCGCCTGTTTCGTAAACGGGGCATGAAACGGTCGATGCCACGCTTCGATATTGTCGGACAGCTGGGTTCGCTCAGGCGCTACGCACGCTCGCTGACGCGCGACGGCACTGACGCCGAGGATCTGGTGCACGATGCGCTGGTGCGCGCCTACGAGCGGCGCGACACATTCCGCTCGGGCGGCAATCTGCGGGCATGGTTGCTGTCGATCGTCCACAATGCTTTCATCGACAAGATGCGCTCGCGCCGGTCGGAAGCAGCGCGTGTCGAGCAGGCCGGCTATCTCACCGATGCCAGCACGCCGGCGCCTCAGGAACATTCCGTGCGACTGGCGCAGGTGCGCGAGGCCTTTTTCAGTCTGCCGGAGGAGCAGCGTTCGGCGCTGCATCTGGTCGCCATCGAGGGCCTCTCCTACCAGCAGGCCGCCGACGCCAGCGGGGTGCCGCTGGGCACGCTGATGTCGCGCATCGGCAGGGCGCGCGCAGCACTGCGCGAGATGGAAAACGCTGCACCTTCGCCGGCCAAAAGCCATCTGAGGATCGTGGGAGACCCGTCATGACCGACCTGTTGCGGGACCCGGTGACCGATACCGATCTCGATTCTTATGTCGACGACCAGCTGGATGTCGCGCGCCGCATCGAGGTCGAGGCGTTCCTCTCGGTTCGTCCGGAGGCTGCGGCGCGGGTGATGTCCGACTTGAGGACGCGCGACGAACTGCGCCTGGCGCTGGCTGCTTCCACAGGAATGGCGAGGCCCGTGACGACTGAAGTCGCGCGCCGGCTGGGCAGGGGGCTGGCCAGTCGCCGCGTCTTCGCCGTGCTGCAGCGGGCGGCCGCGGTCGCCGTCTTTGTCGCTGCCGGCTGGCTGGCGAACGGCCTCTTCGGGCCGCTGCTGGTGACCAAGGTCGTGGCTTCGCCGCCGCCGCCCGCCTATGTCGAAGAAGCGATCCGGGCGCACAAGACGACGCTCATGCGCGAGGCGATGCCCTCGCAGCTGGAGACGCCCAACTACAATGGCGACGAAATCCGCGCCGCCACCGCAATCGTCATGCCATCGCTGCCCAAGGACTGGAAGGTCCGCGACGTGCAGATCTATCCGTCGCGCTTCGGGCCGAGCGTCGAGGTGGCGCTGGAGACGAAGGATATGGGGCTGGTCTCGCTGTTTGCGATCCGGCCCGGAACCTTCGACGTCGTCAAGCCTGCCATCGCGCCCTCCGGCGACATCTCCTCTGCCTATTTCCAGATCGGCGAGGTCGCGTACGCGGTCGTCGCGCGCAGCGATGTCCACGACCTCGACCGCGCCGCCGAGACGCTTGCCAAGACACTTTACTGATCAGGACACTTTACTGATCAAGACGCTTTACTGAGACCACATAAGGAGAACCCGCAATGAATACCCCTGAACTCGGATACCGCATGGGCACTGGCGCGCGCGCCGGCGCCATCTATGACGAGGGCCTGCGCAGCCACATGCTGCGTGTCTATAACTACATGGGCATCGGCCTCGTCGTCACCGGCATCGTCGCCATGGTGGTCGCTTCGACGCCGGCCCTCTACGTGCCGATCTTTTCCAGCCCGCTGAAATGGGTGGTGATGCTGGCGCCGCTCGCCTTCGTGCTGCTGTTCTCGTTCAAGATGCAGACGATGTCGGCGGCGAGCGCCCAGTTGATGTTCTGGGCCTTCTGCGCGGCGATGGGCCTGTCGCTGGCTTCGGTGTTCCTGGTCTTCACAGGCACCAGCATCGCGCGCACCTTCTTCATCACCGCCACCATGTTCGGCGCCACCAGCCTCTACGGCTACACGACCAAGCGCGACCTGACCCAGTTCTCGTCCTTCCTGATCATGGGCCTGATCGGTGTGGTGATCGCCAGCGTCGTCAACAGATCGGAAGAGCACACGTCTGAACTCNTATCGCCGCTGGCCGTGCCGATCATGCTACGGCTACACGACCAAGCGCGACCTGACCCAGTTCTCGTCCTTCCTGATCATGGGCCTGATCGGTGTGGTGATCGCCAGCGTCGTCAACATCTTCCTTGGCTCGACCGCGCTGCAGTTCGCCATCTCGGTGATCGGCATTGCCGTCTTTGTCGGCCTGACCGCCTGGGACACGCAGACGATCAAGGAACAGTATGCGGAGAATTTCGACGCGGAATCGCAGCAGAAGCTTGCCGTTTTCGGCGCGCTGTCGCTGTACCTGAACTTCGTCAACATCTTCCAGCTGTTGCTGAATTTCACCGGCGAGCGCGAATAGTCGAACCGTAGCAAGGCAACAATCTCGATCTCGCAGTGGCCGGAGGTGAATCTCCGGCCACTGTCGTTTTGGCGTGGAGACATCGCTCCTCTATCAGCGCGATGTCGCGCCCTTGAGTCCACGCGGGCTTTTGCTAACCTGCCGCTCGCACGCAGCTTTCCGCGAGAACGCATGGAACAAGTGACGCTTCACGGCGACGGCATCTCGGCAACCATTGTCGGGCAGGGGGCCGAGCTCATCTCCTTGCGCAATGCCGAGGGTCTGGAGTTTTTGTGGCAGGCCGGGCCGGAATGGCGGCGGCATTCGCCGGTGCTGTTTCCGATCGTCGGCCGGCTGAAGGGCGACCAGCTCCGCCATGGGGGCCAGGTCTATCCCCTGACGCAGCACGGATTTGCCCGCGACAAGCCGTTTGTGTGGGCTGCTGAGACGAGTCCCCGATCCTGCACGCTGGTGTTGACCGACGATGCCGATACACGCACGCGCTATCCGTTCGCCTTTCGCCTTGCCATCACCTACACGCTCGAGCGTCGCGAACTTGGTGTGAGCTTCGAGATTGCCAACACCGGCGACGAGACGCTGCCAGCCTCCATCGGTGCACATCCGGCTTTCAATTGGCCATTGCAGCCGGGGCTCGCCAAGACCGACTACCACCTGACCTTTGCCCGGGACGAGCCGGCGCCGATCCGCCGGCTGAAGGATGGCCTGGTGCTGGCTGCACCGCGGCCGACGCCCATCGAAGGCAAAACGCTGGCGCTTTCCGAACAGCTGTTCGAGGCAGACGCCGTGATCCTCGACCGGCCGGCCAGCACCAGCGTGCGCTATGCCGCCGCGAACGGTGCGGCGATCGAGATGTCGTGGCAGGGTTTCAAGGAATTGGGCATCTGGTCGAAGCCGGGCGGCGCTCCGTTCCTGTGTATCGAACCCTGGCACGGGCTTGCCAGCCCCGTGGATTTCGATGGCGAGTTCGCGGACAAGCCGGGCGTGATGCTGATCGCGCCCGGTGAAAAGCGCGTGCTGAGCTATCAGGTACGGCTCGAGCATGCGCCGCTGTGACCGATGAACCAGAGACAGGCGCGATGAAACTTGGCTTCATCGGCACGGGTGCCCTTACAGCGGCCATTGTCAGCGGGCTCAAATCCGTCGCGGATAACTCCGTCTCCGTGCTGCTGTCGCCGCGCAATGAAGAGATCGCCGCAGAGCTGGCAGCCCGTTATCCGGATGTGTGTATCGCTGATGACAATCAGGCGGTTCTCGATCAATGCGACCTAGTCATGCTGGCTGTCCGGCCGCAAATTGCGCATGACGTCCTGCCGGGTTTGCGGTCGGCGCGAGCATCACCTCATCAGCTTGATCGCCACGCTGCCGCGCGATGAGATTGCCGGCTTGACCGCACCCGCGCACCAGGTGACGAAAGCGCTGCCCATGCCGATGATTGCCCACCGGCTGGGGGCAACGATCATCTGCCCGCCGGATGCCACTGTCGCTGCCTTGTTCGGCAGTCTGGGGAAAGTGATCGAGGTCGAGAACCCAGCCGAATTCAATGCGCTGAGCGTGGTCACCGCGACCTATGCCAGCTACTACAGATATCTCGATACGATCAACAGCTGGCTCAAGAAGAATGGCGTCGAGGAAGGAAAGGGGCGCGATTACATCGCATCGCTTTTCAAAGCCTTGGGAAGCGCTCCTGATATGTCGCCGGATGCCGACTTCATGCATCTGGCGCAGGACTATGCGACGCGCGGCGGCATCAACGAACAGGTTCTTCGCGAACTCACGGCGCGAAACGTGTTCGAGGCGCTCACCGAGAGCCTGGACGGCGTACACCGGCGCATCGTCGGCGATACGCCTTGATGGGCGGCACCTTGAAATTCCCTGATGATCAGGAGTATGGCTCCAACGGATGTTCCGGACCGTTTCGGGAGGGTCGGCGGGTGCCTGGATGCTTGAAATTGGGCTTTGTGGCAGCGGCGCTGGCTGTGCTGATTGTCTTTCCGGTCGCTGCCGCCGACATCGACCGCGCCAGCCTCTACCGCGCGCAATCGGTGACCAGCGGCACTGGCGAGGAGAACCGGGCGTGGGGCCTGGCGCCGTGCCTTGAAGAGGTGCTGGTCAAGGTTTCCGGCGACCCGCGGCTGATCGGCGACCCGCGTGTTGCGGACATGAGCCGGCACGCGGCCGACTATGTCACTGGTGTCGGCTACCGCGACCTGCTCAACAACCGCCCGCCGCATGACGAGCAGGGCACCCACGACCGGCCGCATTACATCACCGCCGATTTCGACCCGGACAAGATCGATGCCCTGCTGGCGTCGCTCGGGCGCAAACCGTGGGCGGTGCCGCGGCCAAAAATCGTCGCACTGCTGGATGTAAGGCCGATGAAAGGCGACGGCTTCACGCTGGTGCGCGATGGCGGCGGCGAGCTTGCGGCGGATATGCGCGTTGCGCTGGCGGACGCGGCGCACCGGACCGGTTTGCCGCTGGAGTTGCCTCGGCCGTCCGACGTCGCGCTCGCCGACGTGGCCAACACGCTGGATGGGGACGCCCTGCTTGCCGGCACTTTGGCATGGCGCCAGGAAGCGCTGGGCTGGGTCGGCGACTGGCGGCTCAGCTTCAAGGATAAGGAGTATCGCTGGCAGGTACGTGGCGTCAGTTTCGACGATGCGTTCCGCAACGCCACGCGCGGAACGCTGCAGATCCTGTCGGGCAATGGAGAGCCGGAAGCCGTCACGCCCTGACTTCAAGGGAACCTTCTTGCCGGAGCGCCGTAAACAAAGTGGCGGGCAAGCTTTGAGCAAGGAGGTAGAATTGCAACATCGCCGGATCGGCGTTGACGGAAACAGCATCTTCTATCGCGAAGACGGCCCGCCTGATGCTCCCGTCCTCCTGCTGCCGCACGGCTATCCGTGCTCGTCCTATCAATTCCGAAGGTTGATGCCGGCACTTGCCGATCGCTGGCATACATTCGCGCCTGACTTTCCCGGCTTTGGCTACAGCGCCACGCCCGAAATGTCGGTTTTTGGCTATGATTTCGATGCCTATGCCGGGTTTCTGACAGCTTTCGGCGATGCGCTCGGCATGTCGCGCTATGCTCTCTGGCTGCACGATTATGGCTCTCAGATCGGACTGCGCCACGCCATCGCACATCCCGAGCGCATCGCCGCATTATCCAGAACGGTGACATCTACGAGGACGTTCTCGGGCCGAAATACGCCGCCATAAAAGCCTATTGGAATGAGAAGACGCCCGAAAAGCATCGGCCGTTGGAAGAGGCGGTAAGCGAGGAGGGCTTCCGGCACGAGTTTGTCGGAGAGGTGGATGACGCTGTAGCCGAGCGCGTGCCTCCCGATCTTTGGAAACTCCACTGGCCTTTGATGGACACGCCGATCCGCCGGCGGCTCGCGGTCAACCTGATGGAGAAGTTGGAGGCGAACCTCGGCTGGTTCCCCCGCTATCAGAGCTTTCTGCGCGAGCACCAACCTCCGACGCTCATCGTTTGGGGTCCCGAGGATGGTTACATGCCGGCGCAATCGGCGCATGCCTACCAGCGCGATTTGCCGGAAGCAGAACTTCATCTCATCGGCGGCGCCGGCCACTGGTTGCTCGAAACCCATTTCGATGAGGCGCTTCCGCTGGTGCGCGATTTTCTGGCGCGCGTCCACAGTCAGGAAGCGAAAGGGACGGGCAGGGCGGCCGGCCGGGCGTAGACCCCTCCGTTGCGGTCATCGGATCGATCTGCAACCATGGAGTCATGATGGAAAAGTCTGCCGCGCCCTGGCCTCTGCTGCAAATCGCGATCGAGCCGAAGTCGCGGGCGATCAGGAGAAGCTAGCTACTGCCTTGTCGAAGCTGGCGGACGAGGATCCCTGGTTGCACGTCAAGCAGGATGCGGAATCGGGCCAGACGATCGTCGCCGGCAGGGACGAACTCCACCTCGACATAGTCATCGACCACCTGCGCCGCGAGTCTCGCATTGAGGTGAATGTCGGCGCGCCCAAGGTAGCGTATCGCGAGACGATCACCCGTAAGCACGAGCAGGACTACACGCACAAGAAGCAGTCCGGTGGTACGGGTCAGTTCGCCCGCGTCAAGATTGCGTTCGAGCCGAATGGCGGTAGCTGGGACTTCGTCTTCGGGTCCAAGGTCGCCGACGGTGCGCTTCCGAACGAATATGTTGCGGGCGTCGAAAAGGGGCTGCGGAACATTCTGTCTTCAGGCCCGTTTGCTGGCTTCCCGATGCTTGGCGTGAAGGCAACGCTGATCGACGGCGCGTATCACGATACTGATTCCTCGCCCCTGACTTTCGAGATCGCCGGCCGAGCCTGCTTCCGTGAAGCCGCTCCCAAGCTGGGCGTGCAGCTCTTCGAGCCGATCATGCAAGTCGAGGTGAACACGTCGGCGGCCTATGTCGACAAAATCATCGCCGAACTGCACAGCCGCCGGGGCCTGATCCGGAGTCGGGAAATCAGCGGCGTGGTCGTCGTTGTCAAAGCGACAATGCCGCTCGCGAACATGTTCATGCTGGAGGATGCGCTCCGGTCCTGTTCGAACGGACTGGCACGCCTGCGCGCCGACTACTCCGGATACGCTCCCGTACCACTGCCACCCGGCGGCGACCCACCGGCCGCCATGGCCATGGCCAGATGACGTCGCCAAAATTCTCCTCGCGGGCAGGGTTCCTTGTCGGCCTCGGCGTCACGCCGGTCGCCTTTTTCCTGGCGCTCTATTCGGCCGGGGCCGGGCATGGCGACTATGGGCTGGCGCGACTTCTCTATCCGGTCCCCATGCTGGCAACGCTTTTGACCAACACAACGATCACCAGCCTTTCCATCGGATTGGCTACGCTGCAGTTTCCTGCCTATGGGGCATTTGTTGCGGGCGCCGGCGGCTCCAGATGGCTGGCCCTTGGCGTCTTCCATCTTGTTGCAATCGCAGCAGCCTTCAGCGGCCTCCTGGAAAGCTTTTCGGGATGACGCTCCTGTTCGTTATCCCGGCGCGGGCCGGTCGACCAGGAAGTCGAGGCCTTTGCGAAAGGCCCATCCCTTGAGAAATGAAGACCACGCCAACTCATTTCGCCACTGCTTCGTCAACGTTCCTCCCGCCAAGCAATCAGAGCCGCCGGCCTGCATCTCAGTCAGCAGGGCGTATATTGGCAGGCCCCTAATGGAAGCAGCAGCCACATATGAAAGTCGCATAAGATAGATTATGGAACTTATGCATCAGGCTGCAGCTGGGAAAGGACGCGGACTTTCATAGGGCTTGGCATGAGCCGTTGGCCAACGCTACGCTGTGTCGATGACGACAGGAAAGCGTGACATCGAAGCGGCGATCAAAGTGTTCGTGCACGGCTTCAGCACCGACAAGAGCCGCACCTTTCCATACGAAGCCAGCCGCGTCGGACCCTTGTGGCTGATGCGCGATGCCGAGCGCAAGAATGCACGCGACTACCGTGGCGAAGAATGGATCGTCCATGACGTCGCCGCCGAGGAAGCCGATGCCATCGTGCGGCAGCATGCGCGGCCGGGCTTTGCCGTTTCGGTCGTGATCGCGAATGACGGCCCGGACGAACCAACGCGAACGGCCTACAAGGCGCTCGGCTACCGGCTGCTGCGGACGGAAGGCTTTTTCATCCAGTCGCTGCGCCAAATTCCAGACCCGCCAGCAATCGTCTCTATCGAACGCGTGAGGACGGCTGAACGCGCTGCACAACTGGGAAAGGTCATACGCAGGCGGTCACTTCCAGACGATCAACTCGGCGACGATGCGCCGTTTCGCCAGTATGTGGCGCTCGATGGCGACGCCATCGTCGGGCGTGTGCGCAGCATAGACGCCGTCGGCGCCACATGGTGCTCGGCAATGTTTGTCGAGCCTTCGCACCGGCGTCGAGGCATCGGCCAGGCGCTGATGGCCAAAATGCTGCATGACGACAAAGCGCATGGGTCGCGGTGCTCGATGCTGTTGGCGACGCGTGCCGGAGCGCTGCTTTATCCCCGCATGGGCTATGAGCGGATTGGAACGCTGCTGATCTTCGCGCCGAAGAACCGAACGTCCTTATAAAGATCTGCTCGTATCATGCTGTCTCATAAAGGAATTTCGATCACCATGCCGTCATAGGCCGGAGTGACGTTGGCCGGCACCTCGGCCTTCACCGTGGCATAGTCGAGCGGCACATGCATATGCGTCAGCACGGCCTGTTTCGGCGCCAGTTTTTCAATCCAGCCAAGCGCCTGACCGAGCGACAGATGACTGGGATGGGTATGGTACTGCAAGGCATCGATGACCAGCATTTCCAGGCCGCGCAGCCGCTCGGCGGTGGCATCCGGGAAGTCGCTTATATCGGGGCAGTAGGCCAGCCCGCCGATGCGGAAGCCGAGCGAAATGATGTCGCCATGGATCTGCGGCAGCGGCTCGAGGGTGAGGGCACCGCCCTCGCCTTCGATCGTCACCGCCCTTGCGTGATCGATGATGTGCGGCCTGACGATCGGCGGATAGGAACTGCCAAACGGCGTCTCGAAGCAATAGCCGAACGCTTCGCGCAGCCTGAGCATGGTCGGCTGGTCGGCATGGACATCGATCAAATGGCGCTGCTCCAGCACGTAGCCGCGCAGATCGTCGATGCCGTGGATGTGGTCGGCGTGCGGATGCGTATAGACGACGGCGTCGATGCGCCGGACGGCCGCCATCAGCATCTGCTCACGGAAATCAGGCCCGGTGTCGATGACGACCGTGGTTCTGGCGCCGTTGGCTGCTATCCGCTCGACGAGCGCGGCTGAGCGTGTACGCCGGTTTTTCGGATTGGCCGGGTCGCAATTGCCCCAATCGCCGGTGATGCGCGGCGTGCCAGGTGACGAGCCGCAGCCGAGGATGGTGAGGCGCAGCCGGTCGCTCATGCGTCAGAGCCCGGCGGGCCGCGGCATCTTGCCGAACAGCCGGAAGAAGTTCGCCGTCGTCAGCGTCGCGATCTCGGCTTCGCCAACGCCGACCGTCTCCGCCAGCACCTTGGCTGTATGCGCGACATAGGCCGGCTCGTTGCGTTTGCCGCGGAACGGCACCGGCGCCAGATACGGCGCGTCGGTCTCGACCAGCAGCCGGTAATGCGGCACATCGGCTGCGATGGCGCGCAAATCGGCGGAGTTCTTGAAGGTCAGTATGCCCGAGAAGGACACATAGCCGCCAAGCGCCACGCCGACCTCTGCCAGCCGTCGCCCCGACGAAAAACAATGCAGGATGAAGGGGAAGGCGCCCTTCCCTGTTTCGTCTTCGAGGATGGCAGCCATGTCGTCATCGGCATCGCGCGAATGGATCACCAGCGGCAGCCCGGTCTCGCGCGCAGCTGCTATATGAGTGCGAAAACCCTGCGCCTGCGCATCGCGTGGCGCCTCGTCGTAAAAATAGTCGAGCCCGGCCTCGCCGATCGCCACCACCTTCGGGTGCGCGGACAGGCGCACAAGGTCCTCAGCCGTCACATCCAGCTCTTCGCCGGCATTGTGAGGATGGGTGCCGACCGAGCAATAGATTTCGTCGAAACTCTCGGCAATCTCAAGCACTTGCGCAAACCGCTTCACGCGTGTCGAGATGGTCACCATGTGACCTATACCGGCAGCCTTGGCGCGGGCGACGATGGCCGCCCGCTCCTCGGTGAAATCCGGAAAGTCGAGATGGCAATGGCTGTCGACGAGCATCAGGCGCTCGCCTCAGGGTTTTCGACATAACGCGGAAACACGCCCTCCGGCGCGGGCAGCGCCGTGCCGGGCACCAGCGCATAGTCGGCATGGACATGCGCGAAGTCACGCTTGTCCGCCGGCACCGCCAGCAGGTCCAGCAGCTTGCCGGCCGACCCCGGAATGTAGGGCTGGCACAGCAATGCCACGCGCCGCACCAGTTCGGCGGTCGTCCACAGCACTGTTTCCATGCGCGCCGGATCGGTCTTCTTCAGCGCCCAGGGCGCCTGCGAGGCGAAGTAGCGATCCGCTTCCGCCACAACGCCGAAGATCGCCGCCAACGCGAGATGGATGCCCTGTTCCGCCATCGCCTGGCGCGCGGTACCCAGCGCTTCCACCGCCTGGTCGAGGATCGCGCTGTCGGCTTCGGTCAGCTCGCCGCGATGCGGCACCACGCCGCCGCAGTTCTTGGCGATCATCGACAGCGAGCGCTGCGCCAGATTGCCGAGACCGTTGGCGAGATCGGCATTTGTGCGGTTGACGATCGCGTCATGGCTGTAGCTGCCGTCCTGGCCGAATGGCACCTCACGCAAGAAGAAATAGCGCACCTGGTCGAGGCCGTAATGCTCGACCATGGTGAAGGGGTCTACGACATTGCCGACCGACTTCGACATTTTCTCGCCGCGGTTGAACAGGAAGCCATGCGCGAAGACGCGCTTCGGCAGTTCGATGCCGGCCGACATCAGGAAAGCCGGCCAGTAGACGGCATGGAAGCGGACGATGTCCTTGCCGATAATGTGCGTGGCCGGCCAGTAGCGCCATTGCTCGGCCTTGGTGTCGGGATAGCCGGCAGCGGTGATGTAGTTGGTCAAGGCATCGACCCAGACATACATCACATGCTTGTCGTCGCCCGGCACCGGCACGCCCCAATTGAAGGTCGTGCGCGAGACCGAGATGTCCTTGAGGCCGGACCTGACGAAGCTCATCACCTCATTTCGGCGCTCGGCCGGACCGACGAAATCGGGCTGGCTTTCGTACAGCGCAAGCAATTTGTCCTGATAGGCGGAAAGCCTGAAGAAGTAGCTTTCCTCCTCATTCCATTCGACCGGCGAGCCAAGCGGCTCGCGGCGCACGCCGTCGTCGCCGAGCGTGGTTTCGCTCTCTTCGAAATAGGCTTCCTGGCGGACCGAATACCAGCCGCTATAGCGGTCAAGATAGATGTCGCCATTGGCCGCCATAGCCTTCCAGATCGCCTGGCACGACTCGTAGTGGCGTGGTTCCGTCGTGCGGATGTAGTCATCATTCGAGCCGCCCAGGACCTCTGTCATCGAACGGAAGATGGCCGAGTTGCGGTCGGCAAGCGCGAGTGGCGTTATGCCTTCCTTCTCGGCCGTCTGCTGCATCTTGAGGCCATGTTCGTCGGTGCCGGTGAGGAAGAGCACGTCCTTGCCGTCCAGGCGCTGGAAGCGGGCCAGCGCGTCGGTCGCAATGACCGTATAGGCGTGGCCGATATGCGGCTTGCCGTTCGGATAGAAAATCGGTGTGGTGATGTAGAATGTGTCGCGTGACATGAATGAACCGTCATGAATGTCCGAATTGAGTGTGAGCGGTGGATATCGCATCGAGACGGCGATTGCCATCCCGACCCGAGGCCGGATCCGGTCACATTTGCATTGCGGAATTCAGTCGGTCGATCATGGTCAAGGCGTGCTGCTTCTTGTCGAGATTGTAGGTATCGGTCTCAGATATGGCGTTCAGCGCCTCGTGCCAAGTGTCGGACAGCGTTTTCGCCCGCGCGAGATCCCCGGCCAGCGCGGCTTCACTGGCGCCGGTGGAGAGCAGGTCGAGCGCGCGGCGGTTGAAGATGTCGAATTGGATCGCCTGGTCGCGGCCGGCGACGGCCTCGGCAAGGCGATAGGCGCCGGCGATGTCGCTCTTGCCCGACGTGACCAGGGCGTCGAGCGTGCCGGCAATCTCCAGCCCGCCATATTGGGTCAGAAGGATCGCATTGCGGGCGCTGCCCCCTGCCCGTTCCGCTAGTGCCGCGCGCGCAGCAGGATCGGAAGGTGGCGGCGGCTCGACGGTCTCCAGAACACTCATCAGGCTGCCGGCATCGAGCGGCGTCAGCCGCACCATCTGGCAGCGCGAACGGATGGTCGGCAAAAGGCTGCCCGGCGCATGCACGATGAGGATGAACAGCGTGCGGCTCGGCGGCTCCTCGAGGTTCTTCAGCAAGGCATTGGCGGCGTTGGTGTTCATGTCGTCGGCCGGATCGACGATCACCACCCGGTAGCTGCCGTCATGCGAGGTCAGCGACAGGAAGCGGTTGACCTTGCGGATCTCGTCGACGGTGACGACGGTCTTGAAACTCTTGGTCTTGTCGTTCAGCGGCCGGGTCAGGTGCAGCACGCCGGGATGCGCCCCGGTGGCGATCTGGCGAAACAGCGGTGAGGCCGGATCGGGAACGGCAAACACATCCGGCGCCTGGTCGAAGGCCGGATGCTTCAACAGATGGTGCGCCAGGTGAAAGGCAAGCGTCGCCTTGCCGATGCCGACCGGCCCGGCAAAGATCAACGCATGCGGCAGTTTTCCCGAGCGATAGGCGGCAGCGAGCATCGCGGCCGCCTGCTCATGGCCGACCAGGCGCAGCGTCTCGGACGGCTCCGGTACACCGTCCAGTGTGTCGTGCTGCTCGGGAGCGATGCGTTCGAAGATCATGCGGGCGCCGCCTGTCGGTTGCGCGCGGGCGCCCTCGCCTCAAGTGCGGCGAACACCACCGCGGTGATGACATCCTCCACCGCAGCGGGAGGCGCCGACGCGTCGATCACGATGCAGCGGTCCGGCTCGGCGGCTGCGATCGCCAGGAAGGCGTCGCGGCGGCGCTGGTGGATATCCAGCGTCTCCTTTTCGAAGCGGTCCGGACCGTCCTCGGCGCCACGCCGCGCGGCGGCGCGCCGCAAGCCCTCGGCAGGGTCAATGTCAAGGATGAGCGTCATATCCGGCATCATGCCGTGGATGGCGACCTCCTCCAGAGCTTCCATGAAAGCCGGATCGAGGCCGCCGGTGACGCCCTGATAGACGCGCGACGAATCCAGGAAACGGTCGCAAAGCACGATGGAGCCGCGCTCCACCGCCGGCCGGATGACCTGCTCGACATGGTCGGAGCGCGCGGCGGCAAACAGCAGCGCCTCCATCTTCGGCCCGAACGGCTCGGCGGCGCCGGACAGGAGCACATGCCTGACCGCCTCGGCGCCGGGTGACCCCCCGGGTTCGCGGGTGAGGAGGACATCGTATTTCTTGGCGCGCATCTTCTGGGCCAGCCGCTCGATCTGCGTCGACTTGCCGGCGCCCTCGCCGCCTTCGAAGGTGATGAAAAATCCGCTTGCCAATCGAAAGGCCTTTGTCCTGCTTTGCGCTGGTGTCTTAGTCCGCGCCTGAGAAAAGGTCCACGCCGCAGGAACTCAACGCAGCCAGCCTACGGCCAGTTCCCTGGCGGCATCAAACGCGCGTTGCGGCAACGTGCCGACGCCGACCGATTCGGCGGCGAAAAGCGGCGTTTCCTGGCTCAGCGTGTCGCCGATCCAGACGCGCAGCGCGCCGACGGGTTGCCCCTCCTCCACCGGCGCCGATACCGGCCCCTGATAGACGATCCTGGCGGTCAGCTTGTCGCGGTTGGCGATCGGCAGCAGGACGTCGATCGGCGCCTTTGCCTTCAGCGCTACGCTGGATTTGGCGCCGCCGAACACCTGGGCCTCGCCGACCACTTCGTTGCCAGCGAAAATCTCGGTCTTCTCGAAGGAGCGGACGCCCCATTCGAGCAGCTTGCGCGCTTCCTCGGCGCGCTCGCGATCATTGGCCAATCCGCTCATCGCCGCGAACACCCTGGTTCCGTCATGGCTGACCGAGCCGACAATGCCGAAACCGCCCGCCTCGCTCGACCCGACCGCCAGCCCATCGGCGCCGATGCCCATGGCCAGCAACGGGTTGCGATTCTTTTGCGAGATCTTGTTCCAGGTGAAATCGGCCCGGCCGTAATAGAGATAGAGATCCGGATATTCGCGCCATATATGCAGGCCAAGCTGCGCCAGTTCGCGCACTGTCGTCTGCTGGCCGTCGGCCGGCAGGCCGGTGGAATTGACAAATGTCGATTTCGGCAGCCCGATCTGGCGCGCGCGATCGTTCATCTGCGCCGCGAAATTCTCTTCCGAACCGGCCATGCCTTCGGCCAGCACCATGCAGCCGTCATTGGCGGCCTGTATGGTGACCCCCTGGATCAGATCCTCGACCCGGATCGCCGATTTGAGCTTGGCAAACATGGTCGACGTTCCCGAAGGCGCACCGCCCTTGCGCCAGGCATTTTCCGAAACCACGAAGGTGTCGTCGAGGCTCATGCGCTTCGACTTGATGGCGTTGAAGACCATCTCCATCGTCATCAGCTTGGCCATCGAGGCCGGCGGGATCGGTTGGTCGGCATCCTTGGAAAACAGCACCGTGCCGGTTTCGGCATCGATCATGAAAGCCTGCGTCGCCTTGGTCTCGAAAAGCTGCGCGTTGGCCGGAACCAGCGCGGCAAGCAAGAAGCCAAGGCCAAAAAGCCCGGCAAAAGGGTGGAAAAGGCGAAATCGCATGAAGAGGCTCGACTGTTAGCCGGCAGAAACTTGCCGCAACGCTATCAGGCTTCTTCCCGGCGGATCAACCGCGCAATGACAAACCGGCGTGCCTTTGTTGGTCAGTTGCGCACAGCCAGCGCGTCCGGCGCGCCATGCGACCATGCCGCGTGCAAGAGGTCGTCGACATTGCCATGGCCATCCGGATAGAGATTGACCGCGTACCAGTCATTGCCGTCGAGTTCGGTGCTCTGGATTTCGGTCCTGCCGAACGGTTCGAGAGCCGCAGCCACCCGCTTTGCCTCGGCAGCATCGTCGAAGGATCCGGCGGCGACATAGTCGGAAACGGCAGGCGATGCCTGCGGGTTGGATTTCTTCCACGATTGCAGGATGTCGGCTGGCGACATGCCCTGGTCGTCAAGCGCTGCAAAGACGTCGGCGCGCTGTACGCGCTCATCCGCATAGGAGAGCGAAGCCACGGCAAAGGGCGATTCCGGGCGCTGAGGCACGATCGGCCCGAATTCAGGCAGCGTCACATCGCTTGAGGCCGGTGCCTGCATCGACATCACTGGCTGTGTGTCGGAATTCGTCAACTGACCAGGAAACGGCACTACGGCAGGGGGTGCGCCAACAGATAGGCTCGGCGAAGGTCCGTTCATCGCCACCATGACGCCGGTCGGCAAGCCATCGGACGGGTCCGGGCGGTTGCCCGGGCGGTAGGAGGCGACCAGATATTGGTCGTCGTCGCCGTCGAGCGGTGCGCGGCCAATATATTCCACCTTGACCCTGGCCGTGCCGACCTTGGCATAGTCGAGCATTTGCGCGGCGCGTTCCGAGACATCGATGATGCGTCCCTCGTGATAGGGGCCGCGGTCGTTGACGCGCACGATGACCGAGCTTCCGGTCTCGGTGTTGGTGACACGGGCGTAGCTTGGCAGCGGCATGGTCGGATGCGCCGCCGTCAGATGGGTCATGTCGTAGACTTCGCCATTGGCTGTGAGACGACCGTGGAAGGCATCGCCATACCAGGAGGCGAGACCGACCTTGGCGTAGCGCTTGTCTTCCTTGGGGTAATACCACTTGCCGCGCACCTGATAGGGCTTGCCCAACTGGTCGCGGCCGCCGCCGCGCCGCATGTACTGAACGCGCGGGCTGGCCTTCACACCGTATTCGGTCTCGGCAAAATATTCCTTCGAGCGAGGCTTCTTGTAGACCATGGCTTTCGGCTCGGACTGCGGCGACGCGCACGCGGCCAGCAACGCAGCCGAAAGAGCGCACAACACCAAAGCAGGAGCGCGACGAAGACGCCGATGCGTCGTGGTCTGCATGTTTTCCGATGTCCCCTACCGTCTCGACACAGGCGCCGCTTCTAGAATTTCGGCGGAGCCAGATGAGCAATGCCTGCGACGCGCCAATCCCCATCCCTTGTGCGCAGGAATTGTTTATCAGCGTATTAATCGATTGTGTCCGGAACCGGGCAGGAATGTGGCGGCCAGGTCCCGGGCTGGCCGGGCGCCTGTGAGGAGGCATCCGAGACCTCTGTCCTTTGGAGTCTGGAAGTGAACCTGTGGCATGAAGCGCGGCTGCCTGGAACCGACCGACCCGAGATACGTTCTGCGCCTCATGGATGAATTCATTGAACGTTTCGGGCAACAGACGTGGCTGCCCTTTTCCGTAATTTCAGCCAGGCTTTTGCTCGCGGCCGTCCTTGGCTCCATCGTTGGGATCGAACGCGAATGGCGTAACCGACCGGCCGGATTGAGGACACACATCCTGGTCTGTGTTGCGACGGCTCTAATTGCCATCCTCACGATCGAGATTACTCATCTTCACGTCTTCGATGGTCAGGAAATCGCCATTGATCCTATCCGCTTGATCGAAGCCACGACTGCCGGCGTGGCATTTCTGGCCGCGGGCTTGATCTTCTTCTCCAAGGGCGAGGTTCAAGGGCTTACCACTGGGGCGGGCATGTGGCTGGCAGGCGCCATAGGCCTGGCGGTTGGGCTCGGGTTCTGGCAGATCGCGGCTTTGGCTACCTTGCTCGCACTTGTCGTGCTGGGTCTTCTGCAACTTGTGCAGGTCGGCAGCAAGGATCGCAATTAGATCCCGGCTCCTTCGAAAACGGGTTCGCAGCTCCGTTCGGGTAACGAACGCCACCCCTATTATCCATGGCAGCGCCGATGGTTGACTTGGCGATGGGCAACGCTCTAGAGAAATGAACCGCAAGCTGGTCCGGAAGGATAGGTATCATTCGATACCAACTGTCGTTCACTGGGTCGGTTGATGTTCCTAGATGATTGAAAAGTCACGTTGGAGGGATGGCCGAGCGGTTTAAGGCACCGGTCTTGAAAACCGGCGTGGGTGCAAGCCCACCGTGGGTTCGAATCCCACTCCCTCCGCCAGATATTTGGCTACCGTGCTGAATTGCCTCTGTATTTTCAAAGAGGGCCAAATCTTTCCTAAGTTATTCCTAACTTCCTAAAACGAAGAAGCCTGCCACCGCGAGGCAGCGGGCCAGCGTGAGCGCAAACGTGCGCCAGCCTCAGGATCAACGTTCGTCCTGGCGATAGAGCCGTTTGGTCGCGCGGTCGCTTTCCATGCGTTCTGCAGGACCACGGTGGCGTCGGGTCATAAGAACGTATGCCATCAATAGGGCCAGCAACAGTGGCCCACCAGCAACGACGATCAACCACATCACACTTTCAAACATGAGGCATCTCCTTCACGTCACAACCGTCAAGGAGAAGAACCGTTCCGTTCAAAGTTACAGCAACACCAGCACCTCCTGCGACTGAGGGCCGTTTTCCCATGTGACCGTTTCGGAAATCCGGGCTCCGCTGCAACAAAAGGCTGCGGCTGCACGTTGCGGTTGATCATTCAACCAGGAGCAAAGCAAATGGCTGACGACAAAACGAAGACGGACTTCCGCGATCGGGACCGCGTCTCTGCCGATGAGGATTATGAAGTCGAGTATTTCGCCACCAAGGCCGGCATCACCCCGCAGCAGGTCAAGGAATTGATCGCGAAGCACGGCAACCGACGCGAGACGCTGGAGCGGGAAGCGAAGGCTCTGGGGAGCGGTAGGTAGGCCGGCATGCCAGAGTACCAGGTGGAAGAGTGGCATGGAGAGGAGTGTGTCTCAACTCAGGCCACGAGCGCCGATGATCCGTTATCTGCGGTAGAGAAGGTCACGGGCCAAAGGGTGTCGCCTAGAGCGCTTCAGGAGCATTGGTTTCGTGTGGTCGATGAAGATGCGCGAAGCACGCATGAATTCAGCCTTGAGGACGGCGGCCCGGCTGGAGATTTCGCAAAATAGCCATGACCAGAATCTCGGACCTGCATTGGGACCAACGCTGCAGATAGGCGAGAAAGGTGCAGCCGCCGGGCGGACCCGACGGCTTATCGTCGATTGGATCGCTGCCGCCGCATGGGGCCTTAAGGCGCGGCCGGCGCCAGCTTGGCGGCTACTTGGTCGATCTTGTCGGCAAGTACGCTATTGGCCCAATCTGTCACCTCAGGGTCGACGGGCTTGTTGGCCATTTGGGCAAGGGCTGCATCGATCGATGGGACGTTGGCAGCGGCAGCTGTGGCGGCGGTCTGAGCAGCGGCCGCATCCTGGGTGGCGTCATCGAGCGCTGCCTGTGCTGCATCGAGGTCGGCCTGCGTCGGGACATCTTCGGGCGGGGTATTCGGGTCAGCCGCTTTCGCATTCAGCGCGTCGAGCGCCGCTTTGGCGTCGGCAACCGCCTGATTAGCGGCATCGAGCGCCGATTGAGCGTTCTTGGCTATTGCCGACTGTGTCACAAAAGCCTGCACGCCAGCGAAGTTCTTGCTCTTGGAGTGCATAAAGGCGTTGGCGTTGCGTTGCAGTGAGTTCAATCGGCCCAGCTTGGCATGGATATTCTTTTCCTTGGACACTGAACCGGTAGCGGCCTTGGCGACCTGGCCCTTGGCGGATGCCGACTTGCCGAGCGAACCGCCGCCTCCACCATTGCCGCCAGCATTACCGTTTCCTCCGCTATTGCCATTGCCATTGCCATTGCCGTTACCGTTACCATTGCCATGGCCGTTACCATGGCCGTTGCCACCAGCAGCAGCCAGGGCCGGCGACACCAGAAGCGAGAACACCGCAAATGCAGCAAAAAGGGTCTTTCGGGATGTCATAACTACCTCCGAGATTGCCACCGCCACTAACCGCTATAGCGGGCAACATGAGGAATCGCTAACACAAAGGGTAAACTTGGATATAGCTGTGCTTTCATTGCGAGAACGAAGCGGCCGGCCGGCGAAACGCCAACCAGCATAACTCTTTGAAATTGCTGAAGTAGATCACCCTCGTTGGGACCGGCCGGCCTTCCGAACTCAAAGGTCCTAGACCGCTCGGACCAAGGTCTTAAGCCGTGGTTTCGGCCGCGACTCAGAAGTCGTGACGGCGCGGCGACCTTCGGTAGTCGGCGCCGTATCGGCCTGAGGCCGAGTTCGACATCGATCCGCTGCTGTGTCCCAAAACACCGCCTAAGTGGTTGTATTCTCTGTCTTTTGATATAAGCGCTAGTCTGAGGTAAATGTCGACCGGCATCTGGCGGGCTTACGTTATGCAGCATCGAACGTTCTTTGGCGGCAAGGTCACCGAGATCCCCACTTCGTTACATTGCGATCCCAGGGGAATGCTGACCGCTATCGAGTTCAGCGGTTACAATTTCCAAGCCGTGCGGGCGTTCGTCGTCACCGCGCCGCGCGGCACGTCGCGGGGCGGACATGCACACGGCTCGGGCCGGCAATTGATGATGCAGCTGTCGGGCGAGATCGGCATCGAATTTCGCTATCAGGAACAGATCGAACGGCTGACGCTCACCGCATCGAACCGCGCGGTGCTGGTCGATGCCCCGGTGTGGGCGCTGCAGACCTATGAAGGCGAGAACCCGTCTTTGCTGGTTTTCTGCGATACCGAATACGGCCCTGAAAACTACGTATCGAACCCCTGACGACACTCATCGGGAAAGGAGAGGCCGCGATGCGCGCCAGGACATGACAGCGCCTCGCGGCAGAATGGCTATTCTCGGCGCCGGCATCATGGGCGCCAGCCTCGCTCTCATGATGGCCCGCAGAGGCTACGCGGTGTCCCTCTTCGACAAGGAGAGCGAGCCGATGGCCTGCGCCAGCCGTTGGAACGAGGGCAAGATTCATCTCGGCTATCTCTACGGGAACGATCCCTCGCTGCTGACCGCCCGGCATCTGCTTTCGGGAGGACTGTGTTTCGGCAGGCTTGTTTCCGAGCTGATCGGAAGCAATCTGGAAGCGCACACGACCTTTTCGGAAGACCTTTATCTGGTCCATCGCAACTCGATCGTCGCTGCCGAGGCGCTGGGGGCGATCTTTGAACGTGTGGATGTATTGGTGCGCAGCCACGCTGACGCCACCAGCTACCTTGCCGACGTATCGGCGGCGCGATCGAATCGGCTTTCCAAAACTGAATTGGCCGATGTCACCAACTCGGACCAGATCGTCGGGGGCTTCCAGGTGCCGGAGCGATCCGTCAACACGCGATGGGTTGCCGACCGGCTTTGCGCGGCGCTTCGGGGTGAACCCAATATCAGCTTGCGGATGGCGTCCGAAGTCCTGTCGGCACAGCCGGTGGACGGAATTGACGGGAAATGGCGCGTGGCGGTCGCAAGCGAAAAAAGTGAGGCGTTCGACATCGTCGTCAATTGCCTTTGGGAGGGGCGGCTGGCTGTCGACCGCACGGCCGGCATCGAGCCGGTTCCCGGATGGTCGCACCGCTACAGGCTTTGCCTGTTCGGCCGCACCAGGCAGCCTGTCAATGTGCCGTGCGCGGTCGTCGCCCTTGGCCCGTTCGGCGACATAAAAAACTATGACGGGCGCAACTTCTATCTGTCCTGGTACCCGAGCGGGTTGCTTGCGGAGAGTGGCGAATTGTCGATCGAAACGCCGCAAGCACTCGATGCCGACGCACGACAGCGGTTCATCGGCGACGTTCGCGCCACGCTCGCCCGGTTGGTGCCCAGTGTTTCCAGCATGTTCGACGATGCCGAGGAGCTTGAGGTACGCGGCGGCTTCGTGTTTGCGCAAGGGCGTGGTTCGCTCAGCGACCCGAAAGCCACAATCCATCGCCGCGACCAATTCGGGGTCAACCGCCTGGGCAACTACATCTCGGTCGACACAGGTAAATATTCGACGGCGCCGTGGCTTGCCGACAGGCTGGCGCGGCAAATCTGCGGGATCGAGTGAATGGGTGAGACAGAACAGGGCGGCGCGAAGCAGGTAGCGCAGAAACAAGTCCAGCTTCGATCCGGCTGGCGGCCGAAGGTCACGGCGCTGGTGCCATGCTACAATTCGGCGGCATTCATTTCGCGTACGCTGGACAGCCTCGCCGCGCAGACCTGGGACAATATCGAGATCCTGGTCGGGGAGGACAATTCGACCGACGCGACATTCGAGATCGTTTCAGCCTTCGCCGGCGGCCGCGACGATGTCCGTATCCTACGCCGGGACAAAAACCTGGGATGGCTGAAGAATTCCAACGATCTGATGGCCAATGCCAGCGGCGAATTGATGTTCTTTGCCTTCCATGACGACGTCATCGATCCAAACTATATCGAGGCGCTGGTGCGGGCGCTCGATGCCAATCCCGAGGCCGTACTGTCGTTCAGCGATGTCGAAGTGATCGAAGTCAGAGGCGAAAGTGCCACGTGGAAGTTCGACCTGCTGGAGGGCTTGCAGGACGGTTTTGCGCGTGGCCGGGTGATGGCGCGCCAGCCGCATGGATGGTGGGTCCCCAACCGTGGGGTATTCAGGGCCTGGGCGTTCCACCGCAGCGGCGGGATCAAGCCCAACAGCCAAGGCGAATTCAGCGCCGACTGGACCTGGCTTCTGCATCTGTCGCTGCTCGGCGGCTTTGTCCGCGTGCCGCAAGTGCTCTGCCACAAATACTATCGGGCGGGCAGCATCAGCCGGCGCTGGGAACGCAACAGCACCCAACGAAGGGCATTGAGGGCGGCGGGGATAAGGGAGGTCTGGCACAGCGAGGCCGGCCTTGCACAGAGAACCTTCCTCGCTGCCTATATCGCCTTGCGGCCATGGCGGTGGCTGCCGCGATCGCGAGAAGCGGAAAGACGGCGAAACAGGCAATCGGTGCATGGCAGCCCGGACAATTAAGAATGGCGCCGGCGACGTGTCAAAGCGGCTGCGTCAAGATACCCTGCCCGGCCAACGACGATTTCCGCGCATATCCGGCTGCCCCAAAATGGCACTCCGGTTGATTTTTCACGCGAGTTATGGTCGTTCTCCCGCCCATGAAAAAACTATTCCTTGCGGCGCTGGCCTCGGTGACGCTGGCTTTACCCGCCCACGCGATGGACGCCGCCCTGCGCGCCGGCCTGCTGAAACTCGACCCGGAGACCCGGCTGGAGCAGAGATGCGACGCCGAAGTACTCGACCGCATCAGCCATGACGACCACAAGTACAAGGCAGACCGCGTCGTCGCCTACGCCTTCGCGACGCCGGAAATGAAGGCCGATGCCATCCGCAGCCCGGGCGCTGCCTTCCGCAGCAAGGGGCAGTGGTACCGGCTGAAGTTCAAATGCGAGACGGCGCCTGACCATATGGAGGTCCTGCAGTTCCGTTACCGCATCGGCGACGAGATTCCGGAAGCCGACTGGGCGAAGTACAATCTCTACGACTGAATTCGCTGCGACCAGAATTCTCTCTGGCAGAACGACCTTCCCTATTCCCGTGGCTTTCAGCGTCGGCCGTTAGAGCGGTTCAGCTTTTTATAGAGCAGCTGACCCACTCTAACTCTTTGTTTTTGCATGATTCCGGACGGAAAACCGCTACGCACTTTTCCTGGAATTGCGCCGGCAGTCTCTTGACGCGCGGGAACCATACACGTTAGGGCGTCGGCATATCCGACGACGAACACGCCGATACAGCAAGGGGCTCCGGTCGATGGACATTTTCAGCGCTGCAAGCATGACGGCCCTCCTCCAGGTCATCGCCATCGATCTGGTGCTTGCCGGCGACAATGCCATCGTCATCGGCCTTGCCGCCGCCGGCCTGCCGGTCGAGCAGCGCAAGAAAGCCATCCTGATCGGCGTGTTGGCGGCGACTGTGCTGCGCATCCTGTTTGCCGCCGTCACCGTCAAGCTTCTTGCCATTGTCGGCCTGCTGCTGGCCGGCGGCATCCTTTTGTTGTGGGTGTGCTGGAAGATGTGGCGCGAGCTGCGGACGTCGCATGCCGACGAGTTCGAGGCGACCGAGGCGCTGTCCGATTCCGACCTCAACAGCGACAGAACGGTGGGTGGCAAGGCGCCGCGCAAGACGCTCGGCCAGGCGGCCCTGCAGATCGTCGTCGCCGATGTTTCGATGTCGCTGGACAATGTGCTGGCGGTCGCCGGTGCGGCGCGCGATCATTTTCCCGTGCTTGTCATAGGCCTGGTGCTGTCGATCGCCTTGATGGGCTTGGCCGCGAGCTTCATTGCCAAGCTGCTGCATCGCCACCGCTGGATCGCCTATGTCGGCTTGCTGATCATTCTCTACGTCGCGATCGATATGGTCTATCGCGGCGTTGTCGAGGTCTGGCCGCATGTCAGTCCTGTGGTGAGCTGACGCTGCCGGTCCCACAGCTTCTGTAGCAGCATGGGTATCTGCCGGAGGCAGTGGTCGCGTTCGCCGCAGCCGCTGCCCATACCAATGCCGCAATAAGTGTGGTACTGGCCGCCGATCCCGAAAAACCCGGAATGTTTTCTCATGTCTGCGCCTCGCGTCAGTTTCGTCAGCCTTGGATGCCCGAAGGCGCTTGTGGATTCCGAGCGCATCATCACGCGCCTGCGCGCCGAAGGCTATGAGATCGCACGCAAGCATGACGGCGCCGACCTTGTCGTCGTCAACACCTGCGGCTTTCTCGACTCAGCCCGCGACGAATCGCTCAACGCCATTGGTTCGGCGCTTTCGGAAAACGGCCGGGTGATCGTCACCGGCTGCCTCGGCGCCGAGCCGGACGTCATCCGAGAGAAGCACCCCAACGTCCTCGCCATCACCGGCCCGCAGGCCTATGAGAGCGTGATGGCCGCGGTGCATGAGGCGGCGCCGCCCAGCCACGATCCCTATATCGACCTTCTGCCGCCGCAAGGCGTCAAGCTGACGCCGCGCCACTACGCCTATCTCAAGATTTCCGAAGGCTGCAACAACCGCTGCACCTTCTGCATCATTCCCGCACTGCGCGGCGACCTCGTCTCGCGCCCGGCGGCCGATGTGCTGCGCGAGGCCGAGAAGCTGGCCAAGGCCGGGGTCAAGGAATTGCTGGTCATCTCGCAGGACACCAGCGCCTACGGCATCGACATCAAGTACCAGACGTCGATGTTCGGCGACCGCGAAGTGCGGGCGAAATTCCTCGACCTGTCGGAGGAGCTGGGCAAGCTCGGCATCTGGGTACGCATGCACTATGTCTACCCCTACCCGCATGTCGCCGATGTCATCCCGCTGATGGCGGATGGAAAAATCCTTCCCTATCTGGACATCCCCTTCCAGCACGCCTCGCCGCAGGTGCTGAAGAACATGCGCCGTCCAGCCCATGGCGAAAAGACGCTGGAGCGCATTCGCGGCTGGCGCGAGGTGTGCCCGGATCTGGCGATACGCTCGACATTCATCGTCGGTTTCCCCGACGAGACCGACGAGGATTTCGAGATGCTGCTCGACTGGCTGGACGAGGCCAGGATCGATCGCGCCGGCTGCTTTAAATACGAGCCGGTCCGCGGCGCCCGCTCCAACGATCTCGGCCTCGAACAGGTGCCGCAGGAGATCAAGGAAGCGCGCTGGCATCGCTTCATGCAGCGCCAGCAGAAGATCTCGGCGACGCAGCTGGCCAAGAAGGTCGGCAAGCGCCTGCCGGTGCTGATCGACGAGGCGCATGGCACGTCTGCCAAGGGCCGGACAAAATACGACGCGCCCGAGATCGACGGTTCGGTGCATATCCAGTCGCGCCGCCCGCTGCGCCAAGGCGACATCGTCACGGTCAAGATCGACCGCGCCGACGCCTACGACCTTTACGGCTCGGCGGTTTAGAAAATTACCAAAAAGGGCGCCTCCCGGCGCCATCGGATTTTTGGCACAGCCCTCGGCGCGGTTTCGCAGTCGAAGCGTGCAGCCCGCGAAGTGAAAAAGGGCGCCGGGCGGCGCCCCTTCTCTTTTGCGTTTCCGATACTTACTGCGGCAACTTGTCGTCGACGCCCTTCACATAGAAGTTCATGCCGAGCAGCGTGCCGTCGTCGGCTACTTCGCCGTCCTTGAGCCACGGCGTGCCGTCCTGCTTGGCGACCGGTCCTGTGAAGGGGTTCCAGCCATCTGCGATTTTCTTGGCGGTTGCCTCGGCCATCGCCTTCACATCGTCCGGCATATTGGTGAAGGGCGCCAGCTTGACGGCGCCGTCCTTGATGCCGAGCCAGACATTGTCAGGCTTCCAGGTGCCGTCGAGCGCCGCCTGAACGCGGCTGATGTAATACGGCCCCCATTCGTCTGTCAGCGAGGTCAGCTGCGCGTTCGGCGCGAACTTGATCATGTCGGAGGACTGGCCGAAGCCGTGCAGCTTGCGCTCTTCCGCCACCTGCAGTGCCGCAGTGGAATCGGTGTGCTGGACGATGATGTCGGCGCCCTGGTCGAACAGCGCCTTGGCCGCGTCGGCTTCCTTGCCCGGATCGAACCAGGAGTTCACCCAGACGATCTTGGCCTTGAAGTTCGGGTTGACCGACTGCGCGCCGAGCATGAAGGAGTTGATACCCATCACCACTTCGGGGATCGGGAAGGAAACGATATAGCCGGCGACCCCTGCCTTCGATTCCTTGGCGGCGATCTGGCCGAGCACATAGCGGCCTTCATAGAAGCGCGCATTGTAGATGCCGAGATTGTCAGCGGTCTTGTAGCCGGTGGCGTGCTCGAACATCACTTTGGGGAACTTCTTGGCGACCTTCACTTCCGGGTCCATGAAGCCGAAAGAGGTGCCGAAGATGATCTTGCAGCCTTCGCGCGCCAGACGCTCGAAAGCGCGGTCGGCATCGGGACCTTCCGAGACGTTCTCGAGATAGGCGGTTTCGACCTTGTCGCCGAGCGCCTTTTCCACCTCGAGGCGGCCCTGGTCGTGCTGGTAGGAATAGCCGAAGTCGCCGATCGGGCCGGTGTAGACCCAGCATGCCTTCAACTTGTCGGCGGCCTGCGCGGACGCCGCCAGTGACATGGCGGCGGTCGTGGTCATCAACGCAATAAGCAGTTTTTTCATTGTGTTACCTCTCTGAGTTTAGCCTTGGAGCTTCCCGTTTGTTTTTGTTGTCAACGATCCGGAACGAATGGCTGCCCCAAGGAAGCCGGCGTGTTCATCATCGTCAGACGCTTGTTGCGCGAGATTAGAACGAGAACCACGACGGTTGCCAGATAGGGCAGAGAAGAAAGCAGCTGCGAAGGCACCGGAATGCCAAATGCCTGTGCATGAAGCTGGCCGATCCACACCGCGCCGAAGATGTAGGCGCCGGCGAGCACGCGCCACGGCCGCCAGGAGGCGAAGACGACCAGCGCCAGCGCGATCCAGCCGCGGCCCGCGCTCATGTTCTCAACCCATTGCGGCGTGTAGACCAGCGACAGATGGCCGCCGGCAAGGCCGGCGCAGGCGCCGCCGAAGATGACCGCGAGATAGCGGTAGCGGATGACCTTGATGCCGAGCGCATGCGCCGATGTGTGGCTGTCGCCGATCGAGCGCAGAGTGAGGCCGGTGCGGGTCTTGAACAGGAACCACATGACGGCCGCCGTCAGCGCGATCGAGATGTAGAAGATCGGGTCCTGGCCGAACAACAGCCTGCCGACCACGGGAATGTCGGTGAGCACCGGAACGTAGAGGTTTGGCAGCCGCTCGCCGGGCTGGCCGACGAAGCTGGTCCCCATCATGCCGGAAAGGCCGAGGCCGAGCAGCGTCAACGACAGGCCGGTCGCCACCTGATTGGTGGCGAGCGACAGCGTCATCACCGCAAACAGCAGCGAGAACACCGCGCCCATGGCAATTGCCGCCAACAGGCCCATCCAGGGCGATCCCGTGAGATAGCCGGCTCCGAAGCCGCCGACGGCGCCCATGATCATCATGCCTTCGACGCCGAGGTTGAGCACGCCGGAGCGCTCGACCACCAGTTCGCCGATGGCCGCTATTAAAAGCGGCGTCGCCGCCGTGGCGATGGTCAAAAGGATGTTGACGGCGATGTCCATCAGCGGGCTTCCTTCAACTTCGGCGCGGCTTCAAGCTTCGCCGCGCTTTTCGTCAGCGCCATGCCGACCAGACGGATGCGATAGTGGATGAGCGTGTCGCAGCCGAGCACGAAGAACAAAAGCATGCCCTGGAACACGCGTGCCACTTTGTCGGAAATGCCGAGCGCGCTCTGCACCGCCTCGCCGCCGAGATAGGTCAACGCCAGCACCAGGCCGGCGGCGACAATGCCGAGCGGATTGAGCCGGCCGAGGAACGCGACAATAATGGCGGTGAAGCCGTAGCCGGGCGAGATCACCGGCTGGAGCTGGCCGATGGCGCCGGAGACTTCCGAAATGCCGGCAAGCCCAGCCAGCGCGCCTGACAGCAGGAAGGCGAAGAACACCATGCGGTTGAGGCCGAAACCGGCGAAGCGCCCTGCCCTCGGGCTGGAGCCGAGCACGCGGACCTCAAAACCCTTGAGCAGTCGGCTCATCAGCACCCAGATCAGCACGGCTGCAACAAGCGCGAAGACAAAACCCCAATTGGCGCGGCCGGCATCCGGCATCAGTTCCGGCAGGACCGCCGAGTCATTGAACTGGATCGTCTGCGGGAAACCGTGGCCCTGTGGATCGCGCCAGGGGCCGCGCACCAGCCAGTCGAGGAAAAGCTGGGCGACATAGACCAGCATCAGGCTGGTCAGGATTTCGTTGGTGCCGAAGCGCGTCTTCAAGAGAGCCGGGATTGCTGCATAGGCGGCACCGCCGACCATGCCGAACAACAGCATCAGCGGCAGCACCAGCGGGCCTTCGAACCCGGGAAACAGCACCGGAATGGCCGAGCCGAAAATGCCGCCGAGGATGAACTGTCCCTCAGCGCCGATGTTCCAGATGTTGGCCTTGTAACAGACCGACAGGCCGACCGCGATCAGGATCAACGGCGCGGCCTTGATCGCCAGCTCATGCAGCTGCCAGACCTGGCTGATCGGCTCGATGAAATAGATCTCAAATGCGCTCAGCGGGTTGACGCCGAGCAGCGCGAACAGAACCGCGCCGGCGATGATCGTTAGGGCGAAGGCGATGAAGGGCGACAGCGCCGAAAAGAGCATAGAGCGCTGCGGGCGTTTGACGAGTTCGAGGCGCATCATGCCGTCTCCAGACCATGTTCGGCGTGGCCAGGCTCGGCGCCGCCCATCAACAGACCGACCTTTTCGAAAGTTGCCTCGGCGATCGGCAGCGGTTTGGACAATTCGCCATTGTGCATGACCGCGATCGCGTCCGAAATCTCGAACAGCTCATCGAGGTCCTGGCTGATGACCAGAACTGCCGAGCCGCTGCGCGCCAGTTCGATCAGCGCCTGGCGGATGTGGGCGGCGGCACCGGCGTCGACGCCCCAGGTCGGCTGGTTGACGACCATGACGGCAGGGCTGCGGTCGAGTTCGCGACCGACGATGAATTTCTGCAAATTGCCGCCCGAAAGGGCCGCGGCTTCCGGATCGGGCGCGCTCTTGCGCACATCCATGGCCACGATGATGCGCTGGGCGGCGGCATAGACCGCACCGCTTTTGACCGCGCCGCCGGCGCCGACAAAAACCTTGCCGTCGGTGGCGTGCCGCGACAGAAGCAGATTTTCCGAAAGCTTCATGCGTGGCGCGGCGCCATGGCCGAGGCGTTCTTCCGGCACGAAGGCAGCGCCCATCAGCCGCCGGCCTGTGATCGAGAGCGAGCCGGCATCCTTGCCGCGGATGCGCACGGATGCGGCGTCCTGCTGCAGCACCTCGCCGGAGACGGATTCGAAGAACTCGCCCTGGCCGTTGCCGGCGACACCGGCAATGCCGATCACCTCGCCGGCGCGCACAGTGAGGTTGATATTCTTCAGCGGAATCGAAAACGGCGTTGCCGGCTTGCGGCTGAGGGCGCGGATTTCGAGCAGCGGCTGCGCGGTCTCGATGCCTTCGGCCGGCGCACGCACCACGGCCTTCACCTCGTTGCCGACCATCATGCGAGCCAGCGACGAAGCCGTTTCCTCGCGCGGATTGCAATGGCCGACGACCTTGCCGTGACGCAGCACGGTGGCGCGGTCGCAGATGCGTTTGACCTCTTCCAGCCGGTGCGAAATGTAGAGGATGGATTTCCCCTCCGAGCGTAGGCGCTCCAGCGTTTCGAACAGCTTGTCGGCTTCCTGCGGCGTCAGCACCGAGGTCGGCTCGTCGAGGATGATGAGCTGCGGCGTCTGCAACAGGCAGCGGATGATCTCGATGCGCTGGCGTTCGCCGACCGAGAGATCGCCGACCAGCGAGTCCGGATCGAGCGGCAGGCCATAGCTGAAGGAAAGCGCCCTCGCCTTGGCCGCGATCGAGCTGATCGGTGAGCCGTCATCCAGAGACAGAGCGATATTCTCGGCCGCGGTCAGCGCCTCGAACAGCGAAAAGTGCTGAAAAACCATGCCGATGCCGAGCTTCTTCGCCATGCCCGGACTGGTGATCCGCACCGCTTCGCCGTTCCAGAATATCTCGCCGGAATTGGGCTCCAGCGAGCCGAACAGCATCTTGACCAGCGTCGACTTGCCGGCGCCGTTTTCGCCAAGCAGCGCGTGGATCTCGCCCTTGGCGATGTTAAGGTCGATATGATCGCACGCCGTCAGCGTGCCGAATATCTTGGTCAGGCCACGAACCTCAAGCAGGTTCGCTCCATCATGATCTGCACTCACAGTGCCTCCCATCCGGTTCCCGGACATGTTCTGTGTTCCCGCCAGCATGGTATGCGCTGGCCGCTCTCGTGCGAAAGCAGCACCCACCTTGAAAGAGCTTCAAGAATTTCAGCGGAAACTCAAGGGGTAAAGACCGACCTGCTTCGTACAACAGACCGATCGCCCGGTTTTTCGTGCAAACAGTGCCTGGCGTCGCGGCAAAACGCTGAAAGCAAGGCAGATCAGGGGATCAGTATGGTCGTGCCCGTGGTCTTGCGCCCTTCGAGATCGGCTTGCGCCTTGCCGGCGTCCTTCAGCGCATAGCGCTGGTTGATCTTGATCTCGACCGCACCGCTCAACACCACGTCGAACAATGCCGCGGCGGAGACTTCGAGGTCTTCACGCTTGGCGTTGTAGACGAACAAAGTCGGCCTGGTAGCGAACAGCGAGCCCTTCTGCGCCAGCAGCGACATCGAAAATGGCGGGATCTGTCCAGAGGACTGACCGAAAGAGACGAACATGCCGAGCGGCTTCAGACAGTCGAGCGAGGCCGGGAATGTGTCGTTGCCGACCGAATCGTAGACGACGTCACATTTCTTGCCGCCGGTGATGGCGGCGACCCCGGCGACGAAATCCTGCTCCTTGTAGTTGATGACATGGCCGAAGCCATGCGCCTTGGCGAGCTCGATCTTGTCGGTTGAGCTTGCCGTGCCGATCACGGTGGCGCCGAGATGTTTTGCCCATTGTCCCAGGATCAGCCCGACGCCGCCGGCGGCGGCATGAAACAGGATGGTGTCGCCTGCCTTCACTTTGAAGGTCCGGCGCAACAGATACTCCGCCGTCATGCCTTTAAGCATCATGCCGGCGGCCTGTTCGTCGCTGATGCGGTCCGGCACCTTGACGACGCGGTCGGCGGCGACGACGCGCTGTTCGGCATAGGCGCCGACGTTGACGGCATAGGCGATGCGGTCGCCCGGCTTCAGCCAGTCGATGCCTGCGCCGACCTCGAGAACCACACCTGCCGCCTCGCCGCCGGGGATCAGCGGGAAGCCGCCGGGCGGCGGATAGAGGCCGATGCGGTGATAGACATCGATGAAATTGAGGCCGATCGCGGTGTGCCTGACCAGGATCTGCCCGGCGCCGGGTTGTCCCGGATCGGCGTCTTCATAGGTCAGGACTTCCGGACCGCCATGGGCGTGGATACGGACTGCTTTGGACATTGTGGGCTTTCCTGCGGTCAGGCTTTCTTAGGGTCCGGCTTGGCGCCGAGTTTGGGGAAGAACTGCATGATACCGCCGATGCAGGCGAGGTAAAGTCCGGTGATGGTGATGCCGACCTTGGTAAAGACGCTGACCTGTTCGCCCAAAACGCCGATCTGGTCGTAGAAGGCGGCAAGGGCCGCCTGCGCCAGCGCCAGCGCACCGAAAGCACACCAGAGCAGCGTCATGCCAAGATTGATTGGCCGCAGCCGCACCACCCGCACGGGGTGAATGAAGTTGATCGGCACGAAGGTGAGGATGCCGGCCGCCACGACGACGCCGAAGGACACCCACTGTCCGGGCTCGATGACGAACAGCGTGAACACGACCATGTTCCAGACCACCGGAAAGCCTTTGAAGAAGTTCTCCTTCGTCTTCATTCCGGTGTCGGCATAATAGATGGCGCTGGACACCACGATGATGGCCGCCGACAGGAACGACAGCCCTTCGCCCATGAAGCCGCGCTGGTAGAGTGCGAAGGCCGGGATCAGCACGTAGGTGACATAGTCGATGATGTTGTCGAGGAGTTCGCCCGACCAGGTCGGCAAGATCTCCTTGACCTCGAGCTTGCGCGCGATCGGCCCGTCTATGCCGTCGACGAACAGCGCCAGACCCAGCCACCAGAACATCGCCGTCCAGCGTTGCTCGCTTGCCGCCACCAGAGACAGGAAGGCCAGGAACGAGCCAGACGCGGTCAACAGATGCACCGAGAATGCCCGCGCCTGCGGCCAGGTGACCTTCTTCTTCGGCCTCGGAATCCGGTCGGTGATCTTTTTGGCGGCGTTTCTGGCGGTTGTGTTCTTGCTCACGGGCCCCGCCAATCCAGTTTGCAGATTTCGGCCGAGCGGCCGGCAAAGTTCCAGTTGCGGCCGAAAGCCCGCATCTTGCTCTTGTCGGACCTGGCCACGATGATCTCCGGCGCGATCCAGTATTCCGAGTTGCCGATCACGGTATCCTTCTCGCGATCCTTGCCGGGAATCGGTGTGACCGCCCCGTCGATGATCTTCGGTATCTGGAAAATACGGGTCTTGTCACGCGTCTCGTAGGTGATCGGCACCTGCTCGACGCCGAGGAACTTGCCGACAAGGATCGACAACAGCGCGGTGGTTCCGCCGGCCTTCCCGGTGAAGATCCTGGTCAGCGCTTTCACTGCATAGACGGAGGCTCGCTTGTCGATGAACAGGCCTGCGGTCCAGTTGCCGCGGCTCATATAGCCGGGGATTTCCATGACCAGACCGAGATTGAGGCCGGACAGGTCGACCTCGCCGAAATGGCCTGCGTCGATGCGGAAGCCCGCCCAGGTCTGACAATAACCCTCCGTCGGCGGATGGCTGCCAAGCGACAGCACGCAAGGACAAAAAACCGTGCAATTGCAGGAGAGCACGAGCTCTCCTTTCATTGCCCAGCCTTGCTCTGCCATGGAATTATCCCCCGTCATGCCGAGACTACTAGCAGGGCGATTGCCCAGACAAGCAGTATCGCACCGGCCACTCGGGTTGGAAGGCTGCCGGTGGTCTGTTTTTCGATCAAGGTGAACAGGCCGATCAGCGCCATCCAGAACACGTTCATCGCGCCGACGGCAAACATCACCAGCATCAGCGCCCAGCAGCAGCCGAGGCACCACAGGCCCTGCTTCAGCCCTAGCCGGAAGATGCCACCCGGCTCCGCGCTCCAGTTGGAAAACAGTGTCGAGAACGGGTTCCGGCATTTTGTCAGGCAGGCCTGCTTGAGGCTGCTGAACTGGTAGAGGCCGGCAACCAGCAGCGCGGCCGCCGCGGCAAGGCCGCTCACCGGATCGAGCAATCGAGCGGAGGACGCAAATGCGTGGACGAGCAACGTCAGCACCGCGAAGCCGATAGAGGCGACAAGCCATGTCGAGAGGTAGCCGGCAACCAGGACCAGCGGGTGGGCCACCGGCTCGCCCTTGATGCGGGCGGTGTCGGCGATTTCACAATAGGTACGGATCATCGGCGCCGCCGACGGCAGCATCGTCGCCACAGCCATCGAAAACCACATCACGATCAACGCCAGAAGCTGTGCGCCGCCGGCATCAAGTGGTGCGGGCGTCAGGCACATGCCGAAGAAGCGGTCGAGGACATCCGGCAGCGGCAGTTGCGGCAGATATCGCAGGACCACATCGCCTGGTACGCCGGGGAGCCGGCCTTCGGCGTCGCGGATCGCCATGGCGCCGAGAATGAACCAGGCGAGCAGAATGCCGCCGGCGATGGCGATGTTGACCGTCAGGCGGGGGCTGCGGGCCAGGCTTGCCGTGGCGCGGCCGGCGCGGTCGAGGTGGCTGAAATCGTCCTGCTGGCCGGTCATGACAACCGAATGAGCCTAATCGCCGCGTTGATCAAGCCGCATGGTCTGACCTATATCCATGGGTAGACACCTGCATCGCAAACTGGAAGTCCAATTTGGATCATCGCGAGACAGCACGGATACTGGTAGCCGGCAGCGGCCCTGCCGGACTGATCGCGGCGCTCGGTTTCGCCGAGGCGGGCTTTCCGGTAACCCTGGTCGGACCCGAAGCAGGCGGGCCCGATGGCCGGACCACGGCGCTGATGAACCCTGCTCTCAAGGTTCTCGATCGGCTGGGCGTGCTGGCCGAACTTGCGCCGAAGGCCGCGCCGCTGAAGGTCATGCGCATCGTTGATGCGACCAGCCGGCTGATCCGCAGCCCGGTGGTGACTTTTCGCGCCATAGAGATCGGCGAGGAGCAGTTCGGGCTCAACCTGCCCAACAGTGCGCTGAACCCGACGCTGGCCAAGTCCGTCGCGGCGCGTCCCGGCATCGAATGGCTGACGTCGATGGTCGAGAGTTGGCGTCTGGACGCCGATCAGGCGCATGCCCTCTTGACTGATGGTCGCGAAGTCTCGGCCTCGCTCGCGGTCGCTGCCGATGGGCGCCTGTCGCCGGCGCGTGAGGCGGCGGGCATAGTGGCCTCGGTGCGATCCTACCGCCAAGCGGCGCTGGTGCTGAATTTCGGCCATCGCAGCGAGCATGGTTTCACCTCGACCGAGTTCCACACAGAGACCGGGCCGTTCACCCAGGTACCGCTGCCCGGCAACCGCTCCAGCCTCGTCTGGGTGGTGAAACCGGAGACGGCGAAGGACCTCGCCGCACTCGATGACGTGACACTTTCCGAGCGTGTCGAGCAGCAGATGCAGTCGATGCTGGGCCGGGTGTCGGTTGAGCCCGGCCGACAAATTTACCCGCTTTCAGCGGCATCACCGGGGCGCTTCGCGCAAAACCGTGTGGCGCTGGTCGGCGAGGCTGCACATGTGTTCCCGCCGATCGGGGCCCAAGGTCTCAACCTCGGCATCAGGGACGTTGAGGATCTGATTGGAATCGCACGCGAAAATCGCGGCGACCCTGGCGCCGCAAGGGCTTTGGCCGCCTATGATTCCAGGCGCCGTCCCGACGTTCTGGCGCGTTCGGGCGCGGTCAATCTGCTTAACATGTCGTTGCTGTCGGACATGTTGCCGGCGCAGATGGCACGCAGCGCCGGCCTCAATGTGCTCGGCAGTTTCGCGCCGCTGCGCGCCTTTTTCATGCGCGAAGGCTTGAGGCCGGGCAGCGGCTTTGCGGCGCTTACCGGCGGTTCAGGGAAACAGGTCCGGCGGTAAGATGCCGTGGCGGATCATGTAGAGCAGCACGGTCACCGTCAGCACCGAGAGACAGGTGGTGATCATGACGCTGGCCGAGGCGCGTTGCACCCAGACGCCATATTGCTGGGCGATGACGAAGACGTTGGTTGCAGTCGGTAATGCCGCCAAAAGCACGGCTGAAAAAACCCAGATTTCGGAAAAGTTCCCCATCCAGCTCAGCACGACGTAGCAGAGCAATGGATGCAGGATCAGCTTCAGCGCCGCGATCGACGCCAGTTCATGCGGCACGCGGTTGAGCGGCCGGAGCGCAAGCGTCACGCCCATGGCAAACAGGGCACAAGGGGCGGCTGCCCGCGAAAGATATTCAAGCAGGCGATCGACCGGCTGCGGTGGGTGAAAGCCGAGATAGGCGGCGCCGACGCCAAGCGCGGTCGCGATGATGAACGGGTGCAGGACGATTTTCCTGACTACGCCGAGGATGAGCCGCCACGGCGATGTCTTGTCGTCGCCCGACAGCGCCATCATCATCGGCGCGATGGCGAAATGCATGATATTTTCGAAGCAGAAGATCAGCGCGACGGGAACCGCCGCTTGTTCGCCGAAGGCGAGCAGCGCCAGCCCCGGCCCCATATAGCCGATATTGCCGTAGGCCGCGGCCAGCGCCTTGATCGTCGACTGGGCGATCTCGCCGCGCGACGCCGTCACCGACCATACGAACATGATCGAGAAGATCGTGTAGGTGGAAAATACCGAGCCGAAGATGAAGCGCCATTCGGTCAACTGTTCGAACGGCGTGCGGGCCAGCAATTGGAAGAACAGGGCAGGAAGCGCGACATAGACGATGAAAGTGTTCATCCAGCCAAGCGCCTCCAGCGGCTGCCTGGTCATGCGTGCGACCAGAAAGCCGATGAAAATCAGCCCGAAGAACGGAAGAACAAGACCGACGACGTCAGACATTTTTGCCCTGGCCCGAAACCCCTGGACCGGGCTAGCCCGTAGCTTCATCGGGCGTCAAGCGCTTCGGCATTGAACTGACACGCTATCTGCGCCAAATAAAGCCTGATCCCAGACCTAAGTCGGGCTCGATTTTTGGCCACGGTGTGTGTAAATTCAAAGTCTTAGAGCGCTCTTCGCACATTCGAGGGGACGCCGGGCGCTCTAGAGGCTTAGTGGTGAGTATGATGAAAACGGCCAAATTTTCGATCGGACAGGTGGTTCGTCATCGGCTGTTTCCGTTCCGCGGCATCATTTTCGATGTCGATCCGCAATTCGCCAACACCGACGAATGGTACGAAGCCATCCCGGCCGACGTGCGGCCGCGCAAGGACCAGCCGTTCTACCATCTGCTCGCTGAAAACTCGGAAACCGAATACATTGCCTATGTCTCCGAGCAGAATCTGCTCGAGGATCAATCGGGCGAACCGGTCCGGCATCCGCAGATCGGCGAGATGTTCGACAAGCGGCCGGACGGACGCTATGAGCCGAAACGCCAGTCGAGACACTGACATCACCTTGCATCGACGTGACGACAACAAAAAAGCGGGGCATGACCCCGCTTTTTGTCGCTCCGGTATCTGTCCCGGCGATTAGTTGGCGGCTTTGGCCTTGGCCTGCTCGTCCTTGAGCTTCTTGGCGAAGTCCTGGTTGTTCTTGACGACGAAATCCTGAAGTTTTTTCTGCCGATCCTCGATGTCCGACTGCTGCAGCGGCGCGCCGTCAAAGGCGCCGCTGAAGCCGGTCAAGGCAACCTTGATTGGATTTGGCTGACTCTGGAAGTTGATCGAGGTCAGCGTGATCGCCTGTCCCTTCTTGAAGGACGCGACGAGCGCGTCGGTCAGCGGCACTTCGGCAACGCAACGGTCGGCGAAGCAAATGACATAATCCAGCTTCGTCGCCTTGCCGGCGTCTATTTGCAGGGCGATGCCGGGGGGCACCAGGCGACCTGGGGGAACCGTGACCTGGAAGACCTTGCGGTTTACCTTGCCCTTCAGCTCGATCAGGCTGACCCCGGTGACGAACTGGCCGTTGCCGGCAGTGATGATGTTCTGGACATTGCAGATGTCGACATCTTCCTGCTTGGTGCAGGCCTTGAACCAACCCTGCGGAATCTGTTGCTGTGCCGAAGCGGTGGGAAGTCCGGCGCCCAGAAAGCCGACCACGCCCGCGGCCAGGACCGAAAGGCGGTATGCGTTGCTGTTCAGGCTCGTCATGTCGTGCATTTCCTCTCAAATGATCCCGGGACCGGCTTCTTCGCGCCGTGTGGTCCTGCTACCTGTTGCCGAATTGAGGCAACAGAATGACTTCGGAGCGCGTGTTACACTGCATGAGCAGCCGAATCCAGCCCGCCGCCTGCAATTCTTGGCCTCGCAATTTGGGTCGTGCGATTTGGGTTGATGTATCTGGCCGGAGCGCCGCGGCGCCATGTTAGGGTGCACTCCGAATCATCAAGCCGCCCAGTAAGGAGACGGTCATGGGCCGCATTCTTGTTTGGCTGATCGCCGCAATTTCGTTCTTCGCCTTTGCACCCGGCGTGGCGATGTCGGAACCGAAACATGCCATCGCCATGCAGGGCGAGCCGGCGCTGCCAGCCGACTACCAGCATTTCGACTACGTCAATCCCGATGCGCCCAAGGGCGGCAACATCACTTACTGCGTCGTCGGCAGCTTCGACAATCTGAACCCGTTCATCCTGAAGAGCCTGCGCACCACGGCGCGCGGCATGCAGGACCTCATTTTCGGCAATCTCGTCTTCGAGCCGTTGATGATGCGCAACTACGACGAGGCCTTCAGCCTCTATGGCCTGCTCGCAGACACGGCCGATATGGATCCCGAGCGCAAGTGGATCGAGTTCCATCTCAACCCAAATGCAAAGTGGTCCGATGGCGAGCCGGTGACGCCGGATGACGTGCTTTTCACCTACGATGTCTTCACCGACAAGGGCCGCCCGCCCTATAGGGACCGCATGAGCCTGATCGCCAAGCTCGAAAAGACCGGCGATCACAGCGTGCGCTTCACCTTCAACGACAAGGCCAATCGCGAGACCCCCTTGATCATCGCGCTGACGCCGATCATCCCAAAGCACGCCTTCAACAAGGATACCTTCGACAAGACGACGTTGAAGCCGGTGATCGGCAGCGGTCCCTATACCATCGACAAGGTGCAGCCGGGACAGCGCATCGTCTTCAAGCGCAATCCAAATTACTGGGGCAAGGACATCCCTTCCAAGCGCGGCTTCGACAATTACGATCAGATCACCATCGAGTACTTCCTCAACGCCAACGCCAAGACGGAAGCGTTCAAGAAAGGCATCTGCGCCATTTACGATGAGGGCGATCCGGTCAAGCGCGAGCGCGATATCGATTTTCCCGCCTTCCATCGCGGCGAGGTGATCGCCGAGACCTTCGACACCGGCATACCGCCCGTGGTGACCGGGTTCCTGTTCAACACGCGGCTGGAGAAGTTTTCCAATCCGGAGGTGCGGCGCGCGCTCGGCATGCTCTACGACTTCGAATGGGCCAACAAGAACCTGTTCGGCGGCAAGTACACGCGCACGATGAGCTACTGGCAGAATTCCGAACTTTCCGCGCTCGGCCATCCCGCCAGCGACAGGGAAAAGGCGCTGCTGGCGCCCTACCCCGGCCGCGTGCCGGCCGATGTCATGGACGGCAGCTGGCGCCCGCCGGTGAATGACGGCACCGGCCAGGACCGCAAGGTACTGAAGCTGGCGTTCGACCTGCTGAAGAGCCAGGGCTACGCCGTTAGGGACGGCGTCCTGCTGGATCCCAAGGGAAACCCGTTCGGTTTCGAGATCCTGACGGCGTCGCAGGACGAGGAACGCTTTGCCGCCATCTATCAGCGCTCGCTGGAAAAGATCGGCATCGCGGTGACCATCCGCAGCCTCGAGGCCGACCAGATCCAGTCGCGCAAGCAGCGTTTCGACTTTGAGGTTCTTGTCGGGTCGAGCGGGTTCAGCAACTCGCTGTCTCCCGGTATGGAGCAGAACCTTCGCTGGGGTTCTTCAGAGGCCAAAAGAGAAGGTTCATTCAATCTGGCCGGCGTCGCCGATCCGGCGGTCGACGCGGCGATCGACGCGATGCTGAGAGCACGGACCAAGGAAGACTATGTCGCCGCCGTGCGCGTGCTCGACCGATTGCTGATCTCCGGCAATTACATGGTGCCGATGCAGTACAACGCGCAGCAATGGCTCGCTTACTGGAATTACCTGGACCATCCCAAAAAGACGCCCATATTCGGTTATCAATGGCCGACCTGGTGGCGCAAGCCGAACTGAGCGTGGCCGAGATCGGTCTCGCTGAAACGTTCGGCTGCAGGAGATCAAGATGAGCGATGACAATTCCATTACCGTCGACGTGGTTTCCGACGTCGTCTGCCCCTGGTGCTTCGTCGGCCAGAAGCGGCTGGATAAAGCGATTGCCGCTGCCGGCGACGTTGAGGTTCATGTGCGCTGGCGGCCGTTCCAGCTCGACCCGACCATCCCGCCCGAGGGCAAGGACCGGCGCGAATACATGCTGGCCAAATTCGGCAGCGACGAGCGCATCCGTCAGATGCATGCCCGCGTAGAGCCGCTCGGCGAAGCCGAAGGCATCGATTTCGCTTTCGACGCCATCAAGGTCGCCGCCAACACGCTGGACGCGCATCGTGTCATCCGCTGGGCCGGTGCCGCCGGTGAAGCCGTGCAGAACCGGCTCGTGCGCCGGCTGTTCCAACTGTATTTCGAGAAAGGCGGCAATATTGGCGACCACGCCGTGCTGATCGATGCCGCCCGCGAGGCCGGCATGGACGCTGCCGTGGTCGAAACGCTCCTGCCGACCGATGCCGACGTCGAGGAGGTGCGCACAGAAATCGCCACGGCATCGCGGATGGGGATCACTGGCGTGCCGTGCTTCCTGCTCGAAGGCAAATACGCCGTCATGGGCGCGCAGGACGCCGACACGCTGACTGATGCCATCCGCCAAGTCGCGGCCGCAAAGGCCAAGGGCGAGCTGGAAAAGGCCGGCTGACCGAAGTTATTTCACCGTCACCTTGGCTTTGCTGAGGAAGAAGCCATGCCCGTTGCTGCCCGTGCAGGTCAGTCCCTTGGTTGACGACTGGCAGGTAAACGGCCCTTTGCTCCAGCTGTTGCCATAGGCCAGCTTCGCGACATCGCTGCAGCAGCCCTGCTCTCCCGGATTCTTGATCAATGTCGCCGGGCCGTTCGGCCCAAGGATCACGGTGACGTAGCTGGGCTCGACGCGCGAACAGCTCAGTTCCGGACCGCCATCCTGTGGTTCGTAGGTGCTGGTGCCGCCCTTCGGCGTGTAGATGCAGCCGATGTTGCCGGACGGAGCATTGAACTCGATTTGCCCTTCGGCGCTTGCCGGAATGGTCTGGCTGACGGCATGCGCAAGAGGCAGCCAGGCAAAGAGCGTCACCATTGCGGGAACGGCTGCGCGTGCAAGCATTGGGGAGCTTCCTTGTTGGGGACCGGACATGCATCGGTGCCGACAGTGCCCGGCAAGGTTCATTCCAGTGCGCTTGATTGTCAAACGGTGTTGAGCTGCAGCTAAAAAGCGCGTGCCCCCTCATGAACAGTCGCTTTACAGGAGCGACGATCTTGCGTGCCCAACCGTGATGGCCGGTGAAATGATTCGGGCGACCTGGGGCGATCACGGACGGCAATTTTTCGGGCGATCCGGTTAGCGCGCGGTGGGAAAACCGGCCGACGGGCAGGCCTTTTGGTCACAAAGCCGTGTATGAGCCTTCCCTCAGGGAATATTTTCGCACATCTGAGCGTTCTCGCAACACATTGAAACAAAGGACAAATTCGGCCCAAAGACGGCGGTCTCGCAGCACCAACTGTTGCCTCATGGCAACGGGGGTGGGCTGCCTCACATTCGCCGGCATAAAATTCATAGAAAATGATCAATTGGTGTTACTATCCGTAACAAAACTAAAAAAGGTTTGGGCGGGATTGTGATTCGGGTCGACAGACCGCGACGTTCAATATCGGCACTTTGGAACCGCGACGCCCCCGCCGGGCCGTCGCCCCTGACGCCAGTATCATCGATGCGGACCTTCTGGGGACTGATGCGGGCCTACTGGTTCTCGGACCGGTGGAGAGAGGCCTGGGCTCTTACCGTCGTCCTCGCACTCATCATAGCCCTGTCGAGCAAGGCCGACGTCTGGTTTACCGTGTTGGCGGGCGAACTGGCAGCCTCAATCGCTTTTTTTCACGACGCCGCGAATACCACGCCCCTTGAATCGGTGCTTACCAATGCCGGCCTGCTTGTGCTGCTGGTCGTGTTCAAGGACATGGGAATCATAGGCGCCTGCAAATTTGTATCGGCGACATTGCATCGCAAATGGCGCGCCTGGTTGAACGCGCGTTTCAATGCGGCGCTGCTCGATACCAACCATACGCACTACCACGCTCAGAATGGCTCGCCAGATGCGCCAGCGCCCGACAACATCGATCAGCGCTTGCAGGAATCGATCAAAGACATGGCGGGCGGCGCCATCGGGCTTGCCCAAGGTGTCTTCGGCGTCTTCACCTCACTTTATTTTGTCGGCGGCGCTTTGCTGGCGAATTCCGTGGAGGTAAAAGGCCTGGATGCCCTCGGCAGCTATGGCAGCGCCGTCCTCGCTCTGCTGGCGGTTGCCATCTATGTGCCCGTCAATACCTGGATCGCGATCAAACTCGGCGGAATGCTGGAGTGGCTCAATGTCAGGATGCAGAAGGCCGAAGGCACCTATCGCAGCGAGCTGATCACCTTGTTGCGCCGCAGTTTCCATGTGTCGGCGTCGCAAGGCGAAGACGTGCAAAAGACGATACATGGACGGCTCTATCTGGATATCGATACCACCTGGTCGAAGCTCAACATCGTCAACACCCTCTATGCGGGATTCGAATCGGTCTATAATTTCGTCGGGGCCAAAGTTGTCGCCTACGGACCTGGTCTGGTGCCGTTCATCCACAACGGCGTCGACCTCAAGGGCTACATAACCGGTTCCGAGCAGGTCAACGCGCTGATCAGCAAATGTTCCTGGTTCATCCATGTCATGCCGAGTCTCGCCACCTTGCGGGCCAACAGCCAGCGCGTCATTGAATTGGCGCACGCCATTGAAAACGTCCAACAGCCGCAGGAATTCTACAGCCAGACCGGCCGTTCCGATTTCCACTATGCCAGCCAGAACCCGGTCTTCGGCCTGACCATCCAGAAGCTTGAACTGGCGCATCAGGGTGAAGACGCCACGCCGTTCCTGAGCGCAGCCAATCTGCGCTTTCGGCGCGGCGAGTGGGCATTCCTCAAGGGCGAATCCGGCTGCGGCAAGACTTCGCTGATCAAGGCGATCAACGGCTTGTGGCCTTATGGCCGCGGCACCATCGTCTTCCCTGACGGTGTGAGGAGCTTCTATGCCGCCCAGGAGGTCAAGCTGCAGCAGGTGTCGCTGAAGCAGCTGGTGTGCCTGCCCGGCTCCGAGGACGACTATGGCGATGCGCAGGTCGCGGCAGCCCTGCACAAGGCCGGCCTTGGCGATTTCATCGAACACATGGCCGATGAAAGCCGCGAGGGAAAGATCTGGGACCAGCTGCTGTCCGGCGGCCAGAAGCAGAAGCTGGTGGTGGCCCGCATCGTGCTGCAGCAACCGGGACTGCTGTTCCTCGACGAAGCGACCGGCGCGCTCGATCCGGATGGCAAGATCGCCTTCCACCAGGCCATCAAGGACAACTGTCCCGATGTCACGGTGATCAGCATCATGCATGAGGCGGTGGCGCCACGCTCGGCCTCGGGCGAGGAATTCTACCACAGCGTGGTCGCGATCGCCGACGGCGTCGCCACCAAGAGGCCGCTTGTTCCGAACCTTCCGCGCGAGCTCACCACCATCCTTACGCAGCCGCGGCCGGTCGAGGACAAATGGATGCGTTTTTCACGCCGGCTGAAGCAGAAATAGCAGCCACGCCGAAGCGCGTTCCGCCACTGGCGGCGGGGCACTCGCTCCCTCCCCCTTCAATAATCATCACAGTCTCGCGATTGGGCGGCTCCCGGCTGTTTTCCGCCACCCCCGCGATTGACTCGCCAAGATGCGCTCCTATGTTGCGCCCGCTCGCTGAATTCCAACTCGAACCCGCGAGCAGAAAGGTCACCGCGCCATGCCTGGCGACAGTAGTCGAACGCAACCGCCGTCCGCCTCGATGTGACCTCTAACGGCTCACGTCCCGCCGGACGGCAAGGAGTGAGCCATGAACGAATTTACCCCCGTCGTAGCAAGCGACGATGCCGTCGCTATCGCGCGTATCCTTGCCAATGATCACGTCGCCGATGTCGTCGAGGCCCTGAACCGGGAATCTCGCGATACCGCGATAGAACTGCTTTGCGAAATGCCGTTCGAGCGGCTGGTCGAGATCTTCGACCAGCCTGAACTCGACGGCGCCTCCGATCTGGCCGAGGCGCTGCCGCGCGCCAAAGCGTGCAAGCTCCTGACCGCCATGTCGGTCGACCGCGCCGCCGATATCCTGCGCGAACTGGACGAACCGGCGAGCTCCGAGCTGCTCGGCGGGTTGGTCCCGCCGCTGCGGGCAACGCTGCTTTCCATTCTCGGCTATCCCGAAGGCAGCGCCGCCTCGATCATGACGACCGAATTCGTCAGCGTGCCGTCGGACTGGTCCGTCGGGCGCACGCTCGACTACATCCGCAAGGTGGAGCGGACGCGGGAGACCGTCTACGCCATCTACATCGTCGATCCAGACACGCATGTGCTGGTGCGCTCGACCGGCCTGCGCCGGCTGATCACCGGCGAGCCGGACGATCCGATCCTGTCGGTGGCGCCGGATCGCGCCCCGGTGACGGTGACGCCGCTGACCGATCGCGAGACACTGGCGCAGACGATCTCCAAATATGACCTGCTCGCGGTTCCCGTCGTCGACCACGGCAAGATCCTCGGCATCGTCACCATCGACGACATCATCGACATCATGATCGAGGAGACGACCGAGGACGCGCACCGTTTCGGCGGCATGGAGGCGCTCGACGAGCCCTACATGAAGATGAGCTTTCTCGCGATGATCAAGAAGCGCGGCGGCTGGCTGTGCGCGCTGTTCATCTCGGAGATGCTGACCGCCAACGCCATGCAAAGCTATGAAGGCGAACTGGAGAAGGCGATCGTGCTCACTCTGTTCATTCCGCTGATCATGAGCTCGGGCGGCAATTCCGGTTCGCAGGCGACCTCGCTCGTCATTCGCGCGCTGGCGCTGCGCGAGATCGGCCTTCGTGACTGGTGGCGGGTGGCGTTGCGCGAATTGCCAACCGGCCTGGTACTCGGCGCCATGCTTGGCGTGGTCGGCATCTGCCGCATCGCGCTCTGGCAATATATGGGCTTCTACGATTATGGGCCGCATTGGCCGCTGATCGCGGCGACCGTGGGGCAGCCCTTGTCGGTATCGTCACCTTCGGCTCGCTGTCGGGGTCGATGCTGCCGTTCGCGCTGAAACGGATCGGCTTCGATCCGGCGAGCGCCTCGGCGCCGTTCGTCGCCACGCTGGTCGATGTCACCGGCCTGGTGATCTATTTCTCGGTGGCGCTGGTCATCCTGCGCGGCACTTTGTTGTAATAAGCTTCAGGCCTCCCATCGCGGTGGCACAGCGGCTGCCATGGGGGGTTCTTCAAGATCGAGCGCGCGGGCGTCAATCGACCCGCACGCCGTTCTTCACGCGGTAGGTGGGCTTGTACATGGTGACCAGTTCCTCCGCTGCCGTCGGGTGGACGGCCATGGTGCGGTCGAAATCATCCTTGGTGACGCCGGCCTTCAGCGGAATGCCGAGCAACTGCGCCATCTCGCCGGCGTCCGGCCCGAGGATGTGCGCGCCGAGCACTTTTCGCGTGGCGCCATCGACCACCAGCTTCGTCAGCATCTTTTCGTCGCGGCCCGACAGCGTGTGCCGCATCGGCCGGAATGTGGCGCGGTAGATTTCGATATCGGAGTAGCGCTTGACGGCATCGTCCTCGGACAGCCCGACGGTGCCGATCTCCGGCTGTGAGAAGACGGCGGTCGGAATGGTGTCGTGGTCGGGCGCGGTCGGATTGCCCTTGAATGCGGTCTCGATGAAGCACATGGCTTCGTGGATCGCCACAGGCGTCAACTGCACGCGGTTGGTGACGTCGCCGATCGCCCAGATGTTGTCGATGTTGGTGCGGGAATACTGGTCGACAACGATGGCGCCGGTTATGCCGAGCTCGATACCGACGCCTTCCAGGCCCATATTCTCGGTGTTTGGGAGGCGGCCGATGGCGAGCATGACCTGGTCGATCGTCAGCACCTTGCCGCCGGTGACCAACGCATCCAGCCTGCCGTCCGGCCGTTTGCGGACCCATTCCGACACGGCGTGGCAGAGGATCTTGATCCCCTTCTTTTCCATGGTTTCGTGCAGCATGTGCCGCAGGTCCATGTCGAAGCGCGACAATATCTCCTTGCCGCGATAGACCAGCGTGGTGTCGACGCCCAAGCCATGGAAGATATTGGCGAATTCGACGGCGATGTAGCCTCCGCCCTCGATCATGATCGCCTTCGGCAGTTGCTTGAGGTCGAAAACCTCATTGGAAAAGATGCAATGCTCGTGACCGGGCAGCGCCGGGTGCGGCGCCGGCCGGCCGCCGGTGGCGATCAGGATCTGGTCGGCGGTGACGGTGCGGTCATCGCCCAGGAGATGCACGACATGCGGGTCGACCAGCATGGCGCGCGAGTGGAACGTCTCGCCGCCGGCGCCTTTCACGTTCTTTTCGTAGATCGCTTCCAGACGGGCAATCTCGCGGTCCTTGTTGGCGACCAGCGTCGGCCAGTCGAAGCTCGCCTCCGGCACCGTCCAGCCATAGCCGGCGGCGTCGGCAAAATGCTCGGGAAATTGCGAGGCATAGACATAGAGTTTTTTCGGCACGCAGCCACGGATGACGCAGGTGCCGCCATAGCGGTATTCCTCCGCGATGCCGACACGTTTGCCGATCGCTGCCGCTACGCGCGCCGCCCGAACCCCGCCGGAGCCGCCGCCGATGACGAAGAGATCGTAGTCGTAGCCGGCCATGCTGCTGTTCCTTGCCCCAAGAAATGTTTGAGACAGGTAGGCTGCATGAAGCCAAAAGAAAAGCCCGGTTTCCACCGGGCTTTCTGGTCCAGCGGCAAGGATGCCGGTGGCGAAATCAGACGTCTTAGTTCTTCGGCGCTTCCGGCTGGTCACCGTCTGCGGGCGCATCGCCGTCGGCAGGTGCAGCGCCATCGGCGGGGGCAGTTGCGTTATCCGGCGCAGGCGCGGCCGGAGCAGCGGCCTTCGCGGCGGCTGCCAGCGTTTCGCCGACCTGCTGGGCGAGATCGCGCGCCAGGCCGTTCTGCCAGATGTCGGCGGCTTTGACCAGTTCGCGCGTCACGTTGGGGCCGTTGTCGAGCAGCTTCTTGCCGGCATCGGAATTGTAGAAGGCGGCGATGTCGGTGAGATCCTTCTCGGAGAACACCTTGGCATAGGCGAGCGCTGCTTCCTTCTCCAGATCGGCACGGCGCGAGGCCAGCGCCAGTGCCTTTTCGCTGACGGTCTTGCCGATCAGCTCCTGCATATCAGGGTTCTTCTGGATGAGCTGCTGCTCGAGCGAGGCCGCCGCTTGCGGCAGGATGTTGTCGAACGAGTCGGTCGCGTGGATTGCCGTGACCGCCGCCCGTGCCGCCTTCAGATGCGATTCCGTGATCTCCTGCGAGAACGCCGGGGAAGAGAAGGCGAAAACGGCCGAAGCCGCCAGAACGGCGCAAAGATTGCGAACCCGGTTATGCAACATCATGATCGGTAGAACTCCCTGGTTTTCGGGCGGCATGGACTGTTTGGATGCCGTCGCCGCCGGCGATGATGGCCGCTGACGCCAGCCCGATGAAAAGACCATGCTCGACCACACCAGGAATGGCATGGAGAGCATTAGAAAGCGCTCTTGTATCCGGAATGCGGCCAAAAGATGCATCGAGGATAAAATGGCCGCCGTCTGTAACAAAAGGCTGGCCCCCCGTCATCCTCAATGTAACCGGGCCGGAAAGGCCGAGACTTTTGGCCGCTGCCGCGACCGCGATTTCGGTCGCGCACAGGCCGAATTGGTTGACTTCGATCGGCAAGGGAAACCGGCCAAGGGTGTCGACCATCTTCGAGCGATCGGCAATGACGATCATGCGCTGAGATGCCGCCGCGACGATCTTCTCGCGCAGCAGCGCGCCGCCGCCGCCCTTGATCAGTGTCAGCGCCGCGTCGATCTCGTCGGCGCCGTCGACGGTAAGGTCGAGCTCGGGCGTTTCCTCAAGCGTCGACAGCGGCACGCCAAGTTCGCGGCAAAGGGCTGCGGTGCGCTCCGACGTCGGCACGCCGATGACGGTCAAGCCCGCGGCGATCTTTTCGGCCAGCAGCCGCACGAATTCGTCGGCCGTCGTCCCGGTGCCGATGCCGATGCGCATGCCGTCGCTGACATGGGCAAGGGCTGCCCGCGCGGCCTCGACTTTCAACTGCCTCGCATCCATGCTCGCCCCAGGGGTTTGGCTTGGTTCTGATTTTTCTGGATGCGCGCTCCTAGCACTTTTGCCCGCAGGGTCAAAGACTTTGGCTCGCACCGGCTTGCCTGAAAGAAGCGCAGCCGCTATCGCCTGCCTGCAATGCATCAGCCACAGGACAGGCCATGACCCAACCGATCATCGTGTTCGACCTCGACGGGACGCTGATCGACACGGCGCCGGATCTGCTCGACAGCCTCAACCACAGCCTTGCCGCCAGCGAGCTTGCCGCTGTCGACGAGGCCGGCTTCCGGCGTTTTGTCGGCCAGGGCGGACGGGTGATGATCGAGCGCGCGCATACCGCGCAGCAGAAATCGCTGGCGGTGGAGGAGCACGACAGGCTGCTGAAGGTGTTCCTCGACCACTACACACTCAACATCCCCGGCAAGTCGCGCCCCTACCCCGGTGTCGTCGAAGCCATCGCCCGCTTCGAGAAGGCCGGCTATCTGCTCGCCATCTGCACCAACAAATATGAGGCGAATTCGAAAGCGCTGATCGAGGCGCTCGGCCTGACAAAGCATTTCGCCGCGATCGCCGGCCAGGACACGTTTGCCTTCCGCAAGCCCGACCCGCGCCATCTGACCGAGACCATCCGGCTCGCCGGCGGCGATCCGCATCATGCGCTGATGGTCGGCGATTCGCACATCGACATCGACACCGCCAAGGCCGCCGGCATTCCGGTCGTCGCCGTCGATTTCGGCTACACCGACCGCCATGTCAGGGAATTCGAGCCATCGGCGGTGATTTCGCATTTCGACGCGCTGACGCTCGACCTGGCGGAACGGCTGATTGCAGCGGCGGCCGGCTGAGCGAAACGGGGATTCCGCGGCAGCGCCTGTCCTCGGCTATTTCAGGCACAGAAGGCCGGCGCATCTCCTTGACTTCACGACCCTGCCTCCCTTATATCGCGGCTCGCTTGGCCTTCGGGCAACGAGCGGGCGATTAGCTCAGCGGGAGAGCACACCCTTCACACGGGTGGGGTCGCAGGTTCAATCCCTGCATCGCCCACCATTTTCTTTCCCGGAACAGCACACTCCAAGCCAGCACTCCTAGCAGCTGCAACTCGCCCCTTCCCCACCAAAATTCTTCTGCGCAAAGTTCAACGCGCTTGAGTAGCTCGTGTAGCTCTGGAACTGGCATACATCGGATCCGTTCCGCACCTTCATCTGCTCGAGATCCCAGAACGAAACCTCGATGTGATCGTTGGCGCAGTAGACCGTGTATTTTTCAGGCTCCAGCGCGTTGGCTTTCTGCAGCGGCATGGAGACGGCTGGAATGCAAAACGCGGAAAGTGCAAGCATGACGGCGTGACGCGTGCGCATGTAAAAACCTCTGGAGTGAGAACAGCCCGTATTTGTCGCGACGATAGTGAGCGGCGCATCGCGGCTTTTTTACGCGCCCTTGTCTTCGCCCCGCTCGGGCCTTCAGTGTTTCTATATGCTGGTCCATATCTCCAATGTGTTGGCCTTGATGATCGGCACCGCACGGGCTGTCACCAGTCGGCCAGCGGCAACCGTGAGGTCGGCGGCCAGCAGTTCGGCGGCGCCACGGTCGGCGTCGTTGTAGGGGTTGTAGCGAACTTCGTTCTTGCCGGCGGCAGCGGCGACACGTTCTTCGCCAGGGTTTGGAATGCCCCAGCCCAAGGCCCGCATTTTTGCGGAAAGCGCCCCGGCGTCCTCGCGCGCCATGCCGGCGAACTGGACGTAAACCGTCTGTGGGCTCTGCTGGATACGCAGCCGGTCCTTCAGCGTGTTGAGTGCGTTGCGATCCTGCTCACCGATAACAGTCTGGCCGTCGGCTGCCGAAAGGGCGAGATCGGCAACCGCCCGGCGCGCGCCGGCAAACACAGCCAGCCAGTCCGGGCGTTCCCACAATTCAGGCGGTACCCCAAGCAGGGTCTCAAGCACGTTGCGGCGCCCCGCCGGTGTCAGCCCGCTTATGCTTTGCAGGCCGGCCATCTCGACGAGAGCCGCGACGATCTTCTGCCGTTCGACCACCGGAAGGTCTGCGTCTTCGAGGACGGCAATCAGGTCACCGCGCAGTGCATCATTTGCGCCGTCGAGCAGCTTGACGCGAGCCGCCAGTTCGTCGGCCGCGGTTCCATTGGGGCCGCGGTTCTTCAGTGAATCCGTCCATTCGATGAGAGGGTCGAAATTGAGGCTCGTGAGCCTTTCAAGCTCGGCAACCGGGAGCCGATACTGCTCGACGTTGAACGCCCCCGTAGCGTCGGCTGGAATGAAGAACGCATCGACCTCAAATTCCGGCTCCCTCACCTCTCCCTTCACGGCCGCCGACACCGAGGACACCGCGAGCTTCCAATAGGCATAAGGGACCGGCACGCCGTCGACCGGCTGGTCCGCGGGCCGGAAGACAGGACCACTGAAGATGGTCACCCGATTGGCGAGCGGATTGTGCTGCGAGCGAACCCAGTTTTCGAGCGGCACCCATCGGCTGCCGTAGAAAGTACGCGGCTGCGGCATCGTGTTTGGCAGGAAAGAGGCATACTGCGCCAGCTTGAGCGCCGCCGTTGCCGGATCGCCGGCGAACTCCGGACCCCAGGCGATGTCGCTGGCACTTGCAAATCGCGCCGCCAGCCAAGGCCGGTCCGCGCGAAAGTACCAGTTGGGACGAGGCTGGTAGTCGACCGACAATCGGCTGTCGGGTTTCAGTCTGCTGGCGGTGAATTGCAGCGGCAACCTCTGCGACCGATCCAGGTTGACGGCCGAATAGATGGCCATGCGATGAGTTCGGCACATGACCAGCGAGTAGTTGATGTAATCAAGCGGCGGCGCCACGGCGTCGTTGGCCAGGTCGTCGGTTATCCTGGGCAAGCCGATCGTGGCCCCTATGAAATCGACCTTGTATCCCGAAAGAACGTTAGGCTGTTTGTCTATGTCTTTGCCAAGCAGCGGTTCAAGCGCGGCGCGCAGCGGCGCCGGCAATTGGTCGAGCGCGACCTCGCCGCTTTTGACCTGCCCGGCCAGCTCGACCAGCACCCCCTGTCGCAAATCGGGCGCCAACTTGTCCAGGGACACGCTGCCGAGTTTGAGCTGTTCGACCACAAGCAAGATCGCGGATCGCAAAGTGGCCTGCGTGGCTTGCTGCTCGGCCAGCGTCTTGGCGGCGTCTTCCGCCTTCTTCTCGGCAACGGCAAGTGCAGCCTCGGCTCGCTGGCGTGCGTCTTCCGTCTTTTCAAGGGCGGTGGAAAGCTTTCCATTGAGCTTTGCGACCTCACTCGCCGTCGTCTCGGCATCCTTGCGCGCGTCAACAGCGTCATTTCTCTGGACGTAGGCGAAATAGGTGGTTGCCCCAAGGATCGCGGCCAGGATGGCAAACAGCGCGATCAATATATTCTTGCTGCGATCGCGCTGCTTCTGGCTGTCGGTCTCCGCCTTGGCGCTCGCCTCGACGAACTCGGCGATGTCCGGCCCCTGCGGCAGCTCCGCCGCCTCCTTCAGCGCTTCGCCGCGCAGGAGATAGCCGGGATAGCCGGTGTTCTTCCATTGCCGCGCCTGGGCGGCCACGCGAATGCGAAAGCGCTCGGTCAGCTCGTCCGAACTCAGTTCGTCGTCGGATGCGAAGCCGTCGCCGGATTCGGCACCGTCTTTGGTCGCGACGGCCATTGATTCAGGAACGGCGATGGCGACCGTTCCTGAATCGTTGATTTCACGCGATGCCGATTCGGAGTCAACCGCGACGGCAATTGGCTCTGTTGTTTCGAGCCCACCGCCACCTGCGAAAGACGCGAGCCGCACCGGGCTGACGTCGGCTGAGGTGATGCCCGGCCGCGTGACCAGTTCGGCGGACCAATAATCGAGTATGCGCTGCGCCGCGCGCCGGTCGGATTCCCGCGCGATGGTGCTGCCGGCGCGCCGTGCCTTGGCCAGGAAGTCGCGGATGGCCTGCGCATCGGGGGCCGTGTTGTCGATGCTGGCTTCCGTCGTCTCGGCGCCGGCCTTGTCGCTGCGGCTCATCGATGGGTCGACGGCTTCATTGCTGCTGGCGATGCGCATCAGCTCGAGATGTGCGATCCGGATGTCGCTCAGCGAAATAAAATCGGCCGGAGTTTCGGTCTCCGTGCCTGTCGCAAGTTCATCGCTCATGGCCCCAGGTCCTCAATGATCTTGTGCAAAGGCGTGCTGACGCGGACGATCGAGGCGCATTCCGTTTTCAGCGCCAGATCGACCTGGACGAAGCGTTGCTGGGCCTCGTCCCGATAGGCTTCGAAGGCAAGGATGAAGGCGGTATCGACGGTCTCGCGCGATAGCTGGTCGTTGACGTCGGTGGAGTAGTCGACGAGCGTCGCCCGCCACGCTCCAGTGGGGTCGAGGTCGGCAAGAACCTTGACCTTCACTTCCAGGTTTCGCCACAGCGGCGAAAACTGGAACGGCAGCGACTTGTCCGCCGCAGCGCCCCCTTCTATCGGCTCGATCATGTCGGTAAGGCTGGCCAGCTTGTTGTCGATGTCCTGCCATAGCTTGTGCTCGACGACGCGCGCATAGATGGTCGAGGACAGCACCATGATCGCGTCATGCGCGGCCTTGATCAAGGGCACGGACGGCTCTTCTGCAGGAAGTTTGCCGGCTATCGTATCTAGACCGGTGGCCAAAAGTCCGAAGGGCAGGTTCTTTGCCGTGACGAAAATCTGCTGGTTGAGCCGCGACGGCACGACGCGCAGCACGGTGCGCACGTCAAACAGCGCGTCGTAGGCGTCCGGAGACTTGTTATCGATGGCAGCCTGCAACTTGATCGCAGCCGCCTTGAGGTCGTCGAGCCAGGCCTGCTCGATATCGTGAAGCGCCGGCCCCGCCGGCAGTTCCATGACCGACTCTCCGATAGAGACACAGAAGAGCTTCAATATTTTGAGGAAATTGCGCATGACGCGGACCTGCTCCAGGTCGGCCCCCATGTCGCGGGCGGCGACCAGCAGGTTCTGGAAGCTGCCGATGCCGTATTGAAAACTCTGCAGATGGTCATGCAGGTCCTTGTAGGTCTTGAGGACATCGATCTGGCTGGTGACATTGGTGAGGCCGTTGTCGGCGGCAAGCGTGGCCTGAATGTCCTTGGACTGCTGGTTGACGGCGTTGAAGCCTGCGAGCGCGGTGTTGACCCGATCGTCGGTCGTCATGCCGGGCAACTCGGCCGTCGGTTTCTGGCCCGCGGCGAGTTCGTCCAGATAGGCCTTGAACCGGGCCGCGCACTGCGGATTTTGCGCCACGACGGCAGTCATAAGCGCCTGCGACAGTTTATTGGTCAACGCATAGTCAAGGATGTTGAACCAGACTGTAAGCGCCGCCCCCTGGAGGTTGATGGCGCCAGCGACGATTCCAGCGTCCTTGGTTACCTGCAACCAATCGGGAGGCAATGGGTAGAGATCAGCCAGTTGAAGCCTGAGGTCGAAATAGGCGCTGATCTCTGAACTCCCTGGTGTTTGGTGTCTGGCGTTATAAACCGTCACATCCGAAAAATTTTACATGCCGTAGTCCCAAATCGCCGCGCATCGAGCTGCGCCATCGGTCTGCATAGCTCACCATCTACACAGGCTTGGCCGCGAGGTCCTGGATGATGGTGTCGATCGCAATGCCCTCGTTGCGATAATATGTGCTTTTGGTAGGCGCGTTGGGCTCGGTGAGCCAGCCTCCGCTGTGATGCAGCGCAATCAGGTTCCAGTCGGTGTCGAAGACCGGCGAGCCCGACGAACCCGGCAGTGTGTCGGTCAGATACTGGACGCGGCCGCCGCCGACGAAGGCCACGACATTGGCGACGAACGAAATCTGTTTCTGCGCACCGCCGGGATGCTGGATGATGTTGACATGATCGCCGGCCTTGACGGTCATGGGTTTCAATTCCAACTCGCCCCATTTGGAGGCATCGCCCTTGATGCGGACGGCGGACCAATCATTGTCCTTGGAGGTACGAAGAGGCACGGCGGTGTCGATGTCGAACTGGTCGAGCGGCGCGTCGAGCCCGGCAACGGTGCGCTGATAGTTGAACTGGACCACCGTGCCCGCCAATGAAGCGCCGTCAGGCAAGACATGGTTGTTGGTGATCAGTATCCCGCCGGTGGTCATGAAGCCGGTGCCGGAGCTGCCATCCGCACGCTTGATGCGCACCACCGATCTTGCCCTGACAAGGCCGAGTTCGAGATAGCTGATCGGCACCAGCGTGCTCTTGTCGCCAAGGATTTTTTCGAGCTGGGCCGGCGCCGTCGCGCCGCTCCAATTGGCGGTCGCGGGGCCTTCGACCGGCGGCGGCGGGGCGTGCTGCTTTGCCTGCAGCAGTGCCTGGTCGCCGGGATTCTCATCGAGTGCAAAGGCGACGAGGTCGTCGGCCCTGGTCTCCTGCTTTGCGCGCTGGACAATCGCAAACCAGTTGTTGATCGCCTTGTTGTCAAAGGCGATCTGGGCCGTCGAAAGACCGACACCTTTGGCAACACGCACGCCGTCGCCGATCATCGGGTAAAGGTTGGCGAGGATGCGGTTGAGACTGTTCAGTTCGGATTGCGTCCATTCGGTCATGGGATTCCCTCCGACCCTAAGCCTTCTTCTTCCGCTTGCGTGATCCCGCGCGCATCGCAATTTCGGTGCCGCGAACCGTTTCGTACTGGTCGGCGTCGATCAACGATTGGTCGAAGGTGATGCCGGTCATTTCGGAGATTTCGGTCAGCGGGTACATGGCGCCGATGAATTCTTCGGAGACCGTGAACTCCAGTTCCGTGTCCGACAGATCCTGTTCGAGCACGAAGCCGTAGCTGGCGATGCCGTCACTGACGCGGGCGACCACCACCTTCCAGAAGCGGCGCGGCACCGGCGCGCGGAGACTGGTGCCTTTGGGACCCTTGCCGGCAAAGGTCCGGTCGTCTTTGGCGAGGACCGGCCCGGCGAAGACGCACAGCCGCTCGCTGGCCGCCTCCGACAGGACGTGGTTCTCAAGATCGCCCCAGTTCTTCTCGCCGCTGTCGGAGCGGTTGTAGCCTTCGACCTGGGGCGAGCAGTTGGTGACATGGAAGGAGCAGACATTGCCCCTGAGCAGCAGCTCGAAGGTGCTGCCCCAGGCTACGTCATCGCGCCTGACGATATGACCCTTGTCGAAGGCGCCCTGATCCTGGGTGTAGAAGACGTCGGGGATCTGGTACTTGTCGTCGAGCCGCAGATCCGGGAACCAGCGCTCGCTGAACAGGCCGCCGCGCGAATAGTTGCGGCCCTTTTCCGGCTCGCGCAGATTGCTCTCCTCGGTTACGTTGGAGGCGGTGAACAGCGCAAGCCGCCGCTTGGCGTGCATCTTGAGCGAAAAATTCTGGTAGTCGAGTTGCGTGCCGCCGGCCTTGAGCGGCGCCAGCACGGAGAGGTCGGTGGCCTCAGGCATGGGCACAACGACCGGCGCGAGTTTAGTGCCGCCAGAGAGAAATTTCTCGTCGTAGCCCTTATAGCCGGCATAGTCCGCGACCGTTTTGGGAACGAATGCGCCGCCTGGAGGGGTCGACTTGGCCGCTTCGAGCTCGACCGATTCCGTGACCGCTTCATGGGCAGGCGTTGCGCCGAGCGAGACGGTGATGCGCAACGGCACTTCGAAGGTGACGCTGCCGCCTGGCGAAACGACGACGCCTGCCGATGAAGGCGTCTGGGTGGCGACGCCCGGGATCTGCTTGACGCCGCCGGCTTCAACCAGGTTTACGCCCTCGGCCGGCGACCCACTGTCCGCCTTGTTCCACCATGCGCCCCAATCGTTGGGGCCGCCGCTGGCGGCGCCGGCGAAATTGAGGCCGAGGTCGACGACACGCTGGTCCTTGGCCAGCGCGCCGGTCGGCACGGCGTAGTTACGCTCGAGATAGCGGCCGGCGAAATGCAGCGCCACGACCTCGCCGGTGGCGAGGTTGATCATGGCGGTGCCGGAGTTGCCGCCAGTGGTCGAGCAATCATGTGTCGCCGCGCTGACGATCTTGCCGAAACTCTCCGTATCGAAGCCGCCCTGCAGCATGCCCGGTTGCAGGCGCTTGACCTGGAAACGATTGCGCATGAGCTCGTTCTGGACATCGACCGCGTTGCGATTGTCGAACGCGGGATAGCCGATGGCGACGACTTCCTGGCGCAGCATATCGCGCGCGTCGGCGACCGCGAGCGACAGCGGCGTGATGTTGTCGGGCAGGCCTTCGACTTCGAGGATCGCCATGTCCCAATAGGGATGGATCATCCGGACATTGCGGATCTTGAAGACGTTTCCCGCCGCCGAATCGCGCTTGAAGTCGATGCCGGCGGCGCGGCCGTTGATGAATTGCAGATTGCGGTCGCCAAGGCCGTCCGCAAATATCTGCGCCACATGACGATTGGTCATCAACAGGTTGCGGCCGACGACGAAGCCCGTGCCGCCGTAAGGGATATTGGTGTTCCACAACAGTTCGATACGCCCGATCGCCGGCAGGGCGGCTTCGATGCGCTGCTTCAATGCGGCCTCGCTGGTAAGCTTCGTCCACAGCGAATGGCCAGGTGTCGGAGCGCCGTCGAAAGTCAGCGTCGTAAAGGTGCCATCCTTGATGTCATAGACCGGCCGCAACTCCGGGATGATTATGGCTTCCAGATCGGAAAGCTGCTCGGGCGCGACTTCGGCGCCCCGCGCGAGGCTCTCCATGCCAGCGCGCGCCGATTCAAACGCCGCCTCCGTCTTGCCGGCTTCCGCAGGCGCAAGGGATTCCAGAGCGCCGCCTGCCATCGTCTCCACGTTGCCGAGGACCGATTCAGTCTCCTCGCCCCCGGTGACGAGATCGAGATNGTTCAGACGTGTGCTCTTCCGATCTTGACCGGCATAGTCGCCCCCAAAGGTTCTGTCGAAGTAAATGACTGTATTGCCCCATTTTAGACCGGCGCAATTCTGATTGGCAGGCAAGGAAACAAATCAACTCGCGTCGAAGATGACCGGAGTGCAACGTCGGCATGTCTCTTTGCCGCAGTCGCTCGCGCGGTGTATGACGCTCGCATTATTTCAGCGATGCCGTATGTGATCTCCGTCACAGACGCTCACGCTGTTTGCGCCCAGCTATCGCAACAGGCGGAAAGGCCATTGCGGCCGCTCGGTTTTACAGAAATTTTATCACCTAACCATTTTAATCAGTTGGCGCCTGCACGCGCGGCTCCTCCCGCCGCGCGTGCAGACGGCTTTCCGCCCGGCACGAGCCAGGCACTGGGCGCGACCACTGCGCCAAGCCTTTACAAGGCGTAATCGCAAGGAATGAACGCCGGCCTTTGACGCGGTGCACTCTTGCCTTAGACTTCGGCCCTTAAACTTCGCCGATTGCGGCAATTGGGAATTTGGAACATGGCTTTTGGCGGCCCCAACGACAGAAACGATCTGCCGCGCCTGGCACGCATCGATCCAAAGCTGTTCGATATCCTGTTCAGCGGCTGCAAGGTCGAGCGCTACGCCGCCGGCCAGCATCTATTCGTTCAGGAAGATGCCGCCGACCGGATCTACGGGGTCATGAGCGGCACGGTGGAAATCTCGATCTATTCGCCCGGCGGGCAGAAGCTGGTGGCCAATATCGAGCTGTCGCGCAGCCTCGTCGGCGAGATCGGCGCGCTTGACGGGCGGCCACGCACCGCCACCGCCATCTGCCTGACCGCTTGCGAGCTGGTTTCGCTCAGCAGGACACAACTATTTGATCGCATTGAGAAAAATCCACCGCTGGCACGCGCGATGATCGAACTTCTGTGCGCCCGGCTGCGCTGGGTCAGCGGCGAACTCGGCGACCAGGCCTTCTTCGGCATCGAGGCGAGGCTCGCCAAACGCCTGGTCTTCCTGGCCAAGGTGATGGCCGACAGCGCCGGCTGGATTCCGATCTCGCAATCGGAACTCGGAGAGTTCCTCGGCGCCACGCGCGAGTCCGTCAACAAGACGCTCAACGACTGGCGCAACCGCTCGTTCATTGCCATCAAACGCGGCGGCCTGCGCATCACCGACACCGGGGCGCTGCGCCATATCGCCGAATCGCAGGACGACGACTGACGCCGAATCAGAGCCGCGAAATCAGATATCGCAGCGCCGAGCGGCTGGGCATGAAGAAGTATCCACCACCCTTGGTGGTGACGAATTGCGGCATGTCACGGAGCGTCGTGACCTTTTCCCATGACGGAATGGTGAACCTGCCATCACCGCTGCGCGAACCAATCGTCGGGTCCTTTTCAGCGACGAGGCCCTGGAACGTGGCCGACGAAACCCAGGTCTGCTGAATGAATTCGTACTGGCGCTCTATGTCGGCATTGAGGCACATGAACAGCAGCCCTTTTTCGACCTTGCCATCCTTGCCGTCCTGCTTCTCATAGGTACGGCCGACCCGCAGGATACGATGGCGCTTGCCGATATTGATCTGCGTATCGCGGTCCTCACCCAGCGAGTCGCGTGGGTTGGAACGGCGAATGTGGGCACCAAGCGGGCAGCGATGGCCTTGCGGATCCTCGGCGCCAGCGGCGAAGTTGTTGTCGATGACGCGTCCCGGATGATCGGGGTTGCGCACCAGCGAGCTACCGTTCTGCCAGCGGCCGAGCATCTTGGCGGCAATCCAGTCTTGCGTGATGGCTTGGTTGCCGAGTTGGCTCGCGACCAAGGCTGCAGCCTTTTTGCAGTAGTTGTTGAAGACGTCGACGTGCTGCTCGAACTGGCGAATAACCAGGAATGAACCGTTGCGCCCGAAATCGCGCGGCGGTGGCGGCAGGCCCGGAATCAGCCGGCTACGGCGCACCTGCGAAAGGATTCCAGTCCGATCGCGTGATGCGCTTACCGAGGGCGAGGCTGGATAGAACCCATGCTCATCACGATAGCCGAACAGGAACTCGCCGGGCGCGACCAGATGCATGGGCGCGGCGCCCCTGCTGGCGCGGGTCGTGCCCCGGACAATCGGCTGCGAAATCCCGTCCGCGAAACCGAAATGCTCGTAGGCTGGCCCACGTTCCGACCGATCGTCACGCTTTGCCCCGTCGGACGATTTCGTCTTCGTGTCGGTCGGACCCCGGTTTACGGCGAGCGGCAGTTCGGCGACGACCTTCATGCCTGCACCGGTCGTCTTTCGTCTCACGGTGGCAATCTCGGTCTTCAACCGTCCCGGGTCTTCAGCATAGCAGACGATGACCAGGTCCACAGGGTTCTCCAACGACCCCCACTCCCATTCGTCCGGGCCGTCGCGGCCTCGGTCGTCCAGTATGCGCCCACGCTCGGGGTTGCCCATGCCATGGCGAAAGGCGATCGGAAATGTTTCCAGTGGATCGCCCTCCACACCCTCGTCGAGCCCAAACTGCCGCAGGCCACCGGGACCAAAGGCGACTATCATAGCGCGCCCGGCGGGCCTGCCTTCGCCGAAACTCGTCTGCCCGACAACGAAATCGAGCCAGGCTCTGCGCTTGGGCGCCGGCAACTTGTCCGGCACCCGGATCGCAAGCATATGCGAATAAGCGAGCGGGCCGAGCGGGCCGAAGAAGATGGACTGGATCTCGCCGGTTTCCAGCTGCTGCTCGAGAGGCGCCGGAAAGGCAGAGCTGATATTGGCCAGCAGCGAAGTGGTCTTTTGAACGGTGGTTGTTTCGCTCGCCGGGCGCCGTAGGGAACCGAACAAGCTCAGCCAGTCGCGCGCCTCGTTGCCGACGGCGGAAGCAATGCCGCGCCTGACCCGGGAATTGATCCGGATGCGCTCTGTGTTGATTTGGGGATAGGCGGAGTACCAGAACAGGGTCGGCACCTGCTGGCGCCGCGCCCAGCGCTTGAAACGATCGCCGTCGCGCGCGCCGTCCAGGAACAGCCATCGTGTGCGTGGATAGCCCACGGTGTTGCTCCACACGCCGGTCAGGCCGGCGGACGCCTTGGCGATGAAGTCCTCAAGATAGCTTTCCCAGCTGCCGCCGTAGTTGGAGAAGAACATCAATCGGTTGGAGCCGGGCAGCAGTATCCAGCGGGCGAAATGGATGGTGTTGATGGTGTTGAGGAAGCCTGGCTTGAATACCTTCTGGGCAGCTATCGAGATCAGGTAGAAAGAAAACCTGAGCGCCAGCCGCCGCAGAATGCCGGCCTTCATCGTCGAAATCGCAGTCAGATGGTTTTGTGCCGCGTGGCCCTCCTTGACGAGTATCGCGTTCAATTCAGATATGCCGATCGATGTGCTTTCCGGCCGATCCCTGTCCTCGCGGCGTCGCAGCGCCAGCAAGCACGAAAACGCCAGCAGCGCCGCTGCCACCAACACTCCAAGTCCCGACAACAGAAGTGAGGTGATTGCTACGGCTATGGCGGTGAAGGAGATTTCCTGGGAACTGATGTCGATAGATCTGCCGAACACCACACTGTAGGTCATGTACCAGCAAGCAGCCCAGATGATCGCCACCGTGACGAAGACCGGTGGTACCAGCAACGTCGTCATCAGGGCACGGCCCCAATGACCCGGCGGCTTTTCCAGCAGGCTCTCGGCCGGCTCGAACGCCCAGGCAAACGTCCCTAATGACTGGACATGCTGGCGAACTTCAGCGAGCACGGCAGGAGCGTTGCCGGCGCCCTTGCGTGGCCGCTCGACGATGTCGCGCACGGCTTCGAAAAGCTGCTGCTCGGCCTTGATACGCTGGACCGAGTGCCCCGGCGTGCCCGAAAACACCAGTCCGGCATTGCTGCCGAAGGACGGCGATATGTCGACATTGTGCTTGCGCAGGAAATCGTTCAATGCGCCGCCATCGCGCAGATCGCAGACATCCTTGAAGATCGGCCGCAGCCGGTGCCCGATGGCGTGCGTGACCGCATCGATGACATCGTCGATGCTGCCGTCACCGGAAATCTCGAGAACCAGAGCTCCTTTTTCCTGACCGGAATCAGCGCCGATCTCGTCGGTGCCGATCACGGTCAGGCTGGTGAAGTGGACGGTGCCGGCAATGTCGAGCGCGGTGCGGATATCTTCGACGGCCGGGTTGCCGAGGCTGGCAACCTTGTCGCGGACAGCATCCAGCGACGCGGATCGGGTGACCGGGCAGACCACCGTCACCATGGACTGCTTTACGGTGCGGCAGAGTTCTGCCCGTTCGAAATCGACCTTGAGGGTTTCGGGATAGGCGCCGATGCGGGTCATCCGCCCGGCCTTGCCGGGCATGCGGCGCACGCCCTGCTTCTGGAACAGGGCGCGCAGGCTTTCGCCGATCTGGATCCTGGCAATCTCGGCGCCGATGCACTGATGAATGCCGTGGCCGAACACCATGTAGTCGCGATGCGGGCGCGATGTGTCGAACTGGTCCGGGTTCTGCACGGCGTCGGCATCGAACATCGCCGACAGCGTCGCCGGCATCACCACCGTGCCGGCCTTCACCAGGCGCTCGCGGCGCGTACCCTTGCCGATGATCGCGTCGCGGGCCGTGTAGCGCCAGGGGCCAACCCAGATCGGCTTGAAGCGCATGGCTTCAAGGACGGCCCTGTCGAGCTTGGCGGTATCGTTTTCGGCCAATGCGGCATCGATAGCCTGCCGTGCGTCGGGCCGCGACAGGATCACGTCGAGGCAATTGCCGGCGGCCAGCACATTGGTCGGGACGAAGCCGGCGATCATGCCCAGCATGATCGAATTGAGGTCGTCCCGCGACAGGCGGCCCTGATCCATCTGGACAACCAGCCTCGCCAGCGGTTGCTCGGCCTTCAAGCCCCGGTCCCTAGCCGACTGGATGGAGCGATCGATGACTTTGAGAAGACGGTCGCCCGCCACCACTGCGAGTTCGCGCATGACGGGGCTCGCCGTCGGGTCCGAAAAGAACAGCGCACTCAGCGCGATCGCCCAGTCGGCGAATTCGGATTCATCGTCCATCTCGACGCCGAAATAATCGCGGCAGATGTGCACCGGGACGATCTTCATCAACCTGGAGATGGCATCGAAGCCGGGGCTGGCGCGCGTCATGATCTCTTGCGAATGACGCGCCGCGATCGGCCTGACGGCGGCTTCGACCTCGGCCGGCGGGAATGCACTCAGCACCGACGATTTCATGCGCCGGTAGTCGGCGCCGTCCTGCATGCCGAGGATGAAGTTCGATCCGCGGGCAAGCTCGGTCATTTCCGGGCCGTATGGGGTCTGGAATTCGTCGCCGCGCTCCAATATGTCGCGGACATCGGCGTTCTTGGTGATCACGAGAACACCGAAGAGCTTGCCGGTCGGCCGGAAACGCCGCAACAAGGAAAGCGCCCAGCGGGGGTCTTCGGCCAGAGACCCGACGATGCGCGCAATCAGCCCTGTCTTGCGGATCCGGCCGAGATCGAACGGCGGCATTTCCGACAGCGGGCGCTGGTTTTTCTGGGCCACGCGAATAGCGTCGAAATACTTCAGTTCGGTCATGCGCGTTCAAGCCCCCCGGCTATCCACGTTATTGCGATGCCGGCCGTTCAACGCCTAGGTTTGCATCGGTTGCACGTATGTGAATCTTTTCACAGTTGGTCCATGTTCCAGCCAGCATTGACGCCATGTTCATTTGGCCAGACGGAAATTGGCGACGAGGAACTCGTTCGCGGCCTTGTCGGTGAACGGTATCCAGCGCACACGCTGTTCTGAAAAATCGGGATGCCGGGTGGTGAAAATGGTCATCTCGCGCCGCGCCTGTTCCGGCCGGCCGCTTCGCATCAGCGCGCCGATCTTCAGGAACCTGGAATAGAAATAGCCGGGAGACAGGTTGAGCGAGCGGTCAGCGGCAGCGATCGCCGCCGGCCAGTTCTCGACCAAACAATAGGCCGCCGTCAGTTCCCCCAGATTGTGGAAGCGGTAGAGGTCGAACGGGCTCAATCGCTCGGTATCGAGAAAGAACGGTATCGCGGTCGCGGCATTGCCGAGCAGCAGCTGGGCGCTGCCCATGGCCGAGCGCGCGAAGGCAAAGCTCGGATTGATGTGGATCGCTTCCTCGAGATGGTCGACGGCCGACCGCGGTTCGCCGCGCATGATGTCGACGGCGCCGAGATGGGCGTGCGGGCGCGCATCCAGGCTGTCCACCAGCAACGCCTTGCGGGCAAACTGCTCGACCTTGTTCAAATCGTCGCTGTCGCCGAAACGCAGCCATGCCCGCCAGAAATACCACCACGCCAGTTCGTTGAGCACGGCGCTCGAGTTGGCGTCCTCGCGGTAGGCCTTCTGGAAGAACTCGAGTGCGGTTTCGGTGTCGCCGCGGGTGCGCCGGTTCATGTGCCAGCGGCCCCGTCGCACCAGTTGCCAGGTCTCCAGGCTTTCCCAGGGAACCTGGAAGGTGCGTGCCTGTTCCGCCCGGTCGACCTCCTTGTCGAGGATCGAAACGATCTCAGCGCCGATCTGGTCGCGCAGGTTGAAGATGTCGACCAGATCGCGATCGAAGCGCTGCGACCACACCAGCCGCCCGTTGGACGCGTCGGCCAGCGAGGTGTTGAGGCGGATCTGGCCACCATTGCGCATCAGCGTGCCGCTGACGATGTAGCGCGCGCCGAGCGCGTTGCCGATCACCCGGGTGCCCAGCGTGTCGTCGCGGAACTGGAAGCTGGAGCCCTTGGCGATGACCGAGAGCCATCTGGTGTTGGATAGACCATAGATGATGTCCTCGGCGATGCCGTCGGCCATGTAGCCGATGTCATGCTCGCCGCCATCGGCGTGGAAGGGCAGGACGGCGATCGCCGGCGGCCCCTTGGACGACAGCTTCTGCTGCGCATTGGCCTGGGGAATGGCCGCGAACGACGCCGCCGGCGAGGATCCGTTGCCGCTGCGGCCGGCGATCAGAACGCGCACCGGCAAGGCGATGTTCTTCAGCATGAATTCGCCGAGATCGGTGAATTCGGCCGCCGTCTTGTCCTTCACATGGTGCCAGGTCGTCTCCGAAACGGCGAGACCGTCGCCCGGCGCGAATTCCTGGATTCTCGCCGCGATGTTGACGTCGTCGCCGTAGAGGCGGCCACCACGCACGATGACGTCGCCGGTGTTGATGCCGGCGCGAAACGGCATGCGCATATCGTCGGCAACCTCGGCGTTGAGGGCGACGATGCGGCCCTGGAAATCAAAGGCCGCGCGCAACGCCTCGATCGGATTGCCGAACTCGGCCATGATGCTGTCGCCGGCGTCGCCGAACGTGCGGCCGCCAAATGTGCCACAGCTGTCGGCGATGATGTCGCGCCGTTCCTCGAATGCCGCGACAGCAGACTCGTCGTCGATGCCCATCAGCCGCGAGAACCCGACGGCATCGATAGAAATGATTGTCGCCAGCTGACGGGTGTAGTTCCGTACAGCCATGTTCGAGCCCCCGCTCCCTTTCTGGTTCTGGTCCAGCACAGGCGACGACCCGTTCCTGAAACACTTCGCCGCGCGCTGAGAGATGAAGATTCCGGCGGGGTTGGCGCGCCATGCCACCCCGCCAGGACCAGAAGTCTAGCAGGGTCTTTGGCAAAGCTCTACCACCATCGGGTTGTCCAGCGCGGGCCGTGGCAGCACTCATGGTTGGCCGGCGGTTGGCGCAAATATGGGCGTGCCGTCGCTCTGAGCGCCGCGATCCAGGGCTTCACGGAACCTGCGCGACGTCACATCTCGGAACAAACTGTGCTGCCTGCGAGTTTCCGGTGCGGTTCATACCAACGTGAAATGAGGGTAATCATGCGAAATCTTGTTCTGGCGACCGGTGTCGTCGTTCTTCTGGCCGGCTCAACGGCCTTTGCCGCGGATGACAGCCCGCTGCCGCCGACGAATGCCCAGAAACTGTCGGCAATCATCGCCAAGGTCGAGCAGCGCGATGGCTTTCGCTATGTGAAGGAGGTCGACTGGGACAAGGACGGCTACACCGTCACCTATTACACCGCCGACAAGGCGAAAGTCGAAATCACCTTCGATCCCGTGACCGCCGAACCGAAATAGCGCCGATGCCGCACCGCTTCGGCAATTCCGTCCGCCGCGTTTTCGCCTAGAATGGTGGCAGTTGTCGGACAACGGGGCGACCATGCTTTCTTCCAATCGAATTGCCAACGCGCTTGCGCTTGTCGTTGCACTGGCTGGCGGGGCGGTCTGCCTTGGTCCAGCGCGTGCCGACGGGCCGTCCTTCGACTGCCGCAAAGCCAGCCTGCCGGTGGAAAAGGCGATCTGTGCCGACCCGCAACTGTCGGCAATTGATGCCTTGGTCGCCAAGGCCTTTACGGGTTTCGAGCCAGCCTTTGGCCGCGACAAGCGCAAGATCGCCCGTGCGCTCATCACTGACAGGAACGCCTGCGGGCAGGATGCCGCCTGCATCGTCAGCGCCCAGAACAATGCGCTGCAGACCTACGGCAATGCGCCGTCCTGGGTGCAGGATTACAACATCGCCCTGATCGGCAAGAAGGCGCTCGACACCGCAGCCCGCCATCCAGGCAGCCCCGACCAGCCCCTGCCCTCGTCGATCGGGCAATGCGCCTTCACCCACATCACGGCGCTGACTACGCGGCTTGGCGACGACCCGCTGGAAACGGCCAGTCCTGAAGCCGGCAGTGTGACGCGGTTCAGCAATGGCGGCGCCGGGGTTTCCTACGAGCGGGAGCCTGGCCTTGCCAGTTCGAAAGCCGGCGATCCTGTCGTCATGTGCCTGATATCGATCCCGAGGGATTGTCCGCAGGGCGACGAGCGCGGGCGGGTCTATTACGGCGTCGACCTCACGATAAAAGGCACATGGATTTTGCCGGATTCGCAACATCTATGCGGCGGCGCCTGAAGATTTGCCGCAAAGCACTGCTGGATGCACTCTTGCGCCGATCCGCCTTTGATGGCTGAGTGCGCGTAACAGTTGCAGGGCACGGGGGTGCATGGCCATGGTTAAGCATGTTTTGAAGCGCATCCTGATGATGCTTGCCGGCTATTTCGTTTCGGTGCTGATCGGATTGTTCGCGGTCGTGGCGATATATTGCGCACTCGCCGTATTGCCCAACGCGCCGGACTATTTCGGCGCCATGCAATTTTCGCCCATTGTCGTGCTGCTGTGGCCGCCGCTCGGCATGGTCGTCTATTTCTTGACGATCGTGCTGACCGGCCTGCAGACGCTGATCTTCGCGCTGCTCGCCGAATTCTTTGCCCTGCGCAATTTCCTGGTGCACATGCTGTTTGGCGCCGCTGCCGCTGCAGCCGGCTTTTTCCTGGTCTGGCCGGCCGCGGAAGAGGATGCCGGACGCTGGGCCGATATCGGCATCATCGCCGCCGCCGGCCTCGTAGCCGGTCTGGTCTATTGGCTGATCGCGGGCCGCGACGCCGGCTTCCGGCGTCCGCTCATCCAGCGCTGATCGCAGGAAACGGGCGACCGTCCATCGGCCAAAAATCTAATAAAACCAGAGAGACAAAGTGAGTTCCTCGTTCGTTGAACGAGGAACTCCGCTGGTTTCAGCTCGTCGGCGAGCGCACCGCTTCAGTCGCTTCCAGCGCCTGCATCAGCCGCGTGTCGCGGTCGTAGACATCGTTGAAATATTCGACTTTGCCGGACAGGTCCGGCCAGGCAGTGAAGTAGGAGACATAGACGGGAATCGTGCGTGTCACGTCTTCGCTGGCATGGCCGTGCTTGAGCTTTTCGGCGATGTCGTCGACCGAGACGCCGAGCACCGCCGCCGCCATCCCACGTGGATCCTGAAGGCGAATACAGCCATGGCTGAGCGCCCGCATATCGCGCTGGAAGAAGGATTTTTGCGGCGTGTCGTGCATGTAGATGGCGTGCTTGTTGGGGAACAGGATCTTCAGTTCGCCCAGCGCATTGGCTTCGCTCGGCTGCTGGCGCACGCTGTAGGGAATGTTGGCGCCGTAGGCGCCCCAATTGACCGAGGAAGAGGGAACCCGCCTGCCGCGCGAGTCGGTCACCTCGTAGCCGGCACGGTCGAGATAGCCCGGATCGCCACGCAGCCTTGGCAGCATCTCGTTGACGATGATCGACTGCGGCACGCCCCAATAGGGATGGAAATCGACCTGCTTGATCTCCTTGAAGAAGAAGGCGGTCTGGTTGGTGGTCCGGCCGATGACGACGCGGGTCTTCAGCTTCTCCTCGCCATTGTCGATATAGCTGGCGGTGAAGGCGGGCTGGTTGATGAACACCCGCGGGCTGCCGAGATCGGACGGCATCCAGCGCAATTCTTCCAGCGCGACCTGCACCTTCTGCAGCCTGTCGGCCTTGGACGTGCCGGCGAGCGAGGCGACGGTGCGCGGGCCGATGACCCCATCGCCCTTCATGCCGGCCTTCACCTGCACGGCCTTGATGATCGGAACCAGTTCGGGAACATAGACATCGCTGGTGCCGAGACGAGACAGGATCTCGCCATAGGCGCCGCCCATCTCGTCGTCGAGATTGCGCGCGATCAGCGTCAGCAGCTTCGGCAGTTCGGCGCTGGTCTCGCCGGGCTTCAGCAACAGCTTGGGATCGACGACGATTTCGTTTTCGGCGCTCGCCTGCAGCGATTCAAGTTCGACGCGCAGCGCCTGATATTCCGCGTTCTGCGGGTGCCGCGATTCGAGGTAGGTGCGCACTTCCTGGGTGTGGGCCAGCGTCTTGAGCGCGCCTTCCATGTCGACCGGCTTCGGCGGAAATTCATAGTAGCCGGTGATGCGATTGGGATCGACGCGCCCGCTCTGGGCGTCACGGGCATAGCGCAGTACGCGCGCCGACAGCGCCATCTCGAAGCGGACGAGTTCCTTCAGATGGGCGTCGGCATCGACTGCCGATGCGTTGGCTGCCGGCACCTCGACCGTGTAGTCGGCCGACGTGAGACCATAGCTTGCGGCTTCGCCAAGCACCCGCACCGCATCCTGGGCGCGGGCATTGGGATTGCCCTCGTTCACCCAGATGAAATCAGGATTGGCAGAGTAATAGGCAATCAGTGCCTTGGCGATATCGGGCTCGGCATAGAGTTCATAGTCGCTGAGGCCTGCAACGGCTTCGCGGAAGGCGGTGCTGGTCGCCGACGGAACAAAGGCGGCGTCTTCAGCTGTTGCCACCTGGGGAGGTGCTGCCACCAATGCGGTAAAGTCGACGCGCACCAGCCGGTCGGCCTTGTAGGTGTAGTAGGACGGGCTGCTGATCCTGGTGCCGCCACCGCCCGATACGGCGGGCTTCGGCTTGCGCTTCGGGGGCGGCGGGAATTCGCCTTGCGGCCTGTGCTTGACGCCACCGCCGAACAGCATGTCGAACAGGCCTTGCGCGCTTGCCTGCGGCACACCGAAGGCCAGTGCTGCCGCCACTGCAAGCGGCATCACGGTGGCTTTATTTCCGAGGAATTTCATTAATCACCCGCTCCGGCTGCAAGCCGGCTCCCGTTCCGCGCCGCTAGACGATCTTGCCAACCGCATGGCGGATGTAAGGCGCTACTATACCGATTCATACCGATTTCGTTAAGCTTCCATAAATTTCCGCAGGCCTGTTGCAGAACGGTTTCACAACATCGTGACGTCTGGAGCGGCGTTGCCGCTCCAGACCGGTCAAAGCGGCCGCTGCTTCAGGCGTTGGCGCCACCGTCGATGGTGAGCGCGGCGCCGGTGACGAAGCGCCCTTCCGGACCGGCGAGCCAGGCAACCATGCCGGCGATCTCGTCAGCCTTGCCGAAGCGGGGCGTCGCCATCTTCCGCCGCTGGTGTTCGGCATGCGGGCCTTCGGCCGGGTTCATGTCGGTGTCGGTCGAACCGGGATGAACGACGTTGGCGGTGATGCCGCGCGGACCGAGGTCTCGCGCCAGCGCCTTGGTCAGGCCGACCAGCGCAGCCTTGCTGGTCGAATAGGCGCTGAGGCTGGTGTCGGTGACGCGCTCGGCCAGATTGCTGCCGATCGAAATGATGCGGCCGCCCTCGCCCATGTGAGCCGCTGCCGCCTTCGAGGCTACGAACGGCGCTCTCAGATTGACCTCAATGGTCTCGTCAAAGTCGGCCAGCGACATCTGTTCGATGGGCGCCGCGCGCCAGATGCCGGCGCTGTTGACCAGGATGTCGAGCCGGCCGAAGGCATTCACCGCCTCGGTGACCGAGCCTTCGATGGCGGCAGCGTCGCGATTGTCGGCTTGGATGGCGATCGCGCGACCACCTGCCGCTATAATCTCGGCGACGACAGCTTGGGCCGGCGCCGAGCTGTTGACGTAGGTGATGGCGACGTCGGCGCCATCGGCCGCAAGCCGTTTTGCTATCGCAGCACCTATGCCGCGGCTGCCGCCGGTGACCAGTGCTGCCTTGCCGTTCAATCCGTTCGCTGACATGTCATTTCCCCGTTATGTAACGATCGATACATAAATATCTGGCAACCTTGCCTGGCGATGTCAAGTGAATTATGTATCGATCAACACAGAAAGATCGTCATGCCGGAAAGAGGCCGCCCCCGCACCTTCGATCGAACCGCCGCCTTGCGGCAGGCGATGGAGCTGTTCTGGGCCAAAGGCTATGAGGGCACCTCGATCGCAGACCTGACCGCGGCGATGGGGATCAGCTCGCCCAGCCTCTATGCCGCCTTCGGCAGCAAGGAGGCGCTGTTTCTGGAAGCGACCGAGTATTACACCCGCAACGAAGGCACCGAGATCTGGAGCGCGCTGGACGAAGCGCCGACGGCATGCCAGGCGATCGAGAATTTCCTGCGTCAGACGGCAAAAGCGTACTCTCAGGACGACCGCCCGCAGGGCTGTCTCATCGCACTGGGCGCACTGCACCAGGATTCAAGCAGCGGCGCGATCTGCGATGATTTGCGCCGCCGCCGCGCCGAAAACCACACCCTCTTGCTGAGACGGCTGGAACGCGGTGTGGCGGAAGGCGAATTGCCGGCGGGCTTCGACAGCAACGCGGCGGCGACCTTCTATGCGACGGTCCAGCACGGCATGTCGATTCAGGCCCGCGACGGCGCCTCGTGCGACGCGCTCATGGCCACAGTGGCCGGAGCGATGGCGGCGTGGCAGGGGCTGGTCGGAACAGCGTGACAAAGCGCGGAGCTTGTGCTGGAAATCCAGTCGGCGGCGAAATGCGCCGGGAGGGATCATCCGTGAAAAAAGGGTATCGCGAGTTGCTCGACGAGGCCAATGCCGAGATCGAGGTGGTCTCGCCCGAGGAAGCGGCCGGGCTGCTCGACGACGAGGACACCATCTTCGTCGACCTGCGCGATCCACGCGAGATCGAGCGGGACGGCCAGATCCCCGGCGCCAAACATGTCACTCGCGGCATGCTGGAATTCTGGATCGATCCCGAAAGCCCCTACCACAAGCCGTTCTTCGCCTCGGGCAAAAGCTTCGTCTTCTTTTGCGCCGGCGGCTGGCGCTCGGCGCTGGCCACCAAGACGGCGCAGGATATGGGGCTGTCGCCGGTCAAGCACATCCTTGGCGGCTATACCGCCTGGAAGGCGGCCGGATTGCCCGTCGAGCCGGGCGGCAAGAAGAACGGTTAGCTCACCGCTCCGGCGTTGTCGGAGTCGACAATACACCCATTGGAATCAATGCAGTATCGGCTCGCGCTCGTTTTTGACAAAAGTCACAGCGCGTTCGACAACACCTTTGTCGGCGAGAATGCGACGGTGGCCGAGCCCATCGGCCCAGTGCAGCCGCACATGGCTGCCGGCGCCGGCATAACGTGTGGCATGATCGGCGGGGACTTCGCGGTCGTCCGGCGCGTGGATGACCAGCGTCGGCACCGGCGCCTCAGCCAACTGGCGGTCGCCGGTGAATTCATGCAGCGGCCGGCCCGACAGCCTTTTCACCTGATCGGCCATGGAAACCTGCGAACGCGGACCGACATTGAGCATGCGGCTGAAGTCGGCGAAGATCGCCGGCAGGGAACTTGGCGCGGCGACCAGCACCAGCCGCTCGGCCGCGACGGGCTGGATACCCTTGATCGAACCGGCAATGGCATTGGCGGCGACGGCGCCACCGAAGGAATGGCCGACTATCGCCTTGAACGGACCGAACCATTCGCCGGCGACCCTGACCGCCTCGACCGCATTGACCATGTTGAGATGACGGCCCAGCGACTGGCCATGGCCCGGCAGGTCGAGCGAGGCGACCCGGTAGCCCGCATCGCGAAAGCCTTCGATCAGAGCGCGCATATATTCCGTGCGCGAACGCCAGCCATGGACGACCAGCACCGTGCCGGCGGACGCCCTGCCCGGCTCGGGCCGGAATTCGTGCACCATGACGCAGCCGGCCTTGGTCGTAAGCCGATGATGGCGCGCCCCGGCCATGAAGCCGGCGGCGCGGTCGACCGCACGCCGCTCGCCGTCACTGAGCGCCTTCACGCTCGGCGTGCGGCAGAACAGTTCGAAGGCGGCGCGCCCGCTCAGGCGGGGCGCCACATGCTCGGCGGCGCGGAACACGCCCCGGATGACCTTCAGTCCAAATGATGCCATAGTGGCGATCCATCCATTCCGTTCAAGCATGAACATAATAGTTCAAACATGAACATTAAACAAGAGCTGCCCTGGGACAACCCGCGCTTTCGCAACTGGGTCGCGGTGGCGCGCGCCTGCCATGTGCTGGAGCGTGCGCTGGCGGTAAAGCTGGCGCCGCTGGACCTCAAGCCGGCGCAGCTCGACGTGCTGATGAACCTCTATCGCCATCCCGGCATGTCGCAGCACGATCTCGCCCGCAAACTGCTGGTCGGCCGCTCCAACATCACCATGCTGTTGCCGCAGCTCGAGGCGCGCGGCCTGTTGCGCCGCGAAGGCGACGAGAAGGACAAGCGCGTGCTGCGGCTGACGCTTACCGAGGCCGGCACGGAGCTCCTGATGAAAGCGCTGAAGGTGCATATGGCGCTGATCGAAAAGGTGATGAGCCAGTCGACAGCGGAACAGTGCGACATGATCGGCGAACAGATGCGCAAGATCTATGACGTGCTGAAGGATACCTGAGCCGTTCGATCCACGCGCCTCCCACCTCACCACATCGTCTTCTTCGCCCGCTCCGGCCATTCCTTGTCGTAAGTACCGGCATCGATATTCTTGCGGCTGGTGACTTCCAGGATTGTTCCGGGTGTCGGCAGCGATTTCGGGTCGACGTGCTTTGCCGGGTTCCACAGCTCCGAGCGAACGATGGCGCGGGCGCACTGGAAATAGACCGAATCGACATCGACCACGGTGACCGAGCGCGCCGGCTTGCCTTCGACGGCGAAGGAGGCGCAAAGCGCGGCGTCGGTGGCGATGCGGGCGCGGCCGTTGACGCGCAGCGTCGTGCCCGAACCCGGCACAAGAAACAGCAGCCCGACGCGAGGATCGCGGATGATGTTCTTAAGCGAATCGGCGCGGTTGTTGCCGCGCCTGTCCGGCATCATCAGCGTTTTCGGGTCATGCATGCGCACAAAGCCGGCGAGATCGCCGCGCGGCGAACAGTCCAGCCCTTCCGGCCCGCTCGTCGCCAAAGCGACAAAAGGCGAGGCTTCGATGAAGGCGGCATATTCGGGAATGACGTGGTCGAGTTCCTTGACCGTCGACGCTTCGCCGGGCAGGCCGTAGAGGGCTTCGAGCTGTTCGACCGTGGTGATGTCAGACATTTTCCCGTCTCCGAACCGTTGCCAGCGTTACCCCCAGTCAATGACGTTTTCCCGACAGTGCCGAACTAGCGGTCGCGGCTCAGTCCCTTCTCCTGGAGCTCGGCGAGATAGGCATTCCAGCGCGCGTCCTTTTCGTGGCCAAGCGTGTGCAGGTAATTCCAGGTGAAGATGCCGGTGTCGTGAAAATCGTCGAAGGTGATGCGCACGGCGTAGTTGCCGACCGGCTCGATCTTCAGGATAGCAACGTTACGCTTGCCGGGAACAGTCACCCGCTGGTCCGGCGAATGGCCCTGCACCTCGGCCGAGGGTGAAGCGACGCGCAGCAGTTCGGCCGGCAGTTCGAACGGCCGATGATCGGGAAAGGTGACGGACAGCAGTTTTCTGTCCTTCGAGACCCTGAGTTCCTTCGGCGCCGTCATTGTTCTGCATCCCGCATCGATCCGCCCTTCCCTACGCTGCTTCGCGCGAGCGGAAAAGGCCATTTGGACCCGGCCGACACCGGATGTCGGCCAGGGAATGTCACCAAAGATCGAGAGCGGCTATCTTGAATGGCGGGTTGGATCGTATCACATAGCCGTATATAACGGCGCCACTCGCAGCCACGGGAATGCTTGAACGCATGGACATGATCGATCCCTTCGGTCGCACGATCAGCTACTTGCGCGTGTCGGTCACCGACCGCTGCGATTTCCGCTGCACCTATTGCATGGCCGAGGACATGGCGTTCCTGCCCAAGAAGGACCTGCTGTCGCTCGAGGAACTCGACCGGCTCTGCACCGTCTTCATCGAAAAGGGCGTGCGCAAACTGCGCCTCACCGGCGGCGAGCCGCTGGTGCGCAAAAACATCATGCATCTGGTGCGCCAGCTGTCGCGGCACCTGAAGACCGGCGCGCTGGAAGAGTTGACGCTGACCACCAATGGCTCGCAGCTGTCGCGCTTTGCCGCCGAGCTTGCCGATTGCGGTGTCGAGCGCATCAATGTCTCGCTCGACACGCTCGATGCCGACAAGTTCCACGCCATCACCCGCTGGGGCCATCTCGGCAAGGTCATGCAAGGCATCTATGCCGCGCAGGCGGCGGGGCTGAAGGTGAAGCTCAACGCCGTTGCGCTGAAGGACTTCAACGACGTCGAGCTGCCGGAGATGATGCGCTGGGCGCATGGCCGCGGCATGGACTTGACCGTCATCGAAACCATGCCGATGGGCGAGATCGACGCCGACCGGACCGACCAGTATCTGCCGCTATCGCTGCTGCGCGCTTCGCTCGAGCGCCAGTTCACGCTGAGCGACATCCCCTACAAGACCGGCGGTCCGGCCCGCTACGTCCATGTCGCAGAGACCGGCGGCAGGCTGGGCTTCATCACGCCGATGACGCATAATTTCTGCGAAAGCTGCAACCGCGTGCGGCTGACCTGCACCGGCACGCTCTATATGTGCCTGGGTCAGGAGGATGCCGCCGACCTGCGCGCGCCGTTGCGCGCCTCGGAAGGCAACGAGCTGGTCGCTGCTGCCATCGACGAAGCGATCGGCCGCAAGCCGAAAGGCCATGATTTCATCATCGATCGCCGCACCAGCCGCCCGTCGGTGTCGAGACATATGAGCGTCACCGGCGGCTGATTTTCTCCGCGATTGGTGCAGAATGCTTCCGTTGGAAGCGAGGGGGATTTCCATGCAGCGTGTTTGCCAAACCGGGCTGTCAGCGCTGGTCGTGGCCCTATCATTGGCGACCACAGTGGCGCTCGCAAAGCCGTTCACCTACATCAATGCGCGCTATGGCACGGTGTGCACGTTCCCGAGCCAGATTTTCAGCAAGCCGATGCCTGAGTCCCTCAATGGCGACGGTCGAAAATGGCTTAGCCCCGATGGTGCGAGCTTGTCCTGTTACGGCGGATACAAGCTGACGGAAGATACGCCCGACAGTCTGGTTGAAAAGGAAAAAGCCGACCCTGACTCTGGGGAAAAGGTCACTTACAGCAAAACCGGTAAGAACTGGGCAGTGGTCTCAGGCACCAAAGGCGACAAGATCTTCTATACCCGAATCGTCTTCGAAAAAGAGGATGCAATCCATACAGTCTGGATCGAATATCCCGCCTCGCTCAAGGCCAAGTACGACCCACTGGTCGGCGCTGTCGGCGACAGCCTGCATGGGGCTGAGCAACACTGGGAATAAATCGCTCTCGACGCTGCAAACCCGATTTACCGCCATCGCGTTCCGCCCTAAATTTCGGCCTATAGCGGCTCGTCGCTCGGTTTGGGGGAATACGACATGCGCACATTCTTACTTTCTCTTGCAATGCTTGGGTTTGCCGCCGCGCCGGCAGCAGCACAGTCCATCGGTGGCAGCTACACCGTTGCGGGCACCAATTTCGACGGCTCGAAATATGGCGGCGAAGCCACCATCACACTGACCAGCGAGACCACCTGCACCATCCATTGGGAGACGGGCGGATCATCGTCGGACGGCATCTGCATGCGCAACGACGATGCCTTCTCCGCCGGCTATGTCATGGGCAAGGAAATCGGTCTCGTCGTCTACAAGGTAGAAGATGACGGCTCGCTTCACGGCCTGTGGACCATCGCCGGTAAGAACGGCAGCGGCACCGAGGTGCTGACGCCGAAATGAGCCTGCCGGTCATCGGCCAGCCCTCTCAGGGATTTCTATGGGTCACGGGTGAAAATCCGTGGCCTATTTCTTTGACGTTGCTGTCTTGCCGCCGGCTGCTACAGGCTTGAGCGGTTCACCGTTTCGCCGAAACGTCGAACCGCTTTATTCTTTGTTTTCACGCAATTCCGGACGGAAAACCGTTTCACACTTTTCCTGGAATTGCTCTTGCAAAACCGGTAACGCCCTTGCCTCTTTCCCCAAACATTCGCGGCGCGCTGTGCATGATGGTGGCCATGATCGGCTTCACCCTCAACGACGCCATCACCAAGTTCTCGTCGGAATCGATGAACATGGCGCAAGTCATGCTGGTGCGCGGCGCCTTTGCGTCGCTGCTCGTCGGCCTGCTCGCCTGGCAGCAAGGCGCGCTCGCGCGACCGAGGTCGATGCTGCAGCCGCTGGTGGCGCTTCGCGTGGTCGCCGAGGCCGGCGCCACCGTCACCTTCCTTGTCGCATTGGCGCATCTGCCGATCGCCAATGTCTCCGCGGTGCTGCAGGCGCTGCCGCTGGCGGTGACGATGGGGGCGGCACTCGTATTCAACGAAGCGGTCGGCTGGCGGCGCTGGCTGGCGATCGCGGTCGGCTTCGGCGGCGTGCTGATCATCGTGCGGCCAGGCTTCGAAGGCTTCAGCGTCTATTCGCTGTACGCACTCGTCAGCGTCGCCTGTTGCGCAGTACGTGACCTCGCCACCAAGCGCATCCCGAGGGCTATCCCGACCTTGCTGGTGTCGACGGCAACGGCAATCGCCATGACCATCGTTGGCGCCGTGCTGCTGTCGCCGATGGGCGGCTGGACGCCGATGTCCGGCAAAGGCACGGCACTTTTGGCATTGGCGGCGGTGCTGGTGCTGATCGGCTACCAGTTTATCATCATGGCAATGCGGGCTGGCGACATCTCCTTCATTGCGCCATTCCGCTACACCGCCCTCTTTTGGTCGATGCTGCTTGGCCTCATCATCTTCGGCGATGTCCCCGACCTGCCGATGATCTTCGGCTCCGCCATCATCATCGGCTCCGGCCTCTACGCGCTCTATCGCGAGCGGGTCGCCGGCCGGCAAAAACCCGCAGCCGAAAGCGCTGGACCCGACATGGCGCCGGACGGCATATAGCTTGGCCATGAGCCAAGACATTGCAGGAATTATCCTGGCCGGAGGCCTGTCACGGCGCATGGGCGGCGGCGACAAGACTTTGCTGGCGCTTGGCGGGCGTCCGCTTCTCGACCATGTCGTTGCCCGCCTGGCGCCGCAGGTCGGATCGCTGGCGCTCAGCGCCAATAGTGACCCGGCGCGCTTCGCCGCGGCCGGTCTTCCGGTTCTCGCCGATGCGGTGGAAGGCTATGCCGGACCGCTGGCCGGAATTCTCACCGGCCTCGAATGGGCGGCAGCGAATACCGCTTTCAAGGCATTGGCGACGGCCGCCGGCGACACGCCGTTCCTGCCGGTGGACCTGGTCGAGAGGCTGGCTGCGGCTGTTGACGAGCGACCAGGCTCCATCGCTGTTGCCAGTTCCGGCGGCAGGCGGCATCCGACCTTTGCGCTGTGGCCGCTCGGGCTGCGTGAGGCCTTGCGCCATTTCCTGATCGACGAGGACAACAGGCGCGTCTCCGCCTTCATCGAGCGGCACGACTGTGTCGAAGTGGAATTTCCGTTGCTGACCCACGGCAGTGACGAGATCGACCCGTTCTTCAACATCAACACACCGCACGACCTTGCGGTGGCCGAGCGTCTGTTGCAGAGCATCGGCCCATGAACATCTTCGGCATCACCGGCTGGAAGAATTCCGGCAAGACCACACTGACCGAGAAGCTGGTCACAGAGCTCGTCCGGCGCGGCTGGACAGTGTCGACGGTCAAACATGCCCACCATGAGTTCGACATCGACAAGCCTGGCGCCGACAGCTATCGCCACCGCCAGGCGGGCGCCACCGAGGTCGCGGTGGTGTCGGGCAAACGCTGGGCGCTGATGCATGAATTGCGCGGTGAGGACGAGCCGACGCTGGAGACGGTCCTGTCGCGGTTGGCCCCGTGCGACATCGTGCTGGTCGAAGGCTACAAGCGCGAGGCGCACAAAAAGATCGAGACCCGGCGGCGGGAGGCCAAGGACCGCTCGCCGCTGTCGGCGAACGACGGCCATATCGTGGCGATTGCCGCCGACTTCGCGGTTGCCGGCGAAAGCCTGCCTGTGTTCGATCTCGACGACACGGGAGGGATAGCCGACTTCATCGAGCGCATGACCGGCCTCAAACCTTGAGGCCCCTGCCCTCGCCCGGGTCAGCCGCCCTCTTCAGCCGTTGCATTGTCTAAGCGCGTCGCGCCTGAACGGCCTCATGCGACGCGCTTCAGGTTGTTTTATTTATGCATGTCGTCGTCCCAAAACCGCTGCGCACTTTTGGGCGACATGCATTAACCCGGCGTCGGCATTGGCTGGACCCGCAAATCCCGCAAGCAACGGTTTTACAGTTGCTTTTCTCCCGAAAACAGTGGGAGTATCGCGCCAGCGGGCGGTCAAAAGCACCGCCCCACAGAGCCGTTCCGGAACGACGGCCGGGAGCCATAAAGAGAGGACTATCATGCGTATTGCACTGCGTATCGCGCTCGCCGCATCGGCTGCGCTGCTGACGCTCGGCGTCGCCCAGGCTCAGGAAACGACCCTGAGAATCGGCACCGAAGGCGCCTACCCCCCATTCAACAACCTGACCTCGGACGGCCAGCTCGTGGGCTTCGACATCGACATCGCCAAGGCGCTCTGCGACGAGATGAAGGTCAAGTGCACCTTCGTCGCCCAGGATTGGGACGGCATCATTCCGGCTCTGCAGGCCGGCAAGTTCGACGCCATCGTCGCCTCGATGTCGATCACGCCGGAGCGCGCCGAGAAGGTCGACTTCACCCACAAATACTACAACACGCCGTCGGCGATCGCGGTACCCAAGGATTCGACCCTCAAGGGCGTGACCAAGGAAGACCTGGCCGGCAAGACCATCGGCGTCGCAACCACGACGACGCATTTCAATTACGCCTCGAAAACCTATACGGACAGCACGGTCAAGGGCTATCCGAGCAGCCCCGAAGAGCAGGCCGATCTCGCCAACGGGCGTCTCGACGCGATCGAGGACGATATCGTCGTGTTGCAGCAGTTCCTGGATTCGCCTGATGGCGCCTGCTGCAAGATTCTCGGCCAGCCCTCGCCGCAGCCGGTCGATATCTTTGGACCGGGCGCCGGCATCGCCGTGCGCAAGGGCGAGACGGATCTGGTCAACAAGTTGAACAGCGCCATCGACGCAATCCGCGCTAACGGAAAGTACAAGGAAATCAACGACAAGTACTTCAAGTTCGACGTCTTCGGCGCCGAGTCCTGAACGTCTGAAACAAGGCGGCAGGGGAAGTTTCCTCCTGCCGCCTTGGCCTGACAGAAGTGGAGACAAGACCCGTCAATGCCAAGCCAGAACATATGGATACTTCTCACTTGGGGACCCGATGGCTGGATTGACGATATTGCCTATGGCGCACTGGTCACCATTGCGCTCGCGCTGGCGACACTGCCGATCGGCCTGACGATCGGCTTTTTCGTCGCCTGGGCAAAACAATCCGAAGAGCCGTCGCTTCGCGTGGCCGCCAACATCTACACCACGGTGTTTCGCGGCCTGCCGGAACTGGTGACGCTTTTCCTGTTCTTCTTCGGCATGCCGATCCTCTTGCAGTATGTCATCCGTCTGTTCAGGCCGGAAGCGACGGTCGATGTCGACAGCTTCCTCGCCGGCATGATCGTGCTGTCGCTGATCTTTTCGTCCTATTCCAGCGAAGTCTTCCTGTCGGCCTTTCGCGCCATTCCGAAGGGCCAGTATGAGGGCGGCTATGCGATCGGTCTGTCGAAATGGCAGACGATGCGCAAGGTGATCCTGCCGCAGCTGCTGCGCATCGCCTTCCCCGGCCTTGAGAATTGCTGGCTGAGCCTGCTCAAGGACACGGCCCTGGTGTCGGTCGTCAACCTGGCTGAAACCCTGCGCAACGCCGGCGTGGCGGCCCGTGTCACCAAACATTCCTTCCTGTTCTACAGCGTCGCGGCGATGGTGTTCCTTATCCTCGCCATCCTGTCGTCGANCCTGCGCAACGCCGGCGTGGCGGCCCGTGTCACCAAACATTCCTTCCTGTTCTACAGCGTCGCGGCGATGGTGTTCCTTATCCTCGCCATCCTGTCGTCGATCGCCACCGGCTTCATCCTGCGTTCGCTCGGGCGGAGGGAGGCACGATGAGCGTCGTGACGCGCGCCGCCGTCGACATCGAGAAGCCACCACCACGGGCGCGAGGCTGGCCGCGGGCCCGTATCGTCGGCTACGCGCTGGTCGGCTTCTGGATCCTGTTCGGCATCGGCATCGCCGTCTATCTGGTTTACGCTTGGAATGGCGAATTCTTCGCCAGATACGCGCCGGCCTATCTGCAGGGCTTGGGAACCACGCTTGCGCTGGTGGCCATCTCGATGGTGCTCGGCGCGCTTTTTTCGCTGCCCGTCACCTATGCCCGCATGTCGAAGAACCGCTATCTGTCCGTCCTGGCCTATTGCTACGTCTACTTCTTCCGCGGCACGCCGCTGCTGGTCCAGGTCTATCTCGTCTATTACGGCCTGGGCTCGTTCCGGGTGCAGCTCGAATCCGTCGGACTGTGGTGGTTCTTCCGCGACGCCTTCAATTGCGGTGTGTTCGCCTTCGCGCTCAACACCGCCGCCTACCAGGCCGAGATCCTGCGCGGCGCCATAGAAAGTGTTCCGAGGGGCCAATGGGAGGGCGCTGCTTCGCTCGGCCTGCACAAATTGCAGACGCTGCGCAAGGTCATCCTGCCGCAGGCGTTTATCGTCGCGCTCCGGCCCTACGGCAATGAACTCGTCCTGATGATCAAGGCCTCCGCCATCGTTGCCATCATCACAGTCTATGATTTGATGGGCAACGCGAAGCTGGCCTACGCCAAGTCCTTCGACTTCCAGGCCTATGTCTGGGTCGCCATCGTCTATCTGGTGATGGTCGAGATCCTGCGCCACGGCGTCGAATGGATCGAGCGACGGATCACCATTCATCTGATCCGCTGAGCGTTCGGCTGTACCAGTCGATCGGCTCATGCGCGTCTTGACGAATGGCGCGTAGAGCCTAGAGCTGTCCAAGACAATTCCGTTCCGTCTGAAGGGCAAACCCATGGCATCTGTGGCATTTCTCGGTCTTGGCGTGATGGGCTATCCCATGGCCGGGCACCTCAGGAACAAAGGCGGCCACGACGTCACCGTCTACAACCGCACCGCGGCGAAGGCGGAACAATGGGTGGCCCAGCATGGCGGCAAGCTTGCTTTGACGCCGGCGGACGCCGCAGAGGGCCAGGATTTCGTCTTCTCCTGCGTCGGCAATGACGACGATCTGCGCTCGGTGACGACCGGGGCCGATGGCGCCTTCGCCGCGATGAAAAAAGGCTCCGTCTTCATCGACAACACCACCGCTTCGGCCGAAGTGGCGCGCGAACTGGCCGACGCCGCTGAAAAGGCCGGCTTTTCCTTCCTCGACGCGCCGGTTTCCGGCGGGCAGGCGGGCGCCGAGAACGGCGTGCTGACGGTGATGGTCGGCGGCGAGCAGGCTGCCTTCGACAGGGCCAGGCCGGTCATCGACGCCTTTGCCCGGATGGTCGGGCTGATGGGTCCGTCGGGCGCCGGCCAACTCACCAAGATGATCAATCAGATCACCATTGCCGGGCTGGTGCAGGGACTGGCCGAAGGCATCCACTTCGGCAAGAGGGCCGGGCTCGATATCGAGAAGGTCATCGAAGTCATCTCCAAGGGCGCTGCCGGGTCCTGGCAGATGGAGAACCGCCACAAGACGATGAATGCCGGTAAATATGATTTCGGCTTTGCCGTGGACTGGATGCGCAAGGATCTCGGCATCTGCCTCGATGAAGCCGACCGCAATGGCGCGAGACTGCCGGTGACCGCCCTTGTCGACCAGTTCTACAAGGATGTGCAGGCGATGGGCGGCAAGCGCTGGGACACCTCGTCCTTGCTGGCGCGCCTGGAAAAATAAGCGTTCGCAATGGCCGAGCTTTCGCCCCAATCGAGCGCCGATGAGATCGTCGCCCATTTGCGCTCGATCGGCTCGGAGGACAATCGCCGCGGCATGTTGCGCTACGGTATCAAGACCGAGCGCGCGCTCGGCATCTCGCATGGCATGCAGCGGCAGATCGCCAAAAAGATCAAGCGCAACCACGAGCGAGCTTTCGAACTTTGGCAGACCGGCATCATGGAGGCGCAGTTCATCGCTTCCGTCACGGCCGACCCGAAGCGCTTCTCAGCCGCGGATGCACGACAATGGGCCGCGTCCTTCGATTCCTGGGATATCGTCGACGGCGTCTCCGATCTCTTCGTCGACACGGACTCCTGGAAGGAGCTGATTGAAGAGTTCGCGGCGGACGAGCGCGAGTTCGTTCGACGCACGGCCTTTGCCATGATGGCGTGGTCCGTCGTGCACCGGAAGCAGGAGCCGGTGGCGACTTTCCTCGGCTTCCTGCCGATCATCGAAGCGCATGCCGCCGACAGCCGCAATTTCGTGAAGAAGGCGGCAAACTGGGCGCTTCGTTCGATCGGCAAGCGATCGTTGGAGATGCACGGCGCTGCCCTTGCCGTGGCCGAACGACTGGCCCAGTCGGCCGACAAGACGGCGCGCTGGATTGGCAAGGACGCCGTACGGGAACTCACCAATGCCAAGATCGTCGAGCGGATCGCCGCCAGAAAAGGCTGACCTAGCCAACGTCCGGTTCACCGAGGTGACGCGGCAGACGCGCGCCGATTTCGAAGGCCTCTTCGAAGCGCAAGGCGGTCCGAAGTATTGCTGGTGCATGGCCTGGCGGCCCCTGCCCGGCCGCCGCGAGCATGTCCAGCACGCCGAGTTGAAACGGGCCATGATGGCGCTTGTCGAGGCCGGTACGCCGGTGGGAATCTTGGCCCAGATTGACGGCAAGACCGTCGGCTGGTGCTCGGTCGCGCCGCGCCAGACCTATCGGAAGCTGACGTCGCAACAGGACGATGACGAGACCGGCATCTGGTCGATCGTCTGCTTCTATGTGCCAAGGGCGCTGCGCGGCGGCGGGCTGGCGGCAGCGCTGCTTGACGCTGCCATAGATCACGCCTTTGCCAAGGGCGCGGGCGTGATCGAGGCCTACCCGGTCGACGAGGCATCGCCGAGCTACCGTTTCATGGGGTTTCGCGGCGTGTTCATCGCTCGCGGGTTCCATGAGGTCGGCATGGCCGGCTCTCGCAGACATGTGATGCGGCTCGAGCGTTGACGCGATCGGCCGCGGCGTCTTTACTCCTGCACAAAGGAAGCGGCCGATGAGCAGTCCTCTCAAATCGACCTTGGCGCTTGCAGCCGCGTTGTTGGTGTTCACCGCTACCAACGCCTCAGGCCAAACCGCGCACATCTTCTGGAAAGATCTGCGTCCTGCGACGCAGGCGGTGGCCGAAGATGCCGGCCTGCCGATGATTGCGGCAAAACTGCCCGATCGTGGCGAGACATTGTCGCTCAACCTGCAGGACAAGATGGTACAATTAGCCGGCTATGCATTGCCGGTCGACCGCGATGGCGACCTCGTCTACCAGTTCCTGCTGGTGCCGTGGACAGGCGCTTGCAGCCACATGCCGACGCCGCCGCCCAACCAGATCGTGCTGGTGACGCCGGCCCGTCCCTACAAGATGTCGCAGGCCTATGAGTCGGTTGCCGTGACCGGCGCCTTGCGGCCCGGCTTGGAGAAGAGCCAGTTGTTCATTCTCGACGGCGTCAGCATCATCCAGTCCGGCTACACCGTACGCAAAGCCGATGTGGTGGCAGTCGACACGGTGCCGGACACGATCACGCTGCCGGTCAACTCGCCCTGGAGTTTCCTCAACAAAAAGAAAAACTAAGCGCCGCCGGCTTGTGCAGCGTCACCGCCCAGTCACGGACAACCGCGCTCAGGCCGCGTTGGCGCCGGATTCCTTGTCCAGCAGCATGTAGTCGAGCGGCATTTCGGTCGTGTACTTGATCTGCTCCATGGCGAAGGACGACGACACGTCGCGGATCTCGATCTTGGCGATCAGCCGCTTGTAGAAGGCGTCATAGGCGGCGATATCGGGCACCACGACGCGCAAGAGATAATCGACGTCGCCGCTCATGCGGTAGAATTCGACCACCTCGGGAAATTCCTGGATGACTTCCGAGAAACGCCGCAGCCATTCATGGCTGTGCGAATTGGTGCGGATCGACACGAAGACGGTGACGCGCACATTGACCTTTTCGTGGTCGAGAATGGCGACGCGCCGCTTGATGACTCCCTCTTCCTCCAGCTTCTGGATGCGGCGCCAGCACGGCGTCGTCGACAGGCCGACTTTCTTGGCGACATCGGCAACCGCGAGCGTCGCGTCCTCCTGCAGGAGGCGGAGAATTTTTCTGTCGAGGCGATCCATTGAGGTGCTCCTGGTGCAGGCCGCGTTCCCTCGGACGCGACGCGCTTTGGGAATAGATTGGCTATACTCCCTCTTATTTCGACCTTTCACAAGAAAGAAATTCTGCCGGATGGCACAAAAGCGAGTGATATCTTGCTTAAAGTCTAATCTATGCGATAGCGGATTTCCGATCTCAGAAACGGCAGCAAATCCATTTCAAACCATGGATTCTGCTTCAGCCATCCTGAGTTGCGCCATGACGGGTGTGGCAGCGGCAGCACTTTCAGGCTGGCCGGCGCATCCCAGATGGTGCGCCAGTCCTTCACGGTTTCGGTCAGCGACGGCCGGCGCGTGGCGCCCATATGCCAGGATTGCGCGTAGGAGCCGATTGTCAAAACGAGGTCGATCTGCGGCATCAGCGCCATCAGCGGCGCGCGCCAGGCCAGCGCGCATTCTCGGCGCGGCGGCAGGTCGCCGCCCTTTGCGTCCTGGCCGGGGAAGCAGAACCCCATCGGCACGATGGCGAATTTATCCGTGTCGTAGAATTCCTCGCTGGTTACGCCCAGCCAGCTTCGCAGCCGGTCGCCGGACGGGTCGGTGAACGGCATGCCGGACGAATGCACCTTTGTGCCTGGCGCCTGGCCGGCGAGCAGGATGCGGGCGCTGGATGATGGCAGCAGCACCGGGCGCGGCTCGTGCGGCAGTGGCCTGCCGACCGGAGTGTCGACGCAGATGCGGCAGGCGCGGACCTTTGCCGTCAAGCGTTCGAGTTCCGCCTCCATCAGGCGGAAGCGCTCGGACGGCTGGAGACGGCGCTGTACCAGCGCAGCACGTTTGTGCACTCGTCCGGCACTTTGATGCGCGCCGGTTTCATGAAATCCATGGCGATCATGCCGGTGATATCGGCGATCGAATAGGCGTCACCGGCGGCGAATTCGCGGTTTGCCAGTTCGGGGTCGAGCAGTTTCAGGAATTCGACCGCTTTCGCCTTGTTGGCCTCGCCCCATTCGGGGATCTGCGGAATTTCCCATTCCTTCATCGCCGGATGGATGTGGCGAAAAGCCTGGGCGACGCAGCTGAGCAGATTGAACTCCATGCGCCTTTGCCACATCTCGACCTTGGCCTTGCCGAGCGCGCCTTGCCCGAACAGCGCCGGTTCGGGATGCAGTTCCTCGAAATAGCGGCAGATGGCGACGGATTCGGTGAGGATGGTACCGCCGTCGAGCTCGAGCACCGGCAGCCGCTGCAGCGGGTTGCGCGACCTGACCGGCTCCTGCTTGTGCCCCATCGCACCCATGTCGACCGGCACCAGCGGCACTGCGATGCCCTTTTCGGCGAGGAAAACCCGCACGCGCCGCGGATTGGGGGCGCGGCCGCCGTCGAACAGTTTCATGCTTATCCTCCCGATCTGGTCCTTCAACTATAGTGCTCGTCACCAGAAGCGAAACATCTCTCGCAAGGCGTCACCGACCGAAGCCAGGGTGCCGTGCTTTCTTTCGAGCGGGCCGCCGTGGTGGCTTTCGCGCCAGTCTTGCGGCCGATCGAACGTGCCGGCCCAGATGCCAACCTTGCCGGCGCGGGCAATGGCCTGCTCGGTGTCGAAATCGCCATAGGCAATTGCCCAGCCGGCCTCAACCTGGGCCCGGTTGAGATCCTTTCCACCGGCCTTGCAATCGCCGAGCAGGCGGCCGTAGCGGTCGCGCTGCCAGCCGCTGCAGGTCACCGGATTGCCTGATATCAGCCGCACCAGCGCCTGGCGTGCCAGCCTGCCGCAAGCGTAGTCTGCGCCATGCCTACGGCAGATCTGCTGGTATTCCGGAGCGTCGATGCCGCGCATGCGGATACGTTCGGTGCCAAGGGTGAGTGAATCGCCATCGTTGACGATCGCCGCCCCTTGCGCCTTGCGCGTCTCGAAACGGTCGAGGCGTGCGGCGAGCAGGATCAGCAGGCCGAGCAGAATGACCGTCAGCGCGTAATCCAGCAGCTTGCGCCACAGGCTTCGCGGCGGCGGCGGATAGTATCGCCGGCGCGGCCTTGGCGACCACGAACGGCTCATATGGCAAACAGTCTCTTAATCATTCGAACGTAGCTTAACGAATTGAGATCGCTGCGCGCATAAATCGAAGTTTCCATGCCTCTGCTACGCTCGAACACAGCGGATAAATTCATTGTGGACCGCCGGAAACCGCACCGCAACAGCGATGTGGCGCGCGCGGTGCGCAAGACGCGCGACCGTCTTTCGCAGCAGGTCGGCAATCTCGACTTCGACCGCGAGCTGCTGAAGCTGCACGCCGGGACCATGGTGGGCGGCGCAGCCGTCATCCCACTGCTGGTGTTGGCGGTCGCGGCGGCCGGGCTGCTGGCCGGTGTGGACAAACAGATCAGCGTCTGGGCGCTGTTCACCCTGATCTGCTATTCGATCGTCGCCTTCATGGCGCGGCGCGTCGGCCGCACCGAAGCTGCCGAGCTCAACGCTGTTCGCACCCGCAGGGATTTTCTGATCGGCCACTCGCTGTGCGGCCTCGGCTGGGCGTGGTTCGCCTGGCTCGGCTGCGCCACCTGCCAGATCGACCAGTTCCAGGTGGCCAAGGCGGTGGTGCTGCTGCTGGCCATGGCGACGACCGCTATCATGGCGTCGTCCTTGCGCGGCTCGCTGCTTGCCACCTTCGTCGTTCCGGTGGCGGTCTATGCCTATGCTGAAACGAAATTTTGGGTGCCGGTCGGGACGATCATGGTCGCCCTGCTGGTCGCGGCATTGCCGTTCTTTGCCTATATCGCGCGCCATCTCAACCGCTCGTCGCTGATACTTCTGTCCTTCCGCTCCGAAAAGGATGCGCTGCTCGCCGAGGTGGAGACCGCGAAATCGATGTCGGACGAAGCTCGTCGGCGGGCCGAAGACGCCAATCTGGCGAAGTCGCGCTTCCTTGCTTCTATGAGCCATGAGCTCAGGACGCCCCTCAACGCCATTCTCGGTTTTTCCGAGGTGATGGCCAATGAGGTGCTCGGGCCGATGAGCAACCCGACCTATCGCGACTACGCCCGCGACGTGCACGATTCCGGCCAGCATCTGCTCGACCTGATCAACGAAATCCTCGATCTGTCGCGCATCGAGGCCGGCCGCTATCAGCTCAACGAAGAGCCGGTGATGCTGCTCAACATCGCCGAAGATTGCTGCCACATGATGGAATTGAAGGCGCGCAACAAGGACATCCGCATCGTCCAGGATTTCGAAAGTGCCCTGCCGCGGCTGTTCGCCGACGAGCGCGCGGTGCGGCAGATCACGCTCAACCTCCTGTCCAACGCCATCAAATTCACCGCCACCGGCGGCGAAGTTCGCGTGCGCGTCGGCTGGACGGCGGGCGGTGGCCAGTACATTTCGGTCAAGGACAATGGGCCGGGCATACCGGAAGACGAAATCCCGATCGTGCTGTCCGCCTTCGGCCAGGGCTCGATCGCCATCAAGAGCGCCGAACAGGGCACCGGGCTCGGACTGCCGATTGTGCAGGGCCTGCTCGCCATGCATGGCGGCGAATTCGAACTTCAGTCGAAATTGCGCGAAGGCACCGAGGCAATCGCCATCTTCCCGCTCGCCCGAGTGATGGAGGAACTGCCGGCGCTGCCAACCAAGACCGTGGCGGCGGCCCGCCGACGTTGACAGCTTGTTCTAGGCTTTGACCGCCGCCGCCATGCCCGAACTGGTAAGCGCCGCCGCCTTGACCAGACCGGCGGCAAGGGCGGCCCCTACCCCTTCGCCGTGGCTGATGCCGAGATCGAACAGCGGCCTGAGGCCGAGCCGCTCGGCGGCAAGCCTTTGGCCGGACTCCGGCGACAGACTGGCCAGCAGGCAATGGTCGAGCGCACCCGGGTTGGCGGCGTGCAGCACGGCAGCGGCGGCGGTCGCGGCGAAGCCGTCGAGCAGCACCCGGATTTTCTGCATCCGGGCGGCGAGGATAGCGCCGGCAATGGCCGCGAATTCGCGGCCGCCGACCCGGCGCAGTGCTTCCAGGGGGTCCTTCAGAGCCGCACCATGGAAGGCGACGGCTGCATCGACTACATCAGCCTTGCGCGCCTGCATGGCCGCGTCGGCACCGGAGCCGGGGCCGACCCAGTCGGCGCCGCTGCCGCCGAACAGGGCGGCGCACAAAGCCGCCGCAACGGTGGAGTTGCCGACGCCGAGATCGCCGAGGCAAATCAGATCGGAGCCACCGGCAATGGCTTCCATGCCGAAGGCCATGGTGGCGGCGCAGCCGCGTTCGTCGAGGGCGGCGTCCTCGGTGATGTCGGCGGTCGCAATGTGCAGCGCCAGGTCGAACACCTTGAGGCCAAGATTGTTGGCGACGCAAATCTGGTTGATTGCCGCACCGCCGGCGGCGCACAGCTCAACGGCGTTTGCGGTCTCAGCGACAGGGCGCGGCGAGATGCCGTGGCGGGTCACGCCATGGTTACCGGCGAAGATCGCCACCAGGGGCCGGTTTACCGCCGGCGGGGCGCGCCCGCTCCAGGCAGCAAGCCAGGCGGCGATGTCCTCAATGCGGCCAAGCGAGGCTTTCGGCTTGTCGGCCTTGGAAAACAGGGTGCGCACCCTGTTTTCCGCGACTGTATCGGCAGGCGGCAGGCTCGCCAGCAGATTGCGAAAGTCGTCGAAGGGCAGCGCGCTGGTCATGTCGGTCCTGATCATTCCCTGTGGTTGATCAGCGGCATAACCGCCTTGCCCGGCCGGCACAACTCCCCTCGACATTGGCGCGAAAGCGGTTGCCCGCGCCGCATTCCGAAGGGCTTGCATTGGCTTTGCCGTTGCACCATGTGGAGATGGAACGAGGGATTCCGGACGGAACCTTCAAGAGAAAGTCATGACGGCCATCGAATCCCCGTGCATCCTGGTCTGTTCGATCGACATGAAAACCGGCTTCTGCTTCGGCTGTGGCCGCACGCGCGATGAAATCGGCGCCTGGATGGGGATGACGCCGGAGGTACGCCGCAGCGTCATGGCCGAGTTGCCGGCCCGATTGGAAACGGTCGAGCGCCGGCCGCGCCGGGAAACACGCCGCAGCCGCATGGCGCGCGAGCGCGACGTCCTCTCTTGAGGCGGCAGGTCCAATGAACCGACTGTTCTGGATCGTGATGGCGGCAATCGGCCTCGGGCTGATGCTGCTGATGATCAACAACGACGCCGGCAGCACGTTCGGCATCGAGAATTACGATTTCAGCCGTCTGGTCTGGCTGGGGGCGATCGGCTTGCTGGTCAGCGCCGGCCTTGTCCGGTCCGGCAGGCCGCTCGGCGTCATGGCCCGCAATCTCGGCACGTGGGCCCTGATCGTGCTGGCGCTCGTCGCCGGCTACCAGTACCGCTACGAGTTGCAGGATTTCGCCAGCCGGGTGACGGCGGGCCTCGTTCCCGGCAGCCCGCTGGCGCTCGGCGTCGAGGACGGCCATGCCACCGTGACCCTGGACAAGGCCGGCAGCGGCCATTTCGAGGCCCGCATCACGATCAACGGCGCGCCGATCCGCACCGTCGTCGATACCGGCGCGACCAGTACAGTGCTCACCGCCGAAGACGCGCAGGCGGCCGGCTTCAATCCGGCCGCGCTGAGCTTCACCGTCCCGGTCTCGACCGCCAATGGCATGGCACGCGCCGCTTCGGTGCGCACCGACGAACTGGCGATCGGCGGCATCGTGCGCAAGAACATGCAGGTGATGGTCGCCGCGCCCGGCGCGCTCAGCCAGAGCCTGCTCGGCATGAACTTCATCGGTTCCCTGTCGGGTTTCGACGTGCGCGGCGACCGGATGATTCTGCGCGACTGAACTGCTTAAGCGGCCTTTTCAACACGGTCGAAATCGACGGCAGCGAACGCTGCCTTCAGCACATCCGGTCCGGCGCCGGGTTTCGTCGCGTCGGTGGACAGTATCTGCCGGAAGCGGCGCGCGCCCGGCAGGCCGTGGAACAGCCCGACCATGTGGCGGGTGACGTGGCCGAGCCGCCCGCCCTGCTCGATATGCCGCGCGGCGTAGTCGGCCATCGTGTCGATCAGCGCGGCAAAATCGTAGGCGCCGGCCTTGTCGCCGTAGAATGCCGCGTCGACGCCGGCCAGGATGCCTGGCGTGTGGTAGGCGGCGCGGCCAAGCATGGCGCCATCGACATGATCGAGGTGGCGAGCCGCCTCTTCGAGCGATTGAACGCCGCCGTTGATGCCGATGAATTTGTTCGATTTTCCCGCTTTGAGGCGATAGACCCTGTCATAGTCGAGCGGCGGGATGTCGCGATTTTCCTTCGGGCTCAGACCCTCCAGCCAAGCCTTGCGCGCATGCACCCACAGCGCGTCGGCGCCGGCCGCGAAAACGCCGTCGGCCAGCGCGTCGAGCGCGGGCTCCGGATCCTGCTCGTCGACGCCGATGCGGCATTTGACCGTCACCGGGATTTTCACCGCCGCCTTCATCGCCGCCACACAATCGGCGACGAGGTCAGGCACTTTCATCAGGCAGGCGCCGAACGTGCCGGACTGGACGCGGTCGGACGGACAGCCGACATTGAGATTGATCTCGTCGTAGCCGAAGCCCTCGCCGATGCGCGCCGCCTCGGCCAGCTTTTGCGGATCGGAGCCGCCGAGCTGCAGTGCCACCGGATGTTCGGTCTCGTCAAAACCAAGCAGCCGCTCGCGCGCACCATGGATGACAGCGTCCGCCACCACCATTTCGGTGTAGAGCAGCGCACGCCGCGTCAACTGGCGGTGGAAGAACCGGCAATGCCGGTCGGTCCAGTCCATCATGGGTGCAATAGCCAGTCTATGATCTTGATTTTTCAGCATTTTTTCTTTAACATCAAATCGTTAGAGCAGCCCGAGTGCACGCGAATTTACGCCAGAATACGACCCTTTTCGCCACGTTTCGATCTCTCAGTGCACACGGAGCGCACACGAGAAAATGGCCACCTACACAAAACTCTCGTCCGGTTCATGGCGTGTCCAAGTCCGTCGCAAGGGTCGCTACGTTAGCGAGACCTTTCTGCGCCGAGACGACGCCAGGCGCTGGGCAACCTAAACCGAGCGCCAAGTCGATCGCGGTGAGACGCCGACCAAGTCCGTATAGCGCGCCTGAAAACTTTCGGCGAACCCATCGACCTTCATATCGACGACATGTGCGATGTAGGCAAGTCCCCTCGCCGCTCCAAGGCCGCAGCCCTCGATATGCTCCAAAGACATCTGGGGAAGTGCAACATAGCTGCCCTTGATCGCGAACGGCTCATTCGTTTTGGTCGCGACCGGGCCGCCCAAGGTGCCGGACCGATGACGCTCGGCATCGACATCACCTAGGGAAAGTCGTTGAGCGTCGTTCCTGGATGATCTGCCTGGTCGTGATCGCGACAGCCGCTGGCGAGAGCCGCCAAACTCGCATGAGATTGTCTGAAGCGGAGGACCATCCATGGAAGGACCCATTTCGAGCTATTTTGCATCGATTGAACCCGTGGGCCCCTGACGTTTTTCTGGACCGCTTGCTGCATCCGGCGCGGCATTTCAAACATCCCCACGACGTTTTGGCCGATGTTGCCCTGGACGCTCAGGAGAAGCGCGCCATTCTTTCGTCATGGGCATCGGATGCCTGCGCCGTAGAATCCGTGCCAGCGCTTCGCATGCTGCCGGGAGCGGGTGAACCGGTCAGCTTCGACACGATCATGGATGCGTTGCAACAGTTGGATCAATCGGATGAGCGTGCCGGTCCTGACTGCAGTGACAGCGCGGCAGTGGCCGCGTTCGTACCATTCGTCGATCGGATTTAAGGGCGACGTAGCTGTTCTTGCACCATGGACCGTCGGCGAGTGACCCCGCCGGCGGGAGGGATGTGGCATCGGTGAGTTCGCCCAGATTGCCGATGAAAATTTTCCTATTCTTCCTCTTGAAGGTGCACGTCGCGATTCTAAATGATGGTCGCCGGCCGCCCAATGGGGCCGGCAACACCAGGAGGCGGCAAGGCTCTTGGCGCCTTCTGTTGTCCATGTTGCTCAAGGAGGATGTGGCTATCAAGACAAACCTCGATTTTACCCCTCTATACCGGTCCAGCATCGGCTTCGACCGCATGGTCGACATGCTTGAAAGTGCGAACCGTGTGGCCTCGTTCGACAACTGGCCGCCCTACGATATCGCCAAGGTTGATGATGATCAGTATCGCATCACGATGGCGGTCGCCGGTTTCTCGCAGGACCAGCTGACCGTCACCCACCAGCCCAACATGCTGGTTGTGAGCGGGTCGCAATCCGGCGATGAGAACGGCCGGTATCTGTACCGCGGCATCAACGGGCGCGCTTTCGAGCGTCGGTTCGAACTGGCCGATCATGTCAAAGTCGAGGGCGCCAGCCTTGAGAACGGGCTGCTGAGCATCGATCTCAAGCGCGAGGTTCCCGAGGAGATGAAACCGCGCAAGATCGAAATCTCCAGCGGGGCTCCCATGCCGAAGATCGAGGCGCCCAAGGTCGAGACCGACAAGCTGGCCGCCTGAGCAATCCACCATGAAGGCTTTCGCTTGAGCCGGGCGTCCCGCCCGACTCAGAGACCTACAAAAGGAGAAAGACAATGAGCGTACGTGACTTGATCCCATGGGGCCGGGGCAACGGAAACTCGGCGCCCAGTCTCTTCCCCGACGGAAATCGAGACCCCTTCGTCTCCCTCCACCGGGAGGTAAACCGGCTGTTCGATGACGCCTTCCGCAGCTTTGGCGCCAGACTGCCGGCCTTCGGTCCCTCTTTCGCCGCCAGTTGGCCGAGTGTCGAAATCTCCGACACGGACAAGGAAGTCCGCGTCACGGCGGAAATACCTGGCCTGGACGAGAGCGACATAGAAGTCCTGCTGGAAAATGGGGCGCTCAAGCTTAAAGGCGAGAAGCGTTCCGAGACCGAGGACAAGGACCGGCAGTTCTCCGAGCGCTTCTACGGTCGCTTCGAGCGCCTCATTCCGCTCGGCTACGAGGTTGAAGAAGACAAGGTCAACGCCGCCTTCAAGAACGGGGTGCTGACCGTGACGTTGCCCAAGACCGAGCGGGCGCAGGCGAAGGCCAAGCGGATCGCAATCAACGGGAAGAACTGACGGATGCAGTATGGGTGGCGGCCCTTACGGCCGCTGCCCGTGCGACCCTTCATAACGGGAGGGACAGGCAATGGAGACAGTTCAAAGCAGCGACAACAGAACCCTAACCAAGACGTCCGTCCGGCCGGACAATGACAATCGGCCTCGTCTAGACGGGCCGGCTTTGTCAATGGGACGGTCAGTGTTTCCGGACGGCGCAACGGCGCGGATCTACCAGCCATGCCGCCCGGCCATGACAAAGCCCCGCAAGGCCTGGCGATTGGTCTTCGAACGCCGCACAGCCCCGTTCATCGAGCCGCTGATGGGCTATACCGGTGGCCGGGACACCCTGACCCAGGTTGAACTGAACTTTCCGACGCTGCAAGCGGCGATCCGTTATGCCGAGCGTCAAGGCCTCAACTATGTCGTGCAGGCTGCACCTCCTGCTTCCCAGGCCAAGGTCACGCGCCAGCATGCATCGGAGGAGAAACAGGCCTTTTCCGACCTGGTTTGGCAGCGGCTGCAGTTGGCTTGGCTCCAGGCAAGCCACGGCTATGGCGCCGGTGCACAGGCAGCGCACATACAGACGGCGCTTTCGGAGCCCGAGACATTCTACGCCTCTCCGATGGAGGTTGTGGATGACCCAGTGCTAGCACCCGACGAGAAACGCGCCGTGCTCAAGAACTGGGCCTGGAACGAGTATCTGATCGACATGGCCACCGCCGAAGGCATGCCGGAAAATGCACGCCCGTCGCGATTGGACGAGGCCGAACTCGCTTTGCTGGCCTTGGAAGCCCGAAACCGGGGCTTCCAGACCAGGACCAGCCCGGTGCACTCCCGGATAGCCGCATGATGAGGCAAGAATGAACCCACTGATCGTCTTCGACGCCCAACGGACCATCCCGAAACCCTTCCCGCTTGCGGTCGCGGCAGCGGGCGGGCGCGCGCCGACAACTTTCCCAATGCGTGGGCGCCCGATTGCGCCTCGGCAGAACTCGGCCCAGTTGTTAGGATCGCGCTGATATGGACTCCAATGAATTGGCGACAGAGGTTCCTATGTATCAATCCTTCAACGGCTCCGCCCATCCCCTGGCACCGAAAGAGATCGCGATCGCTGCCGTCCCCGAAGACGAGCGTGTCTGGGTCCCACAGGCTAAGGGCGTGTGGTTCCGACCACTTATGCTCAACACAATGCAAGGCCAGTGGTGCAATCTGCTCCGCGTACGCCGGGCCGGGATATTAAGCCGTCATCTGCATCCGGCCCCCGTGCATGGCTATGTGATCAAGGGGCGTTGGCACTATCTTGAACACGACTGGATGGCAGAGACCGGATCTTACGTTTTCGAGCCGCCCGGTGAAATCCACACGCTCACGGTTCCAAGCGACGTGCCCGAGATGATCACCTTCTTCAACATTTCCGGCTGCATGGTTTACCTGGACAAGGATAACAAGCAGATTGGTTTCGAGGACGTTTTCACCAAGATCGACATGTGCAGAAATCACTATGCGAGCGTGGGTCTCGGTGACGATTTCGTCGATCAATTCGTACGGTAGACATCCGCCCGTTTGCCTTCCGCTGCGGTGAGTTCGCGGTCCGCCACAGAGGCGAAACGAGGAGATATTGGTGACCGACTCCATATGGGCCATGCCCTTCTTCGCGGGCAAGACCGTCGTCATTACCGGAGGCACGACAGGTATCGGAAACGGCATCGCCATGGCGTTCGCCGAGGCCGGGGCAATTGTCCACGCGACGGGGGCCACGGCCGCCGAGGTAGCGGCCGCTCGTGCATACGGCACCGCCGTCTCGTATTCAGTACTCGACGTCCGGGACATGACTGCGGTCGAAGGATATTCCAGTCAGTTCACATCCGTTGCAGCGCTCGTAAATTGCGCAGGGGTAAACCTGCGCGCCGCCGAATTCACTGTCCAGGGTTTCGAAACGGTGGTCGATATCAATCTCACCGGCTCCATGCGGAGTGCGAGCGCGTTCCGAGGGGCACTCTCGAACGGGGGCGCCATCGTCAACATCGCCTCGATGTTCGCGTTTTTCGGCGCGGCTCATGCCCCGGCTTACGCCGCATCCAAGGGCGCCATCGTGCAACTTACCAAGTCGCTCGCCATCGCCTATGCCGGGGATGGCATCCGCGTAAACGCATTGGCGCCTGGCTGGATCGAGACCGCCATGACCGCCGCGCCACGGGCCGATCCAGCTCGCAACGCGGAATTGATGAAACGCACTCCGATGGGTCGCTGGGGTACGCCGGGCGACCTGACCGGCCCCGCCTTGTTCTTGTGTTCGCCGCTCGCGGGATTCATCACTGGGGCAATTTTGCCGGTTGACGGTGGCTATCTCATTGCGTGAGGCGTTGGCTATGCTGCGCGACCGATCTCCAAGCCTGTGTCGTCGAGATCAAGATCGAACGCGACCAATCGACCATGCCTGACCGCAATTGCCGCCACCAACTCCGCAAGCTCGCCATCCGTATGCTCGCAAAAAGCTGCCTGTTTCCTGACAATCGTGACCGCATCCCGGGTCGATACGACAGAGAACGGCCTCCGGGATCTCACGAATGATTCCGCAACCTCCGCGACGGATGAAGCTCGGTCAAAATTATCTTGCATACTTGCACCTCTGTACGACGCTAGCCCAAGCTCGGCCCGCGCAAATTGTTCCCATTGGCCTAATGCAGCCTGGTTAGCATCCGGCTTGGGCTCCTTTGTGAGCGAAGGCCGGGAGCAACGCTACATGGCCGTCGCCGTCTGCCTTGGACAGTGGGCTGGACGCATTCGTCTCCACTCAACGAAAGGTCACGCCATCGGCCAGTCTCACTACATGCTTCAAATGCGAACACGAGCCCGACGCTAGAGACGAGGAGGATCGAATTGTCCAAGCCGCTCGCCAAAGTTTCCGATCCTCGGATCACCGCAGTTCCCGCGCAACAAGTCGCCGGGAGACCTGTTTGCTCGCGTTGATTGCGGTCGACTGACTCCTGGCTCATTCGCCGCCTCGCCGGCTGGCTCCGGTCGGCCGGCTTCGTCCGTCTTCGTCATCGCTGGCCGGCGGACGATCCAATCCACCAAACCGGCTTCGGTCTCCTCGCAGGCCACGAATTCGCGCACCAGACTTCGCGCCAGCTCGCGCCATTGACACTCGGGCACGTTCATCTCCGCGATCAGATCTCGGCATGCAGCGCGTATGATGTCGGCATCGAAGGCTGACACGGCGACAGGACCACGGTCTGCATTCTTTGCTCGAGCAGTGTCGTCGCCCTGACGTTCGCGAAAGCGCCTCAGCACCTCGCGCGATGCGGCGATCGCTTGTCGGGTTTGACTCATAGCCTCGTAAAATCCAACTTCGCGGACCAGTGAGCGGTGCCGTGATAGAATGAAGTCCTCCATAACCGCATGCGCAGTGTCCGTACGCGTTGCAACCATCGCCGCCTCCCTGCAGGCGCACCCAATGCTTGCAGCTTCTGCCGGTGTTCGGGCGGCCGCCTGCATTTGTCGTGTCGCTGCTATGATCGCGTGAGTTAAAGCCGGTGAAGCGTCGCTGCAATTACAAATGTAAGTGTGGCATCCGATAAGTGGTATGCCCGCTGGCTGCGGCGGCGGCGAGTTCGTTCTTCAGACGGTCGAAGTCTTCCTCGGCGAAGCGCTCTCCTCGTTGCCGGAACGAGGAAGCAGGATCTGGACAAAATGCATGCGGCCGTGCCGCCGTTCAGGGGGCGCTATTGGCGAAAATCCGCCAATTTCCGCCAGTCGAAGACAACGCCCACTCCAGGCTCGTCGGGTGCTATCGCCAAACCATCCTGAAGCCTCAGCGGCTCAGTGGTGTAATGGTCAATATCAAAACTATGCGCCTCCACCCAGCCGGCATTTGTCTGACCTGCAACGAGGCTGACATGAAGTTCCTGCATCCCGTGACTGCAGACCGGAATGCCAGCCTTGCGTGAGAGCGCTGCCACGCGCAGCCAGCCCGTGACCCCGCCGCAGTTGGAGGCGTCGGGTTGGATGTAGGCGAGATTCGACCAAGCGAAGGCATGCTCGAACTCCTCGATGACATGCAGGTTTTCTCCCATTGCCAAGGGCATTCCGGTCGCCTTGGCAATGCTGGCGTAACCCTCATAGTCGTCGGGTATGATGGGCTCCTCGAACCACAGCAGATCGTAAGCGGCGAATGCTCTCGCTGCCTCGATCGCTCGCGGGACGTCGAGCGCGTAGTTCGCGTCAACCATAAAGGTGACATGAGGTCCTATGCGCTCGCGAACTGCCTTCACCCGGGCCACATCCTCGGCCAGGTCGTCCTTGCCGACCTTGATCTTCACCCCGGTGAAGCCGGCATTGAGATAGGAATCGATGCTGGCCAAAAGCTGATCGAGGGTAAAGTTTAGGTCGATGCCGCCGCGATAGGCCTTGGCGCTCTTCCCGGCCCCGCCCGCCATCTGCCAAAGCGGCAGGCCGCTACGCCGGCCCTTGAGGTCCCACAACGCGATGTCGATCGCCGATATCGCGAAAGAAGCGATGCCGCCGCGCCCGACATAGTGGATGTGCCAGAGCATGCCGTCGTAGATCGTGTCGATTTGCGTTGCGTCGCGAGCCTTGAGGAACGGCGCGAGGTCGTGATCGATCATTGCCTTGATGGCATAGCCGCCCTTGCCGCCGGTGTAGGTGTAGCCTGTGCCCTCGGTGCCGTCGGCAAGCCTCAGCGTGACGGTCACCAGCTCGAAATGCGTGTGCGCGCCGTGCTTGGCATCGGTCATCACCTCACGCAGTGGGACCCGGAACAGCCGGGTCTCGACTTCCTTGATTTCGGTGCGGCTCATGCTGCGCTCCATTCAGGTTTTTTCATCGGACCATAATTGCACCGGCAGCGCTGACTGGCAACAACGTGGCTGATCTTTCAGCGCTTCTGAAGCCAATCTGTCATTTTTGGTCCTACAAAAGCATCAATCCGCTTGTGCTTTGGTCCGATTTACCTTCTAATAACAGGACCATCTGGGAGGAAAAAGGCTTGCTGGATACGGAAGAGCATCCTGAGATGCCCGCGGCTATTCTCGCCGCCCGCGCGGCCGACGCGATGGTGGCCGGCATAGAGGCCGACATCACGTCCGGAAGGCTTGGCGACGGCAGCTACCTGCCGGCCGAGCGCGAACTGATGATCGAGTATGGTGTCGGCCGGGGCGTTGTGCGTGAGGCGATTGCGCGCCTGGCCAGCCGCGGCCTGGTGGAAGCGCGTCCGCGGTTCCGGCCCGTGGCGCGCCGGCCTGGCCTGGATGCCGCGCTCGGCGCCCTCGACGGCATCGTAGGACATCTGCTGAGCGACCAGGCGGGCGTGAAGAACCTCTACGACATGCGCGTCTTCCTCGAGGCGTCGCTGGCGCGCAACGCCGCCATCCATGCCCGCAAGGATGACATCGCAGCCCTGAGGGCGGCGCTGGCGATGAACGAGGCGGCGATCCCGGATTCCGAGAAATTCTATGCGACGGACGTGGCGTTCCACGCAGCGCTCTATGACATCGCGCGCAACCCGGTGCTGCCTGTCGTGCACAAGGCATTTACCGCCTGGCTGTCGCCGCATTGGATGCGCATGCCACGGTCGCCAGAGCGCAACCGCGTGAATTTCCTCAGCCATCGTGAAATCTGCACGGCCATCATTGAGCGAGATCCTGACGGCGCCGAGCGGGCGCTGCTCAACCACCTCTCGGCGGCCTGGGAGTATGTCCGCGGTACATTCGAAAGCCGTGAGGCGCCGGAAGCATGACGCAGTCCTACGACCATATCGTGGTGGGCGGCGGAGCAGCCGGCTGCGTCGCGGCGGCAAGGCTTGTCAAAGCGGGACGGCGAACCCTGCTGCTGGAGGCCGGCCATTCCCATCATCATCCCTTGCTCGACATGCCGCCCGGCATCTTCAAGATGATCAACGGCTCGAAATTCATGCGCTATCACCGCACCGAGCCGCAGGCCCATCTCGACGGCCGCGTCCATGAAATCTCGCAAGGCAACGTGCTGGGCGGCGGCACCTCGGTCAACGCCCAGGTCTACATGCGAGGCCGCTCGGCCGATTATGAGGAGTGGGACGAGCTGCTGCGCGGCAACACTGCCGGCGTACGCTGGAACTGGCAGGCGGTGCTGCCGCATTTCACCGGCATGGAGGGAAACAACCGCCTCGGCGGCGAACTGCATGGAAGCGAAGGTCCGCTGCTGGTCTCGGATCCAGGCCACATCGATGATGTTTCCCGTTGGTTCGTCCAGGCCGTCCAAGGCCTTGGATTGCCGTACAACCATGACTTCAACGGACCGTCGCAGCGCGGGGTCGGCTTCTACCAGTTCATGAACCGGCGGGGAAAGCGAAGCAGCGCCGCCTATGCCTTCATCGAGCCGCTGACGAATGATCCCAAGCTGACGCTGAAACTCAATTGCACAGTCAGCCGGCTGCTGATCGAAAACGGTCGGGTCACCGGCGTCGTCTATTCGGATGCGTCGGGCGCCGAGCATACCGTCCATGCAGATGCCGACGTGATCGTCTCGTCCGGTGCCCTCGTCTCGCCGAAACTGCTCATGCTGTCCGGCATCGGCCCCGCCGAGGCGCTTGCCGGGCACGGCATTTCCTGCGTCGCCGACCTGCCCGGGGTCGGCGAAAACCTGATCGACCATCCGGAGGTGCCGATCATCGCCACCGCAAACGGCCCATACGGCTATTTCAGGCAGGGCCAAGGCTGGAGGATGATCAGGAACGGCCTGCATTTCAAGCTCTTCGGCACCGGCACGATCCTGTCAGCGGGGGTGGAGGCCGGAGCCTTCGTCAATCCGGCCGATCCCGAGGGCGAACCGACGATCCAGGCCTTCTGCGTACCGCACGTCTATCTGGACCGCGATATCCTGACCTTGGTCGAGAACACCTATGGGCTTACCGTGACGACAGTGGTGGTGAAGCCAAAGTCGCGCGGTTTCGTGAGGCTGCGTTCGGCGGATCCGAAGGACATGCCGATCGTTTCGCCGAACCTCCTTAAACATCCCGACGACATGAGGGAAATGATCTCCGGCCAGCGTTATTTCCTGCAGGCTTTTCAGACCAAGCCGCTCGCCGATCGGGTCAAGGCCATTGCCGTGCCAAGCCAGGATGATCTCAGCGACGAAGCCATGACAAAGCATTGCAAGCGCTTTGTGAAGACCAACTACCACCCGGCCGGGACATGCCGGATGGGCTCGGACAGCGACCGGATGGCGGTGCTGGACGCGGCGCTGCGCGTGCGCGGAATAGACAATCTGCGGGTTGCCGACATGTCGGCCTGCCCCAACATCAATGCCGGCAATACGGCGGCGCCCGCCATGATGCTGGGCGACCGCTGCGCCGACTTCATTTTGGAGGCGGCATAGCGCCTGACCCAGCTTGCCAACGGCGTCATCGCCGAAGCCGTCAAGGCCGATATCGTGAGGAAATTACACAGTCGCAGAAAGCGACAATAAAGGAGGAAAGAGCATGATCATTACCCGTCGAAAACTACTGGTTGGCTCCGCCGCCGGCGCGGTCGCGCTGACACTCGGCTCACGCGCCTTCGCGGCGCTCCCGCCGCTCGCCAAGAAGGACAAGTACAAGGTCGGTTTCGCCCAGACGGAAAGCAACAATCCGTGGCGCCTTGCCGAGACCAAGAGCATGCAGGACGAAGCCGCCAAGCTCGGCCATCAGCTGGTCTACACGGATGCCGCCGGTTCGTCGGCCAAGCAGGCCTCCGACGTGAACTCGATGATCGCGCAGGGCGTCGACGCAATCTTCCTGCCGCCCCGCGAAGACAAGCCCCTGGTGCCGGTTATTCTTGCCGCGCGCGATGCCGGCATACCGGTGTTTCTGGTCGACCGCGACGTTGATCACACCATGGCCAAGCCGGGCGAAGATTATGTCTGCTTCATCGGTTCGGATTTCATCGAGGAGGCGACCCGCGTCGGCGAATGGCTGATCAAGAACGCCAATGGCAAGTCGAAGATCATCGAGCTGGAAGGCACGACCGGAGCCTCGGCCGCTACCGACCGCAAGAAAGGCTTCGACGATTTCATCGCCAAGCACTCGCAGTTCACCATCCTGGCGTCGCAGTCCGGCGACTTCGCCCGCGACAAGGGCCGGCAGGTCGCCGAGACGCTGCTTCAGGCGCACCCTGATGCGGATATCATCTACGCGCATAATGATGAGATGGCGCTAGGCGCCATCGCCGCTTTGGAAGCAGCCGGCAAGACCCCGGGCAAGGATGTGCTGATCTTGTCGATCGACGGCGAGAAGGAAGGCGTCCAGGCGATCATTGACGGCAAGATCGGCGCTATCTGCGCTTGCAGCCCGCTGTTCGGGCCGAAGGCCTTCGCAACGATGGCCGACTATGCGGCCGGCAAGAAGATCCCGCCGTTCATCAAGAACGAGGATGCCTTCTTCGACGCCACGAACGCGAAGAAAGACTTCCATATTGCGTTCTGATATCCACTTTCTTTCCAGTTGCCCTACCCGCTTCGGCGGGTAGGGTTTGGGAGTTTGACGATGACCGCTCAGCCGGACCAAGCCGCGCTGCTCCTGGACATGCGTGACATCCAGAAGCGTTTTGCCGGCATCCCTGCCCTGGCCGATGCCTCGCTCCAGGTTCTTCCGGGCGAGATCCACGCACTCATCGGCCAGAACGGTGCGGGCAAATCGACGCTTATCAAGGTGCTCACCGGCTATTACCGCCGGGATGCGGGGCAGGTGCTGTTCGAACGGAAGCCGTTCGAAGTTGGGTCTCCGCATCAGGCGCAGGTCAGCGGCATCAGCACCATCTACCAGGAAATCAATCTCGTACCGCTGCGCTCGGTGACCGAGAACATCTGCCTTGGACGCGAGAAGCGCCGCCGCGGCCTGCTCGACTGGAGCGCGATGCATGCGGAAGCCGAGCGCCTGCTCAGCCGCTTCTCGATCGGCATCGACGTGCGCCGCCCGCTCAGCGATTTCAACACCGCCACGCAGCAGATGGTGGCGATCGCCCGCGCCATCGGCTTTTCCGCCCGCCTCGTGATCATGGATGAGCCGACCTCCTCGCTGGACGAGCGTGAAGTCTCGGTCTTGTTCAGCGTTATCCGTCAGCTCAAGGCCGACGGCGTCTCCGTTCTGTTCGTCAGCCACAAGCTCGACGAGTTGTACGAGGTCTGCGACCGGGTCACGATCATGCGTGACGGCCGCACGGTGCGAAGCGCGGCGATGAGCGACATCGGCAAGCTGGAGCTGGTCGCGGCCATGCTCGGCCGCGACGTCGCAGCCGTCGAAGGCCACGCGACCGCGTTCGGCGAACGCGATCGGTCGAGGATCGGTGATGTGCTGTTTACCGCGCAAGGGCTGGCGGCCGGCCAGTTGGTGCGTGACGTGAGCTTCGACCTGCGCCGCGGCGAGATCGCCGGCTTTGCCGGCTTGCTCGGCGCCGGCCGCACCGAAACAGCCCGCCTCGTATTCGGCGCCGACCGCCGGAGCGCAGGCGAGATGACGATGGAGGGCGCGTCCTACCATCCCGCACGTGCCGCTGATGCCATCGCCGCGGGGATGGGCTTCTGCACCGAGGACCGCAAGGCCGAGGGCATCGTGCCGGAAATGACCGTCGCGGAGAACATAACACTGGCACTGCTGCCGAAAATCAGCCGCAATGGCATCCTGAACGAGGCCCGGCAGAAGGAGATCGTCGAGCGCTTCATTCGTGAACTCGACATCAAATGCTCGGGGCCCAACCAGAAGGTCCGCGAGCTGTCGGGCGGAAACCAGCAAAAGGTGCTGCTTGCCCGCTGGATGGCGATGAACCCGAAGCTGCTCATTCTCGATGAGCCGACGCGCGGCATCGATGTCGGGGCCAAGGCCGAGATCCAGCGCCTCATCCGCAAGCTTGCCGATGACGGGCTCGGCGTGCTGATGATCTCCTCGGAACTCGAGGAAGTGATGGAAGGAGCCGACCGCATATTCGTGCTGCGCGAAGGAGTGAGGGTGGCCGAACTGGAAGGCCAGGCAGCCAACGAGGAGGACGTGCTCGCGGCGATGGCGCATGGCGGCGCGGCGAAGGAGGCAGCGTGAGCGATCTGGCCACACCATCCGCAGCCAACGACGCTGGAAACCGCCGCTTTGATGTGTTCGGTTTCCTGGCGCGCTACGGCACGGTGATCGCGCTTGTGCTGCTGGTGGTCTTCAACCTTGCCTATACGCGCAATTTCGCGACGCTGCAGACACTCAACGTCAACCTAACCCAGGTCTGCACAATTGTGATCGTCGCGGTGGGGATGACCCTGGTGATCGCCACCGGCGGCATCGACCTGTCGGTTGGTTCGCTGATGGCGATCTCCGGCGCATTGGCGCCGATGATCTTCATGGGCACGATCTTCCCGGTCGGAAACATCTATCTGGCGGTAGCCGTCGCGATGATTGCCTCGATCCTCGTCGCCGGCCTGTTCGGGCTGTTCAACGGCTGGTTGGTCTCGCGTTTCCGCATCCAACCGATCGTCGCAACGCTCGTGCTGTTCATCGCCGGGCGCGGGATCGCGCAGGTCATGACCAACGGCAATCTGCAGACCTTCCGCGTGCCGCAATTCCAGTGGATCGGACTTGCCCGCCCGCTCGGCATTCCCGCGCAGGTCATCATCATGGCCGTGCTGGTTGCGGCGGCCGCTTGGGCCCTTCACCGCACGGTGTTCGGGCGAAGCATCCTGGCGGTCGGCGGCAATGAAAAGGCCTCTGAACTCGCCGGCATCGCCGTATCGAGGATCAAGCTCGCTGTCTATGCGATCAGCGGCCTGTGCGCGGGGCTAGCCGGTCTCGTCGTCATTGCGATCAACTCCTCCAGCGACGCCAATCTCGTGGGGCTGGGCATGGAACTCGACGCCATCGCGGCGGTCGCGGTGGGCGGCACGCTGTTGAGTGGCGGAAAGGCCACAATCATCGGCACCCTGCTGGGCGCACTGACCATCCAGTTGGTGCGCTACACGCTGCTCGCCAATGGCGTGCCCGACGCCGCTGCGCTCGTCGTCAAGGCCGGCATCATCGCATTCGCCGTCTGGCTGCAGCAGCAACACCGGGTGTAATCCATGAACAGCGCCAGACTGGTTCGCATCATCGGCACTTACGGTGTCGTCATCGCGCTTGCAGCCCTCGTCCTGTTCGGATTCCTGCGCTACGACCGCTTCATCGGCCTCTTCAACGTGATGAGCGTTCTGCGCTACAACTCGATGTTCGCGCTCGTCGCGCTCGGCATGTGCTTCGTGATCATGACCGGCGGCATAGACCTGTCCGTCGGCTCCGTCGCCGCTTTGGGCAGCGTCGCGTCGGCCCTGGCGAGCCCGCACGGCATCGTGGCAGGCCTTGCAGCGGGCGTTGGCGCCGGCCTGGCAGCCGGGCTGATCAACGCGCTCCTGGTTACGCGCGGCAACCTGATGCCATTCATCGCCACGCTTGCGACCATGCTGGCCGCAAGCGGCTCGGCGCTGCTTCTGGCCGGCAACCAGACCGTTTCGGTGTCTTACGATTCGGGTTTCACCGCCATCGGCCAAGGGAATTTCTGGATTTTCCCGATTCCGGCAGTCATCGCCCTGGTTGCCTATGCGGTCGGCTCAGTGGTCCTGAACTACACCAGCACGGGACGGACGGTGCTGGCCATCGGCGGTGGCGAGGATGCCTCGCGGCTGATGGGGCTGCGCACTGACCGCGTCAAATTTCTCGTCTATGTCGCAAGCGGGTGCCTGGCCGGGCTCGCCGGCGTCGTCCTCGCTTCTCAGTTCGGCGCAGGCCAGCCGATCGAGGGCGTCGGCTGGGAGCTGTTTGCCATCGCAGCCGTGGTCGTGGGCGGGACGCTGCTGACCGGCGGCTCGGGCTCGGTGTTGACCACGCTGGCCGGCGTGCTGTTGCTCGGGATCCTTTTCAACGTCCTGAACTTCGAAAACGGCATGGGTTGGATTTCGCTGTCAGCCTACTGGCAGTCGGTGATCCGCGGGCTGTTTTTGCTCGTCGTCGTCCTTCTCCAGGCACGGCTTACGGCAAGGCGCGAAACTGCCTGAGGATGGCGAGCACACTCGAGCACGATGGCGCTGCAGAATCAGTGCGCGTTGCGCACCCGGCCGATGAGCGCATCCCGCAGACTTTCTGCGGCGATGCTTCCCCGGTGCACCTGGGGTCCGACACCCTTGGAGCAGGATCCGCAAGCGGATCCTGGTGCAGTCACATGGCCGTCCTGGAGACGGTCATTTCCCGGCGACCGCCACGAACACGGACTGCCCCTGCCTTTCCAGCCGAAACAGGATGGGCTTGCTCTGCCGGCGAGAGTTCGCCCACTCCTCGACGATATCCGAAGGCTCCGTCACGCGGCGATTGTTGGCCGATATGATGACATCGCCGGGCTGCAATCCGCTCCGGGCGGCAAGGCCATCGGGAACCACTTCCACGACGAAGACGCCGGTTGTTCCTGATTTGATGCCTAGCTGCTGACGCGCCTGATCCGGAATCGGGCTGAGGGATAGGCCGAGGCCTTCGGCCGCCGACTTCTTGTCGGGAACAGCGCCGGTCTTCACCTCCGCATCCTTGCGCTCACCGATGACAAGCGCGATCTCCTGGTCCTTTCCGCCGTTACTCCGTGTCAGAGTGGCCTTGCTGCCAGGCTTCTGGCTAGCCGTCGCAAGCGTGAGGTCATGGATACCCTCAATGCCCTTGCCGTTGAACCGGGTGATCACGTCACCCGGCTTCAAGCCGGCTTTCTCCGCCGGGCTGCCGGGCTCGACCGAAGCAACCAGCGCGCCCTTGTCATCTTTCATCCCGAGGGCCTCAGCCAGCGACGGCGTGATGTCCTGCAGGCGGACCCCGATGAAGCCACGCTCGATCCGGCCGGTTCTGATCAACTGGTCGGCGATGCTTTGGGCGGTGCGCGATGGCACCGCAAACCCGATCCCGATGCTGCCGCCGGACGGCGAGACGATGGCGGTGTTGACGCCGATCACCTCGCCACGTGCGTTGAACAGCGGACCGCCCGAGTTGCCTCGATTGATCGACGCGTCCGTCTGGAGAAAATCGTCATACGGCCCGGCTTGAATGTCTCGCGAGCGGGCCGAAAGAACGCCGACAGTGACAGTCCCTCCGAGCCCGAAGGGACTGCCGATCGCGATTGTCCATGCGCCCGGCTGCATTGCATCCGAGTCACCCCATTTGGTCGTGGTCATGTTGGGCCGCGGGTCGACCTTCAGCACCGCTATATCGGTGGCGGGGTCACGGCCGACCAATTGCGCCGGCGCCGTTTCCTTGTCGGAAAATACGACATGGATCTCTGTCGCATCGGCAACGACATGGTTGTTGGTGACGATGTAGCCGTCGGCACTGATCACAAATCCGGAGCCAAGCGCCTCCCTCACCTGCGGCTGAACGGGTCCGAGGCCCTGGCCGTCGAACGGACTTGTAAAGTCGCCCGCCGTCGTCTGGTCCTGGACAACCTCCCGGGTCGTGATCGCGACCACGGCCGGCAATTTCTGCTGGATGATCGCTGTGAAGTCGGTCGGGGTATCCTGGGCCAGGACAGGCGCCACGCCACTGGCCGAGAGCATCAGCGCAACCGCGATCAAGCGCGTTGCAAATCGTCTTTGCATATCGTGAGACATTGCTGGACCTCCTGCCGGACAGCCCCGGCCGCTCGGCCGCGCCGCGCGGAGCCGGTGCTCCGGACGCTAGAACTGCCAACAAAGCTGTTTGTTTCAGCCCCCCGGAAAAATGGCACGGCCAGGAAAAATAGCCCGACCGCGGGGGTCCGGAAGGCAGCAGCCGGGAACCATTGAGGCCGTTGAGTTCAACCGTCCACAGGACTGGTCCCGGACGTGGCAGAAATCAGCAAAGCGACTGCGTCAGCTCCGGCAAATGCCCGATATGCCGATGGAGCCAACCTAGCGGCTGAGGTGCCTCTACCGGGCCTGGTGCGAAAAGGATCTGCAATGAAAGAGGGAGCTCCACAGCCGCCGAGAGACGCGGCTGTGATCACCACCGCTCGAACTCCCTCAAGGGAACAAAAGGGTACCAACTAAGTTCGGCCCCCATAATGAGGATGCCTATATGGACCTGTTGCCCCAGTCAGCCGAACACACCGTCTCCTCGCCGCCCGCTCCAGACCTTCACCGGCTTTTGTTCGATCCAAACTTGCGTATACACGGCTTGATTGATGACACTGTCGTCACCAAAGCCTTGGACGATTTGAAAGCCGTGCGTTCCGGGGAAGACGATCTCTACGTTGAAATCGACACGCCCGGAGGCGACGCCGACGGCGCGCGACGTCTAGCTCTAGAGTTCAAACTTTTTCTGAAACACTCGGGCCGCAACGGCTACATCATTGGCAAGAATACGGTTTACTCTGCCGGGGTAACGGTCCTTGCCGCTTTCCCGAAAGCCTGCAGGTTCCTTTGCCCGCAAGCAGTCCTGTTGATTCATGAAAGAAGGCTTGAGAAAGACTTGGTTCTGAATGGACCAATTCGAAGCTGTCTTCAGATCGTTCGCGAACAACTTGCGCTGTTGGAAACGGCAGAGCGACTCGAGAATGAAGGGTTCGCCGATCTCGTCCAAGGTTCTCGAACATCGCTGGAAGAGCTGCGCGACCATGCCCTGAACAGCTGCTACCTGATGGCAGCAAGAGCTTTGGAGCTAGGCCTTGTTGAAGACATTGCCCATTAACTTGATGCCTCGATGCAAACAGCAGAGCGGAGTCCAACACGCTTCTCTCACTCATGTCGGCGGCGACCATGAACGACGAGGTTGACAAGATAGAGCGGACCGGCGGCTGTCTTTGCGGGTCTGTGAGGTATGTTGTTACCGGCGAGCCGTTGCGCGTTGGCTTGTGTCATTGCCAGGATTGCAAGCGAACCAGCGGCAGCACCTACAGTGCCTTTGCCGTGTGGCCGCGGTCGGCTTACCAGTGCAAGGGCGAGCTTGCGGCGTTCAACGGCAGAGGTTTTTGTCCGGCATGCGGGTCGCGCGTGGTGAATCTCCGCGACGACGAAGCCGAGATCATGACCGGCACTCTCGATGATGCGCCGAACGACCTTCTCCCGACATACGAGCTTTGGACCCCCCGGCGCGAAGCCTGGCTCCACAACCTGCCTTGGGCTGACCAATTCGCGGGCGATCGCACCGAAGAAGGCCAAAATTGGCGCGAAGCCCGACGAGTATGACCATGCTCGAATGGCCCTCCACCCCGTGAACCGTGAAAGTCAGCTTGATGCGCGATGAATCACTCAAGTTCTTGAAGGAAATTGTGGCGACCCCGTCGCCGAGCGGGTTTGAGCAACCCGTAGCGGAGCTTTTCCGCGAGTATGTTCGTCCGTATGCCCACAGGTTGACGACGGACGTCATGGGCAATGTCACAGCGATCATCAATCCTGAGGCGTCTATGCGCTTCATGTATGCCGGGCACATGGATGAGGTCGGCTTCATCGTCCATTACATCGACGATGACGGCTTTCTTTTCTTCAGCACCATAGGTGGAACGGATGTTGCCACTGAAATCGGCCAGCGTGTCTGGGTGCATGGCAAGGAGCCGATCCTGGGCGTCGTGGGTCGCAAAGCAATCCAGACCTTCAAAGCCTCTGACACGTCTCAAACGCCCTCGCTGATGGAACTGTGGATCGATATCGGCGCGAGTTCGCGAGAGGAAGCGCTGAAGGTTGTAGAGGTCGGCAGCGCGGTCACTATCCATGGCGAGTTTGCAGCGCTACAGGGCAACCTTGCTGTCGGACGAGCGTTCGACAACAAGGTCGGCCTCCTCATCGGCGCCGAGGTCCTGCGCTGCCTCTCCGAGGAGGGAGGCGTTCACCCCGGCGTGGGCCTCTATATCCTGGGTACGGTTCAAGAGGAAATTGGTTCCCGAGGCGCGATGACCTCAGCGTTCAATATCGCGCCTCGAACCGGCCTCGCAATTGATATGGGCGTGGCAATGGACTATCCGCGCGCTCGCGCCGAGGATCAGGGCAAACTGGACCTTGGGAAAGGGCCGGCAATCACTCAAGGCGCGAACACCAACCCGGTGGTGTTCAAACTGCTGAAGTCGGTGGCCGAGAAAGAGGGCCTACCTTATCAGCTTCAGGCGGTGGGCAGCTCAAGCCCTACCGACGCGCGTGTCATGCAGCAGAACCGAGGCGGCGTGGCAAGTGGGGTGCTCTCCGTGCCTTTGCGTTACATGCATACCCCGTCCGAAGTTGTTTGCCTGGATGATGTGCAAACGACGATTGACCTGGTTTGTGCATATTGCCGGCAATTGACGCCGGAGATCGACTTCACGCCAAGATGATCGCTGCGGGATTGATTGTGGAAGTCGTGGCTCCAACAGTCGCCGATCTGGCGCCTGTCGGCTACCGCCCGGTTCGTCGGCTACCGCCCGGTTCGTCGGTCACCGCGCACCTGCGAAAACCCAACCACGGTCCACTGGGGAGCGCGCCTCAGGTCACCGCGACCGCTTCCACCAAACGCCTGAGGAAATCCGTCAGACCGGCTTCAGGATCATCACCTGCGCCAACGAGCACCGAAATACCCCAGCGCCCAAGCACGGCCTCCTCCACAGGGTTGCGGCTGGGCATGAAGATGAACGAAGGGGGACGATCTTTCTCATATCCAGACCGGTGCCAGGTTTGCCAAAGCCGGTGCAACAGCAGCCGGATGTTTGGATCGGAGAGGCTATAGCCAATGAACAGGATCGTGCTGCCGAGAGCATCGGAGCGAAAGCGGACATCAAGGGGAGAATTGAAGGACAGGCGGTCAAGATAGTCGGTTTCGGTGAGGACAAGGGAAGAGTCCTCGTCAAAGTCGCCGTGAAATTTCACGATGTGCGTTACGCCTCGACGGGCCTGCGCAACGTGCCGTGCGTTGGCCACTTTCACGTACTCTCGACCGTGGATTTCAAAAGCGAGTTCCAGGTTCCGGTCATAGTTCGTCGTATAGATGACGGGAAAATCGAGCGTCACGATGAGTCGGTGCAATTCCGATTTCTCAATCCGTTCCTTGGCGACAGACCAGTTTCTGTCCATCCAACTGCGAAGTGGTCCGATACTGCCATGCTTGATCCGATAGTATTCGGCCAAGGTCTGAAAACGATCGCGTCGCGTGGAAAATTCATCGTCGACGCCGAGCTCCTTTGCCATTCGCTCGATGAGTTTCTCCCAAGACGGAAGTCCGACGCTGATCGATACCCCCGCCCCCACAAACAAAATTGCGCTGCGATGACGAATTGCATTGGCGAGCGAATCTATAGGATCATCATCGTTCATGGATAGGTCCTCCGAAGCCACTCGCGTGGGCCGGACCTAAGGTGCGTGCCCCGGTGCGGGGATCGTGGACGCGGCTCCCCAATTCGAGCCAGCGTGCTCCGCCCTCATCGACGAAATCGGGTCGACCACGCGCCAGCCAGCCCAGAGGGGGCGGCCCTTGCAGTCCTGCCGAGCCGCTTGCCACCCGAACCGAGGTAGCGGCCGCGAGGACACTGGCTGTGAACTGGAACCGGCGGTGTTGCGGTTTACTGGCCACGTTGATTCAGTTCTGCGCCAGCCATATTGCGCAAAACTCTATCGAGTTTCGCATTCACCAAGAGGTTGCGCCGCTTCGCGCCGATAAAGATGGCGAGAGAGTAAATCATTGTAAGAACAGAGATCATCGTCATTCCGGCCTAAACATCAGCGGCCGGAGATGTTCCATGCGCCCGGAAATATTCCAGTGCAGGTGTTTTTAAATCGCCGAAGCTACGCGCTCAATGCGCGGTTGGTTTCGTGTCCAGGGCGGACGAATTAGCGCAAGGCGGTATTCATCCTCCCACATCGGCGGCGGACTGAAGCGAAATGCTGGTTGTGTCCCCCAGAATTGCAATGAAACGCCGATGCTTTGCATGCGGCCCGGAACAAATGCTCGCTTGCACAGTTCGAGCCATGCAGCGGTCGACCCCCGCGCTGCAAGATCGGTAGCCCGATCGCCCGCGCCGGCCCCTCCCACGGCGCGGGCTTTCGTTTGAATTCACGCTGTCGGGGTTGGAGTCGCTCCGCCGTTGTCGCGAGCCGGCTGATATACGCGCTGTCCGGGGCTCGCGGGATGCCGGCGACATCGGCATTCGCGCAGTCCGGCAGGTCAGCCGATGCACGGGAACAACGCGGCACTGTGATGGTTTGGTGGCCTCGGAAGGTGGCAGAGAACGATGGGCAAAAAGCCCAAACAGCACGCAAAATCCACGGCGGATCGCGAAAAGGCGATCGAGGCGCTCTACTTCGCGCGCAAGTGCGGCCTTACGAAGGAAGAGGCACTCAAGATGCTCAGGGAAGCCCCGATCGGGATCGATGATGAAGCCGAAGAGCGCTCCGGCATTTAGACGCGATCGCCGGTCGCGCGTCGCAGCCGGCCGCGGCGCATGATCTTCTTCACTTCCGATACGCATTTCAACGATCCGCGCATTCTGCGCCTCGACCGGCGTCCCTTCGCCTCGTTGGTCGAGCATGACCAGGCGCTGGTTGCGTTTTGGAACGAAACGGTTGGCCCGAACGACGAGGTCTGGCACCTCGGCGATTTCGCCAAGGGTCCAGCCGAGACCGTGTCTTCACTGCTGTCGTCTCTTAACGGGTCCAAGCACCTGATAATTGGCAACAATGATGGCGCCGCCACCATTGGCGACCCGGCCTGGGCGAGCGTGCACCACTGTATGGAGCTTCTTGTCGAGGGCAGCTTGCTGGTTCTGTGCCACTATCCTTTTCGCACCTGGAACCAGATCGGCAAGAGGTCGGTAAACCTGCACGGTCATTCGCACGGTCGTCTGAAGCCGATGACGCGCCAGCATGATGTCGGCGTCGACGCATGGGGGTTTCGTCCGGTAACCTTTGCTGCCATTCAGGCCAGTCGCCGCCGGGGCTAGCTCGGCAGAACGCCGGGTGAGCGAAGGTCTTCAGCTTTGCGGGATTCGAGCCGAGAGAGGCCGTCCGTAATCCTGCCGGGCCCGCAACAACGCGACAATCCTGGTTGGGCGACTTCAAATAGGAGAACTGCCTCATATACGGTTTTCGCGGTACGCGGACCGCGCCACACCATCAGCTTGAGTGCGGCGAAGTCTTAAGGAATCCCCACCGGCCGTCGCAGCGCGAGATCGAACCCGTCGCCTGAGCTCAGCACGTGAACCCTAAGATCATGGATGGAAAGGGCGGCATCAGGCTCACCTTCCGCGATGTTGGAATGCGTCACGCCGGCTGCATCGACCAGATAGACAGCGCCGCTGCCGATGACCTTGAACATCTCGCCCTTCACCACGATCGCGGTGTCTTCATCGATGCCGATGCCGAGGACGCGCGGGTTCTGCGACACCGCCCCGATGAGCCGCCCAATGCGGCCCCGTTCCGCAAAGTGCTGGTCGATGATGACATTCGGCAGCAGGCCCAGTCCCGGCGCCATCCGAATGTGGCCGATCCGAAAGGACGCTGCGTTCGGCCCCTTCACCATCATTGTGTCGCTCATGACCGACGCGCCCGCGGAGGTGCCGGCAATGACGCCTCCGGCTTCATAGATTTCGTGCACCCGCTCGTCGATGGGCGTGTCGCCGATCTGGCTGGTGATCCGGAGCTGGTCGCCGCCGGAGAAGAACACCGCACTCACGTCTGCGAGCGCACTTATTTTCTTTTCATGAGCTGCCTCGAGGCGGTCGTTGACGTAGAGCTCGATGACATCCTTGATGCCCAGCTCACCGAAGGACCTCTGATACTTCTCGAGATAGCCATCCGGCTCATGAGACGCGATGGTGGCAAGCACCAGGCGGCCGTTCGGAACCAGGCTCGCCACCTCCTTCAAGATGACACGATCGCCATCATGGTCCTCGTGGCCGCCGATGATGACGAGCGTTCCGGCTTTACCGTTCGAGGATCGTTTTTTCTTCTTGTCGGTCATTTGTCCACGTCTTTCTTGCGCAGGAAAACGTGTGGGTGGTTGTCCTCGCTGGTCATGAATGCGACTGCGAACTCCCTGCTGTTATGCGCCCATCCAGACACGCCGGTCGCGGTAAGCACGATGGCTCCGGCTTCGCCGCCGATCGCCTCGACTTCCCTGAGCGCGGGATTCAGCACCTGCTCCAGGCCGCCTTCAGCCTGCCCCGAGGACAATGCCTGCCGCGCCGAGAGTGCCTGCATGACACGGGCCGCGAGAGCCTTTCGCGCAATATGCTCACCGTCTCCCGAGAAGGCGACGGCTCCCAATTGGTTGTCGGCATAGTAGCCGCAACCGGGTTGCGGAGAATCCCCCACACGACCCGGAGCACTGCCGTCCAGTCCGCCGGTCGAAGTGCCCACGGCGATGTCCCCGTATTGATCCAGGGCAACCACACCGATCGTATCCTTCGCCTCAGACTTGCTGGAGGCGTCGCGCTGCTGCGGCGTGATCAAATCCGCCGGATCGCAAAGCTCCAGCTGCTTGTCGGCGGCGAAACGCCGGGCCCCCTCCGACGCCAGCAGGATCGGCTCCTCATGCAGCATGGCCTTGGCGACACTGATTGGATGGCGCACGCCCTTGATCACTGCGACGGCACCCACATTGAAGTCCCTGCCCTCCATCAGGCCAGCGCACATCTCGACCTCGCCGTCCGAATTGAGGGCACTTCCATATCCCGCATTGAACGTCGGGTCCGCCTCGAGGACGCGACCGGCAGCTTCCACGGCATCGACCGCCGTTCCGCCGCCGGCCAGGACGGCCCGACCTGCCTCGAGCGCCTCGATGCATCCGTTGCGATGCGCCTCCTCCTCTTGCGGATCGATCTCCTTGGCGCCGCCGTGCAGGATCAGCGACCACATCAGCCAGCCCTCAGATGGCGAATATGGGTCTGATCGGGCCCTCCCATCGAAGGCGTCGCGCCTCCGAAGCCGGTTACCTGCCGCCACACGGCTTCAACGTCGTCGACGGTGAGCACGACAAGGTCGTTCTCCCGAGCAAGCCGGAGACACACGTCGACGGCCTCCTTCTCGGGACAGACGGCGTGTATGCGGCCTGGGGCGCAGCCGGCGTTCAAGGCACCTTCCCGCAGCAAGCCGGCGATCGCTCCGGGGGCTCGGCCGCGCAGCTCCTGCTCATCCTCCTTGAAGACGATGACATCGAATATCCGCGAAGCGATCGCGCCCATCTCGCGGATGTCACAATCGCGGCGGTCACCGGGTATGGCGACCAAGCCGATCGTGCGCTGATAGCCGCGCCTCATGTGGGAAACGAGCTTTCCGAGCGCCTTCAGCCCTTCCGGATTGTGCGCATAGTCGACGATCGTGCGGAAACCATGCCCGTCGAAGACGTTGAGGCGACCGGGAGATTGCTCGAACGAGGTGCCAAACTCGGCCAGCGCCGCCCGGATCGTTGCCGCCGGAACGTCGTGGCAATGCGCCATGGCGACGGCTGCCAGGCTGTTGGCAACGTTGAATTCGGCAGAACCCTCGAAGGTCGCGGGAATTTCGTCGACGCTCATCAGGAACATCGATTCCCCATCCTCGTGGATGAAAATGTCCCAGCCGTCGCTGCTGGGCTCCCGCGTCACGGCGCGGCCGCCTTCCGCCAGGTGGCTGCGCAAGAAATCGGGCCACTCGCTCCTGCTCGCCAGCGAGAAGTAGCAGATCCTGCCGCCGGCATCTCGCGACATTGCGGACGTATGGACGTCGTCGGCATTGAGAATGCTCCATCCCCCGCGGCGGACGGACTCGACCACGACCGATTTCACCTCCGCCAGGTCCTCGATCGTGTCGATGCCCCTCAGCCCGAGATGATCGCCGTGGACGTTCAGAACCGCGCCAACATCGCATGCATCGAAGGCAAGCCCTTCGCGCAGGATGCCGCCGCGCGCACATTCCAGCACCGCGACATCGACACCCGGCTCGCGCAGCACGATCCTGGCGCTCTGCGGACCGGAGCAGTCCCCTGTCATGATCCGCTCGCCGTTCAAGTAGACGCCGGTGGTGGAGGTGAGCCCGACGGTTGCCCCATTCGCCTGCAGGATGTGCGCCAGCATCCGGGCAGTGGTCGACTTGCCGTTGGTTCCCGTGATCGCGAAGATCGGAATCCGGCCGTCCTTGCCGCCTTTGAAGAGAAGATCGAGCACGGGCCGTGCGACGTTGCGGGCGCGCCCCGACGAGGGTTCGAGATGCATGCGAAAGCCAGGACCGGCATTCACCTCTATGATGCCGCCGCCGGTTTCGCTCACCGGCCGTGAGATGTCGGGACAGACGAAGTCGATCCCGGCAATGTCGAGGCCGACGATCTGTGCCGCCCGCCTGGCGATCAGCGCGTTTTCGGGATGGATTTCTTCCGTTCGGTCGATCGCGGTCCCACCGGTGGAGAGATTGGCGGTGGGCCGCAAGAGCACCATTTGACCCGGCGCTGGAACGCTCGCCAGGGTGAGCTGCGATTTTGACAGGAAATGCTCGACACATTCGTCGATCTCGATGCGGGTCAATACCGAGGAATGGCCCTCTCCCCTTCGTGGGTCGCGGTTCGTCTCCTCGACGAGCTCGGCGACAGAACTCCGGCCATCGCCGACCACATGGGCCGGAACCCTCTCGGCGAGCGCCACCACCTTTCCGCCGATCACCAGGATCCTGTGGTCCGAGCCGACGAAATGCTGCTCGACTATAACGCTACGGCTGTGTTCTCGCGCCTGTTCGAAGCCCCAGCGGACCTCGTCTTCTGTTGCCAGACCGATGTTGACGCCGCTTCCATGATTGCCATCGAGTGGTTTGGTGACCACGGGGTAGCCCAGCCGTGCTGCCGCCGCGACTGCGTCCTGCGCCGATCGCACCAGCTCCCCGCGTGGCACCGGCAGGCCGGCCTGTTGCAGCAGGAATTTGGTCAGGTCCTTGTCCGAGGCGATCTCGGTCGCAATCTCGGAAGTGAGGTCGCTGCAACTGGCGCGGATGCGCTTCTGATGCTTTCCGTGACCAAACAGCACGAGGCTGCTGTCGTCGATCCGCGCCGCGGGAATGCCTCGCCTCTCGGCCTCGCGCACCAAGGAAGCAGTCGTAGGCCCCAAGGCACGCTCGGCGGCCAGACGCTTGAGCTGCTGAAGCCTGGCTGCGAACTCGAATGGCCCCTGCGTTTCCGCAATGTCGCCGAGCCCCTCGACACCATGCAGATTGGCCGGCAGCAGGCTGTCCACCAGTTCGAGCGCGACGCGTCCGGCGAGCAACCCGACAAGCTCATCCTTGTAGGCGAACATGACGTTGTAAGTGCCGGGACTGCCTTTGACCGACCGTGTCTTTCCTCGTGTTACTCGGTGACCGAGCATGCTCTGCAGTTCCAGGGCGACATGCTCGACGACGTGGCCGAGCCAGGTTCCTTGCTGCATGCGGCGGACGAAGCCGCCGGCGGCGCCATAGCTGCAGCCATGGCCCGCAAGGCCGGGCAACAGTCGGACGATTTGTTCGGAAAACCCGGGCAGTTTGTCTGTCGGGAACGCCTCAAGGGCTCCGAGGTCGATCCGAATCTGGACCATTGGCGTCATACTATAGAGGTGCGGCCCGCGAAACACGCGGGCGTCCACGACGCGGATAGGGCGAAAACGCGAGGCGCCCCGATGAATTTCTTTGTACGACATAGTCCGTTTCTCCTGACTAACTCCGCAACATCCGGAGGATCGGTTAGTTCCCGGCCTTTCAGCCCAAATATTTTTGCAGGAGAGAGAAACAAAAGTGACCGTTAACATATGTTGCCCCAAGAACACCCTGTGGTCATCTCGGCCACGTGCGGCCGCTGTTCTGAGGGGCTACTTATCTCTCGGGACGAGGCGGGCCAGGCGTTCGCTCGTTTTCACAAGCATTCGCCGGGCACATCGCGGCCGTTGAGCTAGTGCCCGGCTTTAGCTCATGGAGACCCATTGTGCGGGTCCAGCACTGAGGCATTTAATCTTCAGCACGCCTTCGGCACCCGGGAACATTTCCAGACGCGTCAGGTTTGGAACCATCCTTGCACCGGAACTACAGCCATGCAGAGTCGAAAATCGGTGAAGGCCGCGCTTGTCAACGAGATCGACGCGGTCCGCCTTCGTATCTCGCTGCTTGAAAACGAGCTATGCAGAGATGGCAGACCCAGGCAAATTGGATGGCGTTCAGGATACGAACTGAACGCCCACAAAGCCCACCTTGCTCGACTGGAGACCGTGCTTGCCCAATATCCGTCGGCACCGACGGCCCGGGCATCGAAACAGCAACAGCTTGAGTTGCGCGCAAGGCAACCAAGTAGTTTTGGGGAAACGCCATGGCTGACAGACCCTCAATCAGAACTCCGCTAGCTCGAGTGCGGGGCCTTGGATCGGCGAAACACGGAACCGAAACGTTCATGCTGGAGCGGCTGACATCTGCTGCCCTGTTGATCCTTGTCATTTACATCGTCGCGATCGTTATAATGCTGGTCGGTGAGCCTCGAGACGCCGTCCTCAGCGTCGTAGGATCGATCTATGTCGCGCCAGCCCTTATTGGCTTCATTCTCGTAAGCTGCGTTCACATGCGGCTTGGAATGCAATCGATCATCGAAGATTACTGCCATGCCACCGTGCTCAAATCGCTTCTTCTGATCGCCAATTGGTTGTTCTGCTGGGCAGTCGCGCTCGCAAGCTTGTTCGCTGTGCTGTTAATCAGCTTCAGATAGCGATCCGGTTCTCAGCTGCAGCCAGCGTCTGCCACCGGCAGGCTGAAGTTCGCCTCAGCGGCGAACCGGGCTGGCTTGCGCAAAGGAGTTCGACAACCCGGCCTCATCTGATTTGCGGCAGCCTGTCCCATTGATGGAAAGGGGGTGGAGAGGTCAGTTCCCACTCCAATGTGGTAGCTCCTGGCCCCCATGGGTTCATGCCGGCGGCTCTTTGCCGGTAGAAAGCTTCCAAGATGCCGAAGAGGAAAATCACGACACTCGCGGCCGACAGGTACGATCCATACGAGGACACCATGTTCCAGCCGGCGAATGCGTCGGGATAGTCGACATAGCGACGCGGCATGCCCGCCAATCCAAGGAAGTGATGGGGGAAGAAGACGAGGTTCACGCCGACGAAGGTCGTCCAGAAATGGACCCCAGCCAGAAGCGGATTGTAGAGATATCCCGTCATTTTCGGAAACCAGTAATACCAGCCCGCGAAGATGCCGAAGATCGCTCCCAGTGAAAGTATGTAGTGGAAATGCGCGACGACGAAGTATGTGTCGTGCAATTCACGGTCGAGGCCGGCATTTGCGAGTTGAACGCCCGTCACCCCGCCCACGGTGAACAGGAATATGAAGCCGAGGGCCCAGAGCATCGGCGTCCGCAGGCTGACCGAACCGCCCCACATGGTTGCAATCCAGGAGAACACTTTTATCCCGGTCGGCACTGCGATCACCATCGTGGCGAAGGTGAAGTAGCGCTGCGTGTCGAGGCCTATCCCGCTGGTGTACATATGGTGGGCCCAGACGACGAAGCCGATCACCCCGATCGCCACGATTGCGTAGACCATCCCGAGATACCCGAAGATCGGCTTTCGCGAGAAGGTCGAGATCACCTGGCTGACGATGCCGAACGCCGGCAGGATCATGATGTAGACTTCCGGGTGGCCGAAGAACCAGAAGAGATGCTGGTACAGCAGCGGGTCGCCTCCGCCGTCCGGCGCGAAGAACGTGGTTCCGAAATTGCGATCGGTCAGGAGCATGGTGATGGCGCCGGCCAGCACCGGCAGAGCCAGCAGCAGCAGGAAGGCGGTGATGAGGATCGACCACACAAACAGGGGCATCTTGTGCAGGGTCATCCCCGGCGCGCGCATGTTGAAGATGGTGGTGATGAAGTTGATGGCTCCCAGGATCGAGGAGGCGCCCGCAATGTGCAGAGACAGGATGACCAGATCCACGGCGGGACCGGGATGGCCGGAGGTCGACAGCGGCGGGTACAGGAACCAGCCGGTCCCAGGGCCATAGCCGCCGGGGACGCTGGGCATGAAGATCGACAATAAAAGCAACATCAATGCCGGCGGCAGCAGCCAGAACGAGATGTTGTTCATGCGCGGGAAGGCCATGTCGGGGGCGCCGATCATGATCGGAACCATCCAGTTGGCGAAGCCGCCGATCAGGGCGGGCATCACAGTGTAGAAGATCATGATCAGCGCGTGGGCCGTGGTGAAGACGTTGTAAAGCTGCTTGCCGGCGTCGATCGCCGCGTCGCCCCGGTAACCGTAGATCATCGACGCCAGTCCGGGGAAAAACTGGATCCCGGGTTGCTGCAGCTCGATTCGCATGCTCACCGACAAGAGCATGCCGATCACCCCCGAGATGAAAGCGAAGACCAGATAGAGTGTGCCGATGTCCTTGTGGTTGGTCGAAAACAGCCATCGGGTGATGCCGGTCGGCTGGTGGCTGTCGAGACCGTCCGGATCTGGCGCCGTATATTCGTTCATGACCTTCTCCGCTTGAGCCGTCCGTCGCCAGCATCGAACCGTGCTGGAACTTGATTGTTCCCTCCACCGAACCGGCGGTAGGAACATTCCACGGAAGCCGCGGTTAGGTTCCGCGCGGCCGACCCTGCGCGGCTGAGGATCGACGTCCATGCTGGCGATAATTGCTGCGACACTGGTTCTGACGACGGTGGTTGGTGGGCTGATATCCGCCTTCTGGCTCGAGGCGCGTCATGGTCTCCATGGCCCCACGCCGCCGGACATGTCGGCGCCCAGGCAACTGAACGCCCCGGCCTGGAGCCGGTGGTCCTGACATGGACGCGATCACAGCGACACTCGACCCGAGAACGCGAGCCGGCTGGCTGCTGCTCGGCTTCGCGCTCGGCGGTTTCTTCGACGGCATCGTCCTGCATCAGATCCTGCAATGGCATCACCTTCTCTCGGGCGTCGCCGATCCGGCGGGTTCCGACCTGCGCTTCCAGATCATGGCCGACGGTCTCTTCCATCTTTTCATGTATGTGCTCGCCGTCGCCGGCACGGTGCTGCTGGTGGCCGCGAGGGCGGCTGGCGCGCGGCCCGGGACCACCACGGAGATCCTGCGGCTCGCCTTCGCCGGGTTCGGCGTCTGGCATGTCGTCGATGCTGTCGTGTTTCACTGGCTGCTGGGTCTGCACCGGATCAAGATGAACAGCGATTTGCCGCTCGCCTGGGATATTGCGTGGCTGGTCATCTTCGGAATCGTGCCGCTGGTGTTGGTGCTGGTGCTGCCCAACCGCGGCGGACCGGCACGCGGTGCTTCGGCAGCGCTGACCAGCATCGTCCTGCTTGCGGGACTGGCAGCCGGCGCCGGCCCGTTCTTCAACGGTGCCGCCAATTCCATCATCGTCTTTCGGGCCGGGATGGAACCGGCGGCGATGATGCGGGCCGTTGAAGTCGCCGACGCCCATCTCAAATGGGTCGACGCCAGCGGCACCATCTGGGCGGTCGACCGCGTCTCATGGCGCGGGTTGGTAGCCCTTCACGCACGCGGCGCCTTGGTGGTCAGCACGACGCCTGTCATTGCCGGATGCCTTGCCTGGACCGATGCCGCCGGAGTGAGCAGTAGCTCCAGCCAGCAGCGAGGCACTCCTGCCAGGCTATGACTTCCGGACAGGGATAGGGGAGTATCAAGCATGCAATTCGCCACCGAGAGCAGCCACGGCCGGAGCCTGACACCGCGCATCGTCGTGGTCGGCGGAGGCTTTGCCGGTCTGGAGGTTGCCAAGGCGCTCGGCAAGGCGGAAATCGGGGTGACGATCATCGACCGCCACAATCACCACCTGTTCCAGCCCTTGCTCTATCAGGTTGCAACCGCCGCCTTGTCGGCGCCTGACATCGCCGAGCCAATCCGCAAGATCCTGGGCCGATATCCCTCGGTTCAGGTCCTCTTCGGCGATGTCACCGAGATCGTCACCGAGGCCAGGATACTGGTGCTGGCCGATGGGACCACGGTCCCCTACGACATCCTGGTCTTGGCCACCGGTTCGCAGCCATTCTATTTCGGCCAGGAGAGCTGGGCTCGGGTTTGTCCCGGTTTGAAGACCATCGAGGACGCGCGCACGATCCGGTCACGGCTGCTGCTGTCGTTCGAGCACGCGGAACGGACCACCGATCCAGTCGAGCAATCCCGGCTGATGACGATCGCCATTATCGGTGGCGGCCCGACCGGTGTCGAACTGGCGGGCTCGATCGCCGAACTCAGCCGGCACACACTGGCGCGCGACTTCCGCAACATCCGGCCCGAGAAGACAAGGATCATACTGGTAGAAGCCGGCGAGCGTCTGCTCGCCGGATTCGCCCCGGAGCTTTCCAGATATGCACGTCTGCGCCTTGAAAGCCTGGGCGTCGAGGTCGCGCTCGGCAACCGGGTCGAGGCGATCGAAGCGCATCAGATCACCGTCGGCGGCCAGGTGATCCCGGTCGCCTTGACGCTCTGGGCCGCCGGGGTGGCGGCTTCTCCGCTGGTCGCCCAGCTCGGTGTCGGGCTCGACCGCGGCGGTCGGGTGAAGGTCGAATCCGACCTGCAGGTCGTCGGCCATCCCGATGTCTTCGCGCTTGGCGACGTCGCACTGGTCGTCGATGGGAACGGCCAGCCATTGCCAGGTCTTGCCCAGGTCGCCAAGCAGCAGGGCGAGCACCTCGGCATGGCACTGGCACGCCGGATAGATGCTGGCGACACGCTGCCGGCTTTTGCCTTCAGCAATCGAGGCAACACGGCCATTGTCGGCCGCCACGCTGCCGTGTTCGAATCGGGCAGGCTGAAACTGAAAGGCTGGATCGCCTGGTCTGCCTGGGCGCTCATCCATGTTTATCTGCTCGTCGGTTTTCAGCACCGCGTTCAGGTCTCGATCCAGTGGCTCTGGCGCTACCTGACCTATGAGCGTGGCGCCCGGCTTATCGCCGAGGAACGAGTCGAACCGGGTTCAACATCGTCGCCGGGAGCGGCCCCGAGAGAGCCGCTGCCACCCAAGGCAGACCCTGCCCCGGCATTGCCCGCCCGCACTGACTAGATTGCCGGGTGCTCAGTTCGGAGACAGTGGCGATGCGGGGGTCAGCTCTGGATTCCGCCACGGCCCGGCGTCCCACGGCAGCCCGAACCTCGATAATCGAGGCGGGTGGTTCCCAGCTTGTATCCCGTGCCGGCCTGATGGATCCGGATGGCACCAACGACGTTGCGTCCCTATATGCACAAATGAACACAGGCTCCTCGAGAAGGGAGCTGTTGAACCCCTCTTCAGAGACAGCTTGTCATGACGTCACCTGCCACTGCTGAACAACCCCCGGTCATTCAGATGGGGCTTCCCGCCCTGAGCAACAGCTATGGGCAACTGCCGGAGCGCTTCTTCGCGCAAACAGATCCGAAGCCGGTGTCCGAACCGCGGCTGATCCGGTTCAACCGGCCCCTCGCCGAGGAACTCGGGCTCGATGCCGACCAGCTTACCAGCCCGGATGGAGTGGCGATGCTTGCCGGCAACAGATTTCCGGAAGGCTTGCAGGCAATCGCCCTGGCCTATGCGGGCCACCAGTTCGGAAACTTCGTGCCTCAACTCGGCGACGGGCGCGCTCTGCTGCTTGGCGAAGTGGTGGACGTCAACGGCATTCGCCGTGACATCCAGCTGAAGGGATCGGGACCCACGCGGTTCTCGCGCAACGGTGACGGCCGCGCCGCCCTCGGCCCTGTCCTGCGCGAATATGTCGTCAGCGAAGCGATGGCGGCGCTCGGCATTCCGACGACGCGAAGCCTTGCGGCGGTGCTCACCGGCGACCCGGTCTATCGCGAGGTCCGGCTGCCCGGCGCCGTCCTGACACGGGTGGCGGCAAGCCATATCAGGATCGGCACGTTCCAATATTTCGCCGCGCGCCACGACACCGAGGCGCTCAAGATACTGGCCGACTATGCCATTCAGCGTCACTTCCCACAGCTGGCGGGGGAAGCACGGCCGTACCGGGCTTTGCTGGAGGCCGTTGTCGCCGCACAGGCGGGCCTGGTGGCGCGCTGGATGCTGGTCGGCTTCATCCATGGCGTCATGAACACCGACAATATGTCGATCTCGGGCGAGACGATCGACTATGGCCCATGCGCCTTCATGGACGCTTACGACCCCGGCGCGGTGTTCAGTTCGATAGACCGCGCCGGTCGCTATGCCTATGCCAACCAGCCTCGTGTCGCCACGTGGAACCTTGCGCGCTTTGCCGAGACCCTGCTGCCGCTCATGAGCACGGACGAGAATGAAGCAGTGTCTGAAGCGGAAGAGGTGCTGAGGTCGTTCCAGGCCTCCTATGAGGCTGTGTTGCAGCGCGGCTTCCGCACAAAACTCGGACTGCTGACCGAAGCGGAAGGCGACTTGCAGCTCGCTGCCGACTTTCTGGACGTGCTGGCTCACGGCGAAGCGGACTTTACGCTCGGCTTTCGGCGCCTGGGCGATGACCTCGACGCTGCGGACGGCCAAGGCACGGCGCGGCAGTTGTTTAAGGATCCAGGCTCATTCGATGCCTGGTCGGCGCGGTGGCGCCAGCGCATTGCAAGCGAAGCAGCCGACACGGCCACGCGCCGGGCAGCCATGCAATCCGTCAATCCCAAATTCATCCCCCGCAATCATCGCATCGAGGCGATGATCCAGGCGGCGTTGGGCGGCGACTTCACACCGTTCGAGGAGATCCTGGCGGTCGTCAGCCGTCCCTTCGATGAGCAGCCGGGAATGGAACGCTATGCTGAGCCGCCACGCCCGGATGAGCGCGTCCTGCAGACATTCTGCGGTACATGAGACATTCGTGATGGTCGCTTAACATGTGCAAATGCGGAAGACCCATTTACAAGCTATCGTCACGGGCACTCTCGTAGGGGCTGAGCTATGACGATCATAGAATTGGCATTCGAATTGCTGGCACGGAAGCTCGTAGACCGTACCGGAATATCAGACGAAGATGCTCGAGACCTTGTCGCAGCCATGGGAGCTGACTGGTCATCGCTCGTGCGAGCAGCGAGGGCGATCAAAGAGGCTTAGGTCTTTTGACGTCGTTTTAGCTGCCATCAGCTGCAGGCAGATCGGACCGGAGGATGCTGCCGCGATCCAGGCGCGACACCGCGCTCTTCACCGATCATGTCAGCAACGTGGTCAAGCACTGTATTTCGGTCGCCACTGAAGCCCGCTACGCAAGTCGCCGGAGCTCGCAATAAACTGCGATAGCAGCCCAGGCTTAGGATTTATATTGCAGGCCCGCACCACTGGCGGGGCGACGCGGGCGGGCCGCTGCCGTTCCTTGAAATCCGCGTTGGGAGTCAGATTCCGTCGGCACCGAAAAGCACAGGTGCTGACGAAGCAGACGGAACTTCCCCCCACGATCACGGTTTTGAGTCACGATGCCAACCCAAGGAGATGCAGATGTCGAGCAAAATGCCGCCCGTGCCGCCTGAGAACCAGAGCCAGAAGGGTCGAGGAGAAGGGCGACAGGTTAGCCACGATGATGCCCAGCACGGCACTCACGGAGCGCCGGATCCGGAGCGCCAAGGGCAGCAAGCCAACACCAAGGTCAACACCACTCATCAGGGCCGTCAGCAGGATCGGTGATCATGTCCACATCGAAGAAACACCCGAACACGATCCGGCAGGGCGGGCCAGGCGCATCGCACGAGAACGCCAGAAAACCCCTGCAGGTCAACAAACCCCCGGCGGATGAAAACCGTCGATCCAAAAGCCGAGTTTCAGGGGGTGGCGGTGAAAAGGACAGTCATCATTCGCACAATCCAGCCAAGAAGGGTAGCAACAGTTGAACCCACGCCTTGTGAATGATTGTGCTAAAGCGCGCCGCGTGTGCATGTCATTGTCTCACAACCGAGCCATTTTTTGAGTGACATGCATTGGCCGGACCAGGGTGAGGATCGGCGAGTCCAGACGCCCGGAAAAAAACGGAGGCCGTGGGCCCGCACCACTGGCGGAGCGATGCGGGCCCGGCCAAGGGTTACGGCCCTCGACCAGCAGCGAGGGGCTCGCTGCCGCATCCAGAACAAGCCCCGTAATTTCAGGTTCCGCTAATATACAAAAAAGCCGGCCACCTTTCGGCAGCCGGCCAGTTCCAACAGAACAAGGGAACGTGCACTGATGGGGCAGTGCAACGCCCGAAGTGTTTCGAGGCGACGATGTTCCACCGGAAATCCACAGATTCGCCGTTTCGATCTACATTGGCCGGATTGAAAGATCTTTGACGATCTCTCCCAAGTTCTCGCGGAGCCCGGTCCGACGTGTGGCGCCCTGTCTGCGCCTTGGCTCTCTATGCGGCCAGCAAGCTCATCTTTGAAGAATGCCCGCCGCGACTGCCGCGCGCGTCAAACACCGGCGTGCAATTGGTCGAGCGCGCGGCAGACCGGGGACGCGTCAAGTCGAGCGTCGGTCGACGTAGGTGTAGACGCCGGCCCCAATGGCGACCGCGCCGACCGTGATCACGATCGATGGCGCGCCCATCAAACTGGCAAAGACCGCCCAGATGAGGGCGATGACGATAGCGCCGAGTGTTCCCAGGATCAGTCTCGGCATTGTCTACCCCTCCACGTTCGGGCCGCCTGTGGATGGTCGTCACCCACCGGTCATGCGAAACGCCGCATGAAAGCACAGTGTGGCCCATGAGGTGAAGGGCCGCGCCGGAATACTCCGGTGCGGAAAAGATGATGCCCGCGCCGCCAAAGCCCGGGTGTTCAATAGCCAAATGGCTGGACCGGCGCCTAGCGCCTCAGCGCGTGGACTTCCGCCATGCTTTCGCCGCCCATCGGCAGGGCCATGTCATCATCGAGCAGCCGGGTGATGCGGGCAAAGCCCGTAAACGCCTTCCTGGCTGCTTCGGCCGACATTCTGCCCGACAGGGCCGCGGAGCAGCAATTCACGGCGCATTGATACACAGGCCCACGCCGTCCCAATGGCCATTTCTGCAAAAAGACCATCGCTTCGGCAACGCTATCGACTTCCTCGACGGGGTGTCCCTGCCCGCGCGCAATGCGCACGGGCGTAAAGAAATGCAAGCGGTCCATTTTGTTCTCTCCCTGGTCGGCCGCAGCGCGGACCAACCCTACTAAATTCGCGGATAGCGCGTTTGTTCCGCTTATTGCAAAAAAAATCTGCGCTGGTGGGCTTGGGTTGTCGACGCCCGCTTTTGTCCGGAACGTTAGGCCGGCTGATGCATTTCGCTCTCGTGATTGCCTTGAGGGACACGTTCAAACCATGCGGATAGCCCATGTCGCCCCTTTGCACGAATCGGTGCCACCCCTTCTCTATGGCGGCACCGAGCGCATCGTTTCCTATCTGACCGAAGGGCTGGTCGAACTCGGCCATGAGGTGACGCTGTTCGCCAGCGGCGACAGCCGGACGTCGGCCAGACTGATACCAGGACGTGAACGCGCGCTGCGCCTCGATCCGCGTCCGCTGAAATCGGACACGGCGGCGCATCTTGCGATGCTTGCCGATGTGAGGAACCGAGCCCACGACTTTGATATCATTCATTTTCATCTCAGCCATTTCCTGCATTTCTCGTTCTTCGAGACCATGCCGGACAAGACGGTGACGACGCCTCATGGCCGGCTCGATTATCTCGATCTGGCGCCAGCCTATGAGCGCTTTCCGCGCTTTCCGCTGGTCTCGATCTCACACAGCCAGAAGACCGGGCTTGCGAATGCCAATTGGCTGGCCACCATCCATCACGGGCTGCCGACGGGTCTCTATCAGCCGACCTTCCAGACGGCGGCGGGCGAACCATACCTTGCCTTTCTCGGCCGGCTTTCGCGCGACAAGCGGCCGGACCGGGCCATCGACATCGCCTTGCGGTCGGGCATGAAGCTCAAGCTGGCGGCCAAGATCGGCGACGATGATCGCGCCTATTTCCATGAGACGATCGAGCCCTTGATCGATGGCGACCGCATCGACTATGTCGGCGAGATCGCCGAGGGTGAGAAGACTGAATTCCTCGGCAATGCCGCTGGTCTCCTGTTTCCGATAGACTGGCCCGAGCCGTTCGGCCTTGCCGCGATCGAGGCGATGGCGTGCGGTACGCCAACCATCGGCTGGAACTGCGGTGCGTTGCCGGAAGTCATCGACCATGGCGTCACCGGATTTGTCGTCGATTCTCTCCATGCCGCGGTCGCCGCAGTGCCGGCCTTGCTGCAGCTCGACCGGCGAAAGGTGCGCGCCGTCTTCGAAAGTCGGTTCTCCGCCAACAGGATGGCGCGCGACTATCTCACTGCCTATGCGCGTCTCATCGGCGCCCCGGCTGAATCGAAAGCGTCGTGAACGACGGCGGACGTTCCGAGCCCGAAACAGAGATTTGTGACTGATGACCGAACTTGACGAGCGCAAGCTCGACCCTGCCGTGGCCCTTGCCTCCCTGGACGAAACCGCGCCGCGCGAGCCGCACCGGCTGTTTGCCCTAAAGCAAGGCGACTGTTTTGCCGTGGCCGACGCCTACGGCGATATCAGGGGTGCGGGCGACGGTTTCTTCCGTGACGACACCCGGGTGCTGTCGGAGTTCAGGCTCACCGTCGGCGGCCGGCAGACATCGCTGCTCGGCGCCTCGCTCAGCCAGGACAATGTGCTGTTCACCAGCAATATGACCAATTTGCCGATGCAAAGCGTCGGTGGCCGCGACATCCCGCAGGGCGCCATCCATATCGAGCGCGTCAGGCTGTTGTGGCAGGACCGGCTGTTCGAGCGCATCACCCTTTCCAACTACAGCCAGGAGCATTCGGCAATCCGCGTCTCGCTGCATTTTGCCGCCGATTTCCGGGACATGTTCGAGGTCCGCGGTTCGACCCGGCCGAAGCGCGGAATGGCGCATGCAGCGGAGATCGAGCCTGCCTCGGTGCTGCTGCGCTATGACGGACTGGACGGGCTGGCGCGGGTGTCTGCGATCTCGTTCTCGCAGCCGCCGGACCAGCTGAGCGCCGAGCGCGCGGATTTCCTCATCGCAGTGACCAAGCGCAGCAGCAAGATGCTTTACGTCGAGGTCGGCGCGGAACTGACCGAAACGCCCGACCGCGACCGCTTCCGGGCGGCCGCGGCGCGCGCCCGTTTCGGCATGCGGGCCAAGCGCCGCCATGGCGCGACGGTGCACAGTTCGGGTCGCGTCTTCAACGATTGGGTCGAACGCGCCCGCGCGGATGTCGCCTTGCTGACCACCGAGTTGTCGACCGGCCCCTACCCCTATGCCGGCATCCCCTGGTTTTCGACGGCCTTCGGCCGTGACGGCGTCATCTCGGCGCTGCAGATGCTATGGCTCAACCCCGGCCTGGCGCGCGGCGTGCTTGCCTTCCTCGCCCAGCACCAGGCGACCGAGACATCGCCTTTCAGCGACTCGCAGCCCGGCAAGATCATGCACGAGACGCGCAAGGGCGAGATGGTGGCGCTGCAGGAACTGCCTTTCGGCCGCTACTATGGCGGCGTCGATACCACGCCGCTCTACATCCACCTCGCCTGCGCCTATGCCGAACGCACCGGCGACATGGACTTCATCGCCAGCCTGTGGCCGTCTCTCTGCGCCGCCGCCAAGTGGACGGAAGAGGCGAGCCGCGCAACCGGCTTCGTCACCTATCAGCGCGCTGCCGAATCCGGCCTTGCGAACCAGGGCTGGAAAGACAGCTTCGACTCCGTCTTCCACGCCGACGGGCGCATTCCCAAGGGGCCGATCGCGCTGGTCGAAGTGCAGGGTTATGTCTTCGCCGCCTTCAGGGGCCTTGCCGCTCTCGCCCGCCGCCGGGGCGAGTTCGCGCAGGCCGAGCACTGGGAAAATCGCGCCGAAGAGATGCGGATCGCCGTCGAGCGTGATTTCTGGCTGGACGATCTCGGGTTCTATGCGCTGGCGATCGACGGCGCCGGAGAGCCGTGCAAGGTGCGCACCTCGAATGCCGGACACCTGCTCTATGTCGGCCTGCCCGAACCGGCGCGGGCTAAGATGGTCGCCGACCAGTTGCTTTCGGCCTCCTTCCACTCCGGCTGGGGGGTGCGAACGCTTTCCGACGATGCTGTGCTGTTCAACCCGATGTCGTACCACAATGGTTCCATCTGGCCGCATGACACGGCGATGTGCGGCGCCGGCCTGGCGCGGTTCGGCGAGCGTGACAGCGTGGTGCGGCTGATGAGCGGCACGTTCGAATCCGCCGTGCACTTCAACATGCGGCTGCCGGAACTGTTCTGCGGCTTTACCCGCTCGCCGGGTGAAGCGCCGATCGCCTACCCCGTCGCCTGCCTGCCGCAAGCCTGGTCGGCAGGCTCGGCCTTCATGCTGATGCAAGCGTGCCTCGGTCTGGAAATCGACGGCTGGAACGGCGAAATCCACGTCACTCGACCCCGTTTGCCGATCGGCATCGATACGCTGACGCTCAGGCATCTGGGTGTCGGCGAAAAGAGGGTCGATCTTACCTTCCAGCGCGTCGGCGACCGCGTCGTCGCCTTTCTCGCCGACCGCCATGAAGGGCTGGTTCCGCTGATCGTGCGGACATGATCGGAACGGCTTTCAACGGGAACCGATCCCAGGGTTTGTGCGTTGCAAAAACACAGGTTCTCACGGGCGATCGTCGCTGCGAACACTCAAAATCGAACCATGAAGAAAAAGGCCCTGACGGCCAAAATTGAGTTGGAATTGGAATGACTGATTATGGCATGGCCCTGCTCTGGGTCTTGATCCTTGCAAGCCTTGGCCTTTCGATTCTAGCCGTTCTGTTATCGATCTCCAGGCAACGTCGTAGCCATAGCTTGACGGTTGCATCGACTGCCGGCGAGGACGTCGCATCGGAAGCGACGCGCAAGGTCTTGCGGGAGTTCGAGAAGAACGGACAATCTCCCGACGCGGCGCTGGTGAACTGGTCGCCCGACACCTTGCGCAAGATACTTGCCGACGACCTGCCGGACGCGCAGGTCATCGTCGTCTCGAACCGAGAACCCTATATCCACAACATCAAGGACGACGGCGTCGAGCTTCTGGTGCCGGCCAGCGGCTTGGTGTCGGCGCTTGAGCCTATCACCCGCGCCTGCAGCGGCACCTGGATCGCCTATGGTGGCGGATCAGCGGATCGTCTGACGGTCGACAGCAACGATCGGGTTCAGGTGCCGCCGGACAATCCGTCCTACACGCTGCGCCGCGTGTGGCTGAGCGACGACGAATATCAGGGCTATTATCTCGGCTTTGCCAATGAAGGGCTTTGGCCGCTCTGCCACATCGCCTTCACCCGGCCGGTCTTTCGTGCCTCTGACTGGGAGGCCTATGAGGCCGTCAACCGCAAATTCGCCGATACGGTGGTTGCCGAGGCTCGCAATGAGCGGCCGATCGTGCTGGTTCAGGATTACCATTTCGCGCTCCTGCCGCGCATGATCCGCGAGCGCCTGCCGGAGGCGATCATCATCACCTTCTGGCACATCCCGTGGCCGAACTCCGAAGTGTTCAGCATCTGCCCATGGCGCGAACGCGTTCTTGATGGACTGCTCGGGAGCTCGATCATCGGCTTTCACACCCAGTTTCATGCCAATAATTTCACTGAAAGCGTAGACCGGTTCCTGGAAAGCCGCATCGAGCGCGCCGACGCCGCGATCTCGTATGGCGGGCGGGCGACCCTGGTGCACGCCTATCCCATCTCCATCGAATGGCCGGCCGAACTCCTGGCCAAACTGCCACCGGTCGAGGAAAGCCGCGCCCGCCTGCGTGAGCGGTTCGGCCTGTCGGCGGACGTCAAGCTGTGCGTCGGCGTCGAGCGCCTGGACTACACCAAAGGCATCCTCGACCGCTTCCATGCGCTGGACGAATTGTTTACGCGCCACCCCGAGTGGATCGGCAAGGTAGTGTTCCTGCAGATTGCTGCCCCAAGCCGCGGCACGCTGCCGGCCTACCAGCAATTGCACGATGAATGCCTGCGTTATGCCAACGAACTCAACCAGCGCTACGGTCATGACGGCTACAAGCCCGTGGTCATGGTGGCTGAGCACCATTCGCAGCAACAGGTCTATGAGATCTATCGCGCCGCCGACATCTGCATGGTCACCAGCCTGCATGACGGCATGAACCTCGTAGCCAAGGAATTCGTCGCCGCGCGTGACGACGAACAGGGCGTGCTGTTGCTCAGCACATTTGCCGGCGCGTCGCGCGAACTGCTGGAAGCACTGATCGTCAATCCTTACGACGCGGCGATGATGGGCCAGGTGCTGCTGCAGGCGCTGACCATGTCACCGGACGAACAGCGCGAGCGCATGCGCCCGATGCGGGAAATAGTGCGCGACAACAATGTCTTTCGCTGGGCCGGCAGCATGCTGCTCGATGCGGCGCGCCTACGCAAACGCGGCGACCTCGAAAGAGCGACAAGTGTCGCCGAGCGGCCCGCAAACACCGACACCAACATCGTCTCGCTGTTCGACCGCATGCGGAAGGTGGCGTCATGAATAGCCTGTCGAAAGCACCGGGCCTGCCAGCCGCACCCGACCTGCCGGAAGGACAATGGGCGCTTTTCCTCGACATCGACGGCACGTTGCTGGAGCACGCCGCGCACCCCGACGCCGTGTCCGTGAGCGACGAACTGCGCAACCTCCTAGGCGCCGTCGACAAACGGCTGGACGGCGCCGTCGCCTTTATCACCGGCCGCTCGGTCGAGGGCGCCGACCGCCTGTTTCATCCGTTGAAGCTGCGTGTTGCCGGTCTCTATGGGCTGGAACACCGGCTGACGCCGGACGGCGCGGTCGTTACCGCGGATGCTCCCGCCGATATCGCTGCCCTTGCCGACGCCATCGAGGCCGAACTCGATGACGGCCTTGTTCATATCGAGCGCAAGGGTCCGATCCTCGCCATCCATACGCGTGCGGCGCCGCATCTGCTGGCCAGGGCAACGCATCTTGTCGAACAGGCTTTGACCGAGCTTCCCAAGGGCTATCTGGTTATCCCGGGCAATGCCGGCGTCGAACTCATGCCGCTCGAAGCGGCCAAGGGCGCTGCCGTGCGGCGTTTCATGGCAATCCCGCCCTTTGCCGGACGCCGGCCGGTCTTTCTCGGCGACGACACCGCCGACGAAAACGGTTTCGAGGCGATCAACGAGGCCGGCGGCATCTCGATCCGGGTCAAGCCGCGTGGGCCGACCGTGGCCCAATACAGGCTCGATGATGTCACCTGCGCGATAGCTTGGCTTGCCGCCAATTTCGACGCATCACCGGCCCTCAACCGCAAAGCGTCCTGATCCCTGCCGTCTGCGGGTCGAATCAAGATCGCCGCGATTGCGCCGACCTTCGCCAAAAGCCGATCGATAAGCGCTGTTCTCATTGAATATCTTTAAGGCCAAAGCCGGCAAATGGATTGCTTGCCGGTTCCCCTGCGTCAGGCATAACCTGCGCAGTCGACGCGTGAGGGCGCGTGCGGCATCAAGGGGAGGACATCGCAGTGACCATACAAGGCGCATCACCTGATCTATACAATGAGGATCTGGCTCCGGCCAAAGTCCGAAACTGGGGGCCGTTCTCGATCTTCAACGTCTGGACGTCGGACGTCCACAGCCTCTGGGGCTATTATCTCGCCGCAAGCCTGTTCCTGTTTTGCGGCGGCTTCGTCAATTTCATCATCGCCATCGGCATCGGTTCGCTGATCATCTACGCGCTGATGAACATGGTCGGCTATGCCGGCGTGAAGACCGGCGTGCCCTACCCCGTGCTGGCGCGCGCGTCCTTCGGCATCTGGGGCGCCAACATTCCGGCCCTGGTGCGCGCCATCGTCGCCTGCTTCTGGTACGGCGCGCAGACGGCAGCGGCATCGGGCGCGATCGTGGCGTTGCTGATCCGCTCGCAATGGTTCGCCGATTTCAACGCCAACACGCATTTCCTCGGCCATACGGGTCTGGAAGTGATCTGTTTTGTGGTCATCTGGGCACTGCAATTGCTGATCATCCAGAACGGCATGGAAACGGTGCGCCGCTTCCAGGATTGGGCCGGCCCGGCGGTGTGGGTGATGATGTTGATCCTGGCGATCTATCTCTGTGTAAAATCCGGGAGATTTGCCTTTACCAGCGACATCCCGATGGATGTGCTGCTCGACAAGACAAAGGATGCCGGCGTACCCGGAACCCCTGGCTCCTGGACGTCGCTGTTTGCGGTGGCGGCGATCTGGGTCACCTATTTCTCGGCGCTCTATCTCAATTTCTGCGATTTCGCCCGCTATGCCCCAGACAAGGCATCGCTGCGCAAGGGCAACATCTGGGGCCTGCCGATCAATCTCATCCTGTTCTCGCTGGTCGCCGGCGTGACCACCATCGCTGCCTTCGACGTGTATGGCGAAGTGCTTCTGCATCCCGACCAGATCTCGGCGAAATTCGACAGCTGGTTCCTGGCAGCGCTTGCAGCCCTGACTTTTGCCGTGGCGACGCTCGGCATCAATGTGGTGGCAAACTTCGTCTCGCCGGCCTTCGACTTCTCCAATGTCTTTCCCCGGCAGATCGACTTCAAGAAGGGCGGCTATATCGCAGCTGTGATCGCGCTGGTGCTCTATCCCTTCGCGCCGTGGGAAGGCAGTGCCGCATCTTTCGTCAACGTCATCGGCGCGACGATGGGGCCGATCTTCGGGGTGATGATGGTCGACTACTATCTGATCCGGAAGGGCGAGGTCGACGTCGAGGCACTGTACCGCGAAGATGGCGAGTTCCGCTTCCAGGGCGGCTGGCACGTCAACGCCTTCATAGCAGCCGGCATCGGCGCCATCTTCTCCTCGGTCCTGCCGAACTTCACCAACCTGCTGCCGGCATGGTGGGGCGTTTATGGCTGGTTCTTCGGCGTCGGCATTGCAGGGGTCATCTACTACGTCCTTCGCACCGCCGCCCTTGGCGCAGGGGCCAGGACGGCGAAGGCGTGAAATGAGAGATAGGGAGTAGTCAGTAGTCAGTAGGGGAATAGTATAATCCCTACTCCCTACTCCCTACTCCCTACTCCACCATCTCAGCCAACCTCCGCACCGTGTTCCAGTTGCGTGCGGTGCCGATGCCCATGCGCTTGTGGTTCATGGCAGCGAGCAGCCGCGAGCTTGGCCGCTCGCGCGAAAAGACGACCCAGATGTCGCCGTCGACCGAAGCCACCTTCTCGTCCTCGGCGGCATAGGCCTGGAGCGCGGCCACACCATCCGCTGGCGCTGGCTTGCGCATCACCCGCACAGCCACCTGATCGCCTGCCTCGGCAGAGTCGGCCGGGAATGGGTTGCCGGCGGCAAGTTTCAGCCAATCCTCGGCAGTGCGCACGATGATGACGACATTGCGGCCGAAGGTTTTTTCGAAGGCCGTTTCCAGCCGCTGTTCCAGCTTGGCGATGCCGGTCGCCCGTGTCTCGAAGACCAGATTGCCGGTCGCCACCAGGGTGCGCGGGTTCTTCAGCCCAAGCTGTTCTGCCATCGCCTTGAGGTCGGCCATGACGACCCGGCGGCCTTCGCCGAGGATAATGCTGTAGAGCAGCGCAACATAGGTTTGCATGGCAACGCGGCCTGCTTATACCAGCCGCGACTGGTCCACCGCGGCCGAGATGAAGCTGGCGAACAGCGGATGCGGCTCGAGCGGCCGGCTCTTCAGCTCCGGGTGATACTGGACGCCGATAAACCAGGGATGGTCGGGATATTCGACCGTTTCCGGCAGCACACCGTCGGGCGACATGCCGGCAAACACCAGGCCGCAATCCTCAAGCCGCTCCTTGTAGTCGATGTTGACCTCGTAGCGGTGGCGATGGCGCTCGGAAATCTGGGTGTCGCCATAGATGTCGGCGATCTTCGAACCCTTGGCGAGTTCAGCCTGATAGGCGCCGAGCCGCATGGTGCCGCCGAGATCGCCGGTTTCGCGGCGCTTCTCCAGCATGTTGCCTTTCAGCCATTCGGTCATCAGGCCGACGACCGGCTCGTCGGTCGGACCGAATTCGGTCGACGAGGCGTGTTCGACGCCGGCCAGCGAGCGCGCCGCCTCGATGCAGGCCATCTGCATGCCGAAGCAGATTCCGAAATACGGCACCTTGCGCTCGCGGGCGAATTTCGCCGCCAGGATCTTGCCTTCCGAGCCGCGCTCGCCGAAGCCGCCGGGCACCAGGATGCCGTGCACCTTTTCCAGCCACGGCGTGGGGTCTTCCTTCTCGAAAATCTCGCTCTCGATCCAGTCGAGCTTGACCTTGACGCGGTTGGCCATGCCGCCATGCGACAAAGCCTCGATCAGCGATTTGTAGGCATCCTTGAGGCCGGTGTATTTGCCGACAATGGCAATCGTCACCTCGCCTTCCGGATTGTGGATGCGGTTGGACACGGCCTGCCAGGGCTCCATGCGCGGCTTCGGCGCCGGATCGATACCGAAGGCGGCCAGCACTTCCGAATCGAGCCCTTCCTTGTGGTAAGCCATCGGCACGTCATAGATGTGGGGCACGTCGAGCGCCTGGATGACGGCACTTTCGCGCACATTGCAGAACAGCGACAGTTTTCTGCGCTCTTCCTTGGGGATGGCGCGGTCGGCGCGGACCAGCAGGATATCGGGCGCGATGCCGATGCCGCGCAGTTCCTTGACCGAATGCTGGGTCGGCTTGGTCTTCAGCTCGCCGGCCGTCGGGATGTAAGGCATCAAGGTCAGGTGGACATAGACGGCGTTGTTGCGCGGCAGATCGTTGCCGAGCTGGCGGATAGCCTCGAGAAACGGCATCGCCTCGATATCGCCAACCGTGCCGCCGATCTCGCACAGCACGAAATCATAGTCGTCATTGCCGTCGAGGACGAAATTCTTGATCTCGTCGGTGACGTGCGGAATGACCTGCACGGTGGCGCCGAGATAGTCACCGCGCCGTTCGCGCTCGATGATGTTCTTGTAGATGCGGCCGGTGGTGATGTTGTCCTGCTGGTTGGCCGAGCGGCCGGTGAAGCGCTCGTAATGGCCAAGATCGAGATCGGTCTCGGCGCCGTCATCGGTGACGAAAACCTCGCCATGCTGGTAAGGCGACATCGTTCCGGGATCGACATTGAGATAGGGATCGAGCTTTTTGATGCGTGCGCGATAGCCTCGCGCCTGCAAGAGAGCCCCAAGGGCCGCTGCAGCGATGCCTTTTCCAAGTGAGGAAACCACGCCGCCTGTGATGAATACATATCGCGCCATGGGAGTCATCGCTTAACGCGGCCGAATTGATTCCGCCAGAGAAAAAACCGCCGCTGAGGCTTTTTCCAGAGAAGGCGCGATAGTCCCGAGGTTCGAGACTGGTGTTTTGGTCAAAACAAAAGGGCCGGCAAAAGCCGGCCCTTTCGGCAGGTTTGTGAAAGCGTCAGATGATGACGACCTTGGTGCCGACCCTGACGCGGCTGTAGAGGTCCATGACGTGCTCGTTGATCATGCGGAAGCAGCCATTGGAAGCGCTGGTTCCGATCGACTGCGGCGCGATGGTGCCGTGGATGCGCAGATGCGTGTCCTTCTTGCCATCGTAGAGATAGATGGCGCGGGCGCCGAGCGGGTTCTGGCCGCCGCCGGGCATGCCGTCCTTGTACTGGCCATAATGCTTGGGTTCTCGCTTCTGCATGTCGAGCGTCGGGATCCAGCGCGGCCATTCCTGCTTGTCGCCAACGGCAACCTTGCCCTTGAACTGCAGGCCTTCGCGGCCGACCGCGATCGCATAGCGGCGGGCGGTGAAAGCCGATTCGACGAGGTAGAGGCGGCGCGCGCTGGTATCGATGACGATCGTACCCGGCTCGTAGCCGCTGAATTCGACGTCCTGCGGCACGAATTCCGGCTTCACCTTGAACTGTTTCTTGGCTTGCCGCTTGGCGAGAGCCTGGTCGAGAGCGCGCGTCTCGGGGAGATAGGCAATGGACGAGGCAGAGGACGTGCCGCCGAACAGGCCGGCGAACAGTCCGCCACTCGTCGGCTTCTGGCCCGGGGCCTCGCTGCGCAATTCGCCATTGTTGCCGGTCAGCGCGATATTCATCGCTTCGGCCGGAAGCGGTTCGGCCGATTCGATCGGCTCGACCGGCGCGATCGGGTCAACCGGAGCGATGATCTTGGTGATCTTCTTGCCTGGCTTGGCGTCAGCGATCACCACCGGCTTGCCCTTGCTGGCCAGGAACGCCTGGCGCTGGGCGTCGGCCCTGGCTTTCGCCGCATCGCGCATCGCCACCTTGCGGGCCTCGAGCGCCTTGACGCGGGCGAGATCCCTGTCGGCGGCGATCTTGTCTTCGAGCTTGCTGATCTGAGCCAGATCATCCGGGCTCGGGTTTTTCTTCTTCTTGAGAAGCTTCAGCTGCGTCGCATCGCTCTTGGCGGCGACGTTGATGACAGCGGTTTTGCCAACCGCCTGCGGTGAGGTCATTGCCGGAGTGCCGGCGAAGGCCGCGGAGCTCATGCCGAATACGGCACAAAACCCCATGAAAATGAAGCTGCGAAGCTGCATGGCGAAGATCCGATCGTTCAATGCTTGTTGCCCACGGCGTCGCCCGGCGCCCCCCAAGGGCGCAGAAAGTGCCGCCGGCAATCTATAATCGAAGTGGCGTACGGGCCTCAAGCACGGGGTGCCGTCGAATCTTCGTGATCGTGTGCCATTTGCCGCGACTGTGTTGAAACAACAACAGATCGCGGCATCTGACCGTACCGACTACTGGTTCGGAACCTGCGGCGTGACCGGCAAGGTAACGCCATTGGTAGCCGGCGGCGCAGCCGAATCGGTTGCAGGTGGCGTCGCCGGAGATGGAGCCGTCGCCGGGGCTGTGGTGGCGGGAGCCGTCGCGGGCGGCGTCGTGGCGGCGCCGTTGGCCGCGGGCGCGGCCGGTGCGGTGTTGCCCGAAGGCGGCGTCGGCGCCGTCGTGCCGGGCAACTGATTGAGCACGCCGTTGCCGCTGTCGGCCGGCACGCGGTCGAGAATGTCGATCGGTTTTTCGCCATAGCGGGCAACGATCGAGAGTGTCAGCGACGTCACGAAGAAGGCCGCGGCCAGGATCGCCGTCGCCCGCGTCAGCGCATTGGCGGCGCCACGCGCGGTCATGAAACCGGAACCGCCGCCAATGCCGAGACCACCGCCTTCGGAGCGTTGCAGCAGCACCACGCCGACAAGGGCGAGCACGACCATGAGGTGGATGACGATCAGTACGGTTTCCATATTTTATCCTGGCAAGCCCTGCCGCTCCCTGGCGATCAGGGCCGGTGATTTGGAGGCGGCTCAATACAATGCTTTGACGGCATTTCCAAGCCCGTGGCCGGAATATGGGAAGCAATGCGCCCTTTGCAACGATTTCCGCCGAACTGCTGCGTTCATAAGTCTATGACCGAACTGGTCGGCAACGAAATTCCGGGGCCTACGAGATATTCTGGTATGCCTCGGCGATGGCGAGAAAGTCGGACGCCTTCAGGCTGGCGCCGCCAACCAGCGCGCCATCGACGTTTTTGACGCCTAGCAGTTCGACAGCGTTGGACGCCTTGACCGAGCCGCCATAGAGGATGCGCATCTTGCCGGCCACGGCTGCGCCGAGCGCTTCCGCCAGTTTTTGGCGGATATGCGCGTGCGCCTCCGCCACGTCTTCGGCGGTCGGCGTCAGGCCGGTGCCGATAGCCCATACCGGCTCGTAGGCGATAACGGTGTTGGCGGGCGTTGCGCTCGGTGGCACCGAGCCGGCGACCTGGCGCGATAACACGTCGAGTGCTGTGCCCGCTTCGCGCTCGGCCTTGGTCTCGCCGATGCAGATGATGGCGACGAGCCCTGCCCGCCACGCCGCCGAGGCCTTGGCGAGGACGATGGCATCGTCCTCGCTGCGCTGTTCGCGGCACTCGGAATGGCCGACAATGACGTGGCTGGCGCCCGCATCCTTCAGCATCTCGGCTGAGACGCAGCCGGTGAAGGCGCCGCTTTCCTTGATGTGGCAGTCCTCGCCACCGGCCCGCACCGGCGTGCGCGACAGGATTTCGACGGCGCGCGACAGTAAGGTCGCCGGCACGCAGACCAATGCTTCGGTCTCTGCGTCGAGCCCGCTCATGAAGCCGTTGCCGATCATCCTGAGCTCGTTCAGCGAAGCGCTGGTGCCGTTCATTTTCCAGTTGCCGGCAACGAGCGGTCGAATTCCTGGCGTCATGGGGATCTGGTTCTCCGGGCGACATTGGGGTCTCGCCCTCCCTATCAAAATCAGGCCACAAAGCAATCGACAGTGAGCCGGAAGGGCGCTATTGCGCTTGTTTCAGACTCGGGCGCACGCAAAACTGCGCAAAAATCGGAAGTAACAATGCTTGGTATATTGAGAAGCGCGGCAGGGACCTGGGTCGCGAAAGCCCTGCTGTCGCTGCTGGTGTTGAGTTTCCTTGCCTGGGGCGTCACCACGCGGATGACGGGCGGCTTCCTGGCTGGCCATCATGCGGTGATCACCGCCGGCAGCACCACCGTGTCGATCACCGAGTACCGCCTCGCCTACGATCGCCAGATCGCCATGCTGCAGCAGCAGATCGGCCAGCGCATCAGCCGCGACCAGGCCAAGGCCTATGGCATCGACAACCAGGTGCTGGCTCAGTTGGTGTCCGGCGCCGTCCTTGACGAACAGGCGCGCAAGCTCGGGCTTGGCTTCTCCAAGGACAGGCTGGCCGAACTGACGCGGCAGGAACCCGCCTTCCAAGGCCCGAATGGCCAGTTCGACCGCCGGCTGTTCGAATCCCGGCTGCGCGAACTGGGAATGCGGCCGGAGGATTATCTGAAGAACCGGGCTCAGGTGGCGGTGCGCCAGCAGATCGTCGAAGCGGTTTCGGACGGCCTCAAGGCTCCGGACACCTTCTTCAAGGCAGTTGCGCTCTATCGGGGCGAAGACCGCACCATCGACTATCTGATCTTGCCAAAGGCGTTGGTGGAGCCCATCGAGGCGCCATCCGACAGCGTGCTTCAGGCTTATTTCGAGGCCAACAAGAAAACCTACGCGGCGCCAGAATACCGCAAATTCTCCTATGTCCGGCTCGAGCCCGAAGACATCATGGATGTCAGCGCCGTAACGGACCAGCAGGTCAGCGACGACTACAACAAGAACAAGGGCCGCTACACCACGCCGGAAATGCGCACCATCGAACAGCTGGTGTTCCCTTCCGCGGACGCCGCCAAGGCGGCATCCGATTCGCTGAAGACGGGCGCCACTTTCGACAAGATCGTCACCGCGCAGGGCAAGACCCCGGCCGACACGCTGCTCGGCACGCTCTCCAAGGATAAGATCACCGACAAGGCGGTCGCCGATGCCGCATTCGCGCTTGCCGTCAACGAAGTCAGCCCGGTCGTCCAGGGCGCGTTCGGTCCGGTGCTTTTGCGCGTCACCGAGATCAAACCGGAAACGGTGAAGCCGCTGGCGGAAGTGTCAGACCAGATCCGAAAGGATCTGGCGCTCGGCGAAGCAAGCCGCATCCTGCTCGACGTGCACGACAACTACGAAGACACCCGCGCCGCCGGCAGCACGCTGGCCGAAGCCGCCGCCAAACTGAAGCTCAAGGACGTCACCGTCGAGGCCATAGACCGCACCGGCCTCAAGCCGGACGGCACCATCATCAAGGACCTGCCGGCATCGCCGGACCTGATCAAGGCGGTGTTCGAGGCCGAGCCCAACACCGAGAATCAAGCCCTGACCACGCCTAACAACGGCTTCGTGTTCTATGAACTGACATCGATCACGCCGGCTCGCGACCGCACGCTGGACGAAGTCCGCCAGCGCGTGGTGGCGGACTGGACGACAGAGGAAACGACCAAGCGGCTGACCGCGAAAGCAGACGAACTCGACAAGCGCCTCAAGGCTGGCACCACACTCGACGTCATCGCCGGCGAACTGAAGCTTGAAAAGCAGACCAAGCGCGGCGTGAAGCGCGAGGCCGACGATGTCGATTTCGGCAAGGAGGGTGCTGCTGCGATGTTCGGGGTCGGCGAAGGCGGCACCGGGCTGATCCCCTCGCCCACCGGCGACGGCCAGATCCTGTTCAAGGTCGCCGAAGTGTTCGAGCCGGCCGGAGCCGACGCCAGCTCGGTACCCGACGATGCGCAAAAATCCTTCACGCAAGGCATGTCCGACGATCTGCTCGACCAGCTGGTGGCGCAGTTGCAGACGCAGTACGCCGTCAGCGTCGACCAGGCCGCCGTTTCCCAAGCCCTCGCCCAATGAATGGCCTTAGCCCAATGAACGTCTTGGCCCAATGAGCGCCCTGAAGACCCATATCGCCAAGGTCGCCACGGGAACCGGGCTTACCTTCGAGGAAGCGCGCGAAGCTTTCGACATCATCATGTCTGGCGACGCGACGCCGGGCCAGATCGGCGGCTTCCTGATGGCGTTGCGCGTGCGCGGGGAGACCGTGAGCGAGATTTCCGGCGCCGTCGCCACCATGCGTGCCAAGATGCTGCGCGTCGAAGCTCCTGAGGGCGCCATCGACATTGTCGGCACGGGCGGCGACAATTCGCATTCAGTCAACATCTCGACCGCTTCGGCCTTCGTCATTGCCGGCTGCGGCGTGCCGGTCGCCAAGCACGGCAATCGCGGCCTGTCGTCGCTGACGGGCGCTGCCGATGTGCTGGTCGCGCTCGGCGTCAAGATCGATATCCTGCCAGAGGTGATCGGCCGCTGCATCCAGGAGGCCGGCGTCGGCTTCATGTTCGCGCCAGCGCACCACCCTGCGATGAAGCATGTCGGCCCGACCCGCGTCGAGCTCGGCACGCGCACCATCTTCAACCTGCTCGGACCGCTGTCCAATCCGGCCGGCGTCAGCAGGCAGATGGTCGGCGTGTTCCTGCCGGAATGGATCGTGCCGGTGGCCGAGACATTGAAGGCGCTGGGCACCGAGCATGCCTGGGTCGTCCATGGCGACGGCTATGACGAGATCACTACCACCGGCGAGACTGTGGTTGCGGAACTGGCCGGTGGCGAGATCCGTCATTTCACGCTCACCCCGGAAGCGGTCGGCCTGCAGCGCCACAGCAAGGACGAGCTGCGCGGCGGCGATGCCGCCTACAATGCCAAGGCGTTGCGCGACATGCTGGGCGGTGCTGCCGGCGCCTATCGCGATACGGTGCTGATGAATGCCGGCGCCGGCATGGTGGTAGCCGGCAAGGCGACGACGCTTGCCGACGGCATGGCCGCGGCCACACAGGCCATCGACAGCGGCCGGGCGCTGGGCGTGCTCGACAGGCTGGTCGAGATTTCGAACGGGTGAGCCGTGGCTGACATTCTGCGCAAGATCGAGGCCTACAAACGCGACGAGATCGCGGCGGCGAAGGCGCGGATACCGTTGGCCGAGATCAAGGCGCGAGCCAAGGATGCCGACGCACCGCGTGGCTTTCTGAGGGCGCTTGAGGCGAAGCGCAGATCGGGCAGCTTCGGCCTGATCGCCGAGATCAAAAAGGCAAGCCCTTCCAAAGGCTTGATCCGTGCCGATTTCGACCCGCCCGCACTGGCGCAGGCCTATGAGAAAGGCGGTGCCGCCTGTCTTTCGGTGCTGACCGATGCGCCATCCTTCCAGGGCGCGCCGGAATTTCTCACCAATGCACGGAAGGCAGTGTCCCTGCCCGCGCTGCGCAAGGATTTCCTGTTCGACCCTTACCAGGTCTACGAGGCTCGCGCATGGGGCGCCGATGCCATCCTGATCATCATGGCCAGCGTCGATGATGCCTTGGCGAGCGAATTGGAAGCGACCGCGTTCGAACTCGGCATGGACGCGCTGATCGAGGTGCATGACGAGGCCGAGACGCAGCGCGCGGTAAAACTCTCGTCGCAGCTGATCGGCATCAACAACCGCAATCTCAGAACATTCGAGACCAGCCTCGAGACCTCGGAACGGCTGGCATCGATGGTGCCGGGCGGCCGATTGCTGGTCAGCGAGAGCGGAATTTTCACCCACGACGATTGCTTCAGGATGCAAAAGACCGGCATCAGCACCTTCCTCGTCGGCGAGAGCCTGATGCGGCAAGAGGATGTCGCTGCGGCAACGCGGCTGCTTTTGACAGGCAAGGCGAAAGCAGAGGCCATCTGAGGATGGCAGCCGCCCTCACCCATCTCGGCGCCAAGGGCGAGGCCAACATGGTCGATGTCGGCGACAAGGCGGAGACGACGCGCACGGCGGTCGCCGAGGGCTTTGTCTCGATGCGGGCCGAAACGCTGAAAATGATCCTCGACGGCAACGCCAAGAAGGGCGATGTGCTGGGCACCGCGCGCATTGCCGGCATCATGGCTGCCAAGAAAACGCATGAGCTGATTCCGCTCTGCCATCCGCTGCTTTTGACCAAGGTGTCGGTCGACATCGAGCCGGACACCACGCTGCCCGGCCTCAGGGTCACCGCGCTTGCCCGCGTCACCGGCAAGACCGGGGTCGAGATGGAGGCGCTGACCGCGGCGTCGGTGGCGTGCCTGACCATTTACGACATGGCCAAGGCGGTCGACCGCGCCATGGTGATTTCCGGCATCAGGCTGGTGGAAAAGACCGGCGGCAAGTCCGGCAACTACAAGGCGGGTTCGTAAATGGCGCTGGTTCCGGTCGCCGAGGCGCTTCAACGCCTCCTCGACGGCGCTGTGGCGTTGCCCGGTGAAAGCGTCGCGCTGGCGGATGCGGCCGGCCGGGTGCTGGCGGAGCCGGTCGTGGCGCTGCGTACCCAGCCGCCTTTCAATGCATCTGCCATGGACGGCTATGCCGCACGGGCGCAGGATGTGGCGTCCGCTCCGGCGAGGCTTTCGGTGATCGGCATGGCGCCCGCAGGGCGGGGCTTTAACGGCACTGTCGGCAAGGCGGAAGCCGTGCGCATCTTCACCGGCGCGCCGCTGCCGGAAGGCGCAGACACCATCGTCATCCAGGAAAATGTCCGCGATCTCGGCGGTAGCCGGATCGAGGTCACCGAGCCGACGGCGAAGAACCGCAATATCCGCCGCCTTGGACTGGATTTTGCGCAAGGCGACGTGCTGCTGGAAAAAGGCCGCGTGCTCGATCCGGCTGCATTGTCCCTGGCGGCATCGGCCAATCATCCCCGGTTGAACGTGGTGCAACGGCCGCTGGTCGCCATCATCGCCACCGGCGACGAATTGCTGCCACCGGGCAGCGAACCTGGCCCCGACCAGATCATCTCGTCCAACGCCTATGGCGTCGCTGCTGTGGCGCAGTCGGTCGGCGCTCGCGCGCTCGATCTCGGTATAGCGGCCGATCGCAAGGAAGCGATCGCGGCGCTGGTGAAAAAGGCGGTCGATGCGAAAGCCGACGTCATCGTCACGCTCGGCGGCGCCTCGGTCGGCGACCATGATCTCGTCCATGACGTGCTGACCGGCGAAGGCATGAACCTCGACTTCTGGAAGCTCGCCATGCGCCCGGGCAAGCCGCTGATGTTCGGGCGGCTGGGCGATATCAGGTGCATCGGCCTGCCCGGCAATCCGGTGGCGAGCCTGGTCTGCTCGCAATTGTTCCTGAAGCCGCTGTTGGCGCAGCTCGGCGGCCGTCCCCACCGGCAGGACATCCGCCAGGCTCAGCTTGGCGCCGCGATGCCGGCCAATGATCTAAGGCAAGACTATGTGCGCGCCGTGGTCCGGGAAGAAGCCGGCGCATTGGTGGCGACGCCGTTCGGCATCCAGGATTCCTCGATGCTGAGAATGCTGGCCGACGCCAACGGCCTGATCGTGCGCGAGCCCTTCGCTCCGGCGGCAGAAGCAGGCGCCGCTTGCAGCGTTCTGATGTTGCGCTGAAGGTCGCGGATCCAAGCCGTTAATTCCAAGAGACAAGACTGGTTGTTACTCCGCCAGCAATGTCCGCGTCAGCGGATGTGTCGGATCGGCAAGCCCGTCGACGATGCTGAAATGATGCCGGTCCGGCTCGACCACTGTGCTGGTCGTGGCGCCGAGGCCGATCCAGATGTTGGCAAGCAGCGCATTCTGGCGCAGGAACTCCGCCCGCTCGCCGCCGCCGGCCCAGCAGGTGATGCGCGCGCCCTGCATGGGGCGCAGCAGAACCGGGCTTTCGGCCAGTGCTTCCGCTTCATCGATGGCCAGTGTCGCGTTCATCCCCGTCCGCATGATCGGCCGCAGATCATGAACCCCGGAGATCGAGACGACATTGCGTATGCGGCCGGCCACATCGGCGGCCAGAGGCGTCGTTGTCGTCACCATCCTGGAGGCGAGATGGCCGCCGGCGGAATGCCCGGTCAGGATCACCGGCCCGCCGACCATCGTCGCCGCCTTGCCGATCGCCGCCGCGATTTCCCTGACGATGCCGGAAATGCGTATGTCGGGACAAAGCGTGTAAGTCGGCATTGCCACGGCAAAGCCATTGGCAACCGCGCCGTTGGCCAGATGCGACCATGGCTTGTTGTCGAACGCCTTCCAGTAACCGCCATGGATGAAGACGACGAGCCCTTTGGGCATGACATCGGGAAGGAACAGATCGAGCCTGTTGCGTGGACTGTCGCCATAGGAGATGTCGAGCTTGGCCCGACCGGACGCCGACATTGTGTCGCGAAAAGCCTGTGCCGGTGTGTCCCACGCGGCCGGCCAGCGATTGCTGGCGGCAATGTTGTCGCCGTTGGCGTAGGCATTGTCCCAATCGGCAACACGATGTTCGAGCATCTGCATCCCTCCCGGATGGCTTCAGTTCAGTCGACAGGAATGGCCGCCGAACAGGGCGGCGTCAATGCTGCGACCTAAAAACATTTTAGGCTTGAAACAAATTTCGACTGGTGCGATCCTGCGCCTTGTTCAGCCATGGGCGCGAGGCAGACAGGGGCAGCCGAAAATGCTTGGGCCATCAGCGCATATCGACACATTCACGCGTGACAACCTGCCGCCGCCGGAGCAATGGCCGGAGTTTTTGCTCGACGGCTTCGACTATCCCGACCACATAAATGCCGGCGTCGAATTGACCGACAGGCTGGTCGAAAAAGGCTTCGGCGACCACACCGCGCTGATCGGCAATGGCCGCCGCCGCACCTACAAGGAACTGTCCGACTGGACCAACAGGCTCGCCCATGCGTTGGTCGAGAATTACGGTGTCAAGCCGGGCAACCGGGTGCTGATCCGCTCGGCCAACAATCCGGCCATGGTCGCCTGCTGGCTGGCCGCCACCAAGGTGGGCGCGGTGGTCGTCAACACCATGCCGATGTTGCGTGCCGGCGAACTCGCCAAGATCGTCGACAAGGCGGAAATCACGGTCGCACTTTGCGATACAAGGCTGATGGACGAGATGACCGCCTGCGCCAAGGGCAATGCGTATCTCAAGCAGGTCATTGGCTTCGACGGCACGGCCAACCATGACGCGGAACTCGACCGAGCCGCCCTCGACAAGCCGGTCACCTTCACTGCCGTCAACACCGGCCGCGACGATGTCGCGCTGCTCGGCTTCACCTCCGGCACCACCGGCGTGCCGAAGGCGACGATGCATTTCCACCGCGACCTGCTGATCGTCGCCGACGCCTATGCCCGCGAAATCCTGGAGGTGACGCCCGACGACATCTTCGTCGGCTCCCCGCCCCTTGCCTTTACCTTCGGTCTTGGCGGGCTCGCCATCTTCCCGCTGCGCTTCGGCGCCGCGGCGACGCTGCTGGAACAGGCGACGCCACCCAACATGATCCACATCATCGAGACCTACAAAGCGACCATTTCCTTCACCGCTCCAACCGCCTATCGGGCCATGCTCAAGGCCATGGATCAAGGCGCTGACCTGTCCTCGCTGCGCGTCGCGGTTTCGGCGGGCGAGACGCTGCCGGCGCCTGTCTTCGAGGAATGGACTGAGAAGACCGGCAAGCCGATCCTCGATGGGATCGGCGCCACCGAGATGCTGCATATCTTCATCTCCAACCGCTTCGACGACATGAAGCCGGCCTCCACCGGCAAACCCGTCGGCGGCTATCAGGCACGCATCGTCGATGACGAGATGCGGGAGTTGCCGCGCGGCTCTACTGGCCGGCTGGCGGTGCGCGGCCCGACCGGCTGCCGCTACATGGCCGATGCCAGGCAAAAGGACTATGTCCGCGACGGCTGGAATCTCACCGGCGATACGTTCACGCAGGACGAGGATGGCTTCTTCCACTTCGCCGCGCGTTCCGACGACATGATCGTCAGCGCCGGCTACAACATCGCCGGCCCCGAGGTCGAAGCGGCGCTGCTCTCGCATCCCGACGTCGCCGAATGCGCGGTGACCGGCGCCGAGGACGGTGAACGCGGCCAGATCGTCGAGGCGCATATCGTGCTTGTGCAAGGCGTTTCGCCGGACGCATTGACCGTCAAACGCCTGCAGGACCACGTCAAGGCAACGATCGCGCCCTACAAATATCCGCGTTCCGTGAAGTTCATCGACGCCTTGCCCAAAACCCAGACCGGCAAGATCCAGCGCTTCCGGTTGCGCGCGGAGAAGATCAATTGATTAAGCCGCACGATCCGGCGTCCGATGGCGCGCAGATGTCGTTCAAGGAGCGGATGTCCTACAGCGACTATCTGCAGCTGGACAAGGTGCTCGATGCGCAGGCGCCGCTGTCTTCTGCCCATGACGAGATGCTGTTCATCATCCAGCATCAGACATCCGAATTGTGGATGAAACTGGCCCTCCACGAGATCGGCGCCGCGATCCGCTCGATCCGCGCCGACCGCCTCGAACCGAGCTTCAAGATGCTGTCGCGTGTCGCGCGCATCTTCGAGCAGCTCAACAATGCCTGGGACGTGCTGCGCACGATGACGCCAAGCGAATACACCGAGTTTCGCGACGCGCTCGGCCAATCCTCGGGCTTCCAGTCGTGGCAGTACCGCGCTATCGAGTTCATGGCCGGCAACCGCAACCTTGCCATGCTCGGGCCGCACAAGCACCGGCCCGACCTTACGGACAGGCTGGAAGCCATCCTGGCCACGCCGTCGCTCTATGACGAGGCGCTTCTGCTTTTGGCGCGCAATGGCTTCGACATCGGCGCCGACGCCAGTCGCACGGACTGGCGCGAGACGCGCGTCGAGAACGAAGACGTGCTGGCTGCCTGGCAAACCGTCTACCGCGACCCGCAGCGCTACTGGATGCTCTACGAACTGGCCGAGAAGCTGGTCGACTTCGAGGATTATTTCCGCCGCTGGCGCTTCAACCACGTCACCACGGTCGAGCGCATCATCGGCTTGAAGCGCGGCACGGGCGGCACCTCAGGCGCCTCCTATCTGAAGAAGATGCTGGAGGTCGTGCTGTTTCCGGAGCTCTGGACGGTCCGCACCCGGCTCTAGAGCATTTCACCGTTTAACGGAAACGGCGAAATGCTCTAGCTCTTTGATTGACGCAATTTCGGACGGAAAACCGCTTCACACTTTTCCTGAAATTGCTCTAGTTTCTCACGTAACCGCGGTCTTCACCGCGAAGCGGGCGTCCTGCCAGGCGCCGGTGCGCAGAATATCCTCCAGGACTTCGACCGCCTGCCAGACATCGCCATATCCGACATAGAGCGGCGTGAAGCCGAAACGGATGGTCGACGGCGCCCGGAAATCGCCGATCACGCCGCGCTCGATCAGCGCGCGCATCACCTGATAGCCATGCGGATGGAGGAACGACACCTGGCTGCCGCGCTGGCTGCCGTCGCGAGGACTTTCCAGTTCAAGCCCGTAGGCGCCGCATCTGGCTTCGACGAGCTGGATAAACAGGTCGGTCAGCGCGATGCTTTTTCTGCGCACCGCTGCCATATCGACGTCGTTCCAGATATCGAGCGCGCCCTTGAGCGCCCGCATCGACAGCACCGGCTGCGTTCCGCACAGGAAGCGGCGGATCCCGCTGCCGACGGCAAAGCCCTGCTCGAAGGCAAAGGGCCGCGCATGGCCCCACCAGCCGCTGAGCGGCTGCCTGATATCACCATGGTGGCGCTCGGCCGCGTAGATGAAGGCCGGCGAGCCCGGGCCGCCATTGAGGTATTTGTAGGTGCAGCCGACAGCGAAATCGGCATTGGCACGGTCGAGTTCGACCGGCAAGGCGCCGGCGGTGTGGCAGAGGTCCCAGATGATCAGCGCGCCGGCGTCATGTGCCTTGCGCGTCAGCGCCGCCATGTCGCGCAACTGGCCGGATTTGTAGTTTACGTGGTTGACCAGGATGACGGCAACGCTGTCGTCGATCAGCTCCTCGATTGCGGCCGCGTCGACGCCCTCCAGCCGCAGCCGCGTTCCCGGCCGGGTCGAGGCGACGCCTTCGGCGATGTAGAGGTCGGTCGGGAAACTGTCGCCCTCGGCAACGATGACCGACCGATCCGGCCGCATGCCGAGCGCTGCGTGCAGCAGCTTGTAGATGTTGATCGAGGTTGTGTCGCAGACCACCGTCTGCCCGTCAGCCGCGCCGATCAGTCGTCCGAGCTGATCTCCCAGTTCCACCGGCATGTTGAACCAGCCAGCCGTGTTCCAGGCGCGAATGAGGTCCTGCGCCCATTCCTGCGTGGCGGCCTGTTGCAATTCGCTGAAGACGGCTGGTGACGCGGCACCCAGCGAATTGCCGTCGAGATAAATCACGCCTTGCGGCAAGACAAAGCGTTCACGCATGGAGCGCAGCGGATCGGCGGCATCCATTGCATCGATTGTAGCGAGATCGGGTGTCGTGCTCATGATCCGGCGCCCTTCCATGGACAAACGCGCGCGGCGGAGCCTGCCGCCCAAACATGCCGGCGATCTTGAGTGGTCGCCCTTGAACTGTCAAATATTATATATAATTCACCCATTGAAAGGCTTTGATATATAATGATCCGCCGAGCGTTTATGTCTGATGGATCACGATGCTGGATGACGAGCAGACCTCGAAGACGGAAGCGGCCTATCGCCTGCTCAGGCGCGATATTCTTGCGACCCGGCTGGCGCCTGCCGCGCCGTTGAAGCTGAGCACGCTGCGCAACACCTACGGCATCGGCTGGACGCCGTTGCGCGAGGCGCTGTCGCGGCTGGAGGCGGAACGGCTTGTGACCGCCATCAGCAACCGCGGGTTTGCGGTCGCTCCCGTCTCTCGGGCGGAGCTCGAGGATTTGGCGCGTGCGCGGCTGGTGGTCGAACTGCCCCTGCTGGTGGAATCGATCGAGGAGGGCGACCGTGAGTGGGAAGACGCGGTCGTTGCCGCCCACTATCGTCTCTCACGGTGCGGGTCTGTTCTCGACGATCCATCGGATGATGCGGTCGACGCGTGGTACGAAAAACACGATGCCTTCCATGCGGCGCTGCTCAGTGCCGCGACATCCAGCTGGCTGCTGCGCTTCAATGCGACGATTTCCGACCAATTGCATCGCCATCACCGCTTTCTGGGTCTGGCCCCGACGCTGCGCGCCGCCGCCGGCCGCACGGATGGCCACCGGAAGGCCGTGGCGGCCCTGCGCGACGCCGTGGCGATCGAACACCATACCGCCCTGATGGAAGCGGCCCTCGATCGCGACGTCGAACGTGCGAAAACTCTGATGACCGCTCACATCGGCTACACGCTGCAGGTCTATGCCCAGAGTGAACCCGGCGCGGATGCTGCGCAGCCCCGTCCGAAAAGGAAGCGGCGATCGTAGCCGACGACGCAGGGCACTTTGTCTTCGTTTCACCCCGTTGCCGGCCAACGACTACGAGCGGCGCTCGCAGCGCCGAACGTTACGCTGAACAAAACGTCAACACATTCATTAAACTTTAAAAGGTTGCGGAACACAACTGGAACAGATAGTGTTTGTTCTGGGTTTGTTTTTTCTGATTCTGGTTTCAGAACCCTTGGGGGCCGCGATGCTGACGCGCAAACAACATGAGCTTCTGATGTTCATCCATGAACGCCTGAAGGAGAGCGGAATCCCGCCGTCCTTCGACGAGATGAAGGAAGCGCTCGACCTCGCCTCCAAGTCCGGCATCCACCGCCTGATCACGGCGCTTGAGGAGCGCGGTTTCATTCGCCGGCTGCCGAACCGGGCGCGCGCGCTGGAAGTGCTGCGGCTACCCGACTCGATCGCACCAGGCCTCAACGCGGCGAGGAAGTTTTCGCCGAGCGTCATTCAGGGCAGTCTTGGTCAAGCCGGCCAAGGGCAAGGCGGCCAGGGACAAGGCGGGATGGGCCAAGGCGGTCTCGGCCGCCAGATCAAGCCGGGCTCGCCGTCGCGTTCGATGTCTGCCGGCAATGACGATGCCGTTTCCGCGATTTCAATCCCGGTTATGGGACGCATCGCCGCCGGCGTGCCGATCGACGCCATCCAGCATCAGACCCATTCGATCTCGGTGCCGCCCGACATGATCATGGGCGGCGAACACTACGCGCTCGAGGTCAAGGGCGATTCGATGATCGAGGCCGGCATTTTCGATGGCGACACGGTCATCATCCGCAATGCCGACACAGCCAGCCCCGGCGAGATCGTGGTGGCGTTGGTCGACGATGAGGAAGCGACCCTGAAACGCTTCCGCCGCAAGGGCGCCTCGATCGCCCTGGAAGCCGCCAACCCGGCCTACGAGACCCGCATTTTTGGACCGGACAGGGTGAAGGTGCAGGGCAAGCTTGTCGGATTGATCCGGCGCTACTGAGCCGGCTTGGGTTTGTACTTTTCACGCTGGTTGTAAGGCGGCAGGCCGCGCGCTTCGCGGGAGAAGCGGCGTTGCTCGTGCCAGGGGCGATACGGCTTGTCGACGGCGAAGCGGATGGTTGGCGCTGCAGCTGCCGATTGCGGATCGAAGAAGACGGCGGCGCTGCCGTCGCGGGCCAGCTGTTTCTTCGTCACGACCAGCACAAGCGGGTCGCGGCACGGATTGTAGGCCGTGGCGTCATCGATGACGATCAGGCTCGCGAAGGCACAGGCCGGCCGCGCCGTCTTGCGGTCTTTGGCAAGGGCTACAATGGCTCCGGAAGGGTGTCGGGCGATACAGAGATCGCCCATGCAATAGAAGGGCGACCCGGGCGGCAGATCGAGCGGATCGAGATCGAACCGCGTATCTGTTGCCTCGAAAATCTCGGGCGGGATAATGGTTTCGGCCCGCAGCGCCCGTTTCCAATTGTCCGTGGTGAATTCGTTGGAGCGTTCGCGGTTGAGGGCGAGTTCGCCGCCACCGATCGGCATGGCCACCAGATGTGCGTCCTCGGATATGAGCACGTCGGGCGTAAGCACCTGCGGCACCGTCAACAGGCCGGCCAGCGCGAAAGGCACGGCCGCCAGCCTGAGCCAGGTGGTGGCCATGGTGGCGATGACGAGGGCGACCGCCACCAACAGCACCGAGCGGATGGAGATCAGCCCGACGGCGTCGACCGGCGAGCGCTCGGAAATCCAGGCCGATATAGCGATCATCGCCATCAGACCCTTGCCCATCACATAGAGGAACGGCCCGTCGGCGCCGAACGGCATCGCCAGTGCGCTGAGCACGGCAAAGGGCATGACGATCAACGAAACAATCGGCATCACGGCCAGATTGGCGATCAGGCTGAGCGGCGACACACGCTGAAAATGCCAAATGGCGAACAGCAAGGTTGCACTGCCGGCGATGATCGAGGTCATGGCGAGGCCGCCCATGGCCAGCGCGAATTTTCGCGACAGGAAGCCGACGAAGGAGCGCTTTGCCGACGGCGTTCTCACCTTGTCGGCGCGGTAATCGGCCCAGCCGGCATAGGCGCCGACAAGGGCGGCGGTGGCGGCAAACGACATCTGGAAGCTGGGACCGACCACCTCGTGCGGCGACACCAGGATGACGGCAATGGCGGAGATCGCCAGATTGCGCATGGTGAGTGCGGCGCGATCAAACAGCACGGCGACAAGCATGACCGCCAGCATGATGAAGCTGCGCTCGGCGGCAACCACGACGCCTGAAATAACGAGATAGGCGGCGATCGAGACAAGCGCTGCCGCGGCCGCATATTTCTTCACCGGCCGGCGCGAAGAGAAATCGGGAAACAGCGCAAAGGCGCCACGCAGCAACGCCATGATGGTGCCGGCAACCAGCGCCATGTGCAGGCCGGAGATGGAGATGATGTGGTAGATGCCGGTGCGCCGCATCGCTTCGTTGACCTCGTCCGGGATGCCAGCGCGCACCCCGACAATCAACGCCGCGGCAATCTCGCCTTCGGCGCCGCCGATCTTGCCCCTGATATGGTCGGCAATGTTTTCGCGCGCGTTCTCGATTGCCGAGGAGAGCCGCGCGGTCAGCGGCGGCGGTCCCTGCGTAGCAATGGTTTTCGGATTGCCGAGAAAGAAGCCGCTGCCGCCGATACCGGTGAAATAGCTGTCGAAGGAGAAATCGGAGCTCTCTGGCCGCACCGGACCGGTCGGCGGCAACAGCCTGGCATAGCCGGTGATCAGGGAGCCGGCGGTCATATCGGCGGGAACGGTCCGCGCCGAGAGCCTGACCCGCTCCGGGGCGTAGCGCAGCTTGGGGTAAGCGGTCGAAACCACGTCGAGCGTCAGCCTGATGCGCCCGCTCTCCATCTGTTCGAGACTGACGACGCGGCCGGTCAGCCGTGTCTGGATCTCGGAGCCGAGCATCTGCGTTCCGGCGCGCCAGGTCTCGACCTTGGCGGCGACGACGCCGAGCGCGCACAGCATCGCGGCCATGCAGAACAGATGCGTCCTCGGCTGCGATCGCGTGGCGACAGCGCAACATGTCGCCAGCACCACAATGGCGATTGGCTGCGCAAAGCCGGGCTCGCCGGCCAGCGAGAAATAAATGATGACGCCGGCCGCCAGGAAAACCGGCACCAGCAGGAAGGCGACGCCCCGGTCGAGCTCCGTGTTGGCGGCCACGGCAAGGCTGCGGCGGAGCGCGGGCCATGACGGACGGCGAAGCCGTCTGCGCAGACGGGCGATAGATCCGGGCGCTGTGACTTGCGTCGGCAACGCGTGACCGGGCAGCGCAGGCGCGACGCCGGGATGCGGCTCAGGCAGCGCGAGGGGCAGCGGCTCGGCATAGGGACTATCGGCAAACAGCGAGCGTTCGCTGACGCTTGCCTCGGCGCCTTCGCCTTCCTTCGTGCCCCGGCCACGTCCAGCCATCGGGTCTGCCCCTTGCGCCCCAGACCCCCTATGCTACATGAACGCGCAAAGCGCGAAAGTCTGCGTGATCACGTCCACCGCGCCGGAATCGACCATCACCTGGCAAGGACGCTCAATCCTCAATCATATCCTGGCCCTCCGCCCTCAGGCGAGCAAGCCCATCGTGCATTGCCTTCAATTGTTCCGGTGTATGACCCTGCCATTCACCGAGTTCACCCAGGATGAGCAACGGATCACGGGAGCGGTAGGATTTCGTCGGATTACCGGGAAATTTTTTGTCGGTCAGGTTAGGGTCATCCATAAAAAACCCCGTCGGCTTTACGATGTAAATCCTTTGACGACCGTCACCCGTTGCAAGCTCTGCTCCCCAGATGGCGGCTTCCAGTGTCTGGGTGAAATAGATCCATGACAGTGGTTTACCTCTGAAATTGGAAGGGTGGCCGACGCTCAGCAGATCCCCGGGTTTCAAATCCGCCCGGGTACCATGGTAGAACGGATCACCCTCCGTATGGTCGGCGTTTTCGGTCATCGGTAGCCCTTCTTTCAATCTGCCTCCTTCGTGGCGGACCGGACTGCACACAGTTGCGGTGTTCACGATAATGATTGCAGAAAGGTCAATATGCGTGACCAAGCCAACGCTGTCACGGCGGCGTTGTGTCGGGCAGTGCCGCATCCGTGAAGAAATGTCCGCTCGTCAGAGGGGGCTACCACCGTCGCAGCGATGTTCCAGGCACTGTGACGGGCGCTGCAGCCGAATGAAACCCAGACATTGACGCTGCTGCCAAACGAGGTTGCGCGGAGGTGCGAACAGATTTTGTGCTACAAGGCTCCACCGCCAGTTGACGCAACCGATAATTGCCGACGTGCCCCCGGCCTCATCCAGCCATCGGGTCTGCCCCTTGCGCCCCAGACCCCCTATGCTACATGAACGCGCAAAGCGCGAAAGTCCGCGCGATCACGCCCCGCTTTCCAAGGTTCCCGAGAATTCCATGTCCGACACGGTCGTCACCCGTTTTGCCCCCTCGCCCACCGGCTATCTGCATATCGGCGGCGCGCGCACGGCGCTGTTCAACTGGCTGTACGCCAGGCACACCGGCGGCACGATGGTGCTGCGCATCGAGGACACCGACCGCGAACGCTTCAACGAGGCGGCGACACAGGCCATTCTGGATGGGCTGACCTGGCTCGGCCTTTCCTGGGACGGTGAGGCCATATCGCAGTTCGAGCGCGCGCCGCGCCACCGTGAGGTGGCCGAGGAGCTGGTGCGCCTGGGCAAGGCCTATTACAGCTACGAGACGCCTGCCGAGCTCGAAGCGATGCGCGAGGCCGCACGCGCCAAGGGCTTGCCGCCGCGCTACAACGGCCAGTGGCGCGATCGTGCCCCCTCGGAGGCGCCTCCCGGCGTCAAGGGCGCCATCCGCATCAAGGCGCCGACCGAGGGCGAAACCGTGGTGCACGACCGTGTGCAGGGCGAGGTGCGCTTCCCCAACAAGGACCTCGACGATTTCATCATCCTGCGCTCGGACGGCAATCCGACCTACATGCATGCCGTCGTCGTCGACGACCATGACATGGGCGTCACCCACATCATCCGTGGCGACGACCATCTGACCAACGCCGCGCGCCAGACGGTGATCTACAACGCCATGGGCTGGGACGTCCCGTCGATGTCGCATATCCCGCTGATCCACGGCGCCGACGGCGCCAAGCTGTCGAAGCGGCACGGCGCACTCGGTGTCGAGGCTTATCGCGCCATGGGCTATCTGCCCGAGGCACTGCTCAACTATCTGGCGCGGCTCGGCTGGAGCCATGGCGACGACGAGATCATGTCGATCAAGGACATGATTTCGTGGTTCGACATCGGCGATGTCAACAAGGGTGCGGCGCGCTTCGACTTCGCCAAGCTCGAGTCAATCAACGGCGCGCATATGCGCAAGATGGCCGATACCGAGCTGTTCGACATTTTCGTCGCCACTCTGCCATACCTGGAAAGCGGATCTGCTATCGCCGCCCGTCTCGACGACGCCAGGAAGGCGCAGCTGCTGGCCGCCTTGCCGGGCCTGAAAGAGCGCGCCAAGACGCTGGTGGAACTGGCCGATGGCGCGGCCTTCCTGTTCGTCGAGCGGCCGCTGCCGATCGACGAGAAGGCGGCAGCACTGCTCAGTGCCGACGCGCGCGCGATCCTGCGCGGCGCACATGCCGCTTTGCAGACTGTTTCGGGCGATTGGTCGGCTGCCGCGGCTGAAGCCGCGGTGCGCGAGTTCGCAGCGGCCGGCGGCCACAAGCTCGGCGCCGTGGCCCAACCGCTCCGGGCGGCCCTTACCGGCCGTAGCACCTCGCCCGGCGTGTTCGACGTGCTTGCCGTGCTTGGCCGCGAGGAAAGCCTGGCGCGGATTGCGGATCAAATCGATTAGGAGCGAGCTGGCCCAAAAAGATTGGCATTGAAAGGCGGGTTTCGCAGTGCAACATTAGGCCTTGGCCCAATCTGGCACGCACCTCCTAAAATGCGGTGGCGAGTTCGCGCATTCCGGTGATTTCGACGTGTCGTTTGCCGGAATTGCCTTGCCGGCATGAGGAACATGAAGGAGTTTGAGAATGAGCGAAGCTGCGACAAGACTGGAAACCGGCAGCAAGACGACGCACCCGTCGACTGCCACGCTCGAACTGGCCGGCAAGACGCATGAATTCAAGGTGCGAAGCGGCTCGGTCGGGCCCGACGTCATCGACATCGGTGCGCTCTACAACACCACCGGCGCCTTCACCTACGATCCCGGCTTCACCTCGACGGCGAGCTGCGAGTCGGCGATAACCTTCATCGACGGCGATGCCGGCATCCTGCTTCACCGCGGCTACCCCATCGACCAGCTGGCCGAGCATGGCGACTTCCTCGAAGTCTGCTACCTCCTGCTCTACGGCGAACTGCCGACCAAGGCGCAGAAGGACGATTTCGACTACCGGGTAACGCGCCACACCATGGTGCACGAGCAGATGTCGCGCTTCTTCACCGGCTTTCGCCGCGACGCGCATCCGATGGCTGTGATGTGCGGCGTGGTCGGCGCGCTGTCGGCCTTCTATCACGACTCCACCGATATTTCGGATCCGTATCAGCGCATGGTCGCCTCTATGCGCCTGATCGCCAAGATGCCGACGATTGCGGCCATGGCCTACAAATACCATATCGGCCAGCCCTTCATTTACCCGAAGAACGAGCTGAACTTCGCCGCCAACTTCCTGCATATGTGCTTTGCGGTGCCGTGCGAGGAATACAAGATCAATCCGGTGCTGGCGCGCGCCATGGAGCGCATCTTCATTCTGCATGCCGACCACGAACAGAACGCCTCGACCTCGACCGTGCGGCTTGCAGGCTCGTCGGGCGCCAATCCGTTCGCCTGCATCGCCGCCGGCATCGCCTGCCTGTGGGGCCCGGCGCATGGCGGCGCCAACGAGGCCGCGCTCAACATGCTGGGCGAGATCGGCCATGTCGACCACATCCCGGAATTCATCGCCCGCGCCAAGGACAAGAACGATCCGTTCCGGCTGATGGGCTTCGGCCACCGCGTATACAAGAACTACGATCCTCGCGCGAAGATCATGCAGAAGACGGCGCATGAGGTGCTGGGCGAACTCGGCATCAAGGACGATCCGCTGCTCGACATCGCCATGGAGCTGGAAAAGATCGCGCTGACGGATTCCTACTTCATCGAGAAGAAGCTCTATCCGAACGTCGATTTCTATTCCGGCATCACGCTGAAGGCGCTGGGCTTCCCCACCACCATGTTCACCGTGCTGTTCGCGGTCGCGCGCACCGTCGGCTGGATCGCGCAGTGGAAGGAAATGATCGAGGATCCCCACCAGAAGATCGGCCGTCCGCGCCAGCTCTACACCGGCGCGCCGGAACGCGACTACGTGCCGATTGCGAAAAGGTGAAAGAGAGTGAATGGTGAATGGTAAGTAGTGAATAGCAGGTAGTAAGTAGCAGCTCGATTATAGGTGAGAGCGCGTTAATCCTATTCACTATTCACTATTCACTAAGCCCTATTCGCTCTCCCGATGTGGCGAAGAACGACATCCGCGGCGATATCGCCGGACGGCTTGTCGGTTGCCATGCGCCTGGCAACTTCGGCAAAGCCGTCCTTTTGCCAGGCGCGGTAGGCGGTGTCTGAAAACAGTGCCTCGAGCTGCCGCGCCAGATAGTGCGGCCGCACATACTGGTTGTAGCTTTCCGGCACGACCGGCCGGTCGGCGATAAGGTTGGGCAAAGCAGCGCTCCACACCGTGATCAGGCTCTGCGCCATCAGCATGATCGGATCGAACTTGTAGCAAGAGATCATCGGTACACCCGACAACGCCAGTTCCAGCGACACCGTTCCTGACGCGATCAGCGCCGCATCGGCCTTGCCGAAGGCCTGCCACTTGCGCTCGGGATCGAGGATGACTTCCGGCTCCTGATCCCAGCGCGCCACCGATGTTTTGACCAGTTCGGCGACATGCGGCACCGTCGGCAGCAACAGCCGCAGCCGGTGGCCACGCGCGCGCAGCGCCGACACCGTCTCGCCGAACGGACCGATAAGCCGGCTCACCTCGCCGCGCCGCGACCCTGGCAGGACGAGCAGCGTCTTGACGTGATCGGCCGAGAGATCGCGTGGCTGGGCTTGCGCCCTGGCCGCGCCCAGCACGCCTGGATCATGCGTGAGGCGATGTCCGACGTAAGTGCCGGGCGGGCCGCCGAGACGGCTGAGCTCCTTTACCTCGAAAGGCAGGATGCACAGTATGTGGTCGACATACGGCTTCATCGCGGCCGCCCTACCCGGCCGCCACGCCCAGACGCTCGGGCAGACATAATGGACGATCGGGATCGACGGATCGGCGGCGCGGATCTTTTTGGCGACGCGCAGCGAGAAATCGGGGCTGTCGATGGTGATCAGACAGTCGGGTTTTTCGGCGGCAACAGCACTTGCCGTCTGGCTGATCCGCCGCATCAGGCGCGGCAAGTCACGCAGGATGGCGCTGAGCCCCATCAGCGCGATCTCGGCGCCGTCGAACAGCGGCGCCAGTCCGAGCGCCTGCAGATGCCGCCCGCCAGTGCCGACGAGTTGCACCTCGCGCCCGGTCATGCGCTTCAGCGCTTGCACGATGTCGGCGCCCAGCAGGTCGCCGGATTCTTCGCCGGCGACGATGGCAATCTTCAGCGGCTTCTCAGCTGCCATGGACAGACTCCGCAGCCGGCAGGCCGAACACGAACATGCCGAGCGCATTGGCGCGCGCGACAACGGCGGGGCCTTCGAGGATGAGCGAACGGCCGGCTTCGACGGCAATGCCGGCGAGCCCCGCGGCATGCGCCGCCTCGACGGTCCGGTGGCCGATAGATGGCAGATCGGCACGCAATTCCTGGCCAGGCTTGGCGCATTTGACCAGGACACCGCGCGTCTTGCCGGCCAGCCTGCCATGGCCGCGCAACTGCTGCGTCCGCTCGAGCAGTCCGTGGGTGCCCTCGACGCCTTCCAGGGCAACAGTGCGGCCACCGATGGCAATTGCCGCCTGACCAATGTCGAGCGCGCCGATGGCCTTTGCCGCCGCGTGTGCCGCCTCGATATCGCGCCAGTCGGACTTTCGCGGCACTGCTTTGGTCAGCGGCCCTTCGGCCGCGACGAGCCGGGGCACGACTTCATGCGCACCGACAACCTTGACGCCCCGTGCCTCCAGGCCGCGGGTCAATATCTTCAACAGCCCGTCATCGCCGCGGGCAAGCGCCATGGCGAGCGAGGGTATAAGTGCCAGTAGGCCAAGGTTCGGACGCATGTCGACCAACCGCGGCCTGCGCCTGATCTCGCCGGCAAGCACAAGATGGGTGATCCGCCGGCGCCTCAGCAACGCAACCAGCGAGCCGATGTCTTCCAGCGCAAGGCTTTCATGCTCATAGATTGTGAGGTCGGACTGACGGTCGGCCTGACCTTCGACCAGGATGATGACGGGCGGATGTCCGGCCTCCGCCAGGCCGGCGGCAACTTCGACCGGCAAGCTACCGCCGCCGGCAATGATGCCGACCCTTGCGTCCGGCGCAAGATCGAGGCCCGTTGAAGTGGCCTCAGCCTTCGTCATCGGCATCGTCGCCGTCGCCACCCTTAAGCGACGGGACGGCAAAATGCCGCTTGCCGCGACTGGTGATGAAATCGATGATTTTCATGGCCGTCGGCGACGACGCAAACTCGGCCTTGGCGAATTCGATGTTCTCGCCGACAGTGCGGGAGCGGTCGAAGATGGTCTTGTAAGCCTTGCGCAGCAGGTAGATTTCGGCGCGCGGCAACCCGGCGCGCTTCAGGCCGATGATGTTGAGTCCACGCAGGCTCGCGCGATTGCCCACCGCAATGGCGTAGGGAATGACATCGCCGACAAAAGCCGAGCAGCCGCCGAGAAAGGCGTTGTCACCAACACGCACGAACTGATGAACGGCGCTGAGGCCGCCAATATAAACGCTGTCACCAACCTCGCAATGGCCGCCCAGGGTCGCGCCATTGGCGAAGGTGGCGTTTTTACCGACGACGCAATCATGGGCAATGTGGGCATAGGCAAGGAAATTGCCGTTGTCGCCGACGGTCGTCTCGCCGCGGCTGGAATCGGTGCCGAGATGCATGGTCACGCCTTCGCGGATCGTGCAGTTCTGGCCGATGACCAAAGTGGTGCGGCCGCCCTTGTGCTTGGTGTTCTGCGGCGGTCCGCCCAGTGTCGCCATTGGATAGACCTTGGTCGCGGCGCCAATGGTTGTCGCGCCCAGCACCGAGACATGGCTGACCAGTTCGACGCGGTCACCGATCACGGCGTCAGCGCCGACATAGCAGAAAGGTCCTATTGCGGCGCCTTCGCCGATCTGCGCGCCGGCCTCGATGACGGCCGAGTGGTGGATTGAAGTCTGTATTTTCATGAGCATTTCGAACCGTCAGCCGGTAACCATCATTGCCGAGATCTCGGCTTCGGCGGCCTTTGTGCCCTCCACCATGGCCTCGCAGGCGAATTTGAGCAGGTTGCCGCGCATCTTGATTTTCTTGACGTGGATTTTCAACTGGTCGCCCGGCACGACCGGTTTGCGGAATTTCGCATTATCGATGGTCAGGAAATAGACCAGCGACGGCTTTTCCGTGTTGAGGTTACGGATGCAGATCGCGCCGGCGGTCTGCGCCATGGCCTCGACGATGAGCACGCCCGGCATCACCGGCTGATCCGGGAAATGGCCCTGGAAATGCGGCTCATTGATGGTCACGTTCTTGATGCCGATGGCAGAATCATTGCCGTCGATTTCGATGATGCGATCGATCATCAGGAAGGGATAGCGATGCGGCAAAAGCTTCATCAACCCCAATATATCGACCGCTTCGAGCGTCGCCGGCACCATCTCAGCTACTTCCCCCTTCGCCCTGCTTGCGCGTCCTGGCGAGCTTCCTCAGCATGGCGATCTCGCGCATGGCTTCCGCCATCGGCTGCGCCGGATAGCCTCCCCAGATCTCGCCCGCCGGCACGTTGCTCATGAACCCGCTTCTTGCAGCAAGCTTGGCCCCTGATCCGATGGTCAAATGATCGGCAAGGCCAACGCCGCCGCCCATGGTGACACCATCACCGACGGTGACGGAGCCGGAAATACCAGAGAGCCCGGCAATAATGCAATTGCGGCCGATGCGAACGTTATGGGCGATCTGCACCAGATTGTCGATCTTGGTGCCCTGACCGATGACCGTATCCGACATGGCGCCGCGATCGACGGTCGTGTTCGAGCCGATTTCGACATCGTCCTGGATGATGACGCGGCCGACCTGCGGCACACGCTCAGGGCCTTTGGCGCCGCCGACAAAGCCGAAGCCGTCCTGGCCTATCCTGGCGCCGCCATGAATGATGACGCGGTTGCCGATCAGCGCATACTGAACACTGACACCCGGCCCAATGTAGCCGTCACGGCCGATCTGGCAGGAGGGGCCGATAACGGCGTGGGGGGCAATGACCGTTCCGCTGCCGATGGAAGCGCGGGGGCCGATGACCGCTCCGGCCTCGATGATCGCCCCGGCCTCGATATGCGCCGAGGCATCGACATGAGCTTGCGGCGAGACCCCGGTTTCGCTGGTCATCGGTCCCGGCGTAGCCGCCGTCGGGAACAGCAGCCGGCCGATCATGGCGAAGGCCTGCTGCGGGCGCGGATGAACCAGAACCGCGATGCCGGCCGGCGCCTTGCCCGCGAACTCGGCGGGACAAAACACGGCCGCCGCCTTCAGCGACTGCATCAGCGCGAAATTGCGCTTGCCGTCGACGAAGACGAGCGCACCCTCGCCGCCTTCATTGGCTGGCGCCAACGCATCGATCGATATGTGGGCAAGATCGGAATCGACGAGCGATGCGCCGGTCAGATTCGCGACTTCGCCGGCCGTATACCGGCGTGATGGCGCGAAGAACACCGGATCGGTCATTCCAGAAGCAATATCCAGCTAGGTCGGATCAATTCTCTTCCGGACCCCAACGGCCCGGAAGCATCGTTACCGCAAGATCAGAAGCGGCTCGACATGCCGAAGTTGAATTCCTGCACGTCGTCGGTCTTTTCCTTCTTGACGGGCATCGCGTAGTCAATGCGGATCGGGCCGAAAGGCGATGACCACAACAAGCCGACACCAACCGAAGCGCGCAACTCTAGATCAGTTGAAGCTTGAGTAACCCCGGCGACGTTAATCTTGCTGCCATACAGTGTGGCGGCATCAGCAAACACGGCGCCGCGCACACCAAAGCTTTCCGGAATGACCGGTATCGGGAACTGAGCTTCCGCCGACGCATTGAAATAGGTGGTGCCGCCAAGGTGGTCACCCGTTGCAATATCCGCAGGACCGATGCCACCATACTCGAAGCCGCGGATCATGCGGTCGCTGCTCTGGAACTGATCGAAGATACGCAAGCCGTTATCGCCATAGCCCGCAATATGGCCAGCACCGCCCGAGATCAGGCCGACCAGATCCAGCTGTTCGGACAGCGTCTGGTAGACGGTGCCACGACCGGTAACCTTGACGAATTTGGCATCACCACCAAGGCCGGCCACTTCCACGGTGGTGGTGGCGTAGATGCCTTCATGCGGGCTCTTCATGTCGTCGATGGTGTTGTAGACCAGCCCAAGGCTGACCGACGACTTGATCCACGGGCTTTCGTCAATTCCCTGGACGATCGCCGGAGATATCTTGCAGTCGGCGTCAGGAATCCCATCGTGAGGCGTGTCATCGCAACCGTCGTCGAGCTTGTATTTCTCCTGGGCGATATTGTACGCCAGCTGGGTCGAGATGTTGTCGGTGATCGGCAGACCGAACCGAACTGTCGCGCCCAGGGTCTCGCTGTCGTATTTGCTGTAATTCCGGGTCTGCTGGAAGATGTCGAAGCCGGCAGCGATACGGCGCCCGAGGAAATAGGGTTCGGTGAAGGACAGGCTGTAGTCGCGCGAATTCTTGCCGCCACCCGCCGAAACCTTGATGTACTGGCCACGACCGAGGAAGTTGCGCTCCGCGACCGAACCTTCGACGGACGGACCGGCAGTGTCGCCACCGGTCGAATAACCTGCGCCGACAGAGAACTCGCCGGTCGATTTCTCAACCACGTCAACCACGAGCACGACCTGATCAGGTTCCGAGCCCGGCACGGTGGAAACGTCGACTTTCTCAAAATAATCCAGCCGTTCCAGCCGCTTCTTCGCGCGCTGGATCAAGACCTGGTTGAAGGCGTCGCCTTCGCTAACATCGAATTCACGACGAATGACATAGTCGCGTGTGCGGTCGTTGCCGCGGATTTCGATGCGCTCGATATAGGCCTTGGTGCCCTGGTCGATCGTATAGACGACCGAAATGGTGTGGTTCTCGAAGTTGCGATCGCCGCGCGGCGTCACCTGGGCGAAGGCATAGCCCGAACCCGCGACCTTTTCGGTCAGCGCGATGATGGTGTCCTCGACATCCTTGGCGTTGTAGACGTCGCCCTTGTGGGTCTGAACCACCGATTCCAGCGCCTTCGAGTCGACTTCGGGAATGGTGCTCTCGACGCTGACGTCGCCGAACGTATAGCGGTCGCCTTCCTGGACGGTGATGGTAACGGTGTACTGGTTGGTCGTGTCGTCGAGCTCGCCGACAGCTGAGACCACCTGGAAGTCGGCATAGCCGTGATTGTAATAGAAGCGGCGGAGCGATTCCTGGTCGGCGCGGAGCTTGTCCTCGTCATAGACGTCGTCACGCAGCACGAAGGACAGGAAGCTCGAGCGCTTGGTGGCGATGACGTCGGACAGGCGACGGCTCGAATAGGCGCTGTTGCCGACGAAATTGACTGCGGCGATCTTGGTGCGGCCGCCTTCGTTGATGTTGAAGACCACGTTCACCCGGTTGTCGCCGAGATCCATGATCTGCGTCGTGACAGTGGCGTCATCGCGGCCAATTCGCCTGTAGGCAGCCTTCACCGCCTCGACATCGGAGTCGAGCGTTGCCTGCGAGAACGTCCCGCGCGGCTTCAACTGCACGGCGACTGCCAGCGCATTGTCCTTGAGCTTCTTGTTGCCCTGGAACAGGACCTGGTTGACGACCTGATATTCGGCAACCTTGACCACCAGCGTCGAACCGACCTGATTGATCTGCACGTCCGAGAACAGCCCGGTGCCGAACAGCGCCTTGACCGCATCGTCGATATCGGCGCTGGAAAACGCCTTGCCCGGCTTGATCGTGATGTAGTTGCGGATGGTGTCGGCGTCGACACGCTGGTTGCCGCTGACCTCGACTCTCGAGACAACGGCTGCCTGCGCCGCAGATGTGGCAACGAACTGCACGGCGAGCGCACCTGGTACAACCAGAGCGGCGGACATAGCCACCGCGGACGCGGCGCTCAAAAATTTGGATGCTGCCTTCATCGGGCTTTTGTACCTTTTCTCGAAGTCCCCACGGCGAGAAAACCGGACGTGCGGTAATTTCTCCTACCGTATTAACCGGATTTTCCCTACACGCAAGGCTTCTGGTTAATTTGTAATTACTTAACCCTGATGCGTGGCTTTCGCGTCACGCATACCCCCGTGCATGGTAAACGGCGTCTCAACATTGCCGGTGCTGAAGCCAAATTTCTTCATGATTTCAGCACCCAAACAGATCGTTCCAGAAGACGAAGCCCATAAATCCCAGCACCAGAAAGAGGCCGGCCCGGTATCCCATTTCCATCATCCGCTCCGATACCGGACGCCGGAAAACGGCTTCGAGTGCGTAGAACAGGAGGTGGCCGCCGTCGAGGGGGGGAATCGGCAAAAGGTTCAGAATTCCGATCCCGACGGACAGCCCGGCGACGAGTTGCACCAGCCATAGGAAGCCCAGCTTTGCCGCCTGCCCCGACATCTTGGCGATCTTGATGGGGCCGCCCAGCTGGCATTTGTCTTCGCGGCCGACAACGAATCGCTGCAGGAACTGGCCGGTGCGCTGAATGACGTGCCCCGTCTCCTCGACCGCGGCGCCGACAGCTCCGACAGGGCTGTAGGTGATCAGCCTGGGCTGGCCGACATCCTTGTTGTTGACGACGCCGATGACGGCCACCTTGACCTTGTTGCCCAGCGCGTCCAGCTGCTCCATCGGCTCCGGCGTCGCGACGACGGTGACCTCCTTGCCGTCGCGCAACATGGTGAAGGTGATGGCGTCGCCGCCGCGGCCTGAGACTAGGCGTTGGACGTCGGCGAAGGTCTCAACCTTGCTGCCGTCGACGGCGACGAATCGGTCGCCTGGCAAAATGCCGGCCCTTTCGGCTGGACTGCCGGCAGTGACTGCCGCCACCATCGGCTCAAACACAGGGCGGCCGTAGAGGGAAAACAGCACGGCAAAGACGGCAATGGTCAAAAGGAAGTTGAACAGCGGTCCGGCCACCACCGTGGCGGCGCGTTTCCAGATGGGTTGCGTGTGGAAGGCGACCTTGCGTTCAGCGTCAGTCAGCGTTTCCAGATCTTCCGAACTCGGCTGGCTCGACGTGGCGCTCATGTCGCCGACGAATTTGACATAACCGCCGAGCGGTATGGCGCAGAGCTTCCAGCGCGTGCCGTGGCTGTCGTTGAAGCCGAGAAGTTCGGGGCCGAAGCCGATCGAAAAGGCCTTCACGCCAATGCCGCACCAGCGGCCGACCAGGTAATGGCCCATTTCGTGAATGAAGACGACCACGGTCAGCACGAACAGAAACGGCACCAGCGTGCCGAGGACAAAGCCTTCCGTGCTGAAAAACGCGTGAAGAATTTCGTTCAAGTCATGCCCTCAAATTCACCCGCGGCGAAAGGTGTCGCCGCGACTGTGACATCAATCCAGGCGAATCCGTGGCGTGCGCCATTTCTTCGCCGTGAAATATCACTCAAGCCGGAAACAGCCCCTGCGCCGGATGATCGGCGCCCGCCGAAATCCAGCCGATCACGTATAGGGCAAAAGCCGCCGCGACAAGCCCGTCCACCCTGTCCATGACACCGCCATGCCCGGGTATCAACGCGCTTGAATCCTTGCGGCCGTGGCGGCGCTTGACCCAGGATTCGAAGAGATCGCCAGCCTGGGCAACAATCGACAGCACCAGCGCAACCAAGGCGAGGACGCCAAGATTGCCGGCCCCGGCGGCGGCAGCCAGAAGCACGCCGGCGGCCACGCCGCCGACAGCGCCGCCAAGCGCGCCGCTCTGCGTCTTGCCGGGGGATATCGATGGGGCGAGCTTGGGCCCGCCGACAGCACGGCCGACGAAATAGGCAAAGATGTCGGTCGCCCAGACCACGGCGAACAGAAACAGGATTGCGACCAGGCCGGGATGGTCGCCGCCGCGCAGCAGCGCCAGCGATAAGCCGGACAAAGCCGCGTAGGCAAGCCCGGCGGCATCCCATTGCGTGGCTCCGCGGATGCGGGCGCCGACCGCCGCGACCACAACCATGGCCAGGACAAGAGACAGAAGCCACGATGCCGGCACGCCTGCAACCAGGGCGGCGACGAAAACCAGAAGCAGCGCTTCCGGAATGAAGCCGAGGGCCGCACCGGCCAAGGGGCGCGACATGCGCGCCCATTCATAGAAGATGACCGCCGATATCCCGGCGCAAAGCAGGCGGAACCACAGCCCTCCCAACCAGGTCAGGCCAAGCGCTATTGCGGCCAGCACCAGCGCCGAGACGATGCGAAGCTGAAGATTGTTCATCCCGCCGCCGATCACGAGGCAGCGACATCTTGAGCGGCAAGCCCGCCAAAACGGCGCTCGCGGCCAGCAAAATCGCGCAATGCGTCGGCCAGGTGTTCGCGGCTGAAGTCAGGCCAGTAGCAAGGCAGAAAAACCAGTTCGCTGTAGGCTGCCTGCCACAGAAGGAAGTTCGACAGCCGAAGCTCGCCACTGGTGCGGATGACCAGCTCCGGATCGGGAATGCCTGCGGTGTCGAGGGCGCCGGCAAAAGTGTCTGCCGTGATCGCCTCTGCGTCGATCTCGCCGCGCGCCACTGCGGCTGCGAGCTTGCGTGCCGTGCGCACGATCTCGTCGCGCCCGCCATAGTTGAAGGCGATGACCAAGGTCAGCGATTCATTGCGCGCAGTCAGCGATTCGGCCTCTTCGAGCAGGCCCCTGATGTCCGGCTGCAGCCCCGCCCTGTCACCGATGATCCTGACGCGCACGCCGTTCTGGTGCAGTTCGGCCAGATCGCGGCGGATGAACAGCTTCAAAAGCCCCATCAGGTCGCTCACTTCGGCCTTGGGCCGCGACCAGTTTTCCGACGAAAAGGCGTAGACGGTCAGGAAGGAAATGCCGAGACCGGGCGCGGCGCGCACCGTCTTGCGCAGCGCTTCGACGCCGGCGCGATGGCCGGCAAGCCGCGGCATGCCGCGCGCCTTGGCCCAGCGTCCGTTTCCATCCATGATGATCGCGACATGCGCGGGCGTTGCCATTGTCTCGCTTTCGGGCCGGTGTGGGCCGACCCTAGACCTGCATGATTTCAGCTTCCTTATCGGAAAGCAGGTGATCGATGGTGCTGATCGTTTCGTCGGTCAGCTTCTGGACCTGGTCGGAGCGCTTGCGCTGATCGTCCTCGCTGATGTCGCCGTCCTTTTCCGCCTTCTTCAAGAAGTCCATGCCGTCGCGACGGACATGGCGCACCGCAACGCGGGCGTTCTCGGCGTAGCCATGCGAGATCTTGACCAGTTCCTTGCGGCGCTGCTCGTTGAGCTCGGGCAGCGGAATCCTGAGGTTGGTGCCGTCGACGATCGGATTGAAGCCCAGATTGGATTCTCTGATGGCACGATCGACCGCGCCGACCATCGACTTGTCCCAGACCGAAACCGAAATCATGCGCGGCTCCGGCACCGACACGTTCGCCACCTGGTTGATGGGCATGGTAGTGCCGTAGGCCTGGACCTGGATGGCGTCGAGCAGATTGCTGGAGGCACGGCCGGTGCGCAGCGAAGCCAGATCGTGCTTGAAAGCGGCGATCGCGCCATCCATGCGCCGCTTGAGGTCGTCGAACTCACCACTCATCTTAGTCTCCTCGACCCGTTTGATCCGGGCTCACTGCTTAGGGCCCATATTCGGACCCGCTTTCGAAAACTGGTCCCTTTTAGGAGAGTATACTCCGGATTATTCGTCGGCGACGATCGTGCAACGGCCGCCGCCCCGCAGAATATCGCCGAAACCACCTTTTTCGTGGATCGAATAGACGATTATCGGGATGTTGTTTTCGCGCGCAAGTGCAATTGCGGCGGTATCCATGATCGAGAGGCCCTTGTTGATGACTTCGGCATGGCTGATGCGCTCGAAGCGGGTCGCATTCGGATCCTTCTTGGGATCGGCCGAATAGACCCCGTCAACCTGGGTGCCCTTGAACAGCGCGTCGGCGCCGATCTCGGCGGCGCGCAAGGCCGCGGCCGAATCGGTGGTGAAGAACGGATTGCCGGTGCCGCCGGCGAAAATGACGACCTTGCCCTGGTTCATATAGGCGGTGGCCTGGCGCTGGGAAAAACTCTCGCACAGTTCCGGCATGGCGATGGCCGACAGCACGACGGCATCGACGCCGATCTTGTTCAGCGAGGTGCGCAGCGCCAGCGAGTTGATGACGGTGGCCAGCATGCCCATGTGGTCGCCGGTGACGCGGTCGCCGCCCTTGGATGCTACCGCCACGCCGCGAAAGATATTGCCGCCGCCAATGACGACGCCGACCTCGATGCCAAGTGCGCGGGCTTCGGCGATGTCGGCGGCGATGCGGTCGACCACCGAGACGTCGATGCCGAAATGCTGCTCGCCCATCAAAGCTTCGCCCGACGCTTTCAGCAGGACACGTCGATAGAGGGGCTTTGCCGTCATCTGGACCTCGTCATTGTTGCGTGTGGCAGCCTGGGCAGGCCGCCCTCGCGCGGGCGCCGCCGCTGGCGCGATGCCGAGTTCCGATACACGAAGGGCGCCGCGATGTCACGCGGCGCCCCTCGCCCAATTCCGCCTTCCCGTCGCGGCCCGTCAGTTGCTGGTGATGCTGACGGCGTCGCCCTCGACCAGCAGCGGCGGCGCATAACCCAACGGCTTGTCGCCGGTCACGGCGCCGCCGGTAACCCGGGCTTGTATGTCGGAACCGAAATAGGCGTACGGGAATGGCGGCGGTGTCTTGCTGACCGTATCCAGCCGCGCGCGAAGCTCGGCGGGTAAAGTGAAATCCAACGCCGCCAGATTGTCCTGCAACTGCGCCAGCTTGGTGGCGCCAAGAATCACGGTGGCGATGCCCGGTTGCGTTGCCACCCAGTTGAGCGCGACCTGCGCCATGCTGCGTCCGAGTTCGGCGGCAACTTTTTCGAGCTCCGCCACGATCGCCCAGTTGCGCTCGGTGAACTTCTGGAACCCCGGATGAGTGGTGTTGCGAAAGCCGTCGAGCCGGCCGGCATGGTCTTCCTGCGTCGGCCGGTACTTGCCGCTGAGCAGCCCGCTGGCCAGCGGGCTCCACACCATGATTCCTGCGCCATGGCGGGTGCCGAAGGGCACGAACTCATTTTCGATCGAACGTTCCGCCAGCGAATATTCAAGCTGCAGGGCCGACACCGGCTCGTAGCCGCGCCACTCGGCGATCGTCTGCGCGCGGGCAGCATACCAGGCCGGCACATCGGACAGGCCGACATGGCGAATTTTGCCCGCACGCACGAGATCATCCATCGTGCGCATGACCTCCTCGGCCGGCGTCAGCCCGTCCCAGACATGGAGGAGGTAGAGGTCGATATAGTCAGTGCCCAACCGCTTCAGCGAGGCGTCCACGGCGCGCAAGATGTTCTTGCGGCCATTGCCACCGGCGTTCGGATTGCCGGGCTCCGCGTTGAAGGTGAATTTCGTGGCGATCACCGCTCTGTCGCGCAAGCCTCGCTCGGCGATGAATTCGCCGAGCCAGGTTTCGGCTGTGCCGCCGGTGTAGAGGTCGGCGGTGTCGAAGAAATTGCCGCCGGCCTCGACATAGGCGTCGGCCATGGCGCGCGCGGTTTCCCTGTCCGCGCCCCAGCCCCATTCGGTGCCAAAGGTCATGGTGCCCAGTGCCAGCCGGCTGACGCGCAGGCCGCTGTTGCCCAGTGTGTAATAGCTCATGGTCATGGTGTTTTTCCTATCCTGATTTCTTGACGCCGGCTCACTGGCCAGGCGTCATCTTGACCCAGGGATTGCCGCGCTCATGCGTGGCGCGGAAAACGAAGCCGTCGACTTTCCAGCCGGTCCCGGAGCGAACCAGATGGTGCTCGTAGGTGCCCCAGACTTCCCACAGCGGGTCGCCATTGCCTTCCATCCGGTTCCAGGCATAGCCGTTCGAAGAGACGGTCGCCGCGTCCGCCTCAAAGATCACCTGGTGATTGGTGCGCAGATGCAGGCTGGTCTTGCTGCCCCTGAGGTTGCCGGCCCAGGTACCGATCAGATTGTCGGAGGGGATGGTGGCGGCAGGCTGTCCTGACAGGCTGCTGAAGTCGACGGTGACACGGTCGGCGAAATAGGAGCGGGCAAGCTTCCAGTCCTGCGCATCGACGGCACGGTCGATGGCATCGGCGATGCGGATGACGGCGCGTTCGTCGGCGAGCGCGCGCCAACCGGACGGCTCGGCGCCGCCGGCATCGACCGGCGCTAGGGCAAGGCCTGCGGCGAAGGTAGCGTGTTTCAAGGCATCCATCTCTCTTCTCCTTTGTGCATCGGTGATGGCAATATGGGTCAGCCTGTCGGCATCGAGAAGATTGAAGTGTTTGCAAGGACTATGCGATATCATGCATGAATGGACCGGGATCTGCTCAGTCATTTGCCTGTCATCGTCGCCGTTGCCCGACGCGGCGGCTTTGCGGTTGCCGCGGCCGAACTGGGCATGTCCCCATCCGCCGTCAGCCATGCGGTGCGCCTCGTGGAGGAGCGGATCGGCCAGCCGCTGTTTGCGCGCACCACGCGCAGCGTCTCGCTGACGGAAGCCGGCAAGGCGCTGGTGGAGACGGCAGCCCCTGCTCTCCAGGATATCGCCGACCGGATGGACCGCATCCGAGCCATCAAGGGCCGGCCCTCCGGCTTGCTCAGGTTGAACGTTCCCAACATCGCCGTTCCACTTGCCGTCACTCCCGTGGTCGCCGCGATGGCTGAACGCTATCCTGATGTGACCATCGAATTGCTCACCGACCAGGGGCTGGTGGACATTGTCGGCGAGGGTTTTGATGCCGGCATCCGGCTGGGCGAGATGATCGCACAGGACATGGTCACGGTCCGGCTGACGCCGCCATTCAACGCCGTGATCGTCGCCTCCCCCGCCTATGTCGGCCGGCATGGCCGTCCGCGCGGTGTGACGGATCTTTCGGACCACAATTGCGTCGGCTACCGGCTTGTGCGCTCCGGCGCACTCTATCGCTGGGACCTGACCGAGGACGGCAAGGATGTCGTGGCCGAGACGAAGGGTACGGTCATCGTTACCGATTCGCTGGCCGCGATCGACCTTGCGCTTGCCGGCGTCGGGCTGATCTATGTGTTCGAGCCGCTGGTGCGCGCGGAATTGGCCGCCGGCCGCCTCGTTCAGATCCTGCCGCAAACGGCGATCGAGGAGCCCGGCCTCTTCCTCTACTTCCCGCGCAGGGCGTCGATGGCGCCAAAGCTCAGGGCCTTCATCGACACCGCACAAGAAATCGGCCGAGCATCCTTGCGGACACCCGGCCGAGTTGCCTGAGCTGAGAAGCCCTTTTCGGGGCTATTTTTAAAACTACTTCTTCACCGCCGCCGCGACTTCCGCCGCGAAATCGGTCTCTTCCTTTTCGATGCCTTCGCCCAGCGCAAAGCGCAGATAGGCGGAGATCTTGGCCGGAGCGCCGATGTCCTTCTCGGCATCCTTCAGCGCCTGCTCGACAGTGATGTCGGGATTGAGCACGAAGGCCTGCTTGAGGAGCACGACTTCCTCGTAGAACTTGCGCAGGCGGCCTTCGACCATCTTTTCGATGATCGCTTCCGGCTTGCCGGACTGGCGCGCCTGGTCGGCGAAGATCGCCTTCTCGCGCTCGACCGCTGCCGGATCGATCTGCTCGGCGGTCAACGCCAGCGGGTTGGTGGCGGCGACATGCATGGCGACCTGGCGGCCAAAGGCGTTGGCGGCATGCTCATTGCCCGTCGTCTCGATCGCGACCAGAACGCCGAGCTTGCCAAGACCATCGGCAACCGCATTGTGGACGTAGGTTGCGACAGCACCGTGCGGGACGGTGAGCTTGGCCGAACGGCGGAAGCTCATGTTCTCGCCAATGGTGCCAACGGCGTCCTTGATGGTGTCAGTGACCGACTTGTCCGAACCCGGATACTTTGCGGCAGAGACAGCCTCCGTCGTGCCATAAGCAAGCGCGACCTTGGCGACATTGCGAACGATCTCCTGGAACTGCTCGTTGCGGGCCACGAAATCGGTCTCGGAGTTAACCTCGATGATGGCGGCCTCGCGGACGCCGGAGTCGACGCCGATCAGGCCTTCGGCGGCAGTACGGCCAGCCTTCTTGTCGGCCTTGGAAATGCCCTTCTTGCGCAGCCAGTCGACGGCCTCTTCGATGTTGCCGTTGGTCTCGGTCAACGCCGCCTTGCAGTCCATCATGCCCGCGCCGGTCAAGTCGCGGAGTTCTTTGACCTGTGCAGCCGAAATGCTCATTGTCGCCTCTTTGTTTTAAATGCACCGACGCACCACCGGTACTCGGTGATGCGTCCGTCTAGCGTGCCAAATATGAGAATGATGAAGGCCGCAACCGGCCTTCGATTGTCAAGCTTCCGGAGCGTCAGCAGCCGGGGCCGGAGCCGGATCAAGCGCCGGTTCGACCGGAGCTTCGACCGAGGCGCCGATGTCGACGCCGAGCGCGCCCTGCTGGCGGGCGATGCCGTCGATGGCAGCCTTGGCGATCAGGTCGCAATAGAGCTGGATGGCGCGCGCCGCGTCGTCATTACCGGGGATCGGGAAATCGATCTTGTCCGGATCGCAGTTCGAATCGATGATGGCGACGACCGGGATGCCGAGGCGCTTGGCCTCGAGGATGGCGATCGCTTCCTTGTTGGTGTCGATGACGAACATCAGGTCCGGCGTCGAACCCATGTCCTTGATGCCGCCGAGCGCCTTGTCGAGCTTCTCGCGCTCGCGGTCGAGGTTCAGGCGTTCCTTCTTGGTCAGGCCCTGGGCCTCACCGGCCAGCATCTCGTCGAGTTTGCGCAGGCGCTGGATCGAATTCGAGATCGTCTTCCAGTTGGTCAGCATGCCGCCGAGCCAACGCGAGTTGACATAGTATTGGGCCGAACGCTGTGCGGCGTCGGCGACGATGTCGGACGCCTGGCGCTTGGTGCCGACGAACAGCACGCGGCCGCCCTTGGCAACGGTGTCGGAAACCTGCTTCAGAGCCTGGTGCAGCAAAGGCACCGTCTGCGACAGGTCGATGATGTGGATGTTGTTGCGGGCGCCGTAGATGTAAGGCGCCATCTTCGGGTTCCAGCGGTGGGTCTGGTGGCCGAAGTGAATGCCAGCTTCCAAAAGCTGGCGCATGCTGAAATCAGGCAGTGCCATTCTTAGTTCCTTTTCCGGTTAGCCTCCACGGACACAGGCATTTTTGGACTTTGTCCTCGAACGCCACCGGAGGTTTCAGCCGGATTTCTCCCGGGCAGACACCAAAGTCCGTGTGTGGAATGAGCGCGCATATAGAGGGGAAGTGCTGCAAACGCAAGCGGTGAGGTGCTTCATCGCTCAGCGTGCGGCAATCAGCGCTCCGGTGCCGATCATGGCGCTGCCGGCGAACCGGTTAATCAGCCGCATGCGTTCGGGCGTCCTGAACCAGCCGGATGCCCTGCCCGCCAGCGCGGCGTAGATGCCCATGGTGAGAATATTGGCGCCGACGACGACTGCCACCACCAGCAGGCCGTCGGCAAACGTCATGGTGTCGAGGTTGAGGATCAGCGGCATGATCGAGGCGTGGAACAGGATCGCCTTCGGGTTGCCGAGCGCCACGGAGGCGCCAAGCAGGAACGAACGCGACAATCCGGTTTGGGGGATTCCTTGCGCGGCCGATTGCGCGGCCGCGGCCCGCCACATCTTGATGCCGAGGAAAATCAGGTAGGCCGCACCGGCGTATTTCAACAGGAGAAACACCCATTCGAAGGTCTGGGCCAGCGCCACCAGCCCGAGCAGTGCCAAGGTGACCAGCACGGCATCACCGGCGGCAATGCCCATTCCGGCGACGAACGCACGCAGGAAGCCGCGTGCCACGCCGTTGGTGATCACCGTGAACATCGCCGGACCCGGCGTGGCGGCGGCAAGTGTGATGGCAAGGCAATAAGCCAGGAATGCCGTTAGCGTCACGATCGGCCCTTTCCGTTGGGTACCCGTACGCGCCTGAAGATCGCAACGATCTCCTCGCGGCTGCATTCGATGGCGCCGAGCCGCACCGCCCGGTCGCGCTCGAAGCCGGTTATGTCATAGTGCGGCGCCGATGTCCTGGGCGGCCCCTGGTAGGACGAACGCTTGACACCAAGCTCGGCGGCGAAACGATGCAGTTCGTCCGTATCGTCGGCCATCAGGTGGCACCAGCGATGGCCGGCCCATTTCCAGATCGCCGCATCGACATAGACCGCCATCGGGAACTGCCATCAAGCCTGCCGTGGCCAGCGCCGCATTGTTGCTATTTCGAGACCGGACAAGGCTTGGTCTGATCGAACAGCGACAGGTTGACCAGCTTTCCGGTCATCGAGAACTCGCCATAGTCCATTGTGAGGTCGCGGGTGATGCCGTTCTCGTGCAGCTTGAAGCTGATGCGGTATTCCGGCACCTCTTCGCCCGATTTGTCGGTCTCGTCGAAATAGGCGATGTCGACCGGCCAGTATTTGTCGCCGGCAAGCTTGGCCAGCGCCGGCGCTTCGGGGTCGGCCTTGTCGCCCTCGGCCTTCTTGCCGACGATGACGGTGGTGGTCATCACCTTGTTGGCATCCTCCGAACCGTCGAACAGGCTGGTTTCGTAGAAATTCTCGCCCTTCTCGGCCTTGCCGATCAGTTCGACCAGATGCTGGGTCGGGAACTGGGTGGCGGCGAGTTCGAGGCTGTTCTTCTCGGGCTTGTCGATATCGACCTTGAGACCCTTGGTCTCTTTTGTGGCGGTGCCTTTGACCTCCTTGTCTAGGTTCTGGTCGACGAAGGATTTGGTCACGAACGAGAAGGTCTTGCCTTCGGCGTCCTCGAACGTGGTCGTCTGCTGGTCGGTCAGCCTGGTGTTGTCGCCGGTGGCGATCTGGGTGACGAAACGGAATTTTACCGTATAGCCCTCGCAGGGCGAGCCGTTGAACTCATAGACCATGCGGCCGGAAATCCCGGTGATGCCCGAGCGGTCCGACGCCTTGTCGAGGGTAAGATCGTAGACGGCGCGATGCGCCTGCAGCGCCGGCACGGCAAAGGCTGGAGCCATCGAGAACAGCACCGGAAAGAGAACGGCGTGGAAGGCAAGGCGCGTTGCGCGCATAAGGGGCTCCGATCGTCGCAGCTGATGGCAGGCCGCAGGTAAAGATGGTCCAGCTTAAAAAAAGTCGTGGCGGAAGCGAGGCAAAAATAGCAATTTCGGCCCGGCCAGCGCGGCGTCTCCAAGCAATAGGGAAATACCATGAGTGAAACAATCGAAAAGCGGCTAAGCGATCTCGGCGTGACAATACCTGCCGCCGCAGCGCCCGCCGCGAACTATGTGCCCTATTGCAGGTCCGGCAATCTTTTGTTCACCGCCGGGCAGTTGCCGCTCAAGGACGGCAAGCTGCAGGCAAGCGGCCTGCTCGGCCGCGACGTCGATACCGCAACCGGCAAGGAAGGCGCAAAGTACTGCGCAATCAATGTCTTGGCCCAGGCAAAAGCAGCACTTGGCGATCTCGAAAAAATCCAGCGTTTGGTCAAGATCACCGTCTTTGTTGCATCAGTGCCGGATTTCGTCGAGCAGCATCTGGTCGCCAATGGCGCCTCCGATTTCCTGGTCGCCGCCCTTGGCGAGCGCGGCAAGCATGCCCGCTCCGCCGTCGGCACCGCCTGTCTGCCGCTTAATGCCGCAGTGGAAATCGAAGCCGTCTTCGAGGTCGCATGAGCAGGACCAAGACAATGACCGACCTTTCCTGGCTGACCGCCCGCCCGGTGGCGCATCGCGGCTTTCACGACATGAACAAGACGCGCTGGGAAAACACGCTGTCGGCCTTCGCTGCTGCCGCCGAGCGCGGCTATGCGATCGAATGCGACGTGCATTTGTCGTCCGACCGCGTCCCCGTCATCATTCATGACGGCGATCTCAGTCGGTTGACCGGCCAGGACGGCTTCGTCTGGCAGCGCACGGCAGCGGAACTGGCGGCGCTCAGGATCGGCGGCACCAAGGACCATGTGCCGACACTTCAGGAGGTGCTCGACCTGGTCGACGGCCGCGTGCCTTTGGTGGTCGAATTGAAGGGTGTGCCCGGCTACGACGAGGGCCTGGTGGCGAGCGTCGGCAAGATGCTGGAGCGCTATAAGGGCAAGGCGGCGATCATGTCGTTCGACCACTGGCTGGTCCGCGATTTCCCCAGGGATGCGCCAGGAATTCCGGGCGGGCTCACGGCCTATGGCCAGGACAACCAGTTGATCGAGGCGCATTTCGCCATGCTGGCGCATGGCCTCGCCTTCACCTCCTATGCCGCGGGCGATCTGCCGAACCCGTTCGTCAGCTTCGTGCGCGAAAGGCTTAAAATGCCTGTCATCACCTGGACGGTGCATGACCAGCCGGCGGTGGATCTCACCTTCAAATACGCCGACCAGATGACGTTCGAAGGGTTCGAACCCGATCTGGTCAATGTCGCCTGATGGAAGTGCCTGAAACGTGACTTGTAGCGGCCCCGACAGAGCTTAAATAAGCCCCATGGATCAGGGTGATGAAGGTGACGGGCAAACGGCGAATGCGGAGTTTTCCATCCGCGTTGCCGCCGGCATCAATGCCTTCACCTGCGACGAGTGGAACGGCTTTACCGGCACAACCCGCAGCGACACAGAAAATGGCTATAACCCTCTCGTTTCATATGCTTTTCTGAGCGCGCTTGAAGATTCCGGCTGCGCTGTGCGGCGTACCGGCTGGCAAGGTCATCATCTCAGACTGGAAAATGCCCAAGGCAGATTGCTGGGCGCCGTGCCCTGCTATCTCAAATCGCACAGCCAGGGCGAATATGTCTTCGACCACGGCTGGTCCGATGCGTTCGAACGCGCCGGCGGCAACTACTATCCGAAACTGCAATGCGCCGTGCCGTTCTCTCCGGTCACCGGCCCTCGCCTGCTGGTCAGCAAAGGCGAGGACAGCGCCATTGTGAAGGCCGGTCTCGCAGCGGGCCTGAAGGCGGTGACGGAAAAGCTCGGCGTGTCGTCCGCGCATGTCACCTTCGCCAGTGAAAGCGACGTTGCAACGCTGGAAGCAGCCGGCTTCCTGCACCGCACCGACCAGCAGTTCCATTTCTTCAACGAAGGCTTTTCGACCTATGACGACTTTCTCGCCACGCTGGCATCGCGCAAGCGCAAGGCGATGAAGAAGGAGCGCCGCGAGGCGCTCGCCAACGGTATCTCGATCGACCGGCTGACCGGCAAGGACCTGACCGAAAAGGCGTGGGACGATTTCTTCGCCTTCTATATGGATACCGGCAGCCGCAAATGGGGCCGGCCCTATCTCAACCGCAAGTTCTTCTCGCTGATCGGCGAGCGCATGTCCCAGGACATCCTGTTGATCATGGCCAAGCGCAATGGCCGCTATGTCGCCGGCGCCATCAACTTCATCGGCTCCGATGCGCTCTACGGCCGCAATTGGGGCTGCATCGAGGACCACCCGTTCCTGCATTTCGAAGTTTGCTACCATCAGGCCATCGACTTCGCCATCGAGCGTAAGCTGAAGGTGGTCGAGGCCGGCGCGCAGGGTGAGCACAAGCTGGCGCGCGGCTATCGTCCCGTGACCATGCATTCGGCGCACTACATCGCACATCCCGGCCTGCGCAATGCTGTGGCCGACTATCTCCGGCGGGAACGCCGCGAGGTCGAGCGGATGGGCGAAATCCTGGAAGAGCATACGCCGTTCCGCAAGGATCTTGAGGAATAGCGATCCGCCCCTGCCCTCGCCTGTCGATATCGCCGGACCATCTTGCCGGTCCGGGACAGCTTCGCTACACCGGGAGCATACTCCCGGAGCGCCGCCATGACCGAGGCCTACGATCCCAGCAATATCTTCGCGAAGATCCTGCGCGGCGAAATCCCGTCGCACCGCGTCTACGAGGATGATGCCGTGGTCGCCTTCATGGATGTGATGCCGCAAGGCCCCGGTCACACGCTGGTGGTGCCCAAAGCACCGTCGCGCAATCTGCTCGATGCAGATCCGGCGACGCTCGGCCGGCTGTTCACCACGGTCCAAAAGGTGTCGCTGGCGGTCAAAAAGGCTTTCGGCGCTGACGGGGTCACGATCCTGCAGTTCAACGAACCGGCCTCCGGCCAGACCGTCTACCACCTGCATGTCCATGTCATCCCGCGGTTCGAAGGCATCGCGCTCAAGCCGCATACGGGGCAGATGGAGAAGCCCGAAGTGCTGACTGAGAACGCGGCCAGGATCCGAGCAGCGCTGAACGGTTGAGGTGGCGCGCGCCTCAGGGCGATGCGCTCAGCCACAATCCACCACGTCGGTTAGGAAAATATCAAACCACCCCGTGATAAAGTGCCGTACCGGGATGCGTTTGGGTTTTAAAAACCGTGGAACATTCGGTTGCGACATCAGAGCCGTTGGTAAAAGCAGCTGCCGGGCCGTGGATGACTATGCGAGCGATCTGATTTCGATCGCCATCTGGAAGGCGTGCGGGTACTTCCTGGGCAAGTTTGCACCCGAGGGCGTCGCCGCCTGACCTAACAACATCTGACCTGAAAAGCAGGGGCGCTGTGTCGGCAAACCGGCCAGCCAATGAAAAAAGGGCCCGTCACCGGGCCCTTTTTTCATAGGCGAACTTTTTAGCTCTTGCGCGGCAGTTGCGGCACCAGGCTGCGCTTGCCGCCATCCTTGCCCTTGGGCTCAGGCTCGTCCTTGCCCTTGGGCTGAGGCTTCTGCGCCACCGCCTTCTTGGCGACGGGCTTCTTGGCCACCGCCTTGCGGGCTTTCGGCGCCTCTTCCGGCTCCTGCTTCGGCTGCACCGGGGCTTCGTCGGCCAGTGATTCGAGCTTAAGGCCGGTTTCGCCGGTTTCCTTCTTCTCGACTGTGACGCGCACCGTGCCGCCCTTCTTGAGCTTGCCGAACAGCACCTCGTCGGCCAACGGCTTCTTGATGTGCTCCTGGATGACCCGGCCGAGCGGCCGCGCACCCATGCGCTCATCATAGCCCTTGTCGGCCAGCCAGGCGATCGCGTCGGACGACAGGTCGAAGGTGACGCCCCGCTCGGAGAGCTGGGCCTCGAGCTGCATGACGAACTTCTGCACCACCTGATGGATGACCGGCACCGGCAGCGAGCCGAACGGGATGATCGCATCGAGACGGTTGCGGAACTCCGGCGTGAACAACCGGTTGATGGCCTCGACATCGTCGCCTTCGCGCTTGGTCGATCCGAAACCGATCGCCGCGCGCTGCGCATCCGATGCGCCCGCATTGGTGGTCATGATCAGGATGACGTTGCGGAAGTCGATCTGCTTGCCGTTGTGGTCGGTCAGCTTGCCGTGGTCCATGACCTGCAACAGGATGTTGAACAGGTCCGGATGCGCCTTCTCGACTTCATCCAGCAAGAGCACGCAGTGCGGATGCTGGTCGACGCCGTCGGTCAACAAGCCGCCCTGGTCGAAGCCGACATAGCCGGGAGGCGCGCCGATCAGCCGCGAAACGGTGTGGCGTTCCATATATTCCGACATGTCGAAGCGGATCAGCTCGACGCCGAGCGAGGCAGCCAACTGCTTGGCGACTTCGGTCTTGCCGACGCCGGTCGGGCCTGAGAACAGGTAAGAGCCGATCGGCTTTTCCGGTTCGCGCAGGCCGGCACGCGCCAGCTTGATCGCCGAGGTCAGCGCGGTGATGGCGGTGTCCTGGCCATAGACGACGCGCTTCAGCTCGATGTCGAGGCCTTGCAGCACCTTCTCGTCGTCGGCCGAAACCGTCTTCGGCGGGATGCGGGCCATCGTGGCGATCGTGGCTTCGATCTCCTTGATGCCGATCGTCTTCTTGCGCTTGGCTTCCGGCACCAGCATCTGCGAGGCGCCGGTCTCGTCGATCACATCGATCGCCTTGTCCGGCAGCTTGCGGTCGTTGATGTAGCGGGCCGACAGTTCCACCGAAGCCTTGATCGCCTCGTTGGTGAACTTCACCTTGTGGAATTCCTCATAATAGGGCTTGAGGCCCTTCATGATCTCGATGGCGTCCTCGATGGTCGGCTCGTTGACGTCGATCTTCTGGAAGCGCCGCACCAGAGCGCGGTCCTTCTCGAAGAACTGGCGGAACTCCTTGTAAGTGGTCGAGCCGATGCAGCGGATGGCACCCGAAGACAGCGCCGGCTTCAACAGGTTCGACGCATCCATCGCGCCGCCTGAGGTGGCGCCGGCCCCGATCACCGTGTGGATCTCGTCGATGAACAGCACGGCGCCCGGATAATCCTCGAGCTCCTTGACGACCTGCTTCAGCCGCTCTTCAAAATCGCCGCGATAGCGCGTGCCGGCCAACAGCGTGCCCATGTCGAGCGCGAAGATGGTGGCGTCCTGCAGCACTTCGGGCACATCGCCCTCGACGATGCGCTTGGCCAGGCCTTCGGCAATCGCCGTCTTGCCGACGCCGGGATCGCCGACATAGAGCGGGTTGTTCTTGGAGCGGCGGCACAGCACCTGGATGGTGCGGTTGATTTCGCTCTCGCGGCCGATCAGCGGATCGATCTTGCCGGCCTTGGCCTTGTTGTTGAGGTTGACGCAATAAGCCGTCAGCGCATCCTGCTGCTGCTTCTTCTTGCCGCCTTCCTCCTGCGGCTCGGCGCCGTTCTGGCCGCCCTGCTCGTCATCGGCGCCGCGCGGCGAGCGCGTCTCCGATGCGCCGGGGCGCTTGGCGATGCCGTGCGAGATGTAGTTGACCGCGTCGTAGCGGGTCATCTGCTGTTCCTGCAGGAAATAAGCGGCATGGCTCTCGCGCTCGGCAAAGATGGCGACGAGCACGTTGGCGCCGGACACTTCCTCGCGGCCGGATGACTGCACATGGATCACGGCGCGCTGGATGACGCGCTGGAAGCCGGCGGTCGGCTTGGAATCCTCATCGTAACCGGTGACCAGATTGTCGAGTTCGGTGTCGATATAGGTCAGAACGGTGTGCTTCAGCTCGTCGAGATCGACGTTGCAGGCGCGCATAACGGCGGCCGCCTCGGTGTCGTCGATGAGGGCGAGCAGCAGATGTTCTAGGGTTGCATATTCATGGTGCCGCTCATTGGCGAGCGTCAGCGCCTGGTGAAGCGCCTTTTCCAGGCCTTGGGAGAAAGCCGGCATGTTACCTCACTTCTTCTCCATCACGCATTGCAGCGGATGCTGATTCTGTCGGGCGAAATCCATGACCTGAGACACTTTGGTCTCGGCCACCTCGAATGTATAGACCCCGCACTCGCCCACCCCATGATTGTGAACATGAAGCATGATGCGTGTGGCGGCTTCGCGGTCCTTTTGAAAAAAACGCTCCAGGACGTGAACCACGAACTCCATGGGCGTATAGTCGTCGTTGAGGATGAGGACCCTGTAAAGGCTGGGCTTCTTGGTCTTGGTCTTGGTGCGCGTAATGACGGCTGTGCCGCGACCGGCCTCATTGCCGTCGCCGTCACTTTGCATCCGCACCACGCTTGTCGTGGCAGTCAAACCTGAAGTCACGTAATCCTGCCTCTTTCGAATCCCCATGGCGAGTTCGATATGTAGGTGTTCGATGGACGATTTTAAGCCCTTCTTGTTAGCTGACAATATGGCTAGGTGGGCAAACCGAGGCGATTTTCAAAATCGTGAACCGCCAAAGCCCCGGAATTGAATCCGGCATGAAAAAACCCGGCCGCGCATCCGCGACCGGGTCTGTTCTGCAAGCCCGAAAGGCCGTGCCTGGTATTCTCGAGCGAAATTACTTCGCCTTGGCGACAATCGATTCGAAGGGCTTGTAAGCCTCCTTGGCGAGATCGGCATAGAGATCGCCGAACTTGGTCGCCTCGGCAACGAAGCTCTCATAGCTCTGCTTGGCGAAGTCGGACTGGATCTCGACCGCCTTTTCCAGCGACTTGGCGGAGAACAGCTTTTCGACCGCGGCGCTGCCGGCTTCGAAGCTCTTCTTGGTGTATTCGCCAGCTTCCGTGGCGATCGCCTGCGCGCCCTTGGAGAGCGAGGTGAAGCTCTTCAATCCGGTATCGGCAAACTCCTTGCCGTATTTCGAGAAGTCCTCGTAGGTCTGGGTCATTTGACGTTTCCCTTGGCGTTTTGAAGCGCCCTTGCCTGAGCGCGGTTGTGCAATGCACGAGAATATATTGTGCGCTGCACAAAAGTCAAGATTTCAGCGGCATCAGGCCGCGCTGCGCCGGCAACAGCTAAAATTCGAACAAAGAAAGGCTCAAGCCCGAGGAAAATGGTGAACGCGCCGGTTACCATAAACGGATTGGTAACGCTGGCCGCGATAGTTTGACGACAAGTGAGGTCGGATCCCTTTGCCGCCTCCATGGCAATGAGTTTCAAAGGAACTATCAGTGCGTCAGGCGTTGTCGGTCTTCGGTTCAAAATCCGCATCTTCCCTCAAAACGATCATGATCCTCGCTTTGGCGATGTCATTTGTCGTTGCGGATGCCGCGTCCTCGATGGCCGCCAGGTCTTCGGCGATCGTCGTCGACGCCAAGACCGGCAAGGTACTTTATTCCTCCGACGCCAACGGCCGGCGCTACCCGGCGTCGTTGACCAAGATGATGACGCTCTATCTGACCTTCGAGGCCATGGCGAAGGGCCGGATCAGCAGGAACACGCCCGTGCCGTTCTCGGCCAAAGCGGCGGCCGAACCGCCGACCAAGCTCGGCGTCAAGGCGGGCGGAGCGGTTTCGGTCGAGACCGCCATCCTGTCGATGGTGACCAAGTCGGCCAATGATTCGGCGACCGCGCTCGGCGAACTGCTCGGCGGCAGCGAAAGCAATTTCGCCCGCATGATGACCGCTAAGGCGCGCGCGCTCGGCATGGACGGCACCGTGTTTCGCAATGCCAACGGCCTGCCCGATCCCGGCCAGTTCACAACCGCCCACGACATGGCGATGCTTGGCATAGCGCTCCGGGAACATTATCCGCAGTATTACGGCTATTTCTCGCAGCGCTCCTTCCTTTACGGCCGCCAGCGCATCAATGGCCACAACCGTCTGCTCGGCCGGATCAAGGGCGTCGACGGCATCAAGACCGGCTATACCCGCGCCTCCGGCTTCAATCTCGTCTCGTCGGTTTCGGATGGCAACCGCCGCCTCGTCGCCGTCGTCATGGGCGGCACTTCGGGGCGCAGCCGCGACAACCAGATGGCCGGCCTGATCAACGCCTACATGCCGCGCGCATCGACCCGCGGCGGCGGCGCCCTGGTCGCCAAGGCCGGCGGCGACAATCCGGTCAAGGCGCTGGCCAAGGTCTTCCTGCCCAAGCATGACGCGCCGACGCCGGATGGCAAGCCGATCGTTGAAGACGATGCCGTAGCGTCCAATGACGATCCGACATCCGCTGACGAGCAGTCTGCTGAAGGCCAGTCTGCCGACGAACAGACGGTGGCCGCGGTCGAAGAGGCCGCCCCCGTCGTCAAGACCAGGAAGGTCAAGACCGTCATCGTGACGGCGCCGAAGGTCGAAACTGCGCAGATTGTGGCTGCCTATGCCGAACCCACGCCTGTATCCCCACAGGCGGTCGACCCGGTCAACACGGCCTCGGTGCCGGCTGGTTGGGCGGTGCAGGTGGCGTCGTCGCCCAAGCAGTCCGAAGCCCAGGCTTTCATCGACAAGACCGCCAAGCTGGCGCCCAAAGTTCTTGGGGCTGCTTCCGGTTTCACCGTCGCCTTCGAAAAGGACGGCGAGACCTATTACCGCGCCCGGTTCGGCGGCTTCCGCTCGAAGGACGCGGCCTGGAATGCCTGCAATGCCCTGAAGAAAAAGAAAATCGCCTGCTACGCCGTCCAACAGTAGGGCGGCGTCGGAACCATCTCCCGGAAATTTACTGCGTCGAAGGAGACTAGTTGTGATTGGAGAGCAAGACGTCCTTGGCTTCGTTGATCCGCGCCGCCAGGAAAGACGTGCCGCCGATGTCGGGGTGCAGGCGCTGCATCAGGCGGCGGTGCGCCTTGCGGACATCCGCCGCGGCGGCCCCCGCTTCAAGACCAAGGATCTTGTAGGCCTCCTCCTTAGTCATGGCGCCCGCACCTGGCGCAACACCCAGCCCTTCGCCACCGTTCGCCTCAGCGTCTTTGCGCCAGACGGGAAAACGGCCGTCAAGATACGTCTCTAGGAGCTGGCGGCTCTCCGGGTCGCCGGGGAGTTCGCGGTAAAGCTGCTGCAGCTCGGCCAGGCCCATCGCGCCCAGCATCTTGCCTTCATGGCGGCCGGCCAGAACCAGGCCTTCAAGCCCGCCCGTATCGTGATCAAGCTCCATTTCCAGTGCGGCGGTCCGCACCGTCGAGCGCTTGCCGGGCGCCGGCCCGACCGACGGCCGCTTCATTCGCATCGAACCGTACCCGGCAAGAGCCGCGGCCAGGATGAGGCCGGCAATGCCTTCGCGCCCGACCACCAGCACGGCGAGCCCGACCAGCGCCAGAAGCACCGGCCCGAGCGTGCGCATGCCGCTTGCCAGTTTTTGCGCATCGGCGCGGACAAAGATCGTCGCCGCGCCGAGCAGCACCAGAAACAGTGCAACAAGTGCAATGATAGCGCCCATCAATTCCCGCCGCCCCTGAGATGCTCGATCAGCAGCCGGTCTCCCGGCCTGTCCCTTGCCTCGAGCGCCTTCAATCCGCCGGTCGCATAGACGGCAACCGCCGAAAGCAGCCCGGCCAAGGTCGCGGCAGCCCGCCGATCAAATCGGAACCAAGCCCCTTTGGACAGCCGCGCAATCTCCTTGAACGCCTTTTCTGCGCCGGGATCATGGCCTTCCTGGAAGACGAAGACGGGAACGCCGTGCAGACCGAGGCTGCCGGCCTTCTGCGCCAGCTCGTCGATATCCTCTTCCATGGCGTCGCCGATATAGACCAGAGCGTTGACCTTGGCCGCCGCCGTTTCCTTCAGCGCATGCGCCAGCACCTTGCCGATCTGGGTGTGGCCGGCACGGCAGTCGATCCGCGTCATCAGCTGCTTCAGGGCATTGGTGTCGGCGACAAAAGCCGACGAGCGGCACTCGCCCAACCCGCGAAAATAGGCCAGTTGGACGCTGAGAGTTCCGGCCTTGCCGACGGCGTCGAACATTTCGCCCTGCAGCTTGGTGGCGAGATCCCAGGTCGGCTGGCGGCTCATCGTGGCGTCGAGCGCAAGGATCAGCCGCCCGGAGCCGGTCGCGGACGCGGCAAGCGTCCGGGCCTGACGGATGAAGGCGTCGATCTCGCCGGCATTGGATTGAGGCTTGACCGGCGCAGGACTGGCCCTTGCGGGCACGCGCTGCTTCTTGTCGCTCATAAGAAGCAAGATGTGGCGTTGTCGAGCCCCTTGCAAGTCCAGCCTTGGACAAGATGAAGGGCCAGCGCTCGACGCTCTGGGAGAAGCGGCCGCGCCCTTGGCTCTACAGCAAGCCCAGATCGGCGAGCTCGCGCTTCAGTTTCGGCGGCATCTCGACCATTCCGGCCTTGCCCTTGCCGAAATCTGCGGGCGCATCCGACGGTTTGAGATAACGCCAGCCCTGGAAGGCGCGGCGCGGCTGCCAGTCGGTGCGCACGACGTCGAGGTCGAGCATCAGGCGGCAACGGCCGATGCCTTCGTCGTCGGTGAAGGGCCTGATATCAGTGATCAGCTGGCGGCATTGCACGCTGCCCTTGATCACCCAATAAAGCGAACCGCCATCGGTGACCTCGGCGCCGCGCGCCGGCACCATGCGGGTGGTGTGCCAGTGCTCGGCGGGTTCGCCGGCGCGGCGGCGCTCATCGACGCGAAAGGCGATCCATTCTTCGAGGTCCTCGACGCTGTCGCAACCGACGCACAGTTTTAGGAGATTGAGTGCCATCGCTTAAGGTTTAGTCCGGCGCGCGATTGCGTCAACGGCCCTGCCCGACTTCTCCACAGTGCCAGTGGCGTTGCGCGGTCAGCATTCCACGACATTGACGGCGAGCCCACCAAGGCTGGTTTCCTTGTACTTCTCGTTCATGTCGAGGCCCGTCTGGCGCATTGTTTCGATCGCGGCGTCGAGCGGCACGAAATGGACGCCGTCGCCTTTGATCGCCAGAGAGGCGGCGGTGACCGCCTTGACGGCGCCGAGCGCATTGCGCTCGATGCAAGGCACCTGGACCAGACCGCCGACCGGATCGCAAGTCATGCCGAGATGATGTTCGAGCGCGATTTCGGCGGCGTTCTCGACCTGCTCGGGCGTGCCGCCCATGACGGCGCAGAGACCCGCGGCAGCCATCGCCGAGGCCGAGCCGACCTCGCCCTGGCAGCCGACCTCGGCGCCGGAGATCGAGGCATTGGTCTTGATGATGCCGCCGACGGCGGCCGCCGTGAGCAGGAAGTCGCGGATGCTCGGCTGGTCAGCCTCGGGGTGGAAATGCAGCCAGTAACGCAGCACCGCCGGCAATGTGCCGGCCGCGCCATTGGTCGGCGCGGTGACGACGCGTCCACCGGCGGCGTTCTCTTCGTTCACCGCCATGGCGTAGATCGACAGCCAGTCATTGGCCAGCAAAGGGTTGGGCTTGTTCTGCTGCCATTGCTCCTGCAGCTTGTCGTGCAGCATGCGGGCACGACGGCGCACTTTCAGCCCGCCCGGCATGATGCCGTCCTGCGACAGGCCGCGGTCGATGCAGCCCTTCATGGCGCCCCAGATCGCATCAAGGCCGCTGTCGAGCTCCTCGCGCGACATATGCGTCTCTTCATTGACGCGCTTCATGTCGGCGATAGACAGGCCGCTTTTGCCTGCCATCTTCAGCATCTCGACGGCGTTCTTGAAGGGATAGGGCACCTTCTTGCCTTCTGTGGTCACCGAGCCCTTGACCTTCATCCGCTGCAGCTCTTCCTCGGACACCACGAAGCCGCCGCCGATGGAATAATAGATGCGCTTGAGCAGCAGCCGGTCGCCGGCATCGTAAGCGTAGAAGGCCATGCCGTTGGCGTGGCCGGTGAGCGGCGTCTTGCGGTCGAGCACCAGATCCGTCGCCGGGTCGAAGCGATAGGAGGGATGGCCGTGTGGCGATATCCGCTTCTCGGCGGCGATGCGCGTGGCGATGCCTTCGGCCTGATCGGGATCGACCGTCTGCGGTGTCAGGCCAGCAAGGCCGAGGACAACGGCGCGATCCGAGCCATGGCCGATACCGGTATAGGCGAGCGAACCGTGCAGGCTGGCGCCGAGACGATCAACTTTCGCGCCGGCCGGGCGCGGCCAGTCGTCTCCGGCGATCTCGTCGAGAAACCGCCGCGCCGCTGTCATCGGTCCCATCGTGTGCGAACTCGACGGTCCGATGCCGATCTTGAACAGGTCGAAAACCGAAAGAAACACGCTGCGCCGTCTCCGGGAATGGGATCAAGACCTACATATAGGACTTTCCATGATGTTTGTGCTGTTTTGCGGATTGCGGCGCTGCACCTGCCGACCTTGTTTGCTCCGGCAGCGACATCACCGGCTGAAAGCGCGTCGCGCTGAAACGGATTCATGCGACGCGCTTTAAGTTCTTGTTTCAATGCATGTCGTTGTCCCAGAACCGCAGCTCACCTCTGGGCGGCATGCATTGGAGCATCGAACTGACCGCTTTGCCTGTGGTAAAAGGGGGCATGGGCGATTCCTTCCATCTGTCGACGGCTGATCTGGCGGCGCTGGCTTTCTTCCTGCTCGCATGGTTGCTGCATACACTGGCGTCCGACGGCAGACTGGTCAGCCGGGTGTCGTTGACGATGGCCATGAACGTGCAGCGCGAGGCCTGGATGCGCACCATGGCCGAGCGCGAAATCCGCATCGTCGACACCGCCATCATGAGCGGCCTGCAGCAAGGCACCGCCTTTTTCGCCTCCAGTTCGCTGATTGCGCTCGGTGGCTGTTTCGCGCTGCTTGGCGCCTCGGATCAGGTCCTTGCCGTGCTGAACGACCTGCCGTTGAACGCGACCTCATCGCGCTCCGCCTTCCAGATCAAGGTCTTTGGCCTGGTGCTGATCCTGGCCTTCGCCTTCTTCAAGTTCGGCTGGGCCTACCGTCTCTTCAACTACTGCACGATCCTGATCGGCGCGGTGCCGATCCCCTATGGCGAGGCGTCACGCAACCCGGTCAGCGAAACGGCGGTGTGGCGCGCGGCGCGCATGAACATGCTGGCCGGCAAGCATTTCAATTCAGGCCTGCGCGCGGTGTTCTTCTCGATCGGCTATCTCGGCTGGTTCGTCGACCCGATCGTGTTCGTGCTGTCGACGCTGCTGCTTCTGGCGGTGCTGGTGCGGCGCCAGTTCTTTTCAGCGGCGCGACAAGCGGTGATCGGTCAGCCGCCCGGGCCGGGGAAAAGCTGGTCGATCCGGCCCGATAGCCAATAGGCGGCGAGGCCGATCCATTCGCGGATCGCAATGGTGGTGGTCTGCAGCGAATCGGGTGCGTTGTCGCGAAACAGGCCAAAGCCTTCCTTGCCCGAGGTGCGATAGTCGACCGGCCACGGGACCGTCTGAAAGCCGGCCTTGTCGAACAGCGCCTTGGCGCGCGGCATGTGGAAGGCGGAGGTGACAAGCAGCCAGGTCTCGCCCGGTTTCGGTGTTACCAGTTCCTTGGTGAAGACCGCATTCTCATAGGTGTTGCGGGATTTGCTCTCGAGCATCAGGCGATCGGCGTCGACGCCAAGCGCACCGAGCAGCCGCGGCGCGGTGGCCGCATCCCCCTCGCCATCGATGAACAGTTCACCGGTGCCGCCCGAGATAACCACTTTCGCCTCGGGAAAGCGCCGGGCAAGGATCGCCGCCTCCACCATGCGGTCGCCGCCGGAATTCAGCTCATAGCCGCCGCGCGCCAAGTTGATGGCGCCCTCGAAGCCGCCGCCGAGCACGACAATGCCGTCGACCTTCCGCGGCAGCGGCGGCTTTGGGAAGCGCTCTTCGAGCGGATTGAGCATCATGGCGCCAAGCGACGTCCAGGCCGACAGCGCCAGAATCAGGAAGGCGAACACACTGCCCGTCGCCGCCAATCGCCGGCGGCCGATCAGCGCCGCGAGCAAGCCGGCAAGCAGCAGGAAGATCGCCAGGTTGAGTGGTTGGACGAAGAACCAGAATACCTTGGAGAGATAGAAGAACATTGCCTGCCTATCTCCAGCTCAAATTGTGACGGCCGGTGAAGTGCTCGACCGCACTCGCTACCGCTTCCGCTTCGAGGCGGCTTAACTCCCTGCCGAAAACAAGGACGCCGTTCGCGTTGGTTAAGCTGATGACTTCCGACAGTCCCACTTCGTCCGTGGGATAGGTATGGTCGAGGATTTCGACCCTAAGATGCCCTTTCAAAGGCAGTGACCACCGATTTCGCAAAGAACCCCTCACCGAGCGCACGGCTGCGGTGTCGGTCAGCCGCAGGGTTTCCCTGCCGAACACCCGCCAGATGAAATCCTTGCCCAGGAAATAGGTGAAGAGGGCAATGACCGCCACGAAGGACAGCAGGCCGAGCGTGCCGCTGGTGAGCGTTGCGGACGACATATCTGTCAATCCCATGTAGCCGGTGTAGGCGACGATCGCGGCCCCGATCAGGACAAAGACTGTCCTGAAATCCGAGGTGCGTGGCGGGTTCGTGATCAGCAGTTCGTTTCCCGTCTCGACGATGGAAATGCGAGACGGAGGCGGCATGCTACCACCACTTCTCCGGCTGGAAGGTTCCCGCCGCCTGCTCGATGACGGCGGCTGTCTGGAACAGGGTTTCCTCGTCGAAGGGACGGCCAATCAGCTGCAGGCCGAGCGGCAGGCCCTTGGCATCGAGGCCGGCAGGCACGGCAATGCCCGGCAGTCCGGCCATGTTCACGGTCACCGTGAAAATGTCGTTGAGGTACATTTTGACCGGATCGGCGGCCATGTCCTCGTCAGCGATGCCGAAGGCGGCCGACGGCGTCGCCGGCGTCAGGATGACGTCGACGCCGTCGGCAAAAACCGTCTCGAAGTCGCGCTTGATCAAATTGCGCACCTTCTGCGCCTGCAGATAGTAGGCATCGTAATAGCCTGCCGACAGCACATAGGTGCCGATCATGATGCGACGCTTGACCTCCCGACCGAACCCGGCGGCTCGGGTCTTTTCGTACATGTCGACAATGTCCTGGCCCGGCACGCGCAGGCCGTAGCGGACGCCGTCATAGCGCGCCAGATTGGATGACGCTTCGGCGGGCGCAACGATATAATAAGCCGGCAAAGCGTATTTGGTGTGCGGCAGCGAGATGTCGACGATCTCGGCGCCGGCATCCCTGAGCCAGGCAATGCCCTTCTGCCACAGCGCCTCGATCTCTTCCGGCATGCCGTCGACGCGGTATTCCCGGGGAATGCCGACCTTCATGCCCCTGATCGGTTTGCCGATCGCCGCCTCGTAATCCGGCACCGGCCGGTCGACGGAAGTGGTGTCCTTGGCGTCGACCGAGGCCATGGACTTCAGCATGATCGCGGCATCGCGCACGTCCCGGGCGATCGGGCCGGCCTGATCGAGCGACGAAGCGAAGGCGACGATGCCCCAGCGCGAGCAGCGGCCATAGGTCGGCTTGATGCCGACGGTGCCGGTGAAGGCGGCTGGCTGGCGGATCGAGCCGCCGGTGTCGGTGGCGGTGGCGCCGGCGCACAGGAAAGCCGAGACGGCGGAAGCCGAGCCCCCCGACGAGCCCCCCGGCACCAGTTGGGCATTGTCCAGCGTGCGCGCGGTCTTGGTGCCGCCGGCCGAAACGAAACCGCCATCGCCCTGATGCGTGGTCGGCATCACCACCGTGTCGAGGCGCGAACGCCGCCACGGATTGACGACAGGGCCGTAATAGGAGGTCTCGTTGGACGAGCCCATGGCGAACTCGTCCATGTTAAGCTTGCCCAGCATGACGGCGCCGTCTGCCCACAGATTGGCGGTGACGGTCGATTCGTAGCGCGGCTTGAAGCCGTCCAGCACATGGCTGCAGGCCTGGGTGTGGATACCTTCGGTGCCGAACAGGTCCTTGATGCCGAGCGGGATGCCTTCCAGCGCACCGCCCTGGCCCTTGGCGAGCCTGGCGTCGGAAGCTTTGGCCATATCGCGCGCCTTGTCGCCGGTGACGACGATGTAGGCATTGAGCACCGGATTGGCGCGCTCGATGGCACCGAGATAGGCCTCGGTGATTTCGACGGCCGAAATCTCCTTGGCGCGCAGCTTGGCGCGCGCCTGCGAAATTGTCAGATGGGTCAGTTCGCTCATCAAAGGCTCTTTTCGTAAAACACCGACCACTCGGAATCGGGATAATCCAGCACCGGCCCGCAGCGCGAGAAGCCGGCGCGTTCGTAGACGGTCCAGGCGGCGGGATGGCGGTCGCCGGTTTCAAGCACCAGGCGCTTCAGCCCTTCGCTGCGCGCCAGCGTTTCGACATGTTCGACGATCTTGGCGCCGATCTTCCTGCCCCGATGCGAAGGCCGCGTGTACATACGCTTGACCTCACCGACGCGGGCATCATGGCGCTTCAGCGCGCCGCAGCCGATGGCTTGCCCGTCGTCGCGGGCGATAAAGACGGTGGTGTCGTCGCCAGCCATCTGCTCGACCGTCAGATGGTAGCAATGCTCCGGCGGCGTCAGTTCGAGCAGAGCCGCGTTGAGCTCCTCTACCAAAGCGCGGACATCGTCCTGCAGCGGCGTTTCGATCGCGATCTCGATTGCCATCGGCCGCCTACTCCACGACCTTCGGCACGAGGAAGAAATTCTCGTCAGTGGCCGGCGCATTGGCGACGATATCGGCGGCCTTGTTGCCGTCCGTGACGATGTCTTGGCGCTTCTTCATCTCCATCGGCGTCACCGATGTCATCGGTTCGACGCCGGAGACATCGACCTCGTTCAGCTGCTCGACAAAGCCCAGAATGGCGTTCAGCTCGCCGGTCATGCGCTCGGCATCCTCCTCGCTCACCGCAATGCGGGCGAGACGCGCGACGCGCTTCACAGTTTGCAGATCAACGGACATGTCTTTAGCCTTTGGGAAAACCAGATGGCGCTATAGCGGCGTGGCGCGTGCCGCGCAACATCGATCGTGCTTGGGGATAGAGCCCGTTCATGCCAGGGCGGCATTTCAGCCTAGGGCAGCGATACACCCTCGCACAGATAATAGCTGCCGCCATTGCCGGCCTGCTCGCCTTCGTCGGCGGTCGGGCGCACCGAGACGATGTCGATTTGGGTCGTTCATCTGCGTGATCGACAGTATATCGGGAAAGAGAAAGCCCGGCTCCTGGCAGATGGCAGTGACCGCCCAGCTCGGCGAGCGCGTCGCCTTGGTGACCTGGACGAACTCGCAATTATACTCGACGCTTTGCAGGCCGTCCGCCGACAAGATGACATTGCCGGTGTCGATCAGCGTCTGCAGCGTGTCCTTTTTGGCTTGCGCGCAAAGCTCCTGGGTCTGGAGGTAAACGCCCTTGATGAAGTCCTCGGCGGCGGATGCGGGCGACGCCGCAACCAGCATCGACACGCAAAGAGTCACTCTCAAGCCCATGGTTTGATTCCCCTTTGCGACAAGGGATCGTTCAAACGATCGCTTTATAGTGTGATCGTTTGGCCGATCGCTGGCAAGGCTACGTCGACACCTGACCCTTCGAGGCCGGCCACGAACTTCTCCGCCGTCGCGTCGATGATCGGGAAGGTGCCGAAATGGCAGGGAACGACCGTGTCGAAGTGGAAGAAGCGCCGGCAGGCCAGGGCCGCCACCGCGCCGCCCATGGTGAAGCGGTCGCCGACCGGCACGAGGCCGATCTTCGGCTCATGCAATTCCTCGATCAGCGCCATATCGGAGAAGATGTCGGTGTCGCCCATATGGTAGAGCGTCTTGTCCTCCGGGAAATGCAGGACCAGCCCGTTGGGATTGCCGAGGTAGACGTTCTGGCCGCCATCGAGCCCAAACGACGAGGAATGCAGTGCCTGCACGAATGTGGTGGTGAAGGCACCGCAATCGACGGTGCCGCCATGATTGCCGGGATTGATCTTCTTGCCGTCGACGCCCTTGCCGACCAGGTACATGCAGATCTCGTAATTGGCGACCAGCTGGGCGCCGCTCTTCTTCAGCACCTCCACCGCGCCGCTGACATGATCACTGTGGCCGTGGGTCAGAAGCACATGGGTGACGCCTTCCGCCGGCCCCTCCCAGCCGCTCGTCCATGACGGATTGCCGACGAGATAGGGGTCGATCAGGATGTTCGCGCCTGATGTCTCGACGCGGAAGGCGGAATGTCCGTACCAGGTCAATTTCATCGATCGTGTTCCTCGATTTTGGTTGCGCCGGAAGATAGAACGCCGGCAGCAAAATTAAAGTGACATAGTGTGCTCGCGGTTCAAAAGAACGTGTCGCGGTCTTTGTTACGGCAAGTCTGGGTCACGGTAAGTCTGGGTCACGGTTAAGACTGGGTCACGGTAAAACTGGTTGGGGAAAGCCGTTGGGCATCATAGCAATCGAGGATCTGCCGGCACGGCTGGAGGGCGGCAGGACGCTGGCCGGGCTCGACCTCGGCGACAAGACGATCGGTGTCGCCGTTTCCGACCGCGGCCTGTCCTTCGCCCATCCGCGCGCGGTCATCCTGCGCAAAAAATTTTCGCTGGATGCGGCAGCACTGCTCGCCCAGCTGCAGAAGGACAATGTCGGCGCGTTTGTACTCGGTCTCCCCATCAACATGGACGGTTCGGAAGGTCCCCGCGCCCAGAAGTCGCGCGCCTTCGTGCGCAACATGGCAGGTATAACCGACCTGCCCTTCGTGCTGTGGGACGAGCGGCTGTCGACGGTGGCGGCGGAGCGGACGCTGATCGAGATGGATTTCTCGCGCCGAAAGCGCGCCGGCAAGATCGATTCGGCGGCTGCGGCCTTTATTCTGCAGGGAGTTCTGGACCGGCTCCAGTCGCTTGACCCACGCGATCGGACGGAACCGGATTCCCCGCCTGCCGCCTGACCCAGGCCGTGATGTTGCGGCGGCGGCGAAACGCCCACAATGCCATCAGCAGGAAGCCGTCAAAGACGCAGGCCCTTGCCACCATGCCCGGAATGATCGCCGGATCGATGCCCAGCATCTGCCCGTAGAGCTGGAACACGAAATCATGCAGCTGCCGGCTGAGCATGACGTAGCCGAAATTGATGTCGTTGAGCGACAGGAAGAACCAGCCCCAGAACAGAGCGAGTGGCGCGGCCCACAATGCGAACAGCGTGCGCATCAGTGACCGTCCCTGCGGCTGGAGCCGCCTCTGGGACCGCTGGGACCAATGTCCGGACGGCCGGAAATGCGCGACAGCAAGGAGCCGTGCGCGGCACCCTTGGCCATGGCATGGGCGGTGGCGCGACTCTCTGCCTCCCGCGAAACCATGACGGCGAAGACCGACCTCCGCTCGGCCAGCATGGCGACATAGGAGGCCAGAAGTGCCGCCAATTGTACGGCGACAACCAAAAACAGGCCGTTGATGCCTCGCGCTGCGCCGCCGATCAGGATCAGCGACAACACCGCGGATGCCGAAATGAAGGCGGTCCGCGCCACACTGTCGGCTCCGTCCGGGCTCGCTGCGGCGTTAACCAGACTCTCGACGAAGACCCAGCAAAACAGCACCGCCACGACCAGCAAGGCGATGGCCAGCGGCGCCACGACGGCAGCATTGTCGAGATCGGCCAGACGAGTGTTTTCCACGACGACGCCGAGCACGCCCAGAGCGCCCGCAACGCCGCGGTTTCCATCGACACAGATGAACGCCAGCAGGGCGAAAACCAGCGCCCAGTGCAAGGCCAGAAAGGACGTCAAAATGTGCCGCATGGCATTCCTGCTTTGGTGACAAAGACAGTGGGGTCTGCGGCCTGCGGCTGCAACGGAAACCATTCGTTAAGGTTAACGGCTTTCCACAGGCAGGCAAATTCGTTCAAGGCCTGGCGGAAGGCCCTCAATTCACCGGCGGATAGAGCGTGTCGACGATCATGCGCGCATCGTGGCGCGAATCGAGCATGCCATAGGTGTTGCGCCACTGGCCGGCGAGCCGCGTCTCGACGAAGGCGTCCGCAATCCGCCCTGCCCCCAGCCGGCGCAATTCCGCAGCTGCCGCCGACAGCGCCAGCTGTTCGGTCAGCAGGCGGGCCGACCCCTCATCGGTGCCGGCGACCTGCATGGCCGCCTTGAGCACGCCAATGGTTCCGCGTCCGCCGGCGCCGAGATCGCGGTCGATGCCGGCCAGCACCTCCTCGAACAGGCCGGGCGCGCGGCCGAGCACGCGCAGCACGTCGAGCGCCATGACATTGCCTGAGCCCTCCCAGATCGCATTGACCGGGGCTTCGCGGTAGTAGCGGGCGAGCGGCGCTTCCTCGACATAGCCATTGCCGCCGAGGCACTCCATCGCCTCATAGAGCAGTGGCGGCGCGATCTTGCAGACCCAGTATTTGACCACCGGGGTCATGGCGCGGGCAAAAGCAGCCTCGCCGCGGTCGCCGGCAGCCTCGTCGAAGGAGCGCGCCAGTCGGAACGAGAGTGCCGTGGCGGCGGCGACATCGAGCGCCATGTCCGCCAGCACGCGTTGCATCAGCGGCTGTTCGATCAACGTCGAGCCGGCCACCTGGCGGTGACGGGCGTGATGCACGGCCTCAGCCAGCCCCGCTCGCATGATTGCCGACGAGGCGACGGCGCAGTCGAGCCGGGTCAGCGTGACCATGTCCATGATCGTCTTTATGCCGGCGCCGGGCTCGCCGACCATCTCGCCGATGGCGTTGACGAACTCTACCTCCGACGAGGCGTTGGAGCGGTTGCCGAGCTTGTCCTTCAGCCGCTGGAAGCGGAAGCCGTTGCCGGAACCGTCGCCGAGGATGCGCGGGACGAGAAAACAGGAAAGCCCTTCCGGCGCCTGTCCAAGCACGAGAAAAGCGTCCGACATCGGCGCCGACATGAACCATTTGTGGCCGGTGAGGCGATAAAAGCCGCTGCCGGCGCGTTCGGCCCGTGTGGTGTTGGCGCGCACGTCGGTGCCGCCCTGCTTTTCGGTCATGCCCATGCCGAGCGTCAGCCCGGTCTTGTCAACCGGCGGCTTCTGACTCTGGTCGTATTTGCGCGTCGTCACGCGCGGCGCCCATTCGCGAAACAGCTTTGGGCTGGCCATCAGGGCGGCCAGCGAAGCGCTGGTCATGGTGATGGGGCAGAGATGCCCGGTCTCGAGTTCGGCGGTCAGGTAGAAACGCGCGGCGCGCACCTGATGGCGACGGCCGATCTCGCTATCGCCGTTTTCCCAGATCGAGGAATGCAGGCCGCCGGCAACCGAGCGGCGCATCAGCGCATGATAGGCCGGATGGAATTCGACGAGGTCGATGCGCCGGCCCTGACGGTCATGCGTGCGGAGCTTCGGCGTCTCGACATTGGCGAGGCGCGCCAGCTCCTGCGCCTCCTGCGTCAGGACGAACCGTCCAAGCCCGTCGAGGTCCTTGCGCACCGGATCGGAAAAACGCTCGGCAAGCTGGATCAGCAACGGATCGCCCCGCCAGGCGTTGCCGCCCGTCAGCGGCGGCGGCTGGTTGGTCACGTCGTCGGTCACGCCCAATCCTTCTGAAAGTAGAAGGGCCTTCTAACGGTAGAAAGGCCTTATCATCACAAGGCTTCGAATCCGAAGCAATCGGCTAGATATAGCCCAAGCCAGGCGGCGCGCGCGACGAAAATACCGGGGAGAAAGGCCGCAATCCCAAGCTGGCGCTTGCGGCAAGGAATTCTCCCCCCTATAGCAGCGCCTTGAGATGACCGACGCTTCGTCCCTGCCGCTTTATCCTCACCGCCATCTTCTGGGCATCCGCGATCTTTCCCCCGGTGATATCGAGCTCCTGCTCGACCGGGCCGATCGCGCCGTCGCCATTTCGCGGCAGTCCGAAAAGAAGACCTCGACGCTGCGCGGCCGCACCCAGATCAACCTCTTCTACGAAGCCTCGACGCGCACGCAGTCGTCGTTCGAACTGGCCGGGAAACGGCTCGGCGCCGACGTCATGAACATGTCGGTGGCGAGCTCTTCGGTGAAGAAGGGCGAGACGCTGATCGACACGGCGATGACGCTGAACGCCATGCGGCCCGACATCCTGATCATCCGCCACCAATCGGCGGGCGCCGCCGCCCTTTTGGCGCAGAAGGTCGGCTGCTCGGTGGTCAATGCCGGCGACGGCGCGCATGAGCACCCGACGCAGGCGCTGCTCGATGCGCTGACTATCCGCCGCGCCAAGGGGCCGCTGTCGAAACTGATCGTAGCGATCTGCGGCGACATCCTGCATTCTCGCGTGGCGCGTTCCAACATCATGCTGTTGAACGCGCTTGGTGCGCAGGTGCGTGTGGTGGCGCCGTCGACCCTGCTGCCGTCCGGCATCGAGAAAATGGGCGTCATCGTCTCGCGCTCGATGGCCGAGGGCCTCAAGGGCGCCGACGTGGTGATGATGCTGCGCTTGCAGCGTGAGCGGATGGAAGGCGCCTTCGTGCCTTCGGTGCGCGAATATTTTCGCTATTTCGGCCTCGATGCCGAAAAGCTGAAGGCCGCCAAGGACGGCGCGCTGGTGATGCATCCCGGTCCGATGAACCGCGGCGTCGAGATTGCGTCCGAAATCGCCGACGGTCCCCAAAGCGTCATCCAGGAACAGGTCGAGATGGGTGTCGCCGTGCGCATGGCGGTGATGGAAGCGCTGCTCGACCCGCGCCGCAACGAGGGCCGGAGCGCATGAGCACCACGGTCTTTGAGCGCGCCCGCATCGTCGACCCGTCACGCGGCATCGACGAGATCGGCACCGTCATCGTCGACGGGAAAAAGATCGTTGCCGCCGGCAAGGCTGCCCTGAACCAGGGCCTGCCGGCGGGAGCCACCGTGGTCGACTGCGCCGGCAAGGCGATCATTCCCGGCCTGATCGACGCGCGTGTCTTCATCGGGGAACCGGGCGGCGAACATCGCGAGACCATCGCTTCGGCCAGCGTTGCGGCGGCGGCCGGCGGCGTCACCTCCGTCGTTATGATGCCCGACACGGACCCGGTGATCGACAATGTCGCGCTGGTCGAATTCGTGCTGCGCACCGCCAAGGACACGGCAAGCGTCAACATCTTTCCGGCGGCGGCGATCACCAAGGGGCTGGCCGGCCGCGAGATGACAGAGTTCGGCCTGCTGCGCGAAGCCGGCGCGGTCGCCTTCACAGATGGGCGGCACACAATATCCAGCGCACTGGTGATGCGCCGGGCGCTGACCTATGCCCGCGATTTCGGCGGCGTCATCGCACATGAGACACAGGATGGCGACCTCGCTTCGGCAGGCGTGATGAATGAAGGCCTGTATGCCAGCTGGCTCGGCCTTGCCGGCATTCCGCGCGAGGCCGAGTCCATCCCGCTGGAGCGCGACCTGGCGCTGGCACGGCTGACGCGCGGCGCCTACCACGCGGCCAAGATCTCGACGGCGATGGCAGCGCAAGCGATGACACGCGCGAAAGCCGACAAGGCCAATGTCACGGCGGGCGTGGCGATCCACAATCTGTCGCTGAACGAGAACGATGTCGGGGAATACCGCACCTTCTTCCGGCTGACGCCGCCTTTGCGCGCGGAGGAAGACCGGCTGGCCATGATCGAGGCGGTCAAGGACGGCACGATCGACATCATCGTCTCCTCGCACGACCCGCAGGATGTCGACACCAAGCGCCTTCCCTTCGCCGATGCAGCTGCCGGCGCGATCGGGTTGGAGACGCTGCTTGGAGCAGCGCTTCGGCTCTACCACAATGGCGACGTGCCGCTACTTCGGCTGGTCGAAACACTGTCCACCGCACCAGCAAGGCTGTTCGGCCTGCCGGGCGGCACGCTGAAGCCGGGAGCGCCGGCCGATCTTGCGCTGATCGACCTTGAAGAACCCTGGATCGTGAGTGAAAGCGGCATCCGCTCGCGCTCGAAAAACACCTGCTTCGAAGGTGCGCGGCTGCAAGGCATGGTCTTGCAAACGCTGGTGGCGGGCCGCACAGTGTTTTCGAGCTAGAGCGATCGCGCTACGTCGCCGACCGATATTCTGCTGGGGAAATGCGGGGGAAACAATGAGTTATAACGTTATCCTGGCATTGCTGTTCGGCTATCTCCTCGGCTCGATTCCCTTCGGCCTCTTGATCACCCGCGCGGCCGGCCTCGGCGATGTGCGCAAAATCGGCTCCGGCAATATCGGCGCCACCAACGTTCTGCGCACCGGCAACAAGGGCCTCGCCGCCGCGACGCTGGTGCTCGACGCGTTGAAGAGTACGGCGGCGGTGATGATCGCGCGCCATTTTGGACACGACTACGGACTGTGGGCCGGCCTTGGACTCTGGGCGGGCCTTGGCGCCTTCCTTGGCCATCTGTTTCCGGTCTGGCTCGGTTTCAAGGGCGGCAAGGGCGTGGCGACCTATCTCGGCGTGCTGATCGCGCTCGGCTGGCATGTGGCGCTGATCTTTATCGTCGTCTGGCTGGCGATGGCTTTTCTGTTTCGCTATTCCTCGCTGGCAGCGCTGACGGCGGCGGTCATCGTGCCGATCGCGCTTTATTTCTGGAGCACACCTGAGACCGCCGGGCTGTTCCTGGTGATGAGCCTGATCGTCATCTTCAAACATCGCGCCAACATTTCGCGCCTTCTTGCCGGCACCGAAGGCAAGATCGGAGCCAAGGGTTGAGCAAGCCCGCCGCCGGGCCGCGCCTCAGCGACCGGCAGCGGCTGAGCTGGCTGCGGCTGATCCGCACACAAAATGTCGGCCCGGCCTCGTTTCGCGAATTGATCAACCGCTTTGGTTCGGCGGAGGCGGCGTTGGAGATGCTGCCCGAGCTGATGATTTCGGGCGGAGCCAAAAGGATCATGCGCATTCCTTCCGTGGAGGAAGCCGAAGCGGAACTCGACGCAGCCAGTGAAAACGGCGCCCGCTTCGTCGGCATCGGCGAGGCCGACTACCCGCCGATGCTGAAAAACATGGACAATCCGCCGTCACTGATTGCCGTGAAGGGCGAGGCAGCCGTCTTTCGCCTGCCGGCGGTGGCCATCGTCGGCGCCCGCAACGCGTCGCTCGCCGGCATCAAGATGGCGCGCATGCTGGCGGCGGATCTTGGCCGCGACGGCTACGTCATCGTTTCCGGCCTGGCGCGCGGCATCGACACGGCAGCACACCAGGGCAGTCTCTCGACTGGTACAGTGGGTGTGCTGGCCGGTGGGCTCGATGTCCCCTACCCGCCCGAAAATATCGGCTTGTGCGACGACATTGCCGAGCGTGGCGGCGCCGTCATTTCGGAAATGCCGTTCGGCTGGCAGCCGCGGGCGCAGGATTTTCCGCGCCGCAACCGGCTTGTCGCGGGCGCCGCCCTCGGACTGGTGGTGATCGAAGCGGCGCAACGCTCCGGCTCGCTGATCAGCGCGCGCCTGGCCGGCGAGATGGGCCGGCTGGTCTTTGCCGTACCGGGTTCGCCGCTCGATCCGCGCTGCGCCGGCTCCAACGGGCTGCTCAAGGATGGCGCCACCCTGGTCACCGAGGCGGCCGACGTTTCCGGTGCGATCGCACCCTTGGCGGGCACGCGAACGCGAAGCATTGCGCCGCCAGAAAAGGCACCCGATTTTTCGGCAACACCCCCGCCCGGTGAGGACGAACGCAGCGGCGTGCTCGAGGCGCTGGGCCCAACGCCGGTGGGCGTGGACGAGATCATCCGCCACACCGGCCTCAACGCCGCGCAAGTCTCCATGGTGCTGCTGGAACTCGACCTTGCCGGCCGCATCGAGCGCCATGCCGGCGGCAATGTCTCACTGGTTTCGTGAAAGCCTGAGACTTAGTTTGCGGCCGCAAATACCGCAGCACTTTCAGACATGAGGCGCCGCGCGGCGGGTTGGACATTATCCCTGTATGTAATGCATTGGCGGTAGCGGCCATCGGCAACGCGCTGTTTACCAATGCGCTCCCACTCCGGTGTCCAGGAGGAATTCCAGTCAAAATCCTGGGACATCAGATTTTCCCTGTCGAAGCATTGCGGATCCCTCTCGAGTATCCGACGCGCTTCATCGGCGAGGGGACTATAGTTTTCAACAGCCGCTATCTTCCGCGCCCGCGCGGCCGGGGAAAGCTGAATTGCCGATTCGACACGTCCCGCCACATTTGGAACCGCAGCGGAACAAAGCTGTTTGCCGACCTGTGCCGTCTTTCGCAGTCCTCGGCAGAGGGCCTGGCCAAACGCAAAGGCAAGATCATGTATGGGATTATAGCCGTCGACCGCATCCGATACGATCTGGACACTCTTTGCGGTCGTTAGATCGGCGCGCACTCTCGAAAACACGTCGATCAGGAAATCATGGTTCCCGGCCAGCAGCGCTTCGTACCAGGCGCCATCCGGAATTTCCCCAAACACCGCGCCGCGTGTCGCGCCCGCAGCTTCGACCAGATCGCGCGAATAGCGGGTTCGCGATGTTTCCTTGCCGCCTGATCCGTCGGTCAGAAGATAGACCCTTGGTTTGGCGATCTCGAGCCAATGGTGGATCCTGAGTTCGTGCCCGGGGTGAGCGAGGATCAGCACGTTTTCCAGTTTTTCTCCTGACTTTTCAGGCAACAATGGCTCCAATCCAGTTTCTGGTCCGATCGAGCCGAATGGCCTGGGGACAAATTCAGGCGCAAACCTTGGCCGCGACAATGCTGACGAAGCTTGTTTGGTCAGCGGCTTCAACTTAAGACGCTGCCAGAAACTCATGCGCCTTTCTCTCTCATATCAGATGTAGTGCGCAAGCAAGGAATCGCCCGTTGCGAATTCTTATCACCAATCTCTCCCTGTCGCGAAACAGCGGATCGGAAGCGGTCGTCGAACTGTTGGCCGACGGGCTTCGCGGCGCCGGCCATCAGACCATGCTGCTGGCTCCCACTCTGGGCGACATGGCCGATAGAATGCGTCGGCGCGGGCATCATGTCGTCGATCGGATTGCCGAGATCGTCGAAAGGCCCGATGTCATTCACGCCCAGCATCTGACGCCCTGCCTGACTGCGCTCGCCAGGTTTCCCGACGTGCCAGCGGTATTTTCCTGTCACAGCGCCTTCTTTGAAGTCGAAGCGCCGATGCTGCATCCCCAGATACGCCATTGGATTGCGGTCGACGAGGCGTGCCGAGCCAAATGCCTGTCGAGGGGCATACCGGCCGACCAGATGAGCCTTGTCTACAACGCGGTCGACCTCAATCGCTTCAAACAGCGCCCACCGCTGCCCGCCAGACCCGCGCGAGGCCTGCTGCTGACCAAGAATTTCGAGCACCAGGCGGCGGTTCGTGAGGCCTGTGCGAGAAGTGGCATCCAGCTGGATGAGCTAGGTCCAGCCACCGGGCGGTTTTCGCAGCAGCTGGAACAGGATCTGCTTGGTTACGACATCGTGTTCGCAACCGCCCGGATGGCCATCGAGGCAGCTGCGGTCGGCTGTTCCGTCGTGGTTTGCGACGCGCGCGGTTTTGCGGGATTGCTCAGCAGCGCAAACATGGAGGCATGGCGTCGCTTCAATCTGGGCGTTGGGCTTTTGACCAAGCCGACCACGGTCGAAAATCTTCTGGGCGCGATATCCGGTTTCGATGCGAACGATGCCGCGGCGGTGTCCACCTATTTTCGGAAGGCGGCCGGCGACGCGTATTTTGTCGAGGAACATGTGCGCATCTATGATCAGGTGCTGCGATCCGACAGGGGGCTGAATCCCGATGAGCGCGCGCTTGCGACCGCCGTGTGGATCGAAGAGATCGGGGTCTCGCATCCACGCCGAAGATGGTTTCACATCGTGAAAGAATTGCACGGCTGGCCGGATGCGCCCGAATTGGCGACGCTTCTGGCTCAGTCCCACGCAAACTCGCGAGTTTTGGAGAAGCTTGGCGAACAGATCGCCAGAACCCAGCAGCTTGTTCTGGACGAGGCTGTCTCGCGCGCCGCCGCGCTGGGCGACAACCCGACTGTGCTGAGCCGGGTGGAGGAACAGCTTTCGAACCTTTCAAATTTTGTGGACGAGATAAAGCGGCTGTACAACGGTATGATCCCCCTGTTCATCAGAAAGCTTCTCCTTCGGGCGCGTAAAGGGGTCGGACATTGACAGGGCTCGACGGCTTGGACCGCGATAAATTGAGTGGCTACAGCATCTGCACCTCGCCACGATCCGGCAGCAATTTCTTGTGCCAGCATCTGAGCGGCACGGGCCTGCTCGGACATCCGCTGGAATATTTCAATTGGGGCGGGCGGCGCTATTTCGATGACCCGGACTACCCCAAGGATATCGCCGGCCAGGTCTGGAAGATCCTTACCATGGGCGCCACTCCCAACGGCATTTACGGCTTGAAGTTATTTGCCCACCAGCACGACTGGATTTCGGGCGAGGTGAACTGGGTCGATGCCCTTCCCAATCTTCGCTTCGTGCTGCTCACCAGACGCGACTTGCTTGGCCAAGCGATTTCCTGGGCACGCGCGCTGCAGACAGGACAATACCGATCGAGCCAACCGATGGCACAGAAGCCGGTCTTCGACGCTGGACTGATCCAGAGCCAGCTCAACGCCCTTGCTCGTGAACGAGCCCGCTGGGAGATGTTCTTTGCGCGCACCGGTATCGAGCCCTTGCGGTTCGAATACGAGACAATGATCGAGGACCCTCGCCACGCCGTCAGTCAGGTCGCCGAGCTGATGGGCCTGAAGCCGCCCTCCAAGCTGGACCCCGGCAACGTGACCGTTGAGCTGCAAAGGGATGCATCAAACCTCGAATGGGCAGACCGCTTCCGGGCAGAGCGCGGCGACCCGAACATCCTGGACTTGATCTAGCTCCGCAGAACTCGTCTTCGGGCTGTCTGGAGCGCCGCTGAGCGGGTAGCAAAAGTAGCCATTTACTCTTCGCCATCCCGTCTGTATCACCGCCCCAGACCGCGTGGGGCGCCACGCCATCCAGCCGGGGGGCAGATGTCGACACCGTTCAATGCATTTACTTTGGTTGAGTTTCTCGCCTTTGCAGGGTTGAGCTTCCTTTATGTCCGGGCAGACGATTCGTTATCCCCCAGGGGCAAGACCGAGTGTACCATCGTCGCAGGGATACTGTTTGCGATCCTGGTCGCGGCAAGAGCCCCGGCGTTGCTTACCTTCTACAGGGTTTGGGCTGAAATTGGCCCTCTGTACTTCGGCTATGCCTATGCGAACGGTCCGTTAGCCGCTCTGTTCAACCCGGCAAGCAATTACTACGATCTAGCGGCAAACCTATCTTCAGCCGTTGCGGTGTCGGCCGGACTTCAGTGGTGGCCGGTCGTTGACACCGGCTCCGGTCTTCTGGTGGCTTTGCTGTTTCCATTTGTTGTCGCCGGCACAACGCAATCGATATCGTGGCGAACCGGAATCCTGTTGGCGGTTGCGACCGCGCTCTATTGCGTCACCGCATCGGAAACATTCGGAACGGCACTGCACATCAAAGGCTGGGGACCTGTTTATGCCGCGCTTGTTTTTGGGTCGTTGGCGTTCAAACAGCCGCTCAATCGCGTTCATATCGGTCTTCTTCTAGTGCTGCCGTTCACAGGAACCCCCGCAGCTTTCGCGCTTATCATATGGGCGGCTGCCGGCTTTGTGCTACGGCAGCCTTATCTTGTCCGACCTCTGGTTTGGTCTATTCCTGGATTGGCGACGCAGATCGGCTGCGCACTGTTGCCGGCAACGAATACCGGCTTGGCCGTACGGCCGTTCACGTTCCTCGGTTTTGCAAGCTTGCCAGACCTGTTCCTGCTCAAGGTGGGTGGTGCGATCCTTTGGCCGGCCTTGTTTTTCAGCAACTTGACACCGGGTACGCTTGAACTGATAGCAGCTGCCATCGTCTTCCTTGGCGTGCTTGGAGCTGCAGTTTTCCTCGCCCGCCGCCAGCCCATCCTGCTGCTCGTCCCGATCGTTGCGCTGCAATTTTCGGCTACTGCGATTCTCGCCGTCGGAGGTGCCGAGTCACTGCTCCAATCAGGATCTGGCTTCAGGTATTACTTCGCGCCAGTTGCAACACTTCTGATCGTTCTGGCGATTTGGGCGTCTTCGTGGAGGTTGGTTACAAGGGTCGCGGCGGTTGCTATTTGCCTATGCGCGGTCCTCGCAAATCGAGACTACAACGCCATGGTCGACGGCTTGTTCTTCACACCGTCCCACACCAGTTGGTCCTCGCAGGCAACGACCCATCTCACGTCACCGTCGCAAACGCTTGTAAATTACCCCGGAGCAGGCGGAGTACAGCTACCGGACTGTGGAGAATACCACTGCTAACAAGCACATCAGGTTGTTTCGGAATTGTGATGGTACATGACGAACCTGCCGACCAACGTCGCGCCTGCAATAACACCTCCAGCCAGCATCAGCAAAAAAACCTGGTGAAACTCAGGCGATTCGAGAGACGCCGCATTGCCGAGCAATGAACCGACATAGACATAACCAAAAAGGGCGGGAAGCGACGCTGCGGTTCCTATCACGTAGTCGGCGAGGCGAATTCCACTCGCGCCCAGCGCAATGCTTGTGGCGGCAAAGGGAACGACCGGTGACAGGCGGATCAGAAAAACCGATCGCCAGCCGTCAGCGGCAAGGAACTGTTTGACCTTGTCGAGGCCGCCAACAATTTTCGTGTTGGTAAAAGGAACGTTTTGGAGACCCTTTCGGCCTACGTAGTAGCCGACGATGCCGCCGGCCAAAGTCCCGACGAGCGCCATTGCCGATCCACCGGCGAATCCGTAAACCGCTCCGCCTGCGATCCCGAGCAGGGACGCCGGCAATATGCCGGTGGCGGCCACTAGAAACTGCATCACGACCAGCGCAACGAAACCGAACAGCCCTGTCTGCTGAACGCTCGCTTTGGCGATCCGCAAGATATCGTCGAGATAGCCCGACAGCGCCGCGGGGACGAGAACCATCGCAAGGCCCGCCACACCGAGGGCCATTCGTGTCCGACGCCTCATCAGATATTGCTCCCGACGAATAACGGATCTTGTCGAATGCCCAGGTTGCTGAGGCGAAACTTCGCCGCGGTTTTCAAGACACCCAGGCCATAGACGACGCTACGCCGAAAGTTGATCGACGACGCCTCCGGGAAGTATCTCGTCGGACAGGACATCTCGCCACCACGCAGGCCGAGATAGACGGCCTGGCAGACCATCTCATTGTCGAACACAAAGTCGTCCGAGCACCGGTGATAAGGAATCTCGGTCAACGCTTTCCGGCTCCAGCACCGAAAGCCAGTGTGAAACTCCGACATTTTCTGACCGATCAGAATGTTTTGAACCAGGGTCAGAAAGCGATTGGCGATATATTTATAGACCGGCATGCCGCCGCGCAGGGCACCCTTGCCCAAGATGCGCGAACCAAAGACGTAATCATACTCGCCAGAGGCGACCATCGAGGCAATGGCCGGCACCAACCTGGGCGAATATTGATAATCGGGATGAAGCATTACGACGATATCGGCATCGCGCTGCAGCGCCGCATCGTAACAAGTCTTCTGATTGCCACCGTAGCCCTTGTTGATCGAATGCTCGATTGTGTGAATGCCGAGCTGTCGCGAAATGCCGACAGTATCGTCCTTCGAGAGATCGTCCGTGAGAATAACGTCGTCGATCAATTGCATCGGCAAGGCGAAGTAGGTCTTCTCCAGTGTAGCCGACGCATTATAGGCGGGCATGATCACCGCCACACGCAATCCATCAATCATTTCTACGCCAGCGCCCCGATGTTGCGTTTCCATTGCCGGAAATCATCCTATAGCGCAAGCCGGCCTAGCATTTCCCGGACCACGTGCGGCAAAAACGCCACGCAATGTTTTCGCCCGCACCAAACGACGCCGGAACGAGAGACCGTGGTGGTCGAGGTCCCCGTTGAGGTCCCGGTTTATGTCGAGCCGCCAATCCAGTCGACGGCAGAACTCGCGCGCCTGCTGGCAAAGCGGGTCCGGCGCAAGGCGCTTTCCCTGGTCGGGTTTGTCCTAAAGTTAGCCGATCAAGCAAACTGGGGCCGTCGGTTGCCGGGCGACGACGGCGCGCAGTCAGATCCATTCCAGATTGATGTTTCGGATGTTTCCTGCGCGATGCGCTGGCGAATGCGCTCCACCCGACGCGCTATGTCTGGCGACACCCGGTCGTGCGTTTCAACCAGAATGGCGCCGATAGCATCTTGCAGCCCAGCTTCGCGGGATGCTTCGAGGCATTCGGCTTCGCTGCCCTCAATGTCCATCTTCATGATCGATGGCACGCCGGCGGCGCCAACGCCGGTACAGATGCCACCGCAGGGTATTTTTCCAGGCGGCTCTCGGAAAAGCACTCCGCCATTCCAGGGCTCTCCGTTGCACTGACGATCACGCTCGCAATGGCATACTCGACAGCTGACGAAAACCGGGCTCGACAGTCTGCGCATCAGTCAGCGGAACAGATACTTCGATACCTCCGGATTGCCACGGCGCCACATCACATTGTCGAGAAAATAATGGTGCACATTGATGAAGATGAGCACGATGAAGAAAAACAGCGATGACCCCAGCACTTGCCTGTCATAGGGAATCAAGGCCGTCAGCGCGGATGGGATCAGCCAGAAGCCGAGATAGCCAAGGGCCGTGCCGCCGACGATGAAGCCGAGGAGCCGAAACCTGTAGAGGGGGCCAAGAAAGGACAGGATTTTCGGCTGCGGATCGCGTTCGGCATCGGAGCTGTCACGCTCAACATTGGTCTGATAGCGCCAGACCACGGCGAGGTACTGCAGCGAGTGGAGCGCCGGCACGATCAGCAGCCAGAGCGGATTTATTCTCACAATCAGGATCCAGAGATAGAGCGACGCGGCGTAGGCCACGATGCCGTTATAGGGCAGCTTGCCACCGTTCTTTCGCCAGCGATTGACCAGCATCAAAAGCGTAGCCGCCGTCGAAGCAATGGCTGCCAGCAAGGCGATGTCGGTGATCCAGGAAGGGACCGCGAAGGTGTAATAGTCGAGGCCGTAATATTTGCCTTGGGTGACCGCCGTATTCGTCTGCAGCCATGCCAGGATCCACACCGCATAGGAGTTCACCAGCAGCACCTTCTTGTCGCGGTCGTCGAAGAATTTGCGCTTCAGCACCGCATCCACCATCAGCATGCCGTAGCCCTGCTTGACGTAGTGCCAACCGACAAAAAAGAACATGGCGTTGGTGGCATAGCCGAGCAGGCGCGTGTTCGCCGCCGCGGCGCCATAGGCAAAGAACCCGGCCATGACCAGGGGCACGACAATGCCCGCGAAGATGTAGCGGAGCTGCAGGCTCCTGTCGTAGCCGTCGCCCGTCACCTTGCGCCCGAAATTGCGGTAGAAGAGCTGGTAGGAGTGGGCGAAGTGGGGATAGTTCACGAGATAGGCCACGAAGACCATCGTTGCGGCCACCGGACCTTCATATTCGAGCGGAACGAGAAACAGCACCGGCAGGATGAGAAAGGCGCTGCCGCCCAGCATGAGGAAATCGGCGACCGGGCCGAAGAGGTATTTTTGAGGCGCCGCCGCCTTAGGAGCGACAGCATCCGCCGAAAGCTGAAGTGTCATGTCAGAACCTCCCCTGGGAAGGCTGAGTTTAGCCATCGACTGGAATGGGGACAAGCTTGGAGCTGCCGCTCCGCGCCCGAACACTGGACCATCCTGCTGTTTCGCCAATGGTCTCGATCCGCCATGGGCTTCGAACCTGTGAAGGCCCTCCGCCGTTAAAAAAGCGCACCACCCCAATTTACGACTAACATGTTAGTGTGCTAGCACGGCATACACACCTACTTCGGAGACCTTCCGGTGACATCACGCTTTGGCCTTTCGGCCGCTCTCGCCACGCCTTTCGATGCCCGCGGGCAGATCGCCACCGCTCCCATGATCGCTCAGGCCAAAAGTTGCCTGGCGCAGGGTTGCGGCAGCGTGACGCTTTTCGGCACCACAGGGGAAGGCGCGTCGGTGGGCACGACGGAGCGGCGGTCGGTGACCGAAGCCATGCTGGCTGCTGGAATCTTGCCGCATCAACTCGTTGCCGGCGTGCTGGTCGACGCCGCCGAAGACGCCGCCGAACAGGCACAGCATGCCTTGCAGCGAGGCGCCCGAAACATTCTGCTGGCCCCGCCGAGCTACTTCAAGAATGTCGGCGAGGAGGGCCTTTTCGGCTGGTTCTCCGCCGTCTTTGCCGCGCTCGGCCCCCTCGCCCGTGACGTGCTGCTCTACAACATCCCTTCGGTTACCATGGTGCAGCTTTCGCTTGGCCTGATCGGCCGGTTGCGCACTGCTTTTCCCGACGTGGTCGCCGGGGTCAAGGATTCCGGTGGAAATTGGAGCTACAGCGAGGCGCTGCTTGCCGCCCATGGCGATCTGGTGATCCTGATCGGCGATGAAAGGCATCTGGCGCGTGCGGTGCGACTGGGTGCTCAAGGCGCAATCTCGGGCATGGCCAATTTCGCCCCGGGCGAAATCCGCGCCATGGCCGAGGACGGGCGCGACGATCCTCGCGTCGAAAGTTTTGTGCTCGAATTGCTGAAATATCCGGTCACCCCCGCGGTAAAGGTCATGGTGGCGCGCAAGACCGGCGACGAGCGCTGGCTGGCGGTCCGTCCGCCGCTGGAGCCGATTGCGTTGCAAGGGCAGCAGCAGCTTGCCGCAGCCTATGACAGCCTGTTTGCCAGGGAACCGGCCTGACCGGCAAAGGGAAGCGCGCCGAAATGGAAGACGGCAACGAACCGACCACCCTCAGGGAGAAGGCCTATGCCAGCTTCACGCGGCATTTGCTGGCGCGCGACTTCAAGCCGGGCCAGTTCGTGTCGCAACGTGAGCTGGTTGCCTTCACCGGACTGCCGCTCGGCGCCATTCGCGAGATCGTGCCGCGTCTCGAGGCGGAAGGACTGCTGACGACCATCCCGCAGCGCGGCATGCAGATCGCCCATATAGACATCAGCCTGATCCGCGAGGCCTTTCAGTTCCGCCTGTTCATGGAGCGTGAAGCGGTGGCGCTGTTTACGGTCAGCGCCTCCGACGCCGAGCTTGCCCGCTTGCGGCGCGAGCATGAGGACATGCTTGCCCAGGCGCTGGCGCAAACCCCGACGCCGGAGATGGAGGCCAAGGCGCAGACCATCGACTGGGCCATGCACGACACGTTCATCGATGCGCTGGGCAACGAGATCATCGCCAAGGCCTATCTGGTGAATTCGGTGAAGATCCGCCTGATCCACCAGGAGCGGTTCCGTATCGACGGGCGCGTCGTGCCGGTCATGCGCGAGCACCTGGCGGTGATCGATGCGATGCAGAGCCGCGATCCTGGGAAGGCGGTCGAGGCCATCAGCCAGCATATCGAAAAGGCGCGCCGGCTGGCGCTGCAAATCTGAGGAAGCATGAGCCGCGCCGCGGTCGCTGTGGCGCAATCAACAACGACAACACCGGGAGGAAGAAAATGTCGTCCAATCTGTTCAACCCAACCAGGAGGCAACTCCTCCAGGGAACCGCGGCGCTTGCCGCCGCCAGCTTTGCGGGCGTTCGCCCAAGCTTTGCCGCCGGCGTCGACTGGAAGCGCTTTGCGGGAACGACGCTTGACGTCAATCTGGTGAAAAGCCCGCGCAGCGACACGCTGATAAAATACATCGCCGAGTTCGAGGAACTGACCGGGATCAAGGTCAATGCCGAAGCGACGCCGGAACAGCAGCAGCGCCAGAAGACGGTGATCGAACTGAGCTCCGGCAAACCGAGCTTCGACGTCGTGCATCTGAGCTACCACGTGCAGAAGCGCCAGTTCGAAAAGGGCGACTGGCTGGCCGACATATCAGGCTATCTCGCTGACCCGACCCTGACCGATCCTGCGCTGGTGGAAACCGATTTCGCCGATGCCGGCATGCTGTTTGCCAAGGACGGCCAGGGCGTGCTGCGCTCGCTGCCGTTCTCGGTGGATTACTGGATCGTCTACTGGAACAAGGAATTGTTCGAGGCCAAGGGCCTCAAATACCCTGAAACCTTCGAGCAACTGGTGGCGGCCGCCGAAGCGCTGACCGACCCGTCGACCAACACCTACGGCTTTGTCGCCCGCGGCCTGAAAAACGCCAACACGCCGGTATGGACGTCGCTGATGCTCGGCTACGACATGACGCCGCTCGATGACAAGGGCAAGCTGCGCACGACCTCGCCCGAGGCGATCGAGGCCGCCAGCCTCTACCAGCGGCTGATGACCAAGTCGGCGCCTCCAGGCGTCACCGGATTCAACTGGGCCGAAGCCCAGTCCGCCTTCCTGCAAGGCAAGATCGGCATGTGGTTCGATGGCGTCGGCTTTGCCCCGCCGATGGAAAATCCGGAAAAGTCGCGTGTGGTCGGCAAGGTTGGCTACGGCGTCATGCCCAAAGGGCCCAAGGCGCATGCCGCCGGCACCTTTGGCGACGGCCTCGGCGTGACGGCCGCCAGCGAGAAGAAGGAGGCCGCCTATCTCTTCTGCCAGTGGGCGATTTCGCCCGCCATGGGCACGCGCCTGCTGCAGGCGGGTGCCGGCGTGCCGTTCCGCAAGTCGGCGCTGGAAGATCCCAAGGTGCGCGAAGGCGTCACCATGCCGGCGAGCTGGCTCGATGCCGTGGTCGGCTCGGGCAATGTCAGCCGGCTGTCGCTGCCGGTCATCATTCCGGTCACCGAGTTCCGCGATATCTATGGCGTGGCGCTGACCAATCTGATCGCCGGCGCCGATCCGGCAGAGGAGCTGAAGAAGGCCACCGAGCAGTTCCAGCCGGTGCTCGACCGGAGCGAGCAAGGCTGATGTCCGCCATCACCCCAGAACGCACCGGGGTGACGACGCAAGCCATCGAAGGGGGCCAGACCATCCGTCTGGCTCCCAACTACTGGCCTTTCGTCGTCCCGGCGCTCGTCGTCGTCGGCGCCGTGATCGTCTTTCCCTGGGCCTTCACACTGTGGATGAGCGTCAACCGCTGGACCCTCGGCCAGGCGCGAAGCTTTGCCGGGATGGAAAACTATCTGCGGCTGGCCGTCGACCAACGCTTCTGGGAATCGCTTTTCCATACGCTGACCTACACGGCGCTTTCGGTCGCGGCGCCGATGTTCCTTGGCACTGTCGCGGCGCTGATCTTCGACGCCAAATTTCCGCTGCGCGGCCTGTTGCGCGGCGTCTTCGTCATGCCGATGATGGCAACGCCAGTCGCCGTGGCGCTGGTCTGGACGATGATGTTCCATCCCCAGCTTGGCGTGCTCAACTATCTGTTGTCGCTGGTCGGCATCCCGGCGCAGGAATGGATCTTTAATGCCAGGACGGTCATCCCGTCCCTGGTTGCGGTCGAGACCTGGCAGTGGACGCCGCTGGTGATGCTGATCGTGCTGGGCGGCTTGGCCTCCGTGCCGCGCGAGCCCTTCGAGAGCGCCGAGATCGATGGCGCCAACGCCTGGCAGCAATTCCGCTATCTCACCTTGCCGATGATCGCGCCGTTCCTGATGATCGCGATGATCATCCGCACTATCGATGCGTTGAAGAGTTTTGACATCATCTACGCCATGACCCAGGGCGGACCGGGCACGGCCTCGGAAACCATCAACATCTATCTCTACAACACCGCCTTCTCCTACTACGACATCGGCTATGGCTCGGCCATGGCCGTGGTGTTCTTCATCGTCATCGTCGCGCTGTCCTTCATCCTGCTGATGCTGCGCCAGCGCTCCCAATGGATCGGGGTGGAGGGCAAATAGATGAGTTCACGGCTGCTCAACCGGATCGGGCTGTTTTTCGCGGCTCTGGTCTTCGTCTCGCCGGCGATCCTGTTCTTCCTCTGGATGGTCTCGCTGTCGCTGAAGTTCGAGATCGACAACGGTGCATACCCGCCGATTCTGATCCCGGAACATCTCGCCTGGTCGAACTATGTGAAGGTATTCGAGGAGAACAATTTCCTGCTCTATTTCTGGAATTCGGTTCTGGTGACGGGCACGGCAACGTTGCTGGCGCTGCTGATCGGCGTGCCGGCCGGCTATGGCATCGCGCGGCTCAAGGCCGAACGCTCGGCGGTGGTCATCATGATCGCCCGCATGACGCCGGGGCTTTCCTATCTCATTCCGCTGTTCCTGCTGTTCCAGTGGGTCGGCATTCTCGGCACACTGTGGCCGCAGATCATCATCCATCTGGTGGTGACGGTGCCGATCGTGGTCTGGGTGATGATCGGCTATTTCGAGACCACGCCGATGGAGCTGGAAGAAGCGGCCAACATCGATGGCGCCAGTTCCTGGCAGGTGTTCCGGCTGGTCGCCTTGCCCATCGCCAAGCCGGGCATTGTCGTCGCCTTCATCCTGTCGATCATCTTCTCATGGAACAATTTCGTCTTCGGCATTGTGCTCGCTAGCCGCGAGACTCGCACGCTGCCGGTCGCCGTCTACAACATGCTTTCCTACGAGCAGGTGAACTGGGGTCCGCTCGCCGCCGCAGCACTTGTGGTGACGCTGCCGGTGCTGGTGCTGACCCTGTTCGCGCAAAGGCAGATCGTCGCCGGGCTGACCGCAGGCGCCGTCAAGGGCGGCTGAGGCACGGCCCCGACATCACTCATTTCCGGGAGAAATCCAATGGCATCGGTAACAATCAACAACGTTCAGAAGGCTTTCGGAGCCGCCAAGATCATCCACGATGTCAGCGTCGACATCGCCGATGGCGAATTCGTCATCCTGGTCGGGCCGTCGGGCTGCGGAAAGTCGACGCTGCTGCGCATGATTGCCGGACTGGAAACGATCTCGGGCGGCAGGATCGCCATTGGCGATCGCGTCGTCAACAAACTCAGGGCGCGCGACCGAAACATCGCCATGGTGTTCCAGAACTACGCGCTCTATCCGCATATGACGGTGGCCGACAATATGGGCTTTGCCCTGAAGATCAAGAAAGCCGATCCGGCCGACACCGCCGGCCGCGTCGGCAGGGCCGCCAGCATTCTCGGCCTGGACAAGCTGCTCGACCGCTATCCGCGTCAGCTTTCCGGCGGCCAGCGCCAGCGCGTCGCCATGGGCCGCGCCATCGTGCGCGACCCGCAGGTGTTCCTGTTCGACGAGCCGCTGTCCAATCTCGACGCCAAATTGCGCGTGCAGATGCGCGGCGAGATCAAGGCGCTGCACCAGCGGCTCGGGACCACAACCATCTACGTCACGCACGACCAGATCGAGGCCATGACCATGGCCGACAAGATCGTCGTGCTGCATGACGGCCTTGTCGAGCAGATCGGCGCGCCGCTCGATCTCTACGATCGCCCGGCCAACCTCTTCGTTGCCGGCTTCATCGGCTCGCCGGCGATGAATTTCATTCGCGGCCATGTCGAGGAAGGCGTTTTCCGCAGCGCCGGTGGACTGATCTTGCCGCTGCCAGAAGGCATCGACCTGACCAACATTCCCGGCGGCGACCTCATCTACGGCATCCGGCCCGAACACATCCGAGCGACGACCGCCAAAGGAATCCCCGGCACGATCGTGCTTCTGGAAGCAACGGGTTCGGAAATCTTTGCCAGGGTCGACTGCGCCGGAGAAGAAATCTCCTGCCTTTTCCGCGAGCGGCTGGCACTGAAACAGGGCGAGCAGATGCGCATCGAGATCGACCGCGCCTGTGCTCATCTGTTCGACGTCAAGACCGGGCGGCGATTGTAGGCGGCGATGGGGGCTGCTGACAGGGAGCGACTTCCGCACGAAATATTTCTGGTGAGCGCGTCGGGGTTCGAACCCGAGACCTACTGATTAAAAGTCAGTTGCTCTACCGGCTGAGCTACGCGCTCCCGCGGGCTCTAAAGGCCGCCCTCGAAATTGCGCGGAACATAGGGAGAGTGCCGCGACCGGTCAACCGGAAAAAGATGGCCGTTCGACCGGGGTTTCAGCCATTGCCAGACGCGCCGCAAATTGCGTCGTCACCAGCCCGGTGAGCCGTTCCCGCAACGTGGTCGCCGGTTCGATCTGTTGGCGCGCGAGACGCGCCTTTTCTCACGCGCCAAATTCGAGAAACATTACAAATCAGCAACTTACTGTTTTGGTGGGAACCATTGCACGAGCGGGCCGTTTTCGCCTCACAAGGGACGTCAACCACCCTTCAAGGAGAAGATCATGAACAAGATCGCAACGGGTCTACTGGCGACCACCCTGTCAATTTCGTTTGCCGCGGCCGCCGCTATGCCGGCCAATGCCGCCCAGATGTTCGTGCCCCAGTCATCAGCAACTTCGTCCGACATCGTGAATGTGGGCGATTCTCGTCATGACAACTGGCGGTGGATGCGCCATGGCAACCGCAATTCCGGCAATCGCGATTTCCGCGTAGGCCGCCAGTTCTCGCGCAACAATGATGGCGGCAGCTATTGGAATGGCCATCGCGGCTATCGCGAATATCACCGCGGCTATCGCCGTCACGGCGACTACTGGTTCCCGCTGGCTGCCTTCGCCACCGGCGCCTTGATCACCGGTGCGATCGTCAACAGCGAGAACAACCGCGGCGATGCCCATGTGCAGTGGTGCTACGACCGCTATCGGTCGTACCGCGCTTCGGACAACACATTCCAGCCCAATTACGGCCCGCGTCAACAGTGCAATTCGCCCTATTGAGCTGAGTTGGGACCAGTGCTGAGTAGAAAAGCCCGCGCCGGCAACGGCGCGGGCCTTTCCGTAGGTTGCTTGGGTACGGGCGCGGCGGATTAGCTGGCCCAATTGACGCTCTTGAAGATCAGATACAGGGCTCCGCCTTCACCACGCGGAGAACGGTATGCACCGAGGCCGTTGCAGATTCGAACCGCAACTGCGGTCATCTTCCAGCCGAGCACTTCCAGGTCGTTGTTCAAAGCTATCGCATAGGATTGAGCCAGTTCATCAATGGAATGCTCCTGTCCGAATGACCGAACCAGCTTTGCGTCGGCAAGCAGTTCGCCAGGCAGGTTTGAATTTGCCCAAGCCCAGAGCCAGTTGCTGGCCTTGGCACTCGTCGATCCGGCGATTTGGATTTCGGCGACGACCTTGGTGATGCCGTTGTCCGAGAACAGAAGCTTTCCTTCTGTCAGATCATAGTCATAGCGAGGCCAACTGCCGAGTCGGAACGCCTGCTGCAAGCGTGCATTCTTTGCATCCAATTGTTCGACAGCCTCGTCGCGCCAGGCGACATACCAGTGTGGATTCATCCCCTTCCCCCGCCACGATTTACTACCGTACGCTCAGCGTCCGGCGCACCGCATCGCGCCAGCCGGCCAGTTTTGCCGAACGCACCGTGGCATCCATGTCCGGCTTGAAGCGGCGCTCGAGCGCCCAGCTCTTGGCAAAATCCTTCGCCTTCGGCCACACGCCTGCTTTCGAGCCGGCAAGCCACGCCGCACCCAGCGCCGTCGTCTCCAGAATGGTCGGGCGATCGACCGGCGCATCGAGGATATCGGCCAGCCGCTGCATGGTCCAGTCGGAGGCCACCATGCCGCCGTCGACGCGAAGCACGGTTTTGGCCGACGCCCCCTTCCAGTCCTTGCGCATTGCGTCGAGGAGATCGCGCGTCTGGTAGGCGACGGATTCCAGCGCCGCGCGGGCGAACTCCGCCGGGCCAGAGTTGCGGGTCAGCCCGAAGATCGCGCCACGCGCCTCGGCGTCCCAATGCGGCGCGCCGAGACCGACGAAAGCCGGCACCAGATAGACGTTCTGCGTGGGGTCGGCGGTTGCCGCCAAAACGCCGCTATGCTCGGCCTTGCCGATCACCTTGATGCCGTCGCGCAGCCATTGCACGGCGGCACCCGCGATGAAGATCGAGCCTTCCAAGGCATAGGTAGTCTTGCCGTTCAGCCGATAGGCGATGGTGGTCAACAGCCGGTTCTTCGAGCGCACCAGATCGGCGCCGGTGTTGAGCAGCGCAAAGCAGCCGGTGCCATAGGTCGATTTCATCATGCCTGGCTCGAAACAGGCCTGGCCGATGGTCGCTGCGTGCTGATCGCCGGCCACGCCAAGGATGTTGATTTCGGCGCCAAACAGGCTTTTTTCCGTCACGCCGTAGTCGTCGGCGCAATCCTTGACCTCAGGCAGCATCGCCACCGGGATGCGCAGGATGGAGAGCAGCTCGTCGTCCCAGACATTTTTCTCGATGTTGTAGACCAGCGTGCGCGAGGCGTTGGTGGCATCTGTCGCATGCACCTTGCCGCCGGTCAGCCGCCAGATCAAAAAACTGTCGATGGTGCCGGCGAGCAGTTCGCCCTTTTCGGCTCGCTTTCTCGCACCGTTCACCTTGTCCAGCATCCAGGCGATCTTAGTGCCGGAGAAATAGGGATCGAGCAGCAGGCCGGTCTTTTTGGTGAACTTTTTCTCCAGGCCGTGTTTTTTCAGCTTCTGGCACAGCGGCGCGGTGCGGCGGTCCTGCCAGACGATGGCATTGTGGATCGGCTTGCCGGTCGCCTTGTCCCAGATGACGACGGTTTCGCGCTGGTTGGTGATGCCGATCGCCGCCACATCCGAGGCCTCGCGGCCGGCGGCCTTCAGCGCGCCTTTGGCCGTCGCGACGACGCTTGCCCAGATCTCTTCCGGATCATGCTCGACCCAGCCGGAGGCAGGATAATGCTGCGTGAATTCCTGCTGCTTGCTGCCGGCGACCTTCATCGCGCCGTCGAACAGGATCGCCCTGGTCGATGTCGTACCCTGGTCGATTGCAAGGATGTATCCGGTCATTAGTCCTCCCGGTAGCTCGCCTATACAAACAGGGGAGACGGCAAGATGCCGCCTCCCCGTTCACTATGATCCTGGCGCGTACGCCAAGATTACTTCTGCCAGCTCTTCACCAGTTCGTCGTAGTTGATGGTGATCGGCTTTTCCTTCTCGTTCTCGATCTTCAGCTGAGGCGCGAGATTGCCGTTCTTGACCGCGTCGGCGTTCCAGTAGGCGAGGTCATGCTCTTCGGCCATCTTCGGGCCGATATCGCCCTGGACGCCCGACTTCTCGATGCGGGTCATGACTTTTTCCTGCTCGGCGCAGAGCGAGTCCATGGCTTCCTGCGCCGTCTTGGCGCCGGACGAGGCATCGCCGATCGCCTGCCACCAGAGCTGTGCCAGCTTCGGATAATCGGGCACGTTGGTGCCGGTCGGCGACCACTGAACGCGGGCCGGCGAGCGGTAGAACTCGATCAGACCACCGAGCTTCGGCGCACGTTCGGTGAAGCTCTTGTCGTGGATCGTGCTTTCGCGGATGAAGGTCAAGCCGACATGGCTCTTCTTCACGTCGACCGTCTTCGAGGTCACGAACTGCGCGTAGAGCCAGGCGGCCTTGGCGCGGTCGGTCGGCGTCGACTTCATCAGCGTCCAGGAACCCACGTCCTGATAGCCGAGCTTCATGCCGTCCTTCCAGTAGACGCCATGCGGCGACGGGGCCATGCGCCACTTCGGCGTTCCGTCGTCGTTCAGCACCGCCTTGGCGCCGGCGTCGACCATCGAAGCGGTGAAGGCGGTGTACCAGAATATCTGCTGCGCGACCGCACCCTGTGCCGGCACCGGGCCGGATTCGGAGAAGGTCATGCCTTGGGCTTCGGCCGGAGCGTAGGCCTTCAGCCAGTCGAGGTATTTCTGGATCGAGTAGACGGCAGCCGGGCCGTTGGTGTCGCCGCCGCGCGCCGTGCAGGAGCCGACCGGCTGTGATTTCTCGTTGACCTTGATGCCCCATTCGTCGACCGGCAGGCCGTTCGGCAGGCCCTTGTCGCCGTTGCCGGCCATCGACAGCCAGGCATCAGTGAACCGCCAGCCGAGCGACGGGTCCTTCTTGCCGTAGTCCATGTGGCCATAGACCTTCTTGCCGTCGATCTCGCGGCCGGTGAAGAACTCGGCGATGTCCTCATAGGCCGACCAGTTGACGGGAACGCCGAGGTCGTAGCCGTATTTCGCCTTGAAGTCGGCCTTGTTCTTCTCGTCGTTGAACCAGTCGTAACGGAACCAGTAGAGGTTGGCGAACTGCTGGTCGGGCAGCTGATAGAGCTTCTTGTCCGGCGCGGTGGTGAAGGAGGTGCCGATAAAATCCTTCAGGTCGAGGTTGGGATTGGTAACGTCCTTGCCCTCGCCCGCCATCCAGTCGGTCAGGTTGCGGACCTGCTGGTAGCGCCAGTGGGTGCCGATCAGGTCGGAATCGTTGACCCAGCCGTCATAAAGGTTCTGGCCGGTCTGCATCTGGGTCTGGATCTTCTCGACGACGTCGCCTTCCTGGATGACGTCATGCGTGATCTTGATGCCGGTGATGGCGGTAAAGGCGGGCGCCAGCACCTGCGATTCATACTGGTGGGTGGCGATGGTTTCGGACACGACCTTGATGTCCATGCCGGCGAAAGGCTTCGCGGCATCGATGAACCACTGCATTTCTGCTTCCTGGCCGGCGCGGTCGAGCGTCGACAGCGGGCCGATTTCCTTGTCCAGAAACGCCTTGGCCTCATCCATTCCGGCGTAGGCGTTGCCTACCCCGAGCAACAGGACAAGGGCAGTTGTTGATGTTAAAAATTGCCGTCGCATAGGTTTCCTCCACATTTAGGTTTCAAGTGTGATCTGGAACGGCCGCCGGCACGCGGTCGCTCCAACAGTTTCCCCCTCTATACGTAGCGGAACACGCCGACGGCGTAGACCACGGAGAGAGCGAGAGCCCACCACAGGTTGGATCCGACAAGACCCAGCCAAGCGAGATGGATAAAGGCGCTGCCAAGCAGCGACAGAAAAAGACGGTCGCCGCGCGTCGTCTCGAAGCGCAGGATGCCGACGCGCGGATTGCCGCCCGGCGAGGCAAATTCCCAAAACGCCATGCCGCACAGCAGTAGAAGAATGGTGCCGAAGAACGCCGCCGTCGGCCACGTCCACGCCATCCAGGTGAGGTCGAGATTCATGGTGACACCCTCCCCAGGGCAAAGCCCTTGGCGGTGGTGGTGAGGGTGAACCCGTGCTTTTGTTTCATCACACCCTCCCCAGGGCGAAGCCCTTGGCGATGTAGTTGCGGACAAACCAGATGACGAGCGCGCCGGGGATCAGCGTCAGCACGCCGGCGGCAGCGAGCAGGCCCCAATCCATGCCGGCGGCCGAAACGGTGCGGGTCATGGTGGCGGCGATGGGCTTGGCATCGGTGGTCGTCAGCGTGCGAGCGATCAAAAGCTCGACCCATGAGAACATGAAGCAGAAGAAGCAGGCGACACCGATGCCACTGGCGATCAGCGGCATGAATATCCTGACGAAGAAGCGCGGGAAGGAGTAGCCGTCGATATAGGCTGTTTCGTCGATCTCTTTGGGCACGCCCGACATGAAGCCTTCGAGGATCCACACCGCCAGCGGCACGTTGAACAGGCAGTGCGCCAGCGCCACAGCGATGTGGGTGTCGATCAGGCCGAAAGCCGAATAGAGCTGGAAGAACGGCAGCGCGAACACTGCCGGCGGCGCCATGCGGTTGGTCAGCAGCCAGAAGAACAGATGCTTGTCGCCGAGGAAGCGGTAGCGCGAAAAGGCGTAGGCCGCCGGCAGCGCCGCAGCCACGGAAATCACCATGTTCATGACAACATAGGTGATCGAGTTGATGTAGCCCGAATACCAGGACGCATCGGTGAAGATAGTGACGTAGTTGGCGATCGTAGGCTGATGCGGATAGAGCGTCAGCGAGGAGACGATCTCGGCATTGGTCTTGAAGCTCATGTTGATGAGCCAGTAGATCGGCAGCAGAAGCACGATGATGTAGATCGTCGGCACGATCCACCACCAGCGCGATTCCTCGCCGCGCTTGCGCATCAGCCGGGCGACCTGATCCTGCGAAAGCGTGCTCGCCAATTTTCCCGAAGCGGTGGTTTCGCTCACTCTGTCGGCTCTTTCGTTGGCGCCGCTCATCTCAGCGCTCCGCGTCGTAGTTGGTCATCACGGTGTAGAACACCCACGACAACAACAGGATGATCAGGAAGTAGACCAGCGACATGGCGGCCGCCGGACCGAGGTCGAACTGGCCGAGCGCGGTCTTGACGAGGTCGATCGACAGGAAGGTCGTCGAGTTGCCGGGGCCGCCGCCGGTGACGACGAAGGGCTCGGTGTAGATCATGAAGCTATCCATGAAGCGCAACAGCACGGCGATCAAAAGCACACGCTGCATCTTCGGCAGCTGGATATAACGGAACACCGCCCAGCGCGAGGCGCCGTCGATCTTGGCCGCCTGGTAGAAGGCATCCGGGATCGAAACCAGGCCGGCATAGCAGAGCAGCACGACAAGGCTGGTCCAGTGCCAGACGTCCATGATGATGATGGTGACCCAAGCGTCGAACGGATCCTGAACGTAATTGTAGTCGATGCCGAGCGCGTTGACGTAGTAGCCGAGCAGGCCGATGTCGTTGCGGCCGAAGACCTGCCAGATGGTGCCGACGACGTTCCACGGAATGAGCAGCGGCAACGACATAAGCACCAGGCAGACCGGCACGCCCCAGCCCTTCTTCGGCATGTTGAGCGCGATGAATATGCCGAGCGGCACTTCGATGGCCAGGATGATGAAGGAGAAGATCAGGTTGCGCACCATGGCTTCCCAGAAGCGGCTGGACGACAGCAGTTCCTCGAACCACTGGGTGCCTGCCCAGAAGAAGACGTTGTTGCCGAAGGTGTCCTGCACCGAATAGTTGACGACCGTCATCAGCGGAATGACGGCCGAGAACGCCACCAGCACCAGCACCGGCAGCACCAGGAACCAGGCCTTGTTGTTCCAGGTCTTTTCCATCTATGCCCCCATCTCGACACGCCCCATCTCAACCAGCCAGGAATCGGCATAGATGTTGATGCCGGCCGGATCGAAGCGAACCTTTGGGTCGGCCGGCACGCTCTCGTCCTCGCCGATGACGGCAGCGATCTCGCGGCCTTCGAGGCTGGCGCGCACCACCTTGTGGCGGCCGAGATCCTCGACCTTGCTTATTTTAACCGCCATGCCCTCGCGGCCGAGCCTGACATATTCGGGGCGGATGCCGAGTTCGATCGCGCCGGCGTTCCCAGCGGCGGTCTTTGGCGCGCCGGGCAGCTCGATGCGCTGGCTGCCAATGGTCGCAGTCTTGCCGTCGATCGCCACCGGCATGACGTTCATCCCGGGCGAGCCGATGAAATAACCGACGAAAGTGTGGCGCGGGCGCTCGAACAATTCGGCCGGCGTGCCGATCTGGACGATACCGCCATCATACATGACGACGACCTGGTCGGCGAAGGTCAGCGCTTCAGTCTGGTCATGGGTGACATAGACCATGGTGTAGCCGAAGCGGCGGTGAAGTTGCTTCAATTGCGAGCGCAGCACCCACTTCATATGCGGATCGATGACCGTCAGCGGTTCGTCGAACAGGATGGCATTGACATCCGAGCGCACCAGGCCGCGGCCGAGCGAGATCTTCTGCTTCTGGTCGGCGGTCAGGCCCCTCGCCTTCTTCTTCGCCCACGACGCCAGGTCGATCATCTCCAACGTCTCGCGCACCTTGCGGTCGACATCGGCCTCCGGCACGCCGCGGTTGCGCAGCGGGAAGGCCAGATTGTCGTACACCGTCATGGTGTCGTAGATGACCGGGAATTGGAACACCTGCGCAATATTGCGCTCCTGCGTCGACAGATTGGTGACGTCCTTGCCGTTGAACAGCAACTCACCGTGCGAGGGTTGCAGAAGTCCCGAAATGATGTTGAGCAGCGTGGTCTTGCCGCAACCCGAGGGCCCAAGCAGCGCATAGGCGCCGCCATCCTCGAAAGTGTGGTGCACTTCCCGCAGCGCAAAATCGGCATCCTTCTGCGGGTTGGGCAGGTAGGAGTGCCTGACATGGTTGACGTCGATGCGCGCCATCTCTTTCTTCCCCTTCAGGCCGCAAGCTTCGGCGCGGCGACGGCGCTGCCGTTGCTGTCGAAGACCATGATGTGGCGCGGATCGATAAACACCTCGATCTCGGCGTCGGGCTCGAAATCGCGGATGCCGTGGGTCAGCATGACCCAGCGCGCATCGGCGAAATCGAGATGGATGAAGCTTTCCGAGCCGGTGATCTCGGTGATCGTCACCTTGGCGCGCACCGGCACGGCGGCAGCGTTGGGCCGCTCGAGCGACAGATGATGCGGCTGGAAGCCGATCGTGTAATTGGCGTCGGAAATGCCGGCGAGTTCGGCCGGTACCGGCAGCTTGACGCCGCCCTCGAGAAGGAAATCCGGACCTTTCTTGGCCAGCACGATGGTGTTGAGCGGCGGATCGGCAAAGGTTTTCGCCGTCACCAGGTCGATCGGCTTGCGGAAGACGTCGATGGTCGGCCCGAATTGGGTGATCCGCCCCTCGGACAGCGTCGCCGTATTGCCGCCGAGCAGCAAAGCTTCATGCGGCTCGGTCGTGGCGTAGACGAAAATAGTGCCGGCGGCGGCAAATATCTTGGGCAGTTCGGCGCGCAGCTCCTCGCGCAATTTGTAGTCGAGGTTGGCGAGCGGCTCGTCGAGCAGCACCAGGCTGGCATTCTTGACGATGGCGCGGGCCAGCGCCGTACGCTGCTGCTGGCCGCCGGACAGGCTGAGCGGCGTGCGGTCGAGATAGGGTGTGAGCTTCAAAAGCCCTGCCGCGTTGCGGACTTCCTTGTCGATCTTGGCCTGGTCGTTGCCGGCGACGCGCAACGGCGAGGCGATGTTCTCGTAGACGGTCATCGCGGGGTAGTTGATGAACTGCTGATAGACCATGGCGATCTTGCGCTGCTGCACCGGCATGCCGGTGACATTCTGGCCGTCGAACCAGACTGAACCGGTGGTCGGCACGTCGAGTCCGGCCATCAGCCGCATCAGGCTGGTCTTGCCCGACAGTGTCGGCCCGAGCAAAACGTTGAGCGAGCCGTGCTGAAGCGTCAGCGACACGTCGCGGATATGCTCCACCGCGCCGACCATCTTCGTCACGTTTCTCAGTTCCAGCATGATGCCTCCTCCCAGGCTTTGTGCATCAATCGCCTTCCCTATTCCGCTGCCGCGACATGGCGCCGGCTTATGCCGCGCATGAATTCGTCAAGCGCCGAGGCCTGTTCGCGGCTGAGATGCAGACCGCGCTTGGTGCGACGCCACAATACATCTTCGGCGGTCAGCGCCCATTCGTTTTCGCAGAGGTAGCGTACCTCGGCCTCATAGAGATCGGCGCCGAAATTGCGGCCGAGATCGGCGTTCGACTTGGCGAGGCCGAGCAACACTTGCGCGCGCGTGCCGTAAAGCCTGGTCAACCGACGCGCCAGGCGCTGGTCGAGGAAAGGATAGGCGCTCTTCAGCTTCGCCACCTGGGCGTCGAAACCGGTGGCCGGGAAATCGCCGCCTGGCAAGGGCGCGTTCGCCGTCCACGGCTTGCCGCGCTTGCCGAGAAAACCTTCGACCTTTTCCAGCATCGATTCCGACAACCGGCGGTAGGTGGTGATCTTGCCGCCGAAAGCGTTGACGATCGGCGCCTTGCCCCCGCCGCCATCGGCTTTCAGCACATAGTCGCGGGTCGCTTCCTGCGCCTTCGAAGCGCCGTCGTCGTAGAGCGGGCGCACGGCCGAATAGGTCCAGACGATGTCGGGACGCGTCACGGCTTCAGCAAAATATTCGCTCGCCGCCGCGCAGAGATAGTCGATCTCGGTGTCGCTGATCTTCACGTCATGCGGATCGCCGGGATAGTCGCGATCGGTGGTGCCGATCAGCGTAAATTCTTCCTCGTAAGGGATGGCGAAGATGATGCGCCCGTCCTTGTTCTGGAAGAAATAGGCGCGCGGATCATCGAACTTCTTTTTGATAACGATATGACTGCCCTGCACCAGGCGCACATTGTGCACGTCGTTCTGGCCCACGGTGGTCGACAGGACGTGGTCGACCCATGGACCGGCGGCATTGACCAGCAGCCGGGCCTTGACCTCCTCGGCCTCTCCCGTCTGCACGTCTTCCACGCGGATCGCCCACAGATCGCCTTCGCGCCGCGCCCCGACGACTTTCGTGCGGGTGCGGATGGTGGCGCCGCGGTCGGCTGCGTCACGCGCGTTCAACACCACCAGCCGGGCATCGTTGACCCAGCCGTCCGAGTACTCGAAGGCCTTGTGAAATAGCGGCTTCAGAGGCTTGCCGGCCGGATCCTTGGACATGTCCAGTGTCCGGGTAGCCGGCAGCAATTTGCGGCCACCAATATGATCGTAGAGGAACAGGCCGAGCCGGATCAGCCAGGCCGGGCGCAGGCCCTTGGCATAGGGCAGCACGAAGCGCATCGGCCAGATGATGTGCGGCGCGTTCTTCCACAGAACCTCGCGCTCCATCAGCGCCTCGCGCACAAGCCGGAACTCGTAGAATTCGAGGTAGCGCAGGCCACCATGGATCAGCTTGGTCGAACCGGAGGAGGTTCCGCTGGCGAGGTCGTTCATCTCGGCGAGAAATACCGAAAAGCCCCGCCCAACGGCGTCGCGGGCGATGCCGCAGCCATTGATGCCGCCACCGATGACGAAGATGTCACGGACTGCGTCCACAAATCCCTCCCGCGATTTCGCATTGCAGCATTTTTGAGTTGTTACGAAACCGTATCGGGATTATTTCGAAATAAGAACGAATGTCAAACGAAATGTAACGGGACCGTGATCGATAGCCTAGCCGAGCGACGTTTCGATCAATTGAACCTCCGCTTCCTCGCAGATCTTGCGCACCGACGGGATGTCGCAACGGTCGGTGATGAAGGTGTTGACTTGCGAGAGATGGCCGATGCGAACCGGCGCGGTGCGTTCGAACTTGGTCTGGTCGGAGACCAGGATGACATGCCTGGCATTGGCGATAATGGCTTGCGCCACTTTCACTTCGCGAAAGTCGAAATCGAGCAACGCGCCGTCATGGTCGATGGCCGAGGCGCCGATCACCGCATAATCGACCTTGAACTGCCTGATGAAATCGACCGCGGCCTCGCCGACAACGCCGCCGTCGGAGCCACGCACGACGCCGCCGGCGATTACCACCTCGATCGAAGGATAGATGCGCATCCTGTTGGCAACATTGATATTATTGGTGATGACCATCAGCCCGGTATGGTCGAGCAGCGCCTTGCTGACCGACTCGGTCGTGGTGCCGATGTTGATGAACAGGGAGGCGTTGTCGGGTATCAGCCTGGCCGCCGCGCGGCCGATGGCCTCCTTCTCGTCGGCGGCAATCTTGCGGCGCGCCTCATACTCCATGTTCTCGATGCCGGACGGGAACAGGGCCCCGCCATGGATGCGCGTCAGCAGCCGCTGGTCGCAGAGATCGTTGAGGTCCTTGCGGATGGTCTGTGGCGTCACGTTGAAATGCGTGGCGAGGTCATCGACCAGCACACGGCCATGGTCCTTCGCCATCTGGATGATCTCGGCATGGCGCGGCGACAAATACACTGAGAACCTCCCGTTTTCGTTTTTCTTGTTTGTAGCTGAAAACGAAAGCAATGAAAAGGGAGACGCCGGCTAATGAAATATCGATGATTGCAAAGGCGAACCGGGCAGATACGGCTCAGACCCGCTCCGCCACCTTGCGGGTGACAGCCGCGACTTTACCTGGCGAGCGGATCATCAGGAAATTGCCGGACCAGTATCCCGGGATCCGCCAAGTGCCTTTGATCTCGGTTGCATCACCGTTGATGATGCCGCTGTAGTGAATCGGGTGCGCCTTCAATTGGGCCTTGTCGTATGTCTTGGTAAAGGAGACGGCGTTGCCCTCTCGCTGCCCCTGCAGGCTTGCGTATCTTGCCGTGCTGGTCGCCGCCGGTTCGTGGGTCATCCCCGTCAAGCTGGTTGCCGTCTCGATCAGCGTTGCAACGAAGGAAACCGGCGGCAGTTCGCGCGGATAGGAATAGCGCCCGCTCCAGACGCCCGTCAGATTCTGGCTAACCCCTTCAGCCCTTCCGGCCATATGCTTGCTCGCAAGTCTTTGCTGGCTTGCCCCGGCGGCGGCAACCACCCGGGCAATCCCTGTCAGTCCTTCGGGGATCTTGCACACTCGCAGATGACAGTGAAGGCGGTATCGACATCGGCCGCGGTTGTCTCGAACTGGCCTGCCTGGAAGCGGATGGCGACCCGCCCATCGACACGCGTCTGCGTCAGGTAGATACGGCCGTCATTGTTGATGGCGTCGACCAGACGCAGATTGTGCTCGTCGCAGTCAGCGCCGGATGCGGCGCGATGCCGGAACGAGAACAGCGACAGCATCGGCTGGCTGGCGAGCTCGAAATCCTCCTCCTCGGCCAGGCGCGCTGCTATGCCTTCGCTCCAGGCGACGTGATTGCGGATCATGGTGCGCAGCGCCTCGAGGCCATGGGCGCGCAGCAGGAACCACAGCTTCAGCGCCCGGAAGCGACGGCCGAGAGGCACCGACCATTCGGAGTAGTTGATGATGCCGTCATGACCGCGAGTTTTCAGATAGTCCGGCTTGATCGCCAGCGTGCGCACGAGATCCTCCGGCTGACGGACGAACTGGATCGAGCAGTCGAATTGCGCGCCCAGCCATTTGTGCGGGTTGAAGACGATCGAGTCCGCGCCCTCGACACCGGTCCAGAAATGCCGGTATTCCGGACAGATCATCGCCGATCCGGCCCAGGCGGCGTCGATATGCAGATAGAGCCCCTGGCGTTTGGCCACCGCGGCCACTTCAGCGATGTCGTCGGTGCCGCCGGTGCTGGTGCCGCCGACGCACGCGATGATGCCGGCCGGCAATAGGCCGGCCGCGCGGTCGGCAACAATCGCCGCTTCCAAAGCCGCGGTATCCATGGCGCGGTAGGTGCCGGCGACGGGAATGCGGACGAGGTTTTCCTCGCCAATGCCGGCGACCCAGATGGCGCGGTCGATCGAGGTGTGCACCTGGTCGGAGGAATAGACGCGCAGCCTGCCCTGCCCGGAAAGACCCTTCTTGTTGCCCTGCCAGTCGAGCGTGCGCTCGCGCATGGTCAACACGGCGGCCAGCGTCGCCGATGATGCGGAGTCCTGGATCACGCCGGAAAAGCCTTCGGGCAGGCCGAGCGCCTGGCGCATCCAGTCGACGATGCGCGTCTCAAGCTCTGTCGCCGCCGGCGAAGTCTGCCACAGCATGCACTGCGCGGCCATCGCAGAGACCAGATATTCGGCAACCACCGAGACGGGTGCTGCATTGGCCGGGAAATAAGCAAAGAAACGCGGATGCTGCCAATGCGTCATGCCGGGCACGATCTTGGCTTCGAAATCGGCGAAGATCGTCTCCATCGATTCCGCGGCCTCCGGCGGAGAAGCTTCGATGCTCCTGAAGATCTCGCCCGGCGCTATGGCAGGTCGCACGGGCCGATCGCGAAGGCCGGCGCGGTAATCAGCGCCCCAGTCGGCGGCGCGCCTCGACCAGTCGCGGAATTGCTCGTTGTCCATGGATCCTCCCGACGCGCCGATCAGACAGCCGTTTGAATTTTGATTAACATGTTAAATAGAGACAGGCAACCGCGACGAAGGTTCCCGCGCTAGCCCGGAAAATCCGGCAGGCTGGCAAAGGCCGTCTTCAACGCGTTCGACCAGCCTTCGGAAATAGCACGATAATATCGATCGTCCTGGCCGATGCGCTTTTTCAAACCCACCGTGAACGTGTCCTCCTCCAGGAACAGCAGGTCGAGAGGCAGGCCGACGGACAGGTTCGATTTCAGCGTCGAATCGAACGATACCAGCAAGAGCTTGACCGTTTCAGCCAGGCTCATCGTCCTTTCATAGGCACGGATGATGATCGGCTTGCCGTATTTGGTCTCGCCGATCTGGAAGAACGGCGTGTCGTCGGTCGATTCGATGAAATTGCCCTCGGGATAGATCATGAACAGCCGTGGCGGGCTGCCCTTGATCTGGCCGCCGAGGATGAAGGAGGCGTTGAAATAGGAATCCGCCTTTTCGCCGGCAGGCGACGAGCTGGCGATGACTTCCTTGACGGTGTCGCCGACCAGCCGCACCGTCTGGTACATGGATGGGGTCTCGAGCAGCGTCGCGTGGCGTTCCGCCACCGCCTTGGTGCGCTCGTCGAGCAGGCTGACCACGGCCTGCGTCGTAGCCAGATTGCCGGCCGACATCAGTACGATGACGCGCTCGCCTGGCTCTTCCCAGACATGCATCTTCTTGAAAGTGGAGATCGAATCCATCCCTGCATTGGTGCGCGTGTCCGACATGAACACGAGCCCACGATCGATCTTGAGGCCGACGCAATAAGTCATGGAATCTCTTCAGGCAGCAATCTTGCCGGAGACTACTGCTCTACCGTGACGGTGACTGCAAGCTGTTCCTCCGCCTGTCCCAGTCGAATTCCCGACACCGGCGAGGCGTCGCGATAATCACGGCCGGTGGCTACCCTGACATAGCGTTCATCGGGGGAAATGCCGTTGGCGGCGTCGAAGGCGACCCAGCCGAGACCCTGAACATGGGCTTCGGCCCAGGCATGGCTTGCCGCCTGCTCGATGGCCGCATCCATCATCAGATAGCCACTGACATAGCGGGCCGGAAAACCCATGACGCGGGCTGCGGTGACAAAGATGTGGCTGTGATCCTGGCAAACGCCGGTCTTCAGCGCCAATGCCTCTTCCGCCGGGGTCGTCACGCTGGTGGTGCCCGGCGTGTAGGCGACGCGCTCGACGATCAGCGCCATCAGCCTATGCAGCCTTTCGATGTCGGTACCTTTGCCGACCGCCGCGGCAAGCTCGCTTATGCCCTCGCCGGGGATGGTCAAAGCTGTCTCCTGGCTGAACAGCCACAGCGGCGCAAAGCCGTGATGCGGACCCGAGACGCCCGCTGTGTCGCGCGTGACAACCTCGCCGGAGGCCTCGACGGTGATGAAGTCGCGCTCACCCTCGACGCTCAACAGCCTGTTATCGTTGCCGAAATGGTCGTTAAAGCGGACTTCCTCGCGCGCGCCCTCGATCTTCAGCGCCCAGGACAGCACGGTCTGCGTCGGGCCACTGACCGGTAACAGGCGTAGCCGCTGCAACAGATAGTGCACCGGCGCGTCGTAGCGGTATTCGGTACGGTGGGTGATCTTGAGCCGCATGCCTATTTTCCGTTTGTAAGCATGATCTTATCCGAAAACCGGGTCTCACTTGTCGCTAGCGCGGTCCTCCGGTTCGCGATCATGCTCAATTGAACCGGTAATCTTGTGCGATCTCTTCGCCAAGCTTGGTGTTGTCTTGAATGAACCTGGCCAGGAATTCGTGCAGGCCGGTGTCGAATATGTCCTTGATCGACCCTGCCTGCAGCATCGCCTGTGTCCTGTCGACGGTGGCGTGGCAGGCATGACGGTCGCCATAATCGTCGCCGAGGAACTTCAGATGCTCGGCGAGAAAACGATAACAGAAGGTCAGCGAGCGCGGCATGCGCACATTGAGGATCAGATAGTCGGCAATGTTGGTCGGTTTGTAGTCGGCCTCATAGACCCAGCGATAGGAACGGTGCGCCGACACCGAGCGCAGGATCGATTCCCACTGGTAGTTGTCGAGGCTCGAGCCGACCCAGGAGATCGACGGCAGCAGCACGTAGTATTTCACGTCGAGGATGCGTGCCGTGTTGTCGGCCCGCTCGACATAGGTGCCGAGCTGCGAGAAGTCGAAGATCTCGTTGCGCAGCATCGTGCCGTAGAACGAGCCGCGGATCAGCGCCGTCTCGCGCTTGATGGCGTCGAGCACACTCGGCAGGTCGCGCTCGTCGATCGGCTTTGCCAGCATGCGCTTCAGGGCCATCCAGGCTTCGTTGATGCTCTCCCACGTCTCGCGCGTCAGCGCGGTGCGCACCATGCGGGCATTGTTGCGAGCGGTCTCGATCGCCGACATCGTGCTCGACGGGTTCGAGGTGTCGCGCAGCAGGAAGTCGGCGACGTTGGCGGCGGTATAGTCCTTGTATTTCTGCGTGAAGGTGACGTCGGAGCCGGCGCTGAGCAGCACCGAATTCCACTCTTCCGACGCGCTCTGGGTGCGGGTCAGCGCCATGCGAAGGCCGGCATCGACCAGACGCGCCATGTTTTCCGCCCGCTCGATATAGCGGTTCATCCAGTAGAGCCCGTTGGCGGTGCGGCCGAGAAGCATGTGAAGTGGCCCTTCGGGGCTAGTGAGTAGGGAATAGTGAGTAGGGATTAGTAAGCATTTGAATCTCTGTGGAATATGGCATTTCTTGTCCCTCTACTGCCTACTGCCTACTGCCTACTGCCTACTGCCTACTGCCTACTGCCTACTGCCTACTGCCCTATTCCCTACCTAATCGTCCAACACCCACGTATCCTTCGTGCCGCCGCCTTGCGAGGAATTCACGACCAAAGAACCCTCCTTCAGCGCCACCCGCGTCAAGCCGCCGGGAACGATCTGGATTCGGTCGGAGACCAGAACATAGGGTCGCAAGTCGACATGGCGCGGCGACAGGCCTTTTTCTGTCAGGATCGGGCAGGTCGACAGCGCCAGCGTCGGCTGGGCGATGTAGTTGGAAGGCTTCGCCTGCAGCTTCTTGGCGAAATCCTGGCATTCCTTCTTGGTCGCAGCCGGCCCCACCAGCATGCCGTAGCCGCCGGAGCCGTGCACTTCCTTGATGACCAGCTCATGGATGTGTTCGAGCACGTATTTCAGGCTGTCGGGCTCCGAGCAGCGCCAGGTCGGGATGTTGCCGAGGATGGCTTTGCGGCCGGTGTAGAACTCGACGATGTCGGGCATGTAGGAATAAATCGCCTTGTCGTCGGCGATGCCGGTTCCCGGCGCGTTGGCGATGGTGATGTTGCCGGCGCGGTAGACGTCCATGATGCCGGGCACGCCAAGGGCCGATTCCGGCCGGAAGGTCAGCGGATCGAGGAAGGAATCGTCGACGCGCCGGTAAAGCACGTCGATCTGCTTGTAGCCTTCGGTCGTGCGCATAGCGACGTGGCCGTCTACAACGCGCAGATCCTGGCCTTCGACCAGTTGCACGCCCATCTGGTCGGCGAGGAAGGCATGTTCGAAATAGGCGGAGTTGAAGCTGCCCGGCGTCAGCACGGCAATGGTCGGTGCCCCCTTGGTGCTTTGCGGCCGCACTGCCGCCAGCGACTGGCGCAGCAATTGCGGATAATTCTCCACCGGCCGCACCTTGATCTGCTGGAACAGCTCGGGAAAGAGCTGCATCATCGTCTCGCGGTTCTCCAGCATGTAGGAGACCCCCGACGGCGTGCGCGCATTGTCCTCCAGCACGTAGAACTCGTTCTCCGAGATCCGGACGATATCGACGCCGATAATGTGGGTGTAGACGCCGGCCGGTGGCCGCACTCCGATCATTTCCGGCAGGAACGCCTCGTTCCTGGCGATCAGCTCCCTCGGCACGCGGCCGGCGCGCAGGATTTCCTGGCGGTGGTAAATGTCGTCGAGGAAAGCGTTCAGCGCCTGCACGCGCTGCTCGATGCCTTGCGTCAGCCTTCGCCATTCATTGCCGGAGATGATGCGCGGCACGATGTCGAAGGGGATCAGCCGCTCGGAGGCTTCCTGCTCGCCATAGACGGCGAAGGTAATGCCGGTCTTGCGGAAGACGCGCTCGGCGTCCTGCATCTTTTCGGTAAGCCTGGCCGGATCCTGCTCCTTCAGCCAGCGGTCGTAAGCCGTATACGGTTGTCTCAGCCCGGAAACTTCCGGAAGCATTTCATCGAACGCTGCCAATCGCATACTCCCCTGTGACGCCATTTCACTGGCGTCGCGGGAGAAAATCAAGCGCAATCGGTGATTTGGAGGATATCGGCGATCAGTATGTTTCGACTGCCCAAAATTCGGGCAGTCGGAACGGGACCTTAATCAGGCTCTGCCTTGTCGCCGGGCAAGTGCCTGATGCGGCCATAGCAGTTCACCGTTTCATGGCAACGGCGACCTGCCATGGCTTTTTGCTTCGACGCAATTCCGGACGGAAAACCGCATCACACTTTTCCTGGAATTGCTTTAGAAAGCGCGGAAAGTGACGACCGTGAAGGTGTCCTTGATTCCGGGAATAATCTGTACCTTCTCGTTGACGAAGTGACCAACATCTTCCTCGTCGTCGACGTAGAATTTGGCAAGCAGGTCGTAATTGCCGGCGGTCGAGTAGATTTCCGAGGCGATTTCGGCATCGGCGAGCGCGCTGGCGACCTCGTAGGACTTGCCCAGATCGCACTTTATCTGCATGAAAAACGTCTTCATTGCCGGTCCCGATCAAGCTTCAGCACACAAGCGGCCCTTGTGGCAGACTGCCGCCCGGCTTTCAAGCATCAGGCCGAGCGCGCCTTGGCGACGGCTTGTCTCAGTTCGGACACCGGCATGCCGCGCCGATACAAGTTGCCGCCGATGACCAGGGCTGGCGTGCCGCGCAGCTTGAACGCCGCCGCCTGGACTTCGGTGCGGACAAGGGCAGCGTCGATATCGGGTTCACGGATGGCGAGGTCGGCACGCACCATCGCCACATCGACACCGACGGAAGAAAGGATGTCGTTGGTGCGGCGTTCCGAAAGGCCGCGCTGGTTGGTCATCAGCGCATCGACCGCCGCGCCATAGTGTTCGCCGCTCAGCAGCGTCACCCGCGCCGCGTCGCGCGACACGTCGCCGAAGATCGGCCAGTCCTTCATCACAAGCCGAACGCCGCTGTCCTCTTCCATCAACTTCTTCAGTTCGACGAAGACGAGCTTGCAGATCGGGCACTGATAGTCGACGAATTCGGCGATGGTGACGTCGCCATCGGGGTTGCCGAGCGCTGGAATGGCGGGATCAAAGGCGACTTCCGTGACGGTCGGCCCAGTGCTTGCCCAGGCGGGCAAGGGGGCCAAAACTGCGAGGCTTGCCGCGCCCTTCAGCAAAAGGCGCCGGTCGATCGGCTGCTTGAACATGGTCGTCCCCTGGTTGCGCGAACGGGTCCCCACCCGTCCCTACGATGCGCGCCCCGCGTTAAAGGAGGCTTAAGCATGATCATGTGGCACTTGCGTGGCGAATATTGCGGTTGCTGAAACCGTGAGGCTCCGCAAAGCGTATGGTATGATGCGTCCCGGGACAGGTTTTGTTGGGGGACAATGGAGACAGGCCATGCGCCGCACCGCATTCGCAGTTGTTTCATTGCTGTTCGCGTTGTTCGTGTCGGCAGCCCTTGCCGGCGACGCCGAAGTCAAGGCCGGCCAGGCCGTCATCGATGGTCAGTTGAAGGCGCTCATCGCCAATGATGGCGCCAAGGCGTACAGTTTCGCCGCTCCAAATGTGAAGCGCATCTTTCCGACCGTCGACACCTTCATGAACATGGTGACCAACGGCTATCCGCCGGTGCGCCAGCCGCAGAGCTATTCCTTCGGCAAGGTCGAGCAGATGGGGCCAACTTCGCTAATCCAGCAAGTGCTGATCGTTGGGCCCGACGGCAAGGACTATGAGGCGGTCTACACGCTGGAACAGCAGCCCGACGGCAGCTTTCAAATCACCGGCTGCAGCTTGCGCGCAGCGAATTCGCTCAGCACCTAGATGTGCTTATAGCACCGGAATATCGCCCCTCGCCCATCCCTCTGAAATGTCTGATGTGCGCGCCTCGAAGGCCTTTGCCTCGATCGCGGCGCGAACGTCCTGCATCAGCTTCTGATAGTAAGACAGGTTGTTCCACGTCAGAAGCATCGCGCCCAGCGCCTCCTGCGAGCGCACGAGATGATGCAGATAGGCGCGTGAATAGTCGCGTGCCGCCGGGCAGTCACTCTCCTCGTCCAGCGGCCGCGGATCGTCCGCATGGCGGGCATTCCTGAGATTGACCTTGCCGCGCCTGGTATAGGCCAGGCCATGGCGGCCGGCGCGGGTCGGCATCACGCAGTCGAACATGTCGATGCCGCGCGCCACCGATTTCACGATGTCGTCCGGCGTGCCGACGCCCATGAGATATCGAGGCTTGTTGTCAGGCAATTCCGGACAGGTGATCTCCAGCATATCCAGCATCACCGCTTGCGGTTCGCCGACGGCCAGGCCGCCGACCGCATAGCCCTTCAGCTCCATCGCGCTCAGCGCCTGCGCCGAACGCACCCTGAGAGCTGCGTTGTCGCCACCCTGGACGATGCCGAACATCGCCTTGCCGGGCTGATCGCCGAACGCTGTCTTGCAGCGCTCGGCCCAGCGCAGCGACAGCTCCATCGCGCGCTCGATCTGCTTGAGGTCGGCCGGCAGCGCTGTGCATTCGTCGAGCTGCATCTGGATGTCGGAATCGAGTAGGCCCTGGATCTCGATCGAGCGCTCCGGCGACATCTCGTAGGCAGCGCCGTCAATGTGCGAGCGAAAGGTGACGCCCTTCTCGGTCAATTTTCTGAGCTTCGACAGCGACATGACCTGAAAACCGCCACTGTCGGTCAGGATCGGCTGCGGCCAGCGGGCGAATTCATGCAACCCACCAAGCCGCGCCACGCGCTCGGCGCCGGGGCGCAGCATCAGATGATAGGTATTGCCCAGGATGACGTCGGCGCCGACGCCGCGCACCTGGTCCATATACATGGCCTTGACCGTGCCGCCGGTGCCGACCGGCATGAAGGCCGGCGTGCGGATTTCGCCGCGCGGCATGTCGATGACACCGCGCCGCGCCTTGCCGTCGGTGGCGAGGATCTTGAAGGTGAATGTCTCAGCCATTGAATTCCTTGTCATGGACAGGCGCGCCTGGCGCCTGCCTGTCGAGCGACTGGCGGTATTGGATGCAGCCGCGCATGAATCTCGGCCAGGGCGGCACGGCAATCGATGGATCGGCCCTTTCCGGCAGCAGATCCCACAAGTTGGGGGGATGCCAGTGGCCGGTGGCATCTCGATGCTGGCGAATGCCGGCACGCAATTTCTTCACTTCGGCGATCAGGCTTTCGCGATCAAAGGCCTGCAGGTCATCGTCCATCGCTCATCTCCGCTCGATAAAGCAGGCTTGCATCTCCGTAGGAATAGAACCTGTAATCGTTCCCGATGGCATGAGCATAGGCCGCACGCATCGTATCTAGGCCGCTGAAGGCCGAAACCAGCATGAACAGCGTCGAACGCGGCAGATGGAAATTGGTCATCAGCAGATCGGCGGTGCGGAAGCGATAGCCCGGCGTGATGAAGATGTCGGTCGGGCCGGACCAGGCGGTCAGCGAGCCATCAGGCCGTGCCGCGCTCTCCAGCAGGCGCAGCGAGGTCGTGCCGACAGCGATGATGCGCCCGCCCCGCGCCTTGGCGCCATTCAGAGCGTCGGCTGTTGCTTCGCTGACCGAGCCGGTCTCGGCATGCATCTTGTGGTCAGCGGTGTCGTCCGCCTTGACCGGCAGGAAGGTGCCGGCGCCGACATGCAAGGTGACGAAGCGGCGTTCGATGCCTTTAGCGTCGAGTGCTGCAAACAGTTCCGGCGTGAAATGCAGGCCGGCGGTGGGCGCTGCCACAGCACCTTCCTCTTTGGCATAGATGGTCTGGTAGTCGGTCAGGTCGCGCGCGTCGTCGTCGCGCTTCGACGCGATATAGGGCGGCAGCGGGATGTGGCCGACGGCATGCAGCGCCTCGTCGAGAAACGGCCCCGACAGGTCGAAGCCGAGCAACGCCTCGCCGGCCTCGCCCTTCTCGATCACCGTGGCATCGAGCTGGCCGAGGAAACAGGAATTGCCGTCATGGCCGAAATGGATGCGGTCGCCGGCGGCGATGCGCTTGCCCGGCCGCATGAAGGCCAGCCAGCGGTCCGGCGCCATGCGCATATGCAGCGTGGCGTCCACCTGCGCCTGCGCTTCGCCGCGCCGCCTTATGCCTCTCAACTGGGCAGGAATGACCTTGGTGTCGTTGAAGACCAGCACGTCGCCGGCGTTGAGCAAGGACGGCAGGTCGCCAACCGCGCGGTCCGAAAGACCCTCGCCCGGCCTGACCACCAGCATTTTTGCGCTGTCGCGCGGCTCGGCCGGGCGCAGCGCGATGCGCTCCTCCGGCAGGTCGAAGTCGAAGAGATCGACGCGCATCAGTAGAGCCGGACGAGCAGTGCTCCGGCCAAGAGCAGCACCGCGCCGGCGATGCGGCCGAGCGAAATCTCGCGCACCGCCACGCCGAGGAAGCCGACCCGATCGATCAGCATGCCGGCGAAGAGCTGGCCGGCAACCAGGAACGCCATCAGCGCGGCTGCACCGATGCGCGGCGTAAGAATGGTCGACAGGGTGACATAGAAACCGCCGAGCATGCCGCCGGCGATGAACAGCCAAGGCGCAGGCGCCTTCCAGTCGAGCGAGATGTCCTGCAGCCGCACAACGGCAATGGAGATGATACCAAGCACGATCGCGCCCGACAGGAACGAAAACGCAGCAGCCGCGACCGGGAGCCCCAGGCCGCGCGCCAGCTGCGAGTTGATCGGCGCCTGAATGGCGATGAAGGCGCCGGACAGGATGCCGAGCAGCGACCAGACCACGCCCATCATCGTCGTTTGTCCTTACTTGACGTCGGCCGCGACCTTCAGCGACACGATCTTGTCGGGATCGACGACCGGCTCGCCGCGCTTGATCTTGTCGACATTGTCCATGCCTTCGATGACCTGGCCCCAGACCGTGTACTGGCGGTTGAGGAAGGCGGCATCGTCGAAGCAGATGAAGAACTGCGAATTGGCGGAGTTCGGGTTCTGCGAACGTGCCATCGAGCAGGTACCGCGGCCATGGTTGGCGTTGGAGAATTCAGCCTTCAGGTCCGGCTTTTCCGAGCCGCCCATGCCCGCACGCGACGGCGCGAAGGTCGGCTTCGACGAATTGCCGAACTTCACGTCGCCGGTCTGCGCCATGAAGCCTTCGATGACGCGGTGGAAGACCACGCCATCATAGGCGCCTTCACGCGCCAGTTCCTTGATGCGGGCGACGTGGCCGGGAGCCAAATCGGGAAACAGTTCGATGACGACCTTGCCCCTGGTCGTTTCCAGGATGAGCGCGTTTTCGCGGTCCTTGATCTCAGCCATGTCGGATATCCTTTTATCTCAGAAAAACAGATTGATTTGATAGGTTACTTGTCGGCGGCGATGCGTACCTTGATCATGCGGTCGGGCTCGCTGACCGTGCCGTTGTCGGCCTCGTCACCCTTCTTGATCTTGTCCACCAGTTCGATGCCGCTGACGACATTGCCGACGATGGTGTACTGGCCATCGAGGTTCGGAGCCGGCGCGAACATGATGAAGAACTGCGAATTGGCGGAGTTCGGGTCCTGCGAACGGGCCATACCGAGCGTGCCGCGCTTGAAATGTTCGCTCTGCGAGAATTCGGCCGGCAGGTCGGGCAGGTCTGAACCGCCGGTGCCGACGGCCTCGGGGCTGAACCCCTTCTTCATGTTGCCGAACTTGACGTCGCCGGTCTGCGCCATAAAGCCGTTGATGACCCGGTGGAATGCGACATCGTTATAAGCGCCTTCACGCACCAGCTTCTTGATCTGCGCGACATGCTTGGGTGCCAGGTCGGGGCGTAGCGCGATGGTGACGTCGCCGTTCTTCAAGGTGATGATCATGGTGTTTTCCGGTTCGGCGGCGAAGGCCGAAACGGATGCGGTCAGACCGGCAAGCACGACGAGGAACGAGGCGAGCTTTTTCAGCTGCATAAGGGATCTCCGAAGGTCTTTGTTAGGGTGCATGTCGTTGCCCCAAAACCGGCATCCACTTTTGGGCGACATGCACTATTTCGCGAATTTGGCGGTGAGCGCGCCGGCAACGGCGGCCGGTACGAAGGGACGGATGTCTCCGCCCATCGAGGCTATCTGGCGCACAAGTGTGGCGGTAATGGTGCGTACCGATGGACTGGCGGGCAGAAAAACCGTCTGCAGTTCCGGCGCCATGGTCTCGTTCATGCCGGCCATCTGCATCTCGTAATCGAGATCGGTGCCGTCGCGCAGGCCTCGGATCATGATCGAGGCGCCATGCTTGCGGGCCGCGTCGATGACCAGCCCGTCAAAGGCGACGACCTTGATACGGTCGCCGTCGCGGCCAAATTCGGCCTTGGTCGCGGCCTCGATCAGCTTCACCCGTTCGTCGAAGGAAAACAGCGGCGTCTTGCCGGGATGGGTGCCGATCGCCGCATATACCGTGTCGGCGACAGCCAGCGATGCCTTCAGCACATCGAGATGGCCGTTGGTCAGCGGGTCGAAGGAGCCGGCATAAAGGGCGATGCGATCGGTCATGGGAGGTGCTTCTAGCGGGGCATTGGGCGGAAGGCAAATGCGATTGGGAACATCTGCGTGAACCTTTTCGCAGACATGAACGACAGATGAATGCCTTGATCACGAAGACTTCACGCCGCGTTCGCTAGTTTGCACTTCGGAAGATGAAACCAAAACCCGATCTAACCGTTGGATAGGCGCAGGAGAACACGCACATGCTGATCTACATGCTCGCCACCGCAATGACCGTCGCCATGCTGATCGCCACCGCATTCGGATTGCATAACGAGGCAGAGCGCGTCCGTGTCCGCACAAAGCGGTTCGAAGGTTTCGGCGCTCGCTGGCCCCACCGTCGCCCCTGATTTATTGCTAGTTTCTTGTTTGCGCCGGCCCATCGGGCCGGCGTTGTTGCTCAAACCTATTCGGTGCTGTCCGGTACGGCATCTCCGGCGCCGGCCTCAATGACACCCTCTTCGACATCCTCGTCGGCCTGCGGCTCCGAAATCCGTTCGACCGAAACCACCTTCTCGCCTTCGGCGGTGTTGAAGATGGTCACGCCCTTGGTGGCGCGGCTGGCGAAACGGATACCGTTGACCGGCACCCGGATGACCGTGCCGCCATCCGAAACCAGCATGATCTGGTCGTCATTGCCGACCGGGAAAGTCGCCACCAGCTGGCCGATCTCGGCCACCTTCGACACGTCGGTGGCGCGGATGCCTTTGCCGCCGCGTCCGGTCAGGCGGAAATCGTAGGATGACGAGCGCTTGCCGTAGCCATATTCGGTCACCGTCAGCACATACTGCTCATGCGCCTTGAGCTCTTCGTAACGGCTGTCGGAAAGCTCGGTCTCCTCGCCAATCTCCTCATTGGTGAGTGCAATCTCTTCTTCCTCGCCGGTCACCTCGGCGGCAAGCCGCCGCTCCAGTGCTGCCCGCTTGAGGTAGGCGGAGCGTTCCGCCGGTGAAGCATCGACATGCTCGATCACCGACATGGAGATGATGCGGTCGGTCTCGGCCATGCTTATGCCGCGCACGCCGACCGAATTGCGGCTCTGGAAGACGCGCACATCGCCAACGCGGAAGCGGATGCACTGGCCGGAGCTGGCGGTCAAAAGCACATCGTCATTGTCTGTGCAGGTCTCGACGCCGAGAATCTCGTCGCCCTCCTCCTCCAGCTTCATGGCGATCTTGCCATTGCGGTTGACCTGGACGAATTCGGACAGCTTGTTGCGACGCACGGTGCCGCGCGTGGTGGCGAACATGACGTCGAGTTCGCCCCAGCTGGTCTCGTCCTCGGGCAGCGGCATGATGGTGGTGATGCGCTCGCCCTGCTCCAGCGGCAGCATGTTGATCAGCGCCTTGCCGCGCGACTGCGGATTGCCGATTGGCAGCCGCCACACCTTTTCCTTGTAGACGATGCCGCGCGAGGAGAAGAACAGCACCGGCGTATGCGTGTTGGCCACAAACAGCCGGGTGACGAAATCCTCTTCCTTGGTCGACATACCCGAGCGGCCCTTGCCGCCGCGGCGTTGCGCCCGGTAGAGCGACAGCGGCACGCGCTTGATGTAGCCGGAATGGCTGACGGTGACGACCATGTCCTCGCGCTGGATCAGGTCCTCGTCTTCCATGTCGGCGCCGCCGTCGGTGAGCTCGGTGCGGCGCGGCGTGCCGAACTCGTCGCGCACGGCGGCAAGCTCGTCCTTGACGATCTGTTGGATGCGGGCGCGGGACGACAGAATGTCGAGGTAATCCTTGATCTCGTCGCCGATGGTGTTCAGCTCGTCGGCGATTTCGTCACGGCCGAGCGCGGTCAGGCGCTGCAGGCGCAGTTCGAGGATTGCGCGCGCCTGTTCCTCGGACAGGTTGTAGGTGCCATCCTCATTGATGCGATGGCGCGGATCGTCGATAAGCAGAATCAATGACTCCACGTCCCCGGAGGGCCAGCGCCGCTCCATCAACTGCTCGCGCGCCGTCTGCGGATCGGGCGCGGTGCGGATCAGCTTGATCACTTCGTCGATGTTGGCGACGGCTATGGCGAGACCGACCAATACATGGGCACGGTCACGCGCCTTGCGCAGCAGGAACTTCGTGCGCCGGCTAATCACCTCTTCGCGGAAGCCGACAAATGCCTTTAGCATGTCGGTCAGGTTCATCACTTCCGGCTTGCCGCCGTTCAGCGCCACCATATTGGCGCCGAAGGAGGTCTGCAGCGGCGTGAAGCGGTAAAGCTGGTTGAGAATGACGTCGGCGACAGCGTCGCGCTTCAGCTCGATGACGACGCGGTAGCCCTGGCGGTCGCTTTCGTCGCGAATGTCGGAAATGCCTTCGATGCGCTTGTCGCGCACCAGCTCGGCCATTTTCTCGATCATCGAGGCCTTGTTCACCTGGTACGGGACTTCCGTGATGATGATCGATTCACGGTCGTTGCCGCGCTGTTCGACATTGACCTTGCCGCGCATGACGATGGAGCCACGGCCCGTCGCATAGGCGCTGTAGATGCCGGAACGGCCGAGCACGATGCCGCCGGTCGGGAAATCGGGACCCGGAATGATCTCCATCAGCGCCGGCAAATCGATCGCCGGATTGTCGATGATGGCGATGGCGCCGTTGCAGATCTCGGCCAGATTGTGCGGCGGGATGTTGGTGGCCATGCCGACGGCGATGCCGCCGGAACCGTTGACCAGAAGATTGGGGAAGCGGGCCGGCAGCACCTTCGGTTCGGTGTCGGATGCGTCATAAGTCTCCTGGAAATCGACGGTTTCCTTGTCGATGTCCTCCAAGAGTTCATGCGCGACCTTGGTCAGCCGCGATTCGGTGTAGCGCATCGCCGCCGGCGGATCGCCGTCGATGGAGCCGAAATTACCCTGCCCGTCGATCAGCGGAACGCGCAGCGACCAGTCCTGCGCCATGCGCACCAAGGCGTCGTAGATCGAGGCGTCGCCATGCGGATGGTATTTACCCATCACGTCGGCAACCGGGCGGGCCGACTTCACATATTTGCGGTTCCAGTGGTAACCGCTCTCATGCGCCGCATAGAGAATGCGGCGGTGAACCGGCTTCAGGCCGTCGCGTACATCGGGCAGCGCACGGCTGACGATGACGCTCATGGCATAAGAGAGGTAGGAGCTCTGCATCTCCTCGATGATGGAGATGGGCTCGATGCCGGTAGGGCCGCCGTCGGCGCCGCGCGGGGGTTTTTGGTCGGTCAAATCGGATCACAATCTAATCAGGAATCACTGACCGCTTATATAGGAAGCACGGCCGAAACTCCAATATTCGTGGTGCTTTTCCAATGAGGATTTCAGTGGTAAATTCAAATGGATACCTCTGATTGCGACGATTTGGCCATAACGCATTCGCCGCCGCCAGGGGCAAAAGCCTGCGAAGGACAGTTTTCCAAGCCAAGAGCTTATCTGGAGGCAGACAGACGCGTCAGCGGGTAGCCACCCGCCGGGCGCGATAGTGGCCAGGCGTCTCACCCATGACGCGCCGGAAACGGCGGTTGAACGTCGACAAATCGTTGAAACCGGCCTCGAAGGCGATTGCCGAGATGGCATCGCCTGACATGCGCAGCCGCACCGCCGCGCGGTGCAGCCGGGTTCTCAGCAGAAACTGATAGGGCGTCATGCCGGCGACCTGCCGGAAGGTGCGCAGGAAATGGTACGGGCTGGTCGCCGTCGCGCAGGCAAGCTCGGAAAGCGAGACCGGCCTGTCGGCATTGAGCTCGATCTGCCGCACCGCCTCGGCAACCCGTTTCTGGTCGCGGCGGCTCGGCGGTCGGACGCCCGGCACCGCATCGCTGGCCACAGGCAGTGCTGCGCCGGCAACAGCCAGTGCTGCGCCGGCAATTCGCAGGCCAAGCTCTTCAAAGGCGTCGATGTCGACCATCTCGCGCGCCGCTTCCGCCTCGGCCAGCAGCGATGCCAGCGCCGGCAAGGGCGGCATATGCGGCACGCGGAAGGCGAGCTTGCTCGCGCCGGGCACGTCGCTGGCGATGCGGTCGAGATAGGCCGGAGCGAAGTGGAAGGACAGGCAACGGTCGCCGGCGCCATGCTCATGCCCGCATTCATAGCAGGCGCCGACATTGCCGAGCAGGATCGCGCCCGGCGCCAGCATGGCGGCGCCTTGCCTGGTGCGGTAGCGGAAGGTGCCGCTGGTGACAGCGGCAACGCAGAAGGTGTCGTGCGCCTCCTCGAACGGGCGGTCGCCGGCGCCGGCCGTGCACAGCACGTCACAGACATACCAACCCTGCCCCGATGCTAGGTTTTGTTCGCTCGTCGTCATGGCTTGAAAGATAGCAATTTTTCCCAAGCGCGACACCCGGTCGGGGCCTATCGCTTGCAGCCTCCTGACATAACGAAGGCAGCAAGTATGATCGGTACATCCTCCTTTGCCGAAGCGCTCCACAGCGACGGCCCCAACCCCGGCCTGGCTGAAAAGCTTGATCTCTACGGCCGCTTCGTCGGCGCCTGGACATTCGATGCCACGCGCCATCTCGACGACGGCACGGTTCTCACCGGACGCGGCGAGGTGCATTTCGGCTGGGTCCTGGAAGGCAGGGCGATCCAGGATGTATGGATCCTGCCCGCGCGGGATGCCGGCCCCTCGCCTTCTCTCGGCAAATGGACTTTCTATGGCACAACGCTGCGGGCCTATGATCCCGGCTCGGATGCCTGGCACATCTTCTGGAGCGACCCGCGCAACCAATACTACAGCCGCCAGCTTGGTCGCGCCGAAGGCGACACGATTGTGCAGGTCGGCGCCGACGGCACTGGTTCCTCGGTCCGCTGGAGCTTTTCGCGCATCACCAAGGACAGCTTCCGCTGGCTCGGCGAGCGTTCGCACGACGATGGCAAGACATGGCGTCTCGAAGTCGAGTTCCTGGCGCGCCGCGTCGCCCAGGACTGATGACGCAACATATTGCAAAAAGGTGAAAAAACATGCTTGACCATGTCTCGATCGGCGTCCGCGACACCAACGTTTCGAAGCCCTTCTACGATGCCGCGCTAAAGCCGCTCGGTTATTCCTGCCTCGGCCAGTCGCCAGGCTCACTGGGTTATGGTGCGCAAGCCGTCGCGCTGTGGGTGAACGACGCGGAGCGGCCAGTGCCATCGGACGAGAAGTCCGGTCTGCATTTCTGCTTTGCCGCGCCGACGAGGCAGAGTGTCGTCGCCTTCCATGCCGCCGCCTTGCGTGCAGGCGGCAGCGACAATGGCGCGCCGGGCCTGCGCGCCGACTATGGCGAGGACTATTACGCTGCCTTCATCGTCGATCCCGACGGCTATCGCCTGGAGGCCTATTGCAACGCTGCCGCCTAACACTGCCGGCGTCTCCGGTATCGCCATGTCAGACGGTTCCCACCGGCCAGGCTTTGCTCTACCACTATCGTGGCGCAGGGGTCCGGCCCGGCGGGAGGGGTCAGCGATGCCGAGTTTCGACAGCCTGTTCAACGCCTTCGTCACCATTCTGGTGACCATCGACCCCCCAGGTCTCGCGCCGCTCTTCCTCGCGGTGACACGCGGCATGAACCGCGAGGAACGTCAGCAGGTTTCGGTGCGCGCCTCGATCATCGGCTTCCTCGTGATGGCGCTGTTTGCGGTGGCCGGGGCGTCCATCCTGTCGGTGTTCGGCATCACGCTGCCGGCTTTCCGTGTCGCCGGCGGGTTTTTGCTGTTCTTCATCGCTTTCGAAATGGTGTTCGAGCGCCGCCAAGATCGCAAGGAGAAGATCGGCGACGTCGCCATCACCAAGGACATGATCCACAACATCGCGGCCTTCCCGCTGGCGATCCCGCTGATCGCCGGCCCCGGTGCGATTTCGGCGACTGTGCTACTGTCGGGCTCGTTTCAGGGTTTTGCAGCACAAGCGGCGCTGGTCGGCATCATCTTCGTCTGCCTTGCCATCACCTATCTGGTGTTCGTGCTGTCGGAGCGCATCGACCGCATCCTCGGCCAGACCGGCCGCTCGATCCTGACCCGCCTGCTCGGCGTCATCCTGGCCGCGCTTGCGGTTCAGTTCGTCGCGGATGGCATCAAGGCGCTGATGGCGGGGTAAACGGCAGCCCCTGCTCCCTGCTCCCTGCTCCCTACTCCACCGCCGTATCGACGACCTCGAAATCGTGGGTGATGACAGCCGTCTTGGCCAGCATGGCCGAGGCCGAGCAGTATTTCTCGATCGACAGGTTGATGGCGCGCTGGACCTTGTCGTGCGACAGCGCGTGGCCCGTGACGATGAAATGCATGTGGATGCGGGTGAAGACTTTCGGGTCGGTTTCGGCCCGGTCGGCGTCGAGTTCGACAACACAGTCCTCGATCGCCTCGCGGCCTTTTTCGAGGATGTGAACGACATCATAGGCCGAGCAGCCGCCGGTGCCGATCAGCACCAGTTCCATCGGGCTCGGACCCGGCGTCTTGCCTTCCGGCCCGGAGGCGGTTCCCAGCACAACCTTGTGGCCGCTGCCGGACTCGCCGACGAAGGTGCGCTCCTCGACCCATTTGATCCGGGCTCTCACGGCAATCTTCCTTTCAGAAAGCGTAACTGGCCGAAGACGACCGTGTGCATGATCCGCCCCGGCAGCAGCGTGAACACGCCGGCGCCGATCAGGGCGAAAACATACAGCGATATCATGACCCTGCGATGTTTGGCGACCCGATGCATATGCGCGTGCCAGACCGCCAGCGGCACGGCGATCAACACTAAAATCGACAAGAGATGGATCGGGCTGAACGGACCGACGAGGCGTATCTGCTGGATCCAGAAACTGGAGATGGCGACGACCAGCATCAGCGCCGCCCAGGTATAGCCGACGACACGATGGCGCGTCGTGCCTTTCGGCAGCGCCAGTTGCGTAGCGCCAATGGCCAACGCGGCAAGGGCCGCGAAGGCGTGCCATGGAATGGGAGGGCGCGCCGACAGAAGCGGTCCGAGCGACATCGCGCCCTCTCCTCAGATATCGCTGACTATCGTCAGCTCAGAACGGGATTTCGTCGTCCAGTTCGCGCGACGAGCCGCCGCCACCGCCGCCCTTGGAACCGCCGCCACCGCTGTTGCCGCCGCGGTTGAAGCTCTCATTGGGGCCAGACTGGCCGAAATCCGAGCCACGGCTCGCGCCGCCGCCGCCGGCATAGTTGCCGACCTGACCGCCGCCCTCGCCGCGAGAATCGAGCATCTGCAGCTCGCCGCGGAATTTCTGCAGCACGACTTCGGTCGTGTACTTGTCGGCGCCGGTCTGGTCCTGCCATTTGCGTGTCTGCAGCTGGCCTTCGACGTAAACCTTCATGCCCTTCTTCAGGTACTGCTCGGCGACCTTGGCGATCTGGTCATTGAAAATGACGACGTTGTGCCATTCGGTCTTTTCCTTGCGCTCGCCGGAGTTCTTGTCGCGCCAGCTTTCCGACGTGGCGATGCGGATGTTGACGACCGGGTCACCGGAATTCAGGCGGCGGATTTCAGGGTCCGCGCCGAGGTTGCCGACCAGAATGACCTTGTTGACGCTACCCGCCATGACACTTCTCCGCGCTCATCCGAACCAAATTTCAAGTCGTTCACCTTACAGGCCGCGGACAATCCTGGCTTGCCGCGGCTGGCTTTTCCCACAAGGTTTTTGTTCCCTTTTCGTTCCTATACTGTTAACCACGGATTGTCAAGGAATGGCAGCAATCGCCGACGCGGGCGCGTGGATTTAGCTGACACGCAGCGGCGAGAAGCGGTGTCGTCAGCGCCGTTTTTTCGCTGGTCGCAACGGACCGAAAAAGCCGCTCCACTCCATACCCATGGCATGGGCGCGCTGTGCGATCACGGTTGGTGCCGACATCAGCCCGACTGCAGGTTCAGATTTCAGAGCCGGGTCATTCAGCAATTTTCCGATCGCGCGCCCGTGCCACCAGACCTGAGCGACGAGCGCCGCTACCACCGCGATCAGGCCCCAGGTCCCCAATCCTTCGCCGAAGATGTAAATCCCGTATGGCGGCGATAGCGCCGTACCCAGCTTGGCCAACAAGATCACGGTCACGAAACCGATGACGGCGATGGCGCCTGTACCGAGGACGAGGCGGCGATAGAGCCTCAGAGCCTCGTTGAGGTTCTCGGCGGACGAAAGATCGACGTTGGAATTCATAAATACTACTCCTGCCTCGCCATGAGCGGCCCATCTTGTTCCCCATGGATTAGAGGCCCGGCAGGATCCAATCAATACGGGGCATTCAAAACACCCCTTGCCAAATCGATAAGTATCGACTTATGCTTTTGCCATGATCGAAGCAGAGATTTTTCGCGCCCTGGCCGACCCGACGCGACGCGCCGTCTATGAGCGGCTGACTTCCGGCGAGATGAGCGTTTCGGAGTTGCGCACCGGCATGAGCGTGTCGCAGCCGGCGGTGTCGCAGCACCTTGCCGTGCTGCGCGGCGCAGGCCTGGTCAGCGAAAGACGTGCCGGCCGCAACGCCTACTACCGCGCCGATCCGCAAGGGCTCGAGCCGCTGCTCGGCTGGATCGAACGCTACCGCGCATTCTGGCCGGAGCGCATCGAAAGACTGAAGGCCGTTTTGAAGGACATGGACCAATGACCGACGAAAAGCAGACGCAGACCGCCAAGGATGCCCTCGCCTTCGAATGCGATCTGCCGGACGCACCGGAAAAAGTGTGGCGGGCACTGACCGTGCCGGATCTCTTGGCGGAATGGATGATGCCGAACGACATCAAGCCGGAAACCGGCAGCCGCTTTGCCTTTGCCGGGCCTGAGAAGCCGATCGAGTGCGAAGTGCTCGATGCCGAACCGGGGCGCCTGCTGCGCTATTCCTGGCGCGAGCGTTCCGGCGACGCCGACCGCGAGGAGCTGGAGAGCATCGTCACCTTCACACTCGCCCGCACCGTTTCCGGCGGCACGCATCTCCGCATCGTCCATGACGGGTTTGTCCTGACGCCTGCGGTTGCGATGGCCGGCGCCGGCTGCCGGCTCTCGCTGCACGCATATAAGCCCAAGCCGCCAGTCGCCGCCAACGCGCCGCGCCTGTTGCTGCGCGCTGCCTGAACCGGAAAAATCAAAACGGAGACAATGAGATGAGCGGCTTTGCCAATCTGGTGCCGATGGTGATCGAGCAATCGAGCCGCGGCGAACGCGCCTTCGACATTTTCTCGCGGCTGCTGCGCGAGCGCATCATCTTCGTCAATGGCGAGATCAATGACGGCATGTCGGCGCTGGTCTGCGCCCAGCTCCTGTCGCTGGAATCCGAAAACCCCGACAAGGAGATCTCGCTTTACATCAACTCGCCGGGCGGCGTGGTTACCAGCGGCTTCGCCATCTACGACACGATGCAATATGTCAGCTGCCCGGTGTCGACCGTGTGCATGGGCTTTGCCGCGTCGATGGCCTCGTTCCTGCTGATGGCGGGAACGCCGGGGCGGCGCATCGCGCTGCCCAATGCCAGCATCGTGCTGCATCAGCCTTTGGGCGGCTTCCAGGGCCAGGCCTCCGACATCCAGCGTCACGCCGAAGGCATTTGCGCACCAAGCGGCACATGGCCGACCTCTACGCTCACCATTGCGGCCGCACCCACGAAGAGGTCGAACGCACGCTTGACCGCGATTTCTTCATGACCGCGAAGGAAGCCAAGGACTGGGGCCTGGTCGACCACGTCTTCGACACCCGCAAGCAGGCAGCGGCCTGATCACCGTATCGAATTCAGGCCGGTGTTCCCTCAATTGCAACGCTGCTGGTCTGGCCTCGCCTTGAGCGCGGCACTATAGTCTTGCCATGCGCTACCACCTGAACAGACTGACCATAGCCATTGCCATCACGGCGGCGACATCGAGCATGGCCTTTGCCGGGGGCAGCACCAGCACGTCGCGGAAAGGCGCCCTGCCCGGCGTGACCGGCGACTACCGCATCGCCAAGCCCGCGCCGCAGCCGGAGCCGGACGACGCGCTGTCTGCCGGCGAGAACGGCACGTTCAAGATCGGCGGCACCGATGTCAGGATTTCCGGCAGCATCACTGTCGATGTCGGCACGGGTGGGATCAAGCCGCCGCGCCGGTAGCCCCTTCTCCCAGCTACTATACGGGAGAGAAAGCCTGCGCCGACGACTTCCTCGCAAAAGAACAGCCCCGCCGTTGCTTCCGCTAACGGTCGGGGCTTTTTTTGGATTCCAAATCCAAACTGCCGGTAGTGTTATACCGACTTTGATTTCGGATGCTTCGCGGCGTTCAGCCGACGATCCGACTAGCCGTCTCTGATTTTTGTGGGATTCGGCAGGTCACGGTTTGTCGGGTGGTTTGTTGGATTGTCGCGATGCGTCCATTTGGACACATACACTTCAATGCCTCGAAACTACCTGGCACTTATGCCCGCCGCGGCTCCACTAGCAGGTGGAGCCTCAAGGGACTATCCGGTGGCGTCATGCTCCGCTCCTATGTCCGTTGCGACAGGTGTCAATCCGAAGCACAAATCGCAAAAACCTGCGGCGTCTCGCAGGCCGCTATGGGCGGCGAGGCCATCAAAGACGGCCGGCTCCGTTGACTCCGGCAGAGTGCGCCCCTGATTCGACGGCGTCAACCTTGAATAGCCGGTTACGGAAAATGTGATCGTCGGGAGCTTACGTTAGGGTCAGTTTCTGAAACACCCTTGTCAGTTTCTGCACAGCTTTGTCAGGAGCGTGTTCGGTCTTTGTTCTTTCCGCTTGCCCGTTCGCGCGAAAGACGGTTAAACGGCTTTGGTCGAGAAGTGTGGCGTCTCTCGACGTGGCGGCAAAAATACCTACATAGGGAATGGCCGGGAAAACCCGCCGATCCCACTGACACCAGACCTGAGGCGGCGACCGGCGATGGCCGACCATAAATACCTTTCCATTCGCGGGGCACGCGAACACAACCTAAAGAATGTCGATCTCGACCTGCCGCGTGACAGCCTGATCGTCATGACCGGCCTGTCGGGCTCCGGCAAATCGTCGCTTGCTTTCGACACCATCTATGCCGAGGGCCAGCGCCGTTACGTCGAGAGCCTGTCGGCTTATGCGCGCCAGTTCCTCGAAATGATGCAGAAGCCGGATGTCGACCAGATCGACGGCCTGTCGCCGGCCATCTCGATCGAGCAGAAGACCACGTCGAAGAACCCGCGTTCGACGGTCGGCACCGTCACCGAGATCTACGACTACATGCGCTTGCTGTTCGCGCGCGTCGGCATCCCCTATTCGCCGGCGACCGGCCTGCCGATCGAGAGCCAGACGGTTTCACAGATGGTCGACCGGGTGCTGGCGGTCGAGGAAGGCACGCGCCTTTTCCTGCTGGCGCCGATCGTGCGCGGCCGCAAGGGCGAGTATCGCAAGGAACTGCTGGAGCTGCAGAAGAAGGGCTTTCAGCGCGTCAAGGTCGACGGCGTCTTCTATGAGATCGCCGATGTGCCGGCGTTGGACAAGAAGTACAAGCACGACATCGACGTCGTCGTCGACCGCATCGTCGTGCGCGGCGACCTGGCGACACGGCTTGCCGATTCCATCGAAACGGCGCTGAAGCTCGCCGAAGGGCTGGCGGTGGCCGAGTTCGCCGACCGGCCGCTCGACGCCAGCCAGACCGGCGAGGACTCGGTCAACAAATCGAAGAACGAGACGCATGAGCGCATCCTGTTCTCGGAAAAATTCGCCTGCCCGGTTTCCGGCTTCACCATTCCGGAGATCGAGCCCAGGCTGTTCTCGTTCAACAACCCGTTCGGCGCCTGCCCGACCTGCGACGGCCTCGGCAATCAGCGCGCCATCGACGCCAGCCTGATCGTGCCGGACGAAAACGTCTCGCTGCGCGACGGCGCCGTCAGCCCGTGGGCGAAATCGACCTCGCCCTATTATGCGCAGACGCTGGAAGCGCTGGGCAAGGCATACGGCTTCAAGCTCGGCGACAAGTTCAAAGACCTGACCGAAGAGGCCAAGGAAGCCGTCCTGCGCGGCACCGGCGAGCGCGAGGTCACCTTCCAATATGATGACGGCCTGCGCTCCTACAAGACCACCAAGACGTTCGAGGGCGTCATTCCCAATCTCGAACGGCGCTGGAAGGAAACCGAATCCGCCTGGATGCGCGAGGAGATCGAGCGCTTCATGTCGGCGACGCCCTGCCCGGTCTGCAAGGGTTACCGGCTGAAGCCGGAAGCGCTGGCGGTCAAAATCGCCGGAAAACACATTGGCGAGGTCACCGAGCAGTCGATCCGCAACGCCGACAAATGGTTCACCGAACTGCCGCCACATCTCAACGACCAGCAGAACGAGATCGCGGTGCGCGTTCTCAAGGAAATCCGTGACCGCCTGCGCTTCCTCAACGATGTCGGCCTCGACTATCTGACGCTGTCGCGCAATTCCGGCACGCTGTCGGGCGGCGAGAGCCAGCGCATAAGGCTGGCGTCGCAGATCGGCTCCGGCCTCACCGGCGTGCTCTATGTGCTGGACGAGCCGTCGATCGGCCTGCACCAGCGCGACAATGCCCGCCTGCTCGACACGCTCAAGCATCTGCGCGACATCGGCAACACGGTGATCGTCGTCGAGCATGACGAGGACGCCATCCTGCATGCCGATTATGTCGTAGACATGGGTCCGGCCGCCGGCATTCATGGCGGCGAGATCATCGCCCAGGGCACGCCGCAGCAGGTGATGGCCAATCCCAACTCGATCACCGGTAAATATCTGTCGGGCGCGCTCGAAGTCGCCACGCCCGGTGTCAGGCGCGAGGCCAAGAAAAACCGCCGGCTGAAGATCGTCGGCGCGCGCGGCAACAATCTCAAGAACGTCACTGCCGAAATCCCGCTCGGCACTTTTACCGCCGTCACCGGCGTGTCTGGCGGCGGCAAATCGACCTTCCTGATCGAGACGCTGTTCAAGGCGGCGTCGCGCCGCATCATGGGCTCGCGCGAGCATCCGGCCGATCACGACCGCATCGAGGGCCTCGAATTCCTCGACAAGGTCATCGACATCGACCAGTCGCCGATCGGCCGCACACCGCGTTCGAACCCGGCCACCTACACCGGCGCCTTCACACCGATCCGCGACTGGTTTGCCGGGTTGCCCGAGGCCAAGGCCCGCGGCTATCAGCCGGGCCGCTTCTCCTTCAACGTGAAGGGCGGCCGCTGCGAGGCCTGCCAGGGCGACGGGGTCATCAAGATCGAGATGCACTTCCTGCCCGACGTCTACGTCACGTGCGACGTCTGCCACGGCAAGCGCTACAACCGCGAGACGCTGGATGTCGTGTTCAAGGGCAAGTCGATCGCGGACGTCCTGGACATGACGGTCGAGGAAGGCGTCGATTTCTTTGCCGCCGTGCCCGGGGTGCGCGACAAGCTGGAGACGCTGAAGCAGGTCGGCCTCGGCTACATCCATATCGGCCAGCAGGCGACGACGCTGTCGGGCGGCGAGGCGCAGCGCATCAAGCTCGCCAAGGAATTGTCGCGCAAGGCGACCGGCAAGACGCTCTACATCCTCGACGAGCCGACCACCGGCCTGCACTTCCACGACGTCGCCAAGTTGCTGGAAGTGCTTCACGAACTGGTCGACCAGGGCAACACGGTGGTGGTCATCGAGCACAATCTCGAAGTCATCAAGACCGCCGACTGGGTGCTCGACCTCGGCCCCGAAGGCGGCGATGGCGGTGGCGAACTGGTGGCACAGGGCACACCGGAAGCCATCGTGCGCGAAAAGCGCAGCTACACCGGCCAGTTCCTGAAGGAGCTTTTGGAGCGGCGGCCCGGAGGCAAGCGCGAAGCGGCGGAGTAACTGACAGACCGGTCGGGCGCCTGGAGAGCTTTGAATGACAGTCCGACAGGCGCTTGCCGGTGATCTCGACGCAGTCGTCTCGCTGACGCAGACCGCCTATGAGCACTACACGCCCCTGTTAGGCGCGCCGCCGCTCCCAGTCACCGAGGACTATGCGCCACGCATCGAGCGTGGCGAGGTCTGGCTCTTGGAGAGCGGCGCGGAACTCGCCGGGCTGATCGTTATTGAGCGCCATCCCGATCATGCGATGATCTTCAGCGTCGCGGTCTCCCCCGCTTTCCAGGGCAGGAAACTCGGCACCGCGCTGCTCGACTTCGCCCAGGAACAGGCGCGGCTATGGGGTGTGCCGGAGGTGCGGCTCTACACCAATTCGCGCATGGAGCGGAACATCGAGATCTATACGGCCTATGGCTTCCACGAAACGGGCCGCCGAGCCAATCCCCACCGTCCCGGATGGACCGTGGTCGACATGATCAAACCGATTGGAAAAATAGCCTGACCGCATTTTTAGAACTGGGAGGAAGACGATGATCAGCCAAGGAACAATCCGCGCCGGGATGGGCGGCTGGACTTTCGAACCCTGGGATACGTCTTTCTACCCGGACAAGCTTTCCAAGGCCAAACAGCTAAGTTACGCCACCCGCCAGGTACCGAGCATCGAGGTCAATGGCACCTACTATTCCAGCTTCAAGGAGCCGACCTTCGTCAAATGGGCGGGCGAGGCGCCGGACGGTTTCGTCTATTCGCTGAAGGGCAATCGCTTCGTCACCAACCGGCGCGTGCTTGGCGAAGCCGGCGAGTCCATGACGCGCTTCCTCGGCTCCGGCATTGCCGCGCTGGGCGACAAGCTGGGCCCGATCCTTTGGCAGTTCGCGCCGACGAAAAAGTTCGACGCCGACGATTTCGAGGCCTTCCTGAAGCTGCTGCCGGAAAAGCAGGATGGCGTGGCGCTGCGCCATGCGCTGGAAGTGCGCAACGACAGTTTCAGCGTGCCGGAATTTGTGGGCCTGGCGCGCAAATACAAGGCGGCGATCGTCTATGCCGACCATGCCAAATATCCTGGTATCGCCGACATCACCGGCGATTTTATCTATGCGCGGCTGCAGACCGGCAGCGACGACAATCCGGATTGCTATACGCCGAAGGGCCTGGACGAATGGGCAGCGCGGGTGAAGACCTGGGCGCAAGGCAAGCAGCCGGCCGATCTGCGGCGCGCCGATCCGACTTTCGACGCGCCGGTGAAACCGCGCGACGTGTTCGTCTACTTCATCACCGAGGGCAAGGTGCGCGCGCCGTTCGGCGCCATGGCGCTGATGAAGCGAGTGAGCTGATCGGTTAAAGCGCGTCGCGCTGAAACGGATTCATACGGCGCGATTTAAGTCTTAAGTCTTTGTCTTGATGCATGCCGTTGTCCCAGAACCGCGGCACACTTCTGGGCGACATGCATTAGGAGCAATTCCAGGAAAAGTGCGGACCGGTTTTCCCGGAAATCCGGGTAGCGCTTTCCCTTGAAAAGGGTTTCAACCCAGAATTGCTACGATGAACCGAAGCGTGATAGCTTATGCGCATCGTAACCTTATCGATACCTCCTTCCTGCATAAATCCGGTGCGGGTCCTTTCTATAGGCCGGCCGCCGCGCGCAAGGACGAGGGCATGTCGCTCGACTACAGTTCCCTTCTGTTGGCTGTCGGGTTTTCCGCCGCTTGCCTCGGCCTGACGCTGTTCGGCATTTGGCTTACCGCGCGCTCGGAAAAATTCCTGCTGACCTGGGCGGTCAGCGTGCTTCTGATCGTCGCCGACGTCTTCGCCTACCAGGCCTATATCGACGCGCCCGGACGCCTGCTCGGCCTCGCCAGCTTCACGTTCCTGCTGCTCGGCTTCGCGACCATGCTGGGCGCTGCCCATCAGTTCACGACAGGGAGGTCACCGCTGCCCCGCATTGCTGTCGGCGCCGGCGTCTCGCTGGCAGTCGCCTTGCCGCCGATGGCGCTTGGCTATGACGGGCTGGGCTTCATGCTGGAGAATGCCTTCGCCGCGCTGCTTTTGTTTGCGACGGCCTATGAATATTGGAAGGGCCGCACCGAATTCCCTGCCCCGATCCTCGGCATTGCCGGGCTCTACACAGCCACCGCAATTTCCTTCGTGCTGTGCTCCGGTGCACTTGTCTGGGATGGCAGGCTGGTGCTTGGCCATGCGCCGAGCAACTGGGCCGAGGATTTCAGCCTCATCGTCGTCATCGCGTGCATGACCGGCATCGGCGCGCTCTCGCTGGCGCTCAACCAGGGACGCCTGGCGCAGTATCATCGCCGCGAAGCGCTGACCGATCCGCTGACCGGACTGCTCAACCGGCGCGCTTTGTTCGACCTGCACGGCAAAACACCTGTCCGGTCCTTCACCGCCGTGATCGTGTTCGATCTCGACGGCTTCAAGGCGATAAATGACGAGTTCGGCCATGCCACCGGCGACGAGGTGCTGAAACTGTTCGCCAAGGATTTGACCGCCAATCTCCAGCCGGGCGATGTCGCCGCGCGCATGGGCGGAGAGGAATTTGCATTGGTGCTCGATCGCACCTTGCCTGAAAAGGTGGAATTCATAGCCGAGCGGATCCGGGCCAGTTTTGCCATGCGCCGGATCGATACCGAGACCCGCCTGCTGTCCTGCACCGTCAGCGCCGGCTACGCCTTCGGCAGCGAGGGCGGCACCAAATTCGACAAGGTGCTCAGCGCCGCCGACAAAGCGCTTTACGGCGCCAAGCGCGGCGGCCGCAACCGTGTGCTCGCCTTCCGGCGCGCCGGGTAGGCTGGGCTGATATTCAGCCGGCCTGAACCTCACCACACGTAAAACAACACCCCAAAGCGCGTCGCATGAGGCCGTTCAGGCGCGACGCGCTTTTAGGCCGCTATGACGATCTCGTTGTAAGTGTCGAGGTCGACGTAGAAAACCTTGGTGATTTCGCCGATCAGCTCATCCTGCTGGTAGCCTTGCGAGCGCAGAATGTTGATGGCGGTGATGATGTCGACACGCTCTGTCAGCCGTCGTTTCTGGTGGTCCTCGACGAACCGTTCCATAGCCCTATTCTCCTGGCAAGATTATCTGAACGCATTGACCGACAATCAGAACTGCGAGGGAAGCTAGGGTGGCTTGCTTGCGTGGAACTTGCAGGCTGAGCCAGCATATTCCCTCGATCTGCTACAGAACCAGACTGATACGGAAGCGGCCGACTCACCGAGGCCTAGGAAAGACTAGCATGCAGTATTCGGCGTGCCAGAGTGTGGCGGCCTCGGACGAAAGTCCGACGCAACGGGTGCGGACCTTCGCGACTTCATCATCCTTGGGCGTAGCGACGCGAAGCGGAGCGAAGACCCAGGGATCCATGCCGGGACGAAGAAGCGTCATTAACGGTGCAGAATGTGGAATGCCAATGTGCCGCAGAAGCGATCTTGTTCTGCATCGCGGCGCTCTTTGGCTGATGTCGCGGCATGGATTCTAGGGTCTGCGCGCGTCGCTCCGCTCCTTGGCTCCGCCCTAGAATGACGAAGTGATTGTGGGCATTTCAGCCAATCTTCGACGTGTACGATCCGTGCAGCCGTCGACCTGCGTTAAACCGTCAGAAACTTCCTGACGTCCGCCCGGTCGAGATCTTCGGCCGGGCCGGTGTGGACGATCTGGCCGCGGTCCATGATGTTGACCTCGTCAGCGAGCTCGCGGCAGAAATCCAGATATTGCTCGACCAGCAGAACGGCGATACCGGCCTGGTCGCGCAGATAGCGGATGGCGCGGCCGATGTCCTTGATGATCGAGGGCTGGATGCCTTCGGTCGGCTCGTCGAGCACCAGCAGTTTCGGCCGCATGACGAGCGCCCGGCCGATGGCGAGCTGCTGCTGCTGGCCGCCTGAGAGATCGCCGCCGCGCCGCCCCAGCATCTGCTTCAGCACCGGAAACAGTTCGAAGACATGCGCCGGCACGTTGCGGTCGGCGCGCTTCAACGGCGCAAAGCCGGACTCCAGGTTTTCGCGCACCGTCAGCAGCGGAAAGATCTCCCTGCCCTGCGGTACGAATGCGATGCCCGACCGGGCGCGATCATACGCCGCGCTCCGGTCGAGCGCCTTCCCCTCGAAGGCAACGCTTCCGCTCGTCAGCCGGTGGTGGCCGACGATCGATCTCATCAAACTGGTCTTGCCGACGCCGTTGCGGCCGAGCACGCAGGTGATCTTGCCGGCACCCGCCGTCAGCGACACACCGCGCAACGCCTGAGCAGCGCCGTAATGGAGCGTGGCGTTGGAAACTTCGAGCATGTCAGCGCCTTCTCCAGAAGCGGAGGAACGAAAAGTCGAAGCGATGGAATTGCACCCGCCAGACCATGCTCATCTCCCGAGATAAACTTCGACGACCCGCTCGTCGGCCGAGACGAAATCGAGCGAGCCTTCCGACAGCACCGAGCCCTCATGCAGGCAGGTGACCTTGACGCCGAGTTCGCGCACGAAATGCATGTCGTGCTCGACGACGATGACCGAATGGTCGCGCGCTATGTCCTTGAGCAGCCGCGCGGTTTCCTCGGTCTCGGCATCGGTCATCCCTGCGACCGGCTCGTCAACCAAAAGCAGCTTCGGGTCCTGCGCCAGCAGCATGCCGATCTCCAGCCACTGTTTCTGGCCATGGCTGAGATTGGCTGCCAGATCGTGGCGCTTGTCGCCCAGCCTGATGATGCCGAGGATGTCGTCGATCTGTCTGGCTCCGGCGGCCGAGCGGCGATGGAACAGCGCCGGAAAGATCGAGCGCGGGCCCTTCAGCGCCAGCATCAGATTGTCTTCGACGCTGTGGCTTTCGAAGACGGTCGGCTTCTGGAATTTGCGGCCGATGCCCATCATGGCGATCTCCGCCTCGTCGTGCCGGGTCAGATCGACCTGGCCGTCGAAGAACACTTCGCCCTCGTCGGGCCGGGTCTTGCCGGTGACGATGTCCATCATCGTCGTCTTGCCGGCGCCGTTGGGACCGATGATGGCGCGCATCTCGCCCTTGTCGAGCACCAGCGACAGATTGTTGATGGCGCGGAAACCGTCGAAGGAGACCGAGACGCCGTCGAGATAGAGGATGGTGTTGGACTTCGACATCGCTCTATTCCGCCGGCTGCGGTTCAGGCCCGGACGCGGACCAGGCACCGGGCGTTGTTGCTGCGCTGCGCACGATCTTCAATGGCGGCGCGGCATCAGGGTCTGTGCCCGCTTCCTCTGCAATCGCTGCAGCCCGCATCGCCCGAGCGTTACCGCGCCAGGAATCCCACATGCCGACGATGCCCTTGGGCAGGAACAGGGTTACGGCGACGAACAGGCCGCCGAGCGCAAACAGCCAGAACTCCGGCAGCAGGCCGGTGAACCAGGATTTGCCGGCATTGACCAGCAGCGCGCCGACGATCGGGCCGACAATGGTGCCGCGCCCACCGACGGCTGCCCAGATCACGACTTCGATGGAATTGGACGGCTCGAATTCGCCGGGATTGATGATACCGACCTGCGGCACATAGAGCGCGCCGGCGATGCCGGCCATGACAGCCGAGACGGTGAAGGCAAACAGCTTCACGTTCTCCGCCCTCCAGCCGAGAAAGCGGGTGCGGCTCTCGGCGTCGCGCACCGCCATCAGCAGCTTGCCGTATTTGGAGCCGACGATCGCCCAGGTGATGAAGACGGCGAGCGCGAGTATGATGGCGCTGGCGGCAAACAGGGCCGAGCGGGTGGCGTCGGCCTGCACGTTGAAGCCCAGAATATCCTTGAAATCGGTCAAGCCGTTGTTGCCGCCGAAACCCATGTCGTTGCGGAAGAAGGCAAGCAGCAGCGCGTAGGTCATCGCCTGGGTGATGATGGAGAGATAGACGCCGGTGACGCGGCTGCGGAAGGCGAACCAGCCGAAGACGAAGGCGAGCAGGCCGGGCACCGCCAGCACCATGATGGCGGCGAACCAGAAGTGGTCGAAACCGGTCCAGAACCAGGGCAATTCCTTGTAGTTCAGGAACACCATGAAATCGGGCAGGATCGGATTGCCGTAAACGCCGCGCGAGCCGATCTGGCGCATGAGGTACATGCCCATCGCATAGCCGCCGAGGGCGAAGAAGGCGCCATGGCCCAGCGAGAGGATGCCGCAATAGCCCCAGACGAGATCGAGCGCCAAGGCAAGCAATGCATAGCAGAGGTACTTGCCCGTCAACGCGACGATGTAGGACGGAATATAGAACGCGCTTTGCGGCGACACTGCGAGGTTGAGCAGCGGCACGATAATGGCGGCCGTCAGCAGGATGAAAATAGTGATGGCGATGCGACGGTCGGCACCCGCGGCGAAGAAGCGTCCCGTGATCATGTTTCCACCGCCCTGCCCTTGAGCGCGAACAGGCCGCGCGGGCGCTTCTGGATGAACAGGATGATCAGCACCAGTACGACGATCTTGCCGAGCACCGCGCCAGCATAGGGTTCGAGAACCTTGTTGACGATGCCGAGCGAGAAGGCGCCGACCAGCGTGCCCCAGAGATTGCCGACGCCGCCGAAGACCACGACCATGAAGCTGTCGATGATGTAGCCGCGGCCGAGATTGGGCGAGACATTGTCGATCTGGCTGAGCGCGACGCCGGCGATGCCGGCAATGCCGGAACCGAGCGCAAAGGTAAGCGCGTCGACCCAAGGCGTCCGGATGCCCATCGAGGCGGCCATGCGGCGGTTGGCGGTGACGGCGCGCATCTGCAGGCCCCAGGGCGTGCGCTTCATGACAAAGAGCAGAACGCCGAAGACGGTGAGCGCGAAGACCAGGATCCAGAGGCGGTTCCAGGTGACGGCGAGTTGGCCGACATCGAACGAGCCCGACATCCAGGAGGGATTGCCGACCTCCTGGTTGGTCGGCCCGAAGATCGAGCGGACCGCCTGCTGCAGGACAAGCGAGACGCCCCAGGTTGCGAGCAGCGTTTCCAGCGGCCGGCCGTAGAGGAAGCGGATGACGCCGCGCTCGATGATCAGGCCGACGGAAGCGGCAACCAGGAAGGCGAGCGGCAGCGCGATCACCAGCGACCAGTCGAACAGGCCGGGGAATGAGGTTCGGATCACCTGCTGGACGACGAAGGTGGTGTAGGCGCCGAGCATCACCATCTCGCCATGCGCCATGTTGATGACGCCCATGACGCCGAAGGTGATGGCGAGGCCGATGGCGGCCAGCAGCAGCACCGAGCCAAGCGAGATGCCGTACCATATGTCCTGGCCGGCATCCCACAGCGCCAGGCTCGAATTGATGCTGGCGATTGCCGCCGTCGCGGCATCCTTGACCGCGCCTTGCGCATTGGCCTCGACCGCGGTGAGCAGCGAGACCGCGTCGCGGTCGCCGCGCGCGCCGATCAGGGCAATGGCGGCAAGCTTGTCGGCCTCCGGCTTATCGGAGACCAGCACCGATGCCGCGCGCGCCTGTTCGAACAATGCCTTGACCTTGGCGTCGGTCTCGGCGGCGATGGCTGCATCGAGCGGCTCGATATTGGCGGCATCGGGGGTCTTGAACATGGTGTCGGCGGCGGCGATGCGGACAGAAGGATCTTTCGCGCGCAACGTCAGCGTTCCCAGCGCATCTCGGATGACACGGCGCAGCGTGTTGTTGACCTTGATCTTGGTGATGTCGGCCTTGGCGGCGTCGCCGGCTTTCTCGCCGCTCAGCGGGTCGAGCAGCGTGACGCTGTCGGCGGCCTCACTGCCGACGAAGACGGCTGAATCGGCTTTACGAATGTAGAGATTGCCTTCGGCGAGGGCTGCAAGCGGCCGTTCAACCAGCGGATCGCCGGTGGCGGCAAGTTCGCGCACAACAGCCTCAGTGGCGGCAAAGCCCGTGCCCGTGGCGAATTTGGCGACGATGGCGCGCAGATCGGCTTCGGCTGCGTTCGACGGCAATAGGCTTGCCACCAGGAACACCAGCATGAGGCCGAGAGTGCGCAACAGGATCATCCGTTCAGATACTCTTCTGTGGGGAAATTCCGCGTCCGGGCGGGCTGAAGCGCCCGGACGCTTGGCGGTACCGATCGTGGACGCGTCCACGATCGGTCAGTCCCGGGAGGGATCAGTTCGTGCCCTTGCCGCCGCATTTGCCGGTGGCAACGTTGAAGTTGCCGCAGGACAGAGGCGCGCGCCAATCCGAAATCAGGTCCTTGGAATCGGGCAGATAGTCGGACCATTCGTCGCCCATCACGAGGCCGGGCGTCTGCGACACGGTCTCGAACTGGCCGTCGGCCTGGATCTCGCCGATCAGCACCGGCTTGGTGATGTGATGGTTCGGCATCATGGTCGAATAGCCGCCGGTGAGGTTCGGCACGGACACGCCGACCATGGCGTCGATGACCTTGTCGGGATCGGTGGTGCCAGCCTTTTCGACCGCCTTCACCCACATGTTGAAGCCGATATAGTGAGCTTCCATCGGGTCGTTGGTGGTGCGCTTGTCATTCTTGATGAACTTGTGCCAGTCGGCGATGAACTTCTTGTTTTCGGGTGTGTCGACGCTCTCGAAATAGTTCCAGGCAGCGAGATGGCCGACCAGCGGCGCGGTATCGAGACCGGCCAGTTCTTCCTCACCGACCGAAAAGGCCATGACCGGGATGTCCTCGGCCTTGATGCCCTGGTTGCCGAGTTCCTTGTAGAACGGAACGTTGGCATCGCCATTGACGGTCGAGACGACGGCGGTCTTCTTGCCGGCCGAGCCGAATTTCTTGATTGCGGAGACTTCGGTCTGCCAGTCGGAGAAGCCGAACGGCGTGTAGTTGACCATGATGTCTTCGGCGGCGACGCCCTTGGCCTTCAGATAGGCCTCGAGGATTTTGTTGGTGGTTCGGGGATAGACGTAGTCGGTGCCTTCCAGCACCCAGCGCTTCACCGAGCCACCGTCCTCGCTCATGAGATAATCGACGGCAGGAATCGCCTGCTGGTTCGGGGCGGCGCCGGTGTAGAACACGTTGCGCTCGCTTTCCTCGCCCTCATACTGGACGGGGTAGAACAGGATGTTGTCGAGTTCCGAGAACACCGGCAACACCGATTTGCGCGACACCGAGGTCCAGCAGCCGAACACGGCGGCGACCTTGTCCTTCGAGATCAGCTCGCGCGCCTTTTCGGCAAAGAGCGGCCAGTTGGAGGCCGGATCGACAACGACCGCCTCGAGCTTCTTGCCGAGCAGACCGCCCTTGGCATTCTGCTCTTCGATGAGCATCAGCATGGCGTCTTTCAGCGTCGTCTCCGAAATCGCCATGGTCCCCGACAGCGAATGCAGAATGCCGACCTTGATCGTGTCTTCGGCGGCCTGGGCCGGAGACGACATCGACAGGCCGGCGGCGACCACGCCGGCCGAAAACATTTTTGTTATTGTGGAGAAATTACCCCTCATACCGAAGACTCCCAAGCTGTTTGATTGCACCGCGATAATGCAATGCAACTGCCGTGCCAAACGCAAAGGCGCCGCTCACGAAGATGGAATAGCCGAGCGTTATCAGCCGGTTGGTATATTAGCCTCGAGAAAACAGTGGTAGCCGGCGAAAATTGATTGAGGCAAATTTGCGCAGCGCACATGGCTTTTGCCTAATTTTTGCCCAATTGAGACAAATGCCTAGTTTTTGATCTCCGGCCGTGTGTTCCGGGCTAACAATGTTGCGGTACCGCGCAAAAATAGGGCAAGCTCGCCCTTCAAAAGAGTGACGTCATGACATCTCGCACCTCATGCATTTCCGGCATCCTGCTGCTGATGGCAACGAGCGGCGCCGCGCGCGCCGATTTCAGCGAGGGCAAGCTTCCGGACGGCACCTATCATTGCGAGGTCTATTTGCTCGGCGCCTTCCTCAACCTCGGCGACATCACTATCAAGGGCAATGTCTATAGTGGTCCGGTGACATTCGGCACCGCGACGCAAGGCTACAACTATCAGATGAATGCCAATGGCGAGATCACCTGGCTCGGGCCGCTGGGCGGCTATACCACCGGTGGCAACTCCGTCTCCATGACACAGGCAACACTGGACGGCGAGACCGCCCCGTCATTCGACATCATTCTGAAGCAGCCCGACGGCGCCTTCACCGCCTCGACCTGCACCAAGGGCTGAGCGATGCGTAGTGCCGCGCCCAGTTGCGGCAAAACCTTCCTCTTATGTCATGTGAATGTTGCCTAGGCAGACTAGGGCAACGGTGCGCCGTAACATCCACCCTGAGAGGCAGACACCATGGCCAATGCACCGTCTTCATCCTCCCCCGTCATCCGCGAAATCATTGCCGAGCGCGTCTCGCGCCGGTCTCTTTTGAAAGGCAGCCTCGCCTCCGGCGCGCTGATTGCCGGCGGCAGCTTTGTCGGCTCCTTGTTTGCCGGCGAAACGCATGCCGCCACAGCGCAGTCGACGCTCGGCTTTCCCGAGCTGAAACGGGTCTACGGCAAGACCCATGCCGCCGCCGAAGGCTATGAGACGACCATCGTCGCGCGCTGGGGCGACCCGCTTGCAGCCGGCCTCGCCGAATTCGACGGCAACAAGGTCGCGGCGGAGGAACAGGAAAAGCGCTTCGGCTACAATTGCGACTACATCGCCTTCATGCCGCTGCCCAAGGGCACGGTGAATTCCGATCATGGCCTGCTCTGCGTCAACAACGAATACATCTCGCCCAATGTGATGTTTCCGGGGATGACCGAGGGCGATGCCGGCAAGACGATGACCAGGGAACAGGTCGATCTCGGCATGGCCGCGATGGGCCATTCGATCGTCGAGGTGCAATTGAAGGACGGCAAGTGGGCAAGCGTGGCGGACAGCCCGCTCAACCGCCGCATCACCGCCAACACCGAAATGACCGTTTCCGGACCGGTTGCCGGCCATGCGCTGATGAAAACTTCGGCCGACCCGACTGGCACGAAAGTGCTCGGCACCAGCTACAACTGCAGCGGCGGTTTCACCCCCTGGGGTACGGTGCTGACCTGCGAGGAAGGCGTGTCCGACATTTTCGGCGGCGACCCGAAAAAGGCGCCGACTGCCGACCTGCTCGACCGTTACGGCTTCGACGGCTCCGACATCTATGGCCGCGGCCGCTTCCATGACCGCTTCAACCTCGACAAGGAACCGAACGAGGCCAACCGCTTCGACTGGGTGGTCGAGATCGACCCTTACGATCCTCAGTCCAGGCCGGTGAAGCGCACGGCACTTGGCCGCATGTCGCATGAGGCCTCAACCGTGGTCCTCAACAAGGACGGCCGCGTCGTCGTCTATATGGGTGACGACGACTATTTCGAATATATGTACCGCTTCGTCTCGGCCAAGGCCTATGACAAGGCCAATCCGGCCTCCGGCGCCGATCTGCTCGACGATGGCGTGCTGTCGGTCGCCCGCTTCGATGCCGATGGCTCGATGACGTGGCTGCCGTTGGTGCACGGCCAGGGCAAGCTTACCGTCGAGAACGGTTTTGCCGACCAGGCCGAGGTGCTGTTGAAGACGCGGTTTGCGGCAGATGCGCTCGGCGCCACGCCGATGGACCGGCCCGAGGACATCGAGACCAATCCGGTGACCGGCCGCGTCTATGCGGTGATGACCAAGAACAAGAAGCGCGACCAGTCAAAGGTCAATCCGGCCAACACGCGGCCGGAAAATCTCTGGGGCCATATTGTCGAACTGATCCCGCCCGGCCGCCGCGGCGCGGACGCCGACCACACGGCCGAAAACTATGCCTGGGACCTGTTCGTGCTCTGCGGCAATCCCAGGGATGCCAAGGTCGGCGCCACCTTCCATCCGGATACGTCGGACAATGGCTGGTTCGTCTGCCCCGACAACATCACCTTCGATCCGGCCGGGCGGCTGTGGGTGGCGACGGACGGCGCCAATGATTTCGACCTGCCGGACGGCGTCTATGGCGTCGACACCGAAGGTGCGGCGCGCGGCCTGCCGAAGCTGCTGTTCACCTGCCCGCACGGCGCCGAAGCGACCGGCCCGTGCTTCACGCCGGACGGCTCGACTTTGTTCCTGTCGGTGCAGCACCCTGCGGAAGATGCAGAGACGCTCGACAAGGCGCAGACGCTGTGGCCCGACTTCAGGGATGGCCAATTGCCGCGGCCGTCCGTCGTCGCCATCCGCCGCAAGGACGGACAGCCGGTCGGCGCATAGTGTCCTAGGGAAAAGGGCGGAACGCGCCATGCGCGTTCCGCGTAGCGATCCGGGAGGACGGCTCAGATCGTCTTGGCCGACATTTGCGAAGCGATGTATTCGGCCTGGCGGATAGCCAGCGACACGATCGTCAGCGTCGGATTTTCAGCCGCACCGGTGGTGAACTGGCTGCCGTCCGACACGAACAGGTTTTTGATGTCGTGCGCCTGGCCGTGCTTGTTGACGACGCCGTCTTCCGCCTTTTCACTCATCCGGTTGGTGCCGAGATTGTGGGTTGAGGGATAGGGCGGCGTCGGGAAGGAGCGCGTCGCGCCGACCGCATCATAAAGCGCTGTGGCCTGCTTGTAGGCATGGTTGCGCATCGCCGTGTCGTTGGGATGATCATCGAAATGCACGTCGGCGATCGGCATGCCGTGCGCGTCCTTCTCGTCCTTGTGCAGCGTGACGCGGTTTTCCGCGCGCGGCATGTCCTCGCCGACGATCCACAGGCCAGCCATGTGATCATAGTGGTCGAGCGCGGTGGTGAAGGAACGGCCCCAGCCGCCGGGATTGAGGAAGGCGGCCATGAAGGGCAAGCCGAGCGACAGCGTCTCGAATTCATAGCCGCCGACAAAGCCGCGTGAGGGATCGTGCCGCGCCTCGTCGCGGATAATGCCGGCCATGGTGGTGCCGCGATACATATGCACCGGTTGGTCGAAGATGGCGTAGACCGAACCGGTGGTGTGGCGCATGTAGTTCTTGCCGACCTGCCCCGACGAATTGGCAAGCCCTTGCGGAAACTTCGCTGACTCGGAGTTTAGCAGCAGGCGCGGGCTTTCGATCGAGTTGCCGGCGACGGCGACAATGCGGGCCTTCTGTTCCTGCAGCTTGCCGTCCTTGTCGGCATAGACGACGCCGGTCACCTTGCCTGAGGCGTCGTGGTTGATCTTGATCGCCATGGCATTCGGCCGGACTTCGAGATGGCCGGAGGCCTCGCCCTTGGGGATCTCGGTATAGAGCGTCGACCATTTGGCGCCCCATTTGCAGCCCTGGAAGCAGAAGCCGGTCTGTTGGCAGGAGTTCCGGTCATCACGCTCGACCGAATTGATTGCCATGTTGCCGGTATGACATTCCTTGTAGCCGAGCTTGTCGGCGCCGGCCTTGAGCACCTTGAAATTGTTGTTGCCGGGCAGCCGCGGCCAGCCATTGGTGCCGGTGACGCCCATCTTGGCTTCCGCCTTGGCGTAGTACGGCTCCATCTCGGCCAATGTGACCGGCCAGTCCAGCAGGTTGGCGCCTTCCAGCTTGCCGTAGGTCGAGAGCGTCTTGAACTCATGCTCCTGGAAGCGCAGCGAGGCGCCGGCCCAGTGCGTGGTCGAGCCGCCGACCGATTTGACTATCCAGGCCGGCAAATTGGGGAAATCCTTCGACACCCGCCAGTCGCCGGACGTCGTGCGCTTGTCCGTCCAGGCGAGTTGGCTGAAGGAACCCCACTCATCATTGATGAAATCCTCGTATTCGTGGCGCGCGCCGGCCTCGAGGATGACGACATCGACGCCTTTCTGGGCGAGTTCGTTGCCGAGCGTGCCGCCGCCGGCGCCGGAGCCGATGATCACGACCACGCCATCGTTGTTGAGATCAAATGAAGCTGCCATGGTTTCCTCCCATGAATTCCTGTTTGCCGGGTTTCAGAACGACGGAAGGGCTCAGAGCCACTCTATGTCGTCGAAACCGCGCGCGATGTAGCCGCCCTTGGAGTAGGATTCGCCCTCGTAGCCGAAGATCGGCCACACCTCCTGCTGGTTGTAGAGGCTGACGACGAGGCCGCCGCGGATGGACTGGAAGAACGGCGTCGCGTCGATCTGCTGCAGCACGGCGACGCGCTGCTCCTCCCAGCCGAGGCCGCGATAGCCGCCCTCGCCCGACTTCTTGTCGAGGTCGGCGATGCCGTCTTCGATCATCGTCTTGTAGGCAGCGTCCTTGCCGGCCTGCTCGTCATGGCCTTTTACGGCGATGGCGTAGTATTTGTCGGGCACCTGATCGTGCGGATAGATGTCGCGCGCCATCTGGATCAGCGTCGCCATGGTTTCGGGCTTGAGCGCTGATGTCTCGAGCCCCCAGGCATTTTCAGGGCTGATGACGGCGCTGCCGGAAATGACGAGCAGCGCGCCGATGCCGCCGCGTTTGAGAAGTTCACGACGTGAGAGCCTCGCGTCATAGATCGTGACCATTTGTTCCTCCCTGCTTGCTGTTTGCGCCCTTGAACAGCGCCGTTGCTGGCGCCGCGCGGCTGAATGCGGCTGATAATCCCCTACTGGAAGCGCCCTCCACGCTGCAGAACCTCGATCTTGTAGCCGTCGGGGTCCTCGATGAAGAAAAAGCGGGCGATCAGCGATCCGTCGCGGTTGAATTCGACGATCTTCTTGGGGTTGAGGCCGAGCGCGCCGATCCGGTCGTGTTCGCTGTCGAGATCGGACACCGAGACCGCCAGATGGCCGTAACCGTCGCCAAGCCCATAAGGCTCGGTGCGGCCCTTGTTCACGGTGAGTTCGAGCTCGAACCCCGTTTCGGCGTTGGCAAGGTAAATCAGCGTGAATGTCTCGAAATCCAGCCTGTCGGCGACGTCGAGCCCGAAAGCGTTTCTGTAGAAATCGACGGATCTGGCCTCTTGGAGAACCCGGATCATGGAATGGATTGCCTTCGCCAAATCAGTCTCCGCCGCTGCATGTTGGAGGCGATTATGGGCGGCACGCGCGAAAGGTGGTGGCAGCCGGTTACCACGGCTAAATTTGCAATCGCTGCTATGCCAGCGCCTAAAGACGAAAGTCCGATTGCCGATTCGGCCCACAAGGCCGAACATGCAGGGACAACCACAACTTGAAGGCGCGACACGCTGCGCCCAAAACCAACAATATCGGGAGGTAAGGATGTGCAGGGTTTTTGCCGGGCAGGATCCGGAAGGCTATCGACAGATCAACCGGTCGATCCGCATCGACGGTCACTCTACGAGTATCCAGCTTGAAGGAACGTTCTGGGCGCTGCTTGACGAAATTGCCGACAGCCAGGGCCTGACGACGCCGAAGTTCATCTCAAAACTCTATGACGAGGCGATCGAGATCAACGGCGCCATTCCCAACTTCGCGTCGATGCTGCGTACCACCTGCGCGCTCTATCTGCGCGGTCACCGGCCAGACATGGATGAGCTGACGCCGAAGCGCGAAGCGGCCTGAGGAAGCTAGCCTTCCGCCGCAACGTCGAGCCCGAGCCGCGCCATATCGGTGAACAGCGCCTGACGTTCGGAATAGGCAGTCTGTTCGCCGGTCACGATGTTGTCGACGACGGTCAGCAGCGACAGCGCGCGGGCGCCGAAATGCGCCGCGATTCGGTAGAGTGCGCTGGTTTCCATATCGACAGCGAGAGCGCCAAGCGCCTGCGCTTCGGCAAAGCGGTCGCGCCCTACAGGGTGGTAGAAGACGTCGCTGCAGATGGTCAGCCCGGCCTGGTGGTCGATGCCGAGCTGGGCGGCGCAGGCCAAAGCGTGGGCGAACAGGCCGGGATCGGGCCCGGCGGCAGCATCGTAGAGGCCGAAGACCTGGCCGCTTTGGTCGCTTTCGGCGCGCACCGACTGCGAGATCACCAAGGAGCGCAGCGGCACGCGGGGTGTCAGGCCGCCGCAGGTACCTGTGCGGATCAGCGTTTTGACGCCGTGAACATCCAGGAGTTCATGCACATAGACCAGGAAGGACGGGACACCGATGCCGGTGGCCTGGATGCTGATGGGACGGCCGCGATTGAGACCAGTGAAGCCGAGTGCGCCCCGGCGGCGGTTGACGCAGCGCGGTGCCTCAAGAAATGTCTTTGCCATCCACTCGGCGCGTTGCGGATCGCCCGGCAACAGCACCGTTGCGGCATAGTCGCCCCTGGCAGCCTCGTTGTGCGGCGTCACGACATGCTCCCCAATACCCGCCGCCCGTTTCGCCTGCAATCATGGCAGCGTCACGTCATTGCGCAAGCTTTGAATTAGGGCGCCCTAAGACTCCAACACATCCTTGACCACGGTGGCCAGCTGCTTGAGGGAGAACGGCTTCGGCAGGAAGCCGAATTGCGCGTCCGGCGGCAGGTTTCTGGCGAAAGCGTCTTCGGCATAGCCGGATACGAAGACGAACTTGATGTCGGGCTGGCGCTTGCGCAGTTCGCCGAGCAGCGTCGGTCCGTCCATTTCCGGCATCACCACGTCGGACACGACGATATCGACCTTGCCGCCGAGCGCTTCGAAGACTTCCAGCGCCTCGACGCCCGAGGAGGCCTCATGGACGGTATAGCCGCGCGAGGTCAGCGCCCGCGAGCCGCCCATGCGCACGGCGTCTTCGTCCTCGACGAGGAGCACAGTGGCCGAGCCCGACAGGTCCTTGGCGCTGTCGGCGGCTTTCACCGGCGCAGCCGGCGCCTCGCTGACGTCGCCGGGCTTCTTCGCCTCCACGATATGGCGCGGCAAGAAGATGCGGAAGGTCGAGCCCTTGCCGACTTCGGAATCGCAGAAGATGAAACCGCCGGTCTGCTTGATGATGCCATAGACCATCGACAGGCCAAGGCCGGTGCCTTTGCCGACTTCCTTGGTGGTGAAGAACGGCTCAAAAATCTTCTTCAGCACGTCCGGGGCAATGCCCGAGCCGCTATCCTCGACCTCGACCACGACATAGTCGGCAGGCGTGAGCTCGCGGTAGGAGAAGCTCTTGCATTGTTCGGCGGTGACGTTGCGGGTGCGCACGGTGAGGTCGCCGCCGGCCGGCATGGCGTCGCGCGCGTTGACGGCGAGGTTGACCACCACCTGCTCGAACTGGCCGATATCGACCTTGACCGGCCACAAATCGCGGCCGTGGTCGACCTTCAGCTTGATCTCGTTGCCGACCAGGCGGGCAAGCAGCATCCGGAGATCGGCAAGCACGTCGGTCAGGTTCAGCACTTCCGGCCGCAAAGTCTGCTTGCGCGAGAAGGCGAGCAACTGCCGCACCAGCGAGGCCGCCCGGTTGGCATTCTGCTTGATGTTCATGATGTCGGGGAAGGATGGGTCCGACGGACGGTGATTGGTCAGCAAAAGATCCGACGCCATGATGATGGCGGTCAGCACATTGTTGAAGTCGTGGGCGATGCCGCCGGCAAGCTGTCCGACAGCCTGCATCTTCTGGCTCTGCGCCATCTGGCCCTCGAGCGCCTTCTGCTCGGTGGTCTCGACGGCATAGACGATGGCCGATTCCTCGGCGCCCTCGCCGGTGCCGTCGGCGACGGCGTTGACGTAGAAGCGGATGTGACGCTCCTCATTGCCGGGCAGCAGCGTGTCGATCGGCTCGATGTCGGCCTGCCTCAGCCGCGCCTTTTCGAACGCGGCGGCAAAGGCCGGCCGGTCGCGCTCATGGATCACGGTGTCCAGCCGCACGCGGCGGTCGACCGCGTCGCCGTCGACGACGGAGGAAAACAGCGACAGGAACGGCGCGTTGGTGCGCAGGATGCGGCCGCCATTGTCGACGGCAGCAATGGCCATCGGCGTCGAATTGAAGAAACGGGTGAAGCGCACTTCCGAAGCACGAAGGTCGGCCGATGCGTCCTCGCCCTGGGTGCGGTTGAGCACAATGGTGCGGGTCGGACCGTTGGTCCCCTCTCGGCTGGCCGAGACCCGATGCATGAAGCGCACCGGCACCGCCTCGCCGGTTGTCGTCGTCAGATCGAGATCGATGACGGCGTTGCGGGTGGTGCCGGGATCGGCCTTGACCGAGCGCACCAGCGCCATGCCGTCGCCGGCGACGATTTCCGGGAGTGTCACGGCGCCAGGGGTGAAGCTCGCCAGATCGATGCCCAGCCATTCGGCGAGCGTGGCGTTGATGTAGGTGACACGGCCTTCCTGGTCGGCCGAGAAGAAACCGGCCGGCGCATGGTCGAGATGGTCGATGGCCTTCTGCAAGTCGAGGAAGAAACGCTCCTGCTCGGCCCGTTCCTGCGAGATATCGGCAAGCTGCCAGGCAAGCATCGGCAGGCGCTGACCGGGAACGCTGAAGGTCCGGGCCCGCGCCCGGTACCAGCGCGCGCCGGGTTCGGCGCCCGGCCGGATCGACTGTGCTAGCCGGAACTCACCGTCGCCGGCCTGGCCATCGCGCAAGCCCGAGGCCAGCCGGTATATGGTTACCGAAGCTTCGGGGACATCGGAAAGCAGGCCTTCGACCGTCTTCAGATCGGCGGCCGACGCGGCACCGGTCATCTCGGCGTAGGCCCGGTTGGCGTAGACGACGCGGCCCTTGGTGTCGGTGACGATCAGGCCCTGCGACATGGAATCGACGAAGGCCTTCGACAGTTCATCCCCGGTCGAACGCGGCGCGATCTGCACGAAGCCGATGGCCGTGGCGAACAGGAAGCCGACGCCGATCATGGCAAGCACGCCCAGCATGCCGAGCAGGAACGGATCGCCAAGACGCTCGCGGAAAATGCCGAAAACGATCGCGGCCCCAGTCAGGACGATGATGAACACGATGAGCCGGGTAACCGCGCCTGGCCGCGTGTTCTGATCGACGATCGGTACCGGATAGAAATCGCCGCGCGTTTCCCTGGCCATATGCCCCCTGCTCGTGAGTTGTCCGACACCGCCCCCGGCCGGTTGAATCACATTCTCCTAATCCGGAAAAGGCCTTGGCGGCAAATGTCGGATAAAAATGACGCGTCGGTGTTTTCAAGCTGTTCACGAAGCGTGAAGGCAACTTGCGGTGGCTGGCCGCAACGGTCTAGTGTCCCTCCACTTCAAAAGCCGATTGGGGGCACCGATGCAGTGGCTGGATAATGTGGCGGGTCCCGGATATGCCGCAGCGCTGCTGTGGACGTTTGCTGCCCTTGTCCTGCTGGTCATCGTGCTCATCATCATCAGGCTGGTCCGCAACCTGACCTTCGGCACCTTCGTTGCCGGCGGCAGGAACCGCAAGACACGGCTGGCGGTCATGGACGCCACGGCGGTCGACAGCCACCGCCGGCTGGTGCTCATCCGTCGCGACGACATCGAACACCTGCTTTTGATCGGCGGCCCAACCGACGTTGTCGTCGAGCGCGATATCAGACTTGCGGCGCCACGCCGTCCGGCATTGACCGGCGATGGCGGTGTTGGCCAGCAGCAACAGGCGCCGGGTCCGCGCGCAGCACAACCCGCTCCCACCGCGCCCGCAAGGCAGGCGCCACCGCCGCAACCGGTAAGGGCTGCTCCAGCCGCCGTTCCGCCGCGCCAGGCCGCACCGGCGCCGAAACCGGCTCAAATCTACCAGGCGAGCAATGTGACACCGCTGCCGGCCTATGGCTCCGCCGCCAATACTGCCCGGCAGGCCCCGCCACCGAAGCATGAGTCCATCGACGATACGCTGATGCGGGAACTCGAGGTCTCGCTCGACGATTCGCACCCCAAACCGGCAAGCAAGCCGGCTGCGAAGGCACCGCAGTCTCTCGACGACGAGATGACCAAGCTGCTCGGCGAACTCGCCAGCCAGAAACGATAAAGCCCGGCGAACCGTCACATCTTGCCGATTCCCGATCGAACGCCGCTTAAGCGTGTCGTCCGTTTCAGCGCGACGCGCTTTAACTTGGGGGCGGACTAAACCCTTCGGCCAAAAACAGAAATGGCCGGGAAACCCGGCCATTTCTGATGAAACAGTCCTGCCTGACGGCAGCGGCTCAATCGTCGCGATAGACCTTCTCGCGGCGTTCGTGGCGCTCCTGCGCTTCGATCGACAAGGTCGCGATCGGACGCGCATCCAGCCGCTTCAGCGCGATCGGCTCGCCGGTTTCCTCGCAATAGCCGTATGTGCCTTCATCGATGCGCTGCAGCGCCGAATCGATCTTTGAAATGAGCTTGCGCTGGCGGTCGCGGGCCCGAAGCTCGATGGCGCGGTCGGTTTCCGAGGAAGCGCGATCGGCGAGATCGGGATGGTTGGCGTTTTCCTGCTGCAGGATTTCGAGGGTTTCGCGCGCTTCGCGCAGTATGTCGGTCTTCCAGGTGACGAGCTTCAGGCGAAAGTAGGATTTCTGCCGTTCGTTCATGAACGGCTCGTCTTCGGAGGGTACGTAATTGGCTGTAACGATATCGTTCATTCGACTCACCCAACAACCCCAAATTTGGCGCCTATATATTCGCGCAGAGAAGGCTGCACAAGCGTAATCCGCGCGCGTTTCACGCAATTGTTAATGCCGCGCGGGCGATCCTCAGCAAAGCCTTCCATAGGAAGGGCGCGGGCGAATTCGCACATGATTCGCTGCGCTTGGGCGTCGCCGCCCATTGTGCCTCAGGCCTTTCTCGTGGCTAATCCAGTTGTGTCATTGGTGGGCAGCACACCATTGGGGGTCCGGTGAGCAGACTGTATCTGTTGAGGCATGCAAAGGCTGGCTGGGCCCTGCCCGGCGTGCGCGACTTCGATCGCCCGCTCGACGCATCCGGCATTGCCGATGCCGAAATGATGGGGACGGCGATGCGTGCCCGCAACTACATCCCCGATATCACGCTCTGCTCCAACGCCAAGCGGGCGCGCCAGACGCTGGAAGGCATCGCCGGCCACACCGATACCGGCCGGGTGCTGTTCTTCGACACGCTCTACAGCGAGGATGCCGCCGGCTACCTCGCCATCATCCGCAGCAATGGCGGGCCGGGCTCGCTGCTCGTCATAGGCCACAATCCGATGACGGAAGACCTTGCCATGGCGGTCTCGGGCGACGGCGACGAGGCTGCTCGGGCCATCATGAACCATGGTTTCCCGACCTCCGGCCTTGCGGTCGTGCGCTTCAGCGGCAACCTTGCGGAAGCCTCGCAAGGCGCCGGCTACCTCGAAGCCTTCCTGACCCCCGTCGATCTCTGAGCCGAGCCGGCCGAGGCCGGGCGCCATTTCAAACTTGAACCGCAAAGCCTATATCGGGCGCAAGAGCACGCCTGAGAGAACAGATTTTGGCATCATCGCTGACCACTTTCACCGACGAAGCGAGAATTGCCCTGGATACGCTGTCGGGGCGTGCGAGCGGGCTTTTTTCGCCGTCGCTTCGGCTGGGCGTCACCGGCCTGTCCCGGGCCGGCAAGACGGTGTTCATCTCGGCTCTCGTCCACAATCTCATCCATGGCGGGCGCCTGCCGCTGTTCGAGGCGCAGAAGTCGGGACGGATCGCGCGCGCCTTCCTTGAGGAACAGCCGGATGATGCGGTGCCGCGTTTTCAGTACGAGGACCATATCTCGGCGCTGGTCAACGACCGCGTCTGGCCGGACTCGACGCGCGCCATTTCGGAACTCAGGCTCACCATCGAATATGAGTCTGCCTCCGGCTGGAACCGGATGTTTTCCAGCGGCCGATTGTCGGTCGACATCGTCGACTACCCCGGCGAATGGCTGCTCGACCTGCCGCTGCTCGGCAAATCCTTCGCCGATTTTTCGCGCGAGGCGTTCGAGATGGCGATGCTGCCGGTGCGGGCCGACCTGTCGCAGGACTGGCGGACGCTGTCGGCGACCATCGACCCCAATGCCGATGCCGATGAGATGACGGCGCGACGCCTCGCCGAGAGCTTTGCCGCCTACCTCAAGGCCTGCAAGCTCGACGAGCGGGCGCTTTCGACCTTGCCGCCCGGCCGTTTCCTGATGCCTGGCGACCTCGAGGGATCGCCGGCGCTGACCTTCGCGCCCTTGCTGCTCAAGGGTGAGAAACGGCCGCGCTCCGGCTCGCTGCAAGCGATGATGGAGCGCCGCTACGAAGCCTACAAGACGCATGTGGTGAAACCGTTCTTCCGCGAGCATATCACCCGCCTTGACCGCCAGATCGTGGTGATCGACGCTATGCAGGCGTTGAACGCCGGCCCCGGCGCGATGGCCGACCTGGAACGCGCGGTGACCGAAATCCTCTCCTGTTTCCGTCCTGGCCGAGGCAATTTCCTCACCGACCTGTTTTCACGCCGCATCGACCGCATCCTGGTTGCCGCGACCAAGGCCGACCATCTGCATCACGAAAGCCATGACCGGCTGCAGGCAATCGTGCGGCGGCTTGCCGACCGCGCCGTGGCGCGGGCAAATTTCACCGGCGCCGATGTCGACGTGGTCGCCATGGCGGCGGTGCGCGCGACGCGCGAAGGCACGGTCAAGCAAGGCCGCGAAACCCTGCCGGTGATCATCGGCACGCCGCTGAAGGGCGAGAAGATCAACGGCGAAACCTTTGATGGTAAAGCCGAAACCGCCATATTTCCCGGGGACTTGCCGGAGAAAATCGATGCGGTTTTCGACGTTTCCGAAGCCGACCACCGGCAGAGCAGCGACGATCCGGCGATCCGTTTCGTGCGCTTTCGCCCGCCAAAGCTCGAACGCACCGCTGAAGGCGTCACGCTGTCGCTGCCGCATATCAGGCTCGACCGCGTCTTGCAGTTCCTGATCGGAGACCATCTGGCATGACCGCGCCCCGCAGACCGGCAGCATTCCGCATCGAGCCGGAGGCCGAACCGAAGCAGGAAACGCGCCGCCCCCATGCCGAGCCGTCGGCACGCAAGCCGCGCGCCGTCGTCGTGCCGGCCGAGATCGATGTCTTCGACGAACCCGACATTGTCGCCGCCGAACCGCCGCCGGCGACCGCGCCGCGCAGGCGCTCGCTGTTTGCCAGCCTGTTTTTCGGCGCGGTCGGCGTGCTGGTTTCGCTCGCCGTCGGCCTGTGGACCGACCAGCTCATCCGCGACCTGTTCGAGCGCGCAGAGTGGCTGGGGTGGCTGGCAGCGGGAATGGCCGCAATTGCCGTGTTGGCCCTCGCAGTCGTGCTGGTGCGCGAATTCCTGGCTATCGCCCGGCTGGCCGAGGTCGAAAAACTGCAAAAGCGGGCGCTCGATGCCATGGCGCGCGACGATCCGAAGGCTGCAAGGGCCGTCGTCGAAGAGCTTTCGGCCTTTGTCGCTGCGAAACCCGAAACCGCGGCCGGCAGGCGCTCCCTGGCCGAATTGCGCGGCGAGATCATCGATGGCGGCAATCTGGTGCGACTGGCCGAGACCGAGATTCTCGGGCCGCTCGATGCGAGAGCCAAGGTGATGATCCTCGAAGCAGCCAAACGCGTGTCGCTGGTCACCGCCGTCAGCCCCCGCGCACTCGTAGACGTTGCCTATGTCGTGTTCGAGGCCGGGCGCCTGATCCGCCGCTTGTCCGAACTCTACGGCGGCAGGCCGGGCACGCTGGGCTTTTTCCGGCTGGCGCGCAGCGTTCTTGCCCATCTGGCGGTGACCGGCTCGATCGCCGTCGGCGACAGCTTTGTCCAGCAGATCGTCGGCCATGGCCTTGCCGCACGGCTTTCGGCGAAACTCGGCGAAGGCGTGGTCAACGGCATGATGACGGCGCGTATCGGCATTGCTGCCATGGAGACGGCGCGGCCCCTGCCCTTCATTGCCGGCAGGCGGCCGGGTATGGGCGATTTCCTGTCGGCGCTGACCTCGTTTGCGGCCAGAAAAGAGAATGAAGCACCCGCCTCGACCAAGTGAACGCCCCCTCGCGGTCACCAAGCATTAACCAATCTTGTTCATGGTCGTCCAACAACAGCCTCCTTGTTGCCGGGTGTCGTCTATGAAAAGCGTAATCTTGTCCTGCGTCCTGCCCCTGGTCGCGCTTGCAGCACCTCTGGGCCCGACCGGGAAAGCCTTTGCAGCCGAGCCCGACAAACAGTTCTTCCGCACCGTCGAAGGCAAATGGGTCGGCCCGGGCGAAATCATCGCCGGCAAATACAAGGGCACGAAGTTCACCTGCAGCTTCGACGGCTCGACGCCGGACAACAAGACCGGCATGACGCTCGATGGCGACTGCCGCGTCGGTGTCTTCACCCAGAAAATGTCGGCGACCGTCGAGCGCAAGGGCCGCGACTACAAGGGCAATTTCATGGGCGGCGCCGCGGGGTCGGGCCTGGACATCATCGGCGGCAACGTGGTCGATGCCCGCAAAGTCGTCTTCACCATCAACCGCAACCAGCTGCGCGGCGTCATGCAGGCCCGCATTCCCGACGACAATTCGATGACGGTGACCATCGCCGTGCGCGTCGACCAGCAGCTGGTGCCGGTCATCGGCATGAGCCTCAAGCGCGTCGATGCCGTCGAAGTTGGCTCCATCGCCAAAAACTGACTCTCAAGCGGTTCCCCCAAAAAGCGCGGAACGGGGTTGCACTGCGCGATAGCTGAGCGATTCCGCTCAGCTCGATGTCGGAAAATGACAGGCCACCTTGCGGCCGGGTCGGCGCTCCTCAAGCACGGGCCGCTCGGTGCGGCACCTTTCTGCCGCGATCGGACATGTGGCGCGCAACCGACGATGTCAGCGTCTCCGACGGCCCAAGCCACAGCAAGGCCAACGTGTCAGGGTCCTGTGCGTGCCGGCCGTCCTTCGTGTCAGCGCGATGCGCTTTAAGAACACCAGCAAAAAAGGCGGCGGCTACTCGAGCCACCGCCTTTCTCAATTTCCGAACGAAGAATCAGCCCTTGATGGCGGCCGTCAGCTCGTCATAGGCCTTGCAGGCGTCGGCCGGCGTGGTGGCGCCCTGATATTTGGTCGTCACAGCCTGCACCTTGGCGGTCAGGTCGGCGGCCTTGGACGGATCCTTGGTGATCGCCTCCTGCAGCGCGGCGGTCATCTCCTGCGCCTTCTTGGCGGCAATCTCCTGCGTGCATTCAGGCGCCTTCGAACAGGCCGATGCGGCAAGCATGGCGACACCCACGCCGACGAGCAAAAACTTCTTCATGTCAGTCATTCTCCTCACGAAGGCAGAACTTGATCGTCGCTGCCTTCCAACGGCCGAAGCCTGGCGTCCCATAGCCGCCGATTGCGGCAAAACGCAACGTGTGCGGCGCATAAACTTGTGCAGCGCTGCTGCAACGGCGCGGACGGCCTGATTGAGGCCGCCCGTGTCAGACGAAGCAAGGTTTCAGCCACGAGGCTGCAGCAGCGCCAGTGCGGCCGTCGCCGCGGCAAGGACGGCGGTTAGGGTCAAAGGCCCCGTAGCGCCATAGGTGTCCACGACATAACCGCCGACAACCGCACCGACGGTGATGGCAACCTGGAAGGAAGTGACCATCAGGCTGCCTGCTGCTTCCAGCGCATCAGGCGCCGCGCGGGACATATTGGTCGGCAGCACAACCGGCGCCATGCCGAAGGCGAAGCCCCACAGCGTAACAAAGCCGAAGGCAACGCCGGTTTGCGCGCCCCAAAGCACCAAAGCGAGTGCCGCAAACGCCATCAACGCGGCGGTAACTGCGAGGGCCATGTGGATGTTGGTGTCGGCCAGGCGGCCACCGGCAATATTGCCGATCACAGCGGCGATGCCGAACCCGAGCAGCGCCAGGGCAATCGGCCCGGTTGTGAGGAGCGTCACCTGTTCGAGGAACGGGCGCACATAGACCGAGCCGGCAAAATGCCCGGTCATCAGCAGAACAATGGCAAGCATGCCGAGTTGGATGCCACGCCGCCGTGTCAGCCGAAAGACGTCTGCAAGGCTGTTGCTTGCCGCCGCAGGCAAGGTCGGCAGGCTGAGAAGCTGCAGCAGCATGGCAAGCGCGGCCAGCCCCGCCGTCATGGCCATCGCGCTGCGCCATCCCAGCCAGTCGCTGATCAACGCACCCATCGACGGCGCGGCAATGGTCGCGAGCGAGACGCCGAGGGTCACGATCGCCATGCCGCGACCTGTCGCATTGGCGCCGACCAGCCGCGCCACGACGGCAACGGAAAGTGCCCAGAAAGCGCTGAGAGCAATCCCCAGTCCGGCCCGGCCCAGCAACAACAGCCAGAAATTGGGCGCCAGCGCCGCAAGAATATTGGAACCGACCGCCAGGGCCATGAGGCCAACCAGCACCGCCTTGCGGTTCAATCGACCGATGAGAACATTGCTCAACATGGCCGTCACGGCGCCAACGGAAGCGGTGGCGGTGACGACCTGTCCGGCCGTTCCCTCGCTGATGCCGAGATCGCGCGCCATCGGCGTCAACAGACCTGCCGGCAAGAATTCGGCAGACACCAGGGCAAAGCTGGTGGCCGCCAATGAAAGGACCGCGAACCAGGTGGCCGCGCTCCACGCGGCTGGTGCATCGGCATCAAGGCCAATGGCGGCGTCTTCAAGCTGTAATGTTGTGTCAGTCACGGGAAGATCTCCACAGTTTGGAGATCTTAGATAGGCGAGTCCGCCCGGATGTTATGTACCTTAAAATCCGAAATTCATATCCATTCGTCCGGGAATTGTGCGGCGCACAACGCCTGGCGAGACATTGGTGATGCGCTTGAACGCGCGGGCGAAGGACGCCTCGGAATCATAGCCCAAACGGGTAGCGACTTCGGCAACAGACAAGCCGTTTTGGCCCAGCAATTCGCGGGCAAGCTGCATGCGCAGGCGGGCGAGATAATGTGCGGCGCCCTCCCCCAATACCGCGCTGAAGCGCTCGGCGAAAATCGAACGCGATTGGCCTGCCACGCCGGCCAGGCTTCCCAGCGTCCAGCTGTGGCCGGGGTCGCGATGCATGGCCGCCAGAGCGCGCCCTATATGGGGGTCGCGGATGGCTGCAAGCCAACCGATGGTCGAGGCGCCGTTGCAATTGACCCAGCAGCGTATGAGCCTGGCTGTCAGCAAATCCGCCATACGCGACAGGATGGTGGCGCTGCCCATCTGCGGTTGCGCGGCCTCCACCGTCATGGCCGCCAGCAAAGGGCCGACCATCGGGTCATTGCCGGCCACGTCGCAACCCTTGATGAGAGGCGGCATCAACGTGATCAACGGATTGAGCGCATAGGAGCCGAGAGACATGGAGCCGCAGAAAAGGGTGCTTGTCGCGCCCGTTCCCTGCCGTATCACTTCGCAAACGTTGCCGCCCAACTTGATCACCTGGCAGCCCTCGAGCGAATCGCCCACCACGTCCGGCGCACTCGCCAGCCGATGGGCGATGCCTTGCGGCAGCAGCACCAGATCGCCATCGCGCAACTCCTGCCAGCCTTGCGCTTCGGTGTGAATCCAGCATGGACCCTGGCCGACAAAGTGAAAACGAAGCAGTTGTTGTTGCGGAAAGTCTATGCTCCATGGGTGCCGGAGTTCGCAGCGGCCATAGTTGACGCCACTCAAGCGAAAGTCTTGCAGAACTTCGCTGAGCGCATCCATCGGGATATGTGGCAGCGGCGACGGCCGGGACGAATAATCAGGCATTTGCCAGATATAGATACCGGCCGTCCGACAGGCAAGCGCAGACTGTTGTTCCACCGGGGAATCGCTGCCACGGCACCCTACCCATTCTGGCAGGCTTCCCGCCCTTGCCTCCCGCTCCCAGTGCATGCAAGGAGTGCTGTCGGACACAGGGACAAGAGGCATGGCAGCGGAAGCATCGGGCAGCGATCTCATTCAGGTGGTAGCGCTGCTTGCCGCAGGCGTCGTCGCCGTTCCGATCTTCAAACGCATGGGGCTGGGCTCGATCCTCGGCTATCTCGCCGCGGGCGTGGTCATCGGCCCGTTCGGTATTGGCATTTTTTCCGAATCGGAAGCCATCCTGCATGTCGCCGAACTCGGCGTGGTCATGTTCCTGTTCATCATCGGGCTGGAGATGCAGCCGTCGCGGCTATGGGGCCTGCGCCGCGAGATTTTCGGCCTCGGCGCGCTGCAGGTCGGCGTCTGCGCATTGCTGCTTACCGGTGTTGGTCTCGCCGGCGGCTTTCCGATCGCGCAATCCTTCGTTGCCGGCGCCGGCTTCGTCCTGACCTCGACGGCGATCGTCATGCAGCTTCTCGAAGAGCGTGGCGAGATGGCCAGCCCCAAGGGCCAGCGCATCGTGTCCATCCTGCTGCTCGAGGATCTGGCAATCGTGCCGCTTCTGGCGCTGGTCGCCTTCCTGGCGCCGGGCGGCGCCGAGATGACCCTGCAGCAGAGGCTGGCCGAAATCGGCATCGGTCTTGGCGCCATCGTCGGGCTGGTGGTGGCCGGCCGCTATCTGCTCAACCCGTTCTTCCGCATCCTGGCCGACGCCAAGGCGCGCGAAGTCATGACGGCGGCAGCACTTCTGGTCGTGCTGGGGTCGGCGCTGGTTATGCAGCTTTCCGGCCTCTCGATGGCGATGGGCGCCTTCCTGGCCGGCGTGCTGTTGTCGGAATCGACCTTCCGCCACCAGTTGGAGGCCGACGTCGAGCCATTCCGCGGCATCCTGCTTGGCCTGTTCTTCCTCGCCGTCGGCATGTCGCTCGACCTGCATGTGGTGGCCGACAACTGGCGGCTGATCGCCGTCTATGTCGTCGCCTACATGGCGATGAATGCGCTCGGCATCTATCTCGTCGCCCGCATGCTGAAGAGCGGTCATCGTGAAGCGCTGGAACGCGCCGTGATCATGGCGCAAGGCGGCGAATTCGCCTTCGTCCTCTATTCGGCCGCGGCGGCGGTTGGCATCATCGACAGCCGGGCCAACGCAACGCTGACCGCTATCATCATCATCTCCATGGTGCTGACGCCGCTGGCGATCATTGCGCTCAAATATGTGACGCCGCGCGACGAGCAGTCGCTTGAAGGCGTCGACATCGCCGACGGCCTTACCGGCAGTGTGCTGGTCATCGGCTTCGGCCGTTTCGGCCAGATCGCCAGCCAGCCGCTTTTGTTGCGCGGCATCGATGTGTCGATCATCGACAATGATGTCGAAATGATCCAGGCGGCCGCCGATTTCGGCTTCAAGGTCTATTATGGCGACGGCACGCGGCTCGACATTCTGCGCGCCGCAGGTGCAGGCCGCGCCCGCGCCGTGCTGATCTGCGTCGACAAGCCGGACGCCACGGTGCGCATGGCGGAACTGATCAAGGCGGAGTTCCCGTTGCTGACTGTCCTGGCGCGTGCCTTCGATCGCGGCACCGCCCTGTCGCTCATCCGCGCCGGGGTCGACTTCCAGCTGCGCGAGACCTTCGAATCGGCCCTCGTCTTCGGCGGTTCCGCGCTCGAGGTTTTGGGCGTCGAGCCGGAAGATGTCGCCGATGTCATCGAGGATGTGCGACGGCGCGACAATGCCCGACTGGAGACGCAGTTGGCCGAAGGCGTCCGCGCCGGGCAACGTTTCCTCAGGGGCAATACCGGCACGCCGATCCCGACGCCGCTGACGCAACCGCGCCGGCCCGGCCAGGCGCTGAACGAAGAGACGGCCGGCGTGCTGCACAAGCCCGAGCCCGCCGATCAGGGGGAAAGCTGATGGCCGCATTGGATGAGCGCGCGCTCGCCGTCACAAAATTCTGGCGCGAGGCCGGCGAAGACGCGTGGTTCGAGAAGAACGACGCCTTCGACGCGAATTTCCGCAGCAGGTTTCTCGACCTGCACTTTGCCGCCGCGCGGCGCGAGTGCGACGCATGGTCGGAGCATGCCGAGGGTTCGCTGGCGCTGATGATCCTGCTCGACCAGTTTCCACGCAACTGCTTTCGCGGCTCAGGCCATATGTACGCCACCGATCCGCTGGCAAGGCATTTTGCCGCCAAGGCAATCGCCGCCGGCCATGACCTTTCGCTGGAAGAAAACCTGCGCGTCTTCCTGTACCTGCCCTACGAACATTCGGAACTGCCCGCCGACCAGGACAGATCGGTCGAGCTCACCACCGCCAGGGCGCCGGAGTATGTGAAATACGCCATCGAGCACCGCGACATCATCCAGCGCTTCGGCCGCTTTCCGCACAGGAACAAGATGCTTGGCCGCGAGACGACGGCGGACGAACAGGCATTTCTCGATGGCGGCGGCTTCTCCGGTTAACCCAGCCACCAATCGCGGCCGGAAGCCAGCCGCTCTATGCCTGACGTATCGACGGCGCTGAGCCGCTCGGTCACGCTCCTGCCGCCCACCGCCAGATCCGGCGCGATCTCTGCCAAGGGCGCCAGCACGAAGGCGCGCTCCACCATTCGGGGATGCGGCACCTCCAGCCCGGTTTCGTGGATTGTGCGGTCGCCGAACACCAATATGTCGATGTCGATCAGGCGCGGACCCCAGCGCTCCTCGCGCACCCGCTTCAGCTTGCGCTCGGCCTCGAGGCAGAGGTCGAGCAGCGCCCTTGGCGCCAGCGAGGTCGAGATTTCGGCAGCGGCGTTGAGGAAATCCGGCTGGTCGAGCTTGCCCCAGGGCGGCGTGCGATAGAGCGAGGAGACGGCGATGACACGCGTGTTCTCGTCGGCGTCCAGCAGGCGCAGCGCCGTGGCCATCGAGGCCGAGGGATCGCCGAGATTGCCGCCAAGGCTGAGATAGACCGTGTTATTGTTACTCTGGCCAGACAACGGTCACCTCGACATAATCGAGCACGCCGGGCACCGGTGCGTTGGGCTTGCGCACGGTGATCTCGGCCTTCCTGATCTGCGGAAACCGTGAAGTCAGCGCCTTCGCCACTTCGAGCGCCAGCGCCTCGATCAGGAAGCGGCGATGTCCAGTGACGATCTTTTCAATCACCGTGAAGGCGATGCCGTAATTGACGGTATCCTCGATGGAATCATCCTCCAGCGGGCGGCTGGGCTCGACCGTCAACTCGGCATCGACATAAAAACGCTGGCCAAGCGCCTCTTCCTCATCCAGCACGCCGTGCCGGGCAAAGAAGGCGCAGTTCTTCATGCGGATGACGTACATTTCTTAGTGTCCTGGGCTCAGCGTCCTGGCTTTTCGCGCGCCAGCATAGCATCGGCGACGGCCAGTGCGTCCATGTTGATTGCGACATCGTGAACGCGAAACAGATCGGCGCCCTTCAGCCTCAGGATGACACTGGTGGCTGCCGTCCCGGCGGCGCGCGCGCCGGCTTCGCGGCCGGTGACGGTGCCGATGAAGCGTTTTCTGGAGGTGCCGGCCATCAAGGGAAAACCGAGCTCCTTAAGCTCGGAAAACCGCGCCATCAGGTCGAGGTTTTCCTCAGCCGTCTCCTTGGCGAAGCCGAAGCCGGCATCGAGTACGATATGATCGTCCGCAACGCCGCTGCGCCTGGCGATTTCCAGCGAAGCCTTGAGGAACAAAAACTGGTCGGCGATGACGTCGGGCAGTTTTTGCCGCTCGCGCCCGGTATGCATGATGACCAGTCCGGCGCCGGTCTCGGCGGCGACGCGGGCGATGCCGGGTTCACGCTGCAAGCCCCAGACATCGTTGACGATATGCGCGCCGGCGGCGACGGCGAGGCGCGCGGTTTCCTCGCGATAGGTGTCGACCGAAATCAGGGCTTCGCCTGAACCGGCGAGTGCTGCGATCACCGGCAGGATGCGGGTCTGCTCTTCTTCAACAGTTACGGGCGATGCGCCGGGGCGTGTGGATTCCCCGCCGATGTCGATGACGGCAGCGCCCTCTTGCGCCATACGGCGCGCCTGAGCCACCGCCTGATCGGGCGTGATGAACAGTCCGCCATCCGAAAAACTGTCCGGCGTGACGTTGAGAATGCCGACCACAATAGCTTTCTCGCCAAGTTCGAGATGGCGCCCATGCGCCAGTTGCCATCGCCTTGTCGTCATTGTCCTTCAACCATGTGTCTCATTGGCATGTGGCTCATTGGCATGTGGCTCATCGGGCGCTTGCAATCCATCACCGATGCGTGATCGGTGGAAGATCAATTCCGTTGCGCCGGCAACGGCCGTAAAGCAAGGTGCATGAAGAGGCAACATGATGAAACGACCCCTGCTCTGCGCCCTGATGCTGGCTTTGACCGTCCTGCCGGCGAATGCTGCCAATCTGGTGAAGACTTACAGCTATTTTGCCATCGGCGGCAGCACGCTCGATGACATCGAGACGCAATTGTCGAAGCATGGACCCGAGGTGAAAAGCACCGGGATGCGGCATCCAGGCGCCACCCAGATGGCGTTCACCACCCGCATCAGCTACGCGCAAACCGCTGACACCTGCCGCATCGCCAAGGCTGCCGTCACCGTCAAGGTCAAGGTCATCCTTCCGGAGTGGCGCCGGCCGCGCAAGGCCGATCCCGATGTCAGGCTGTTCTGGGACACGCTGTCGGCAGACATCAAGCGCCATGAGGAGCGTCATGTCGAGATCGCCAAGAACCACGGCCGCCTGCTCGAAGACGCGCTGAACGCTAGCTTTGCGCAAAAGACCTGCGCCGGGGCAAAGGCGAAGGCGGCGCAGATCACCGCGGCCGAACTCGCCAGGCATGACCAGGACCAGTTGCGCTTCGACCGCGTCGAAGGCGTGAATTTCGAAAGCCGCATCCTGCGGCTGCTGCGCTACCGCATGCAGCGCGTCCAGAACGGCCAGCTTCCGCCCGGCTGAACCACAGGGCTGATACCAAGCCAATTCTGCCGAAACATGAGGCCAGCCCCAGAAAATTTTCGGGCAAAGGTCGAAATCGGCCTATACGGGACGACATATGTCAGGCTCGCAAGATATGTCAGGTGGCAAGGCGCGAGCTTCGAAACACCAGATCAAGACCAATCGAGGCGGCGTATAGCGGAGCGGCCATTGGCGCCGCGCAATCGCTCGCAGACACTGTGGATGCACTGATATGGACCAGGCTGTCGACAAGCCGGCTAGGGTGGCGCCCGCCGCGCCGCTTACGGAAAGCGAGAAGAACGTCATCATCGCCGGCATCCTTTTGTCGATGCTGCTGGCGGCGCTCGACCAGACCATCGTCGCGCCGGCCATGCCGACCATCGGCCGTTCGCTCGGCCACGCCGACTACCTGCCGTGGATCGTGACCGGATATCTCCTGACGGCGACGGCCATGGCGCCGCTCTACGGCAAGATTTCCGACGTCTATGGCCGCCGGCCGACCGTCTATGCGGCGATCCTGATCTTCCTTCTGGGATCGCTGGTCAGCGCCATGGCCCCCAACATGTTCGTGCTGGTCATCGGCCGGGCGATCCAGGGTGCGGGCGGCGGCGGCCTGTTCGCCCTGGCGCAGATCGTCATCGGCGACCTGGTGCCGCCGCGCGAACGCGCGCGCTATGCCGCCTGGATTTCGGGCACCTGGGCTGTCGCCAGCATCGCCGGGCCTTTGCTCGGCGGCGGATTTGCCGAACATCTCCATTGGTCGCTGATCTTCTGGATCAACATCCCGCTCGGCATCTTGGCCATGGCCATCATCAACAAGCCGCTGCACAAACTGCCGGTCGCCGCAAAGCGGCATCGCATCGACGCGCCGGGCGCGCTGCTTCTGGTGGTGGCGACGGCATTGCTGCTTTTGGCCCTCAACTGGGGCGGCAGCGCCTATCCATGGGCTTCGCGCGAGATCGTCGGCCTGCTCGCCTGTTCGGCGGTCTTCTGGGGTGCGTTCGCGCTCAGGCTGATGCGTGCGGCCGAGCCGCTGATTTCGCTTGAAGTGCTGAGCAATCCGATCGTGCTTGCCGGCACGGCGTCGATGTTCCTGCTGCAGGCCGCCAATATCGGCCTGTCGGTGTACCTGCCGGTCTATCTGCAGTCGATCATCGGCCTGTCGGTCAGCCAGTCGGGCCTTGCCATGCTCGGCCTGCTGCTCGGAACGGTCGCCGGCGCGACGTTCAGCGGCCGCACGATACCGCGCTTCTTCCACTACAAGCGTATCGCCATGGTCGGCGTTCTCTTCGCCATTATCTGCCTTGGCGTGCTCAGCCTGGTCGCCGGCCGCGCCTCGCTGCTGGTGGTCGAGCTCTTGACCATCTGCATCGGCCTTGGAAGCGGCACCACCTTCCCGGTCGCCACCGTATCGGTGCAGAACGCCGTCGACCGCGCGCATCTCGGCGTTGCCACCGGCGTGCTGACCTTCCTGCGTTCGCTGGGCAGCGCGCTCGGCGTCGCCATGCTCGGCGCCGTCGCGCTCGGCTATGGCCTGCCGCTTGCCGGCGAAGGCGCGCCGGCTGCCGGACAGATCGTCTCGGCGACGCCCTTCATGATGATCTTCCTTGCCGCGGCCGTCACGCTCGTGCTGGCGCTGATGACGCTGGCGCTGATGCCGGAGAAGTCACTGCGCGGCCGCGACGACGCCGAGGCGCCAGTCGTTCTGGTGGAGTGATTCGGAAAGCCCTGTAGGACCTACTCCACGACGCCGAGCTTCTTCTGCAGGCTGGTCGACGACGTCGTGTACTGGAAGACGATGCGCTCACCGGGGCTGATGATGCGCTTGGCGGCCTGCGCCATCAGCGCCACCTCGTGAAAACCCGACAGGATCAGCTTCAGCTTGCCTGGGTACCAGTTGATGTCGCCGACGGCAAAGATGCCTGGCACCGAAGTCTGGAATTTCTCGGTATCGACCGGGATGAAGTTCTCATGAAGGTTGAGCCCCCATTCGGCGATCGGGCCGAGCTTCATGGTCAGGCCGAAGAACGGCAGCATGCGCGTGCACGGCACCTCGATGTCGCCGTCAGGCCCGCCCTTGATGGTAGCAGAGGCCAGCTCGCCGTCGGCGCCGGTCAGGCCGCTCACCTGGCCGACCCGGAACTCCAGCTGCTTCATCTCCTGCATGGCATACATCTTGTTGACGCTGTCGGGCGCCGCCCTGAATTCCGCGCGCCGGTGGACCAGTGTCACGCTTTTTGCCACCGGCTGCAGGTTCAGCGTCCAGTCGAGTGCGGAATCGCCGCCGCCGACGATGACGAGGTCGTGGCCGCGGAATTCCTCCATACGGCGCACCGAATAGAAGACGCTCCTGCCCTCATAGGCCTCGATGCCGGGAATGGGCGGCCGTTTGGGCTGGAACGAGCCGCCACCGGCGGCGATCACCACCACCTTGGCTTCGAACACCTCGTTCTCGTCGGTGGTGACCCGAAATGAGCCGTCGTCCAGCTTTTCCAGGCTGGAGACCATGCGGTTGAAGGTAAAATCCGGCTTGAACGGGTGAATTTGCTCGAGCAGTCTGTCGACCAGCCCTTGCGCCGAGATCGAGGGCCAGCCTGGAATGTCGTAGATCGGCTTTTCCGGATAGAGTTCGGCGCATTGGCCGCCGGGCCGGTCGAGGATATCGATCAGATGGCACTTCATGTCGAAGAGGCCGAGTTCGAACACGGCGAACAGGCCGACCGGCCCCGCCCCGACAATGAGTGCGTCCGTCTTGATTATATCGGTCATGCCAGGCGAGCCTCATTGTCAGACTGGGGCGAAACTGGCGCGAGACTGCATGAGCATTGGCCCGCTGCCAAGCGGCGGCGGGAAAAATCAGATGGTACGGGAGATCAACCCTGGCGAGCCGGCACGCGCACGATGAGGCCGTCAAGCGCGTCGCGCACCTTGATCTGGCAGGACAGGCGCGAGTTCGGCTGGACGTCATAGGCGAAGTCCAGCATGTCCTCTTCCATCGCCTCCGGCTCGCCGACCTCGGCCGTCCAGGCTTCGTCGACATAGACATGGCAGGTCGCGCAGGCGCAGGCGCCGCCGCATTCTGCCTCGATGCCCGGCACCGCGTTGCGGATCGCATTCTCCATGACGGTCGAGCCGTTTTCGGCCTCGACATCGAAAGGAGTGCCGTCATGGGCAATGAAGGTCAGCTTGGTCATTTGTCACCTGAAGGGAGTCCCAGCCGAGATAATCACTCCGCCGGACAAGTCAACTGCCGCGCGAAAGCGCCGCTTTGTGACGTTTTTTCGGAAAGCGGCCAAAGCACGCCCTGGCCCCGTCGATTCATCCCGGTGGCCGCTGCCGAGCGGCAGCCATTACCGGCTGATGGCGGCGATGAAATCGCGCACTTCCTCGATCAGGGTGCCGAGGCGCTTGAGGATGCGCGCATCTTCCGGCTGCTGTTCGATCGAGGTGGCGCAGTCGGCGATGGCAAAGGCGCCGACCCCGCGCGCCGAACCTTTCAGCCCATGCGCCAGAAGCAGTCGCTCCCTGACATCGGCATCGACTATTCTGTCGCGGACGGAAAGCGCCTGCTGTACGAACAGCGCCAATACCTCCTGTTCGAGGGCGCGATCGCCCATAGTCTGACGGGCCAGATGGGCCAGATCCACTGGGCGCGAACGGGCCGGTCCCGACGCATCGCCGCCCGGCATTGAGAAGGCAATGCCGCTTTCACCGCGTACCAATTTGAAACTCCTTGTGCCGATCGCCGAAAAAACTAGGCGATTTTCGTCGCCAACGCGTTAATGAATGGGCTGGAAAATTGTTGCCGCTGAGGCGGTTAGATCACGTTGTCGTTAACCTTATATTTAAAGTTTTACGTATCTCGCGGAATGCATGTTTTCTTTACCCCTGTGTGTCATTACGATACGAAGGTCCATTTTCAGCCTCCTGCGTGGGATAAGACGAGCCAGAATCAGGCAAAAATAAGAAGTCCCTCGGCAGCTAGTACAGGGTAGCGAAGGCATGGCGAAGAAACCAACGACGACCAGAACTCTCGACAGCGACGTAGCCAGGGAACTCGAAAAGGCACTAGACCTCGATCTCAGCGGAGACGGCAGCGGCGATCTCGATATCGCGGCGTCGATGGAAGATCTGGAAGCGCAGATATCGCAGGCCGCGGACGAACTGGCGCGCGAAGGCCGCCCCCAGAAGCCCGCCCCCGCTCAAAACGCGCCCGTCCAACAAAACCAGAGTGCGAAGCCGGCAGCCAAGCCCGCCGAGCTGCGCCCGGTCGAATCGCGCAACAGCGCCCAGCCAGCCGGCTTCAAGCCGGCAAACGATGACCGCCAAAAAGATTACAAGACGCTGCTGCACAGCCTCAACCGGCGCGCGTCGAGCACGATCTATTGGGTCGTGGCGTTCGTGTCGCTGGCCTGGATCGCCGGCGCCGGCGGCCTCGCCAATCTGCTGTTTGGCCCCAGCATCTGGAAAATTCGTACTTTCGATCAAATCCTGGCCCGCCCTGAACTGATCGGCCTGGCGATCGCGGCAATCATACCGGTCGTCCTGTTTTGGGCCTTCGCGGCGATGATCCGCCGCGCGCAGGAAATGCGCATTGCCGCCCAGTCGATGACGGAAGTGGCTTTCCGTCTGGCGGAGCCGGAAAACCTCGCCCAGGATCGCGTGATGATGATCGGCCAGGCCGTTCGCCGTGAAGTGGCGGCGATGGGCGAAGGCATCGAGCGCACGCTGGCGCGCGCCGTCGAGCTCGAAACGCTGGTCCACAGCGAGGTCAACCAGATCGAACGCTCCTATTCGGAGAATGAATCGCGCATCCGGTCGCTGGTCGACGGGCTGGGCAGCGAGCGCGAAGCCGTCGTCACTCATGCCGAGCGCGTGCGCGCCTCGATCACCGGCGCGCATGAAACGCTGAAGGACGAGATCGGCGCCGCCTCCGACATTATTCGCGACTCTATCCTCAACGCGTCGACCAAGCTGTCGATGACGATCACCAATTCCGGCGACACGCTGATCGACCGCATCAATGAAAGCTCGATGTCGATCTTCGATTCCGTCGAAACCCGGCTGGATTCAATCACCGACAGGCTGTCGACATCGGGCGAAGCCTTTGCTTCGCTGCTCGACACCCGCATCGCCAAGCTGACGGACACCACAGACGGCCTGACCCGGTCGCTGACCGACCTGCTCGACGACCGCACCACCGGTATGGTGTCGCTGCTCGGCGGCGCCGCCCGCACCCTGAGCTCGGAATTCGAGTCCAGCCTGAACGGCATCGAGCGGACGCTGGCCGAGCGCGGCCAGGCGCTGATCAGCGAATTCCAGACCCGCGCCGAAGCACTCGATACCGGCACGCAGAAGCTCAACGCCGCGCTCGAGGCGCGCGCCCGCCAGATCAACGAAACGCTGGTCGAGCGCGCCCGCGAGATCGCCCACACCTTTGCCGAGAGCAAGGATCATTTGTCGGCCATGATCGATCAGGGCAAGACCCAGATCGGCGCCGACATGGCCGACATTGTCTCGTCGACCTCGTCGATGCTCGAAGCCCGCGCCAGCGATTTCGCCGGCCGGATGGAAGCCGCCCGCCATGTCGTGTCGCGCTCATTCGACACCGACATCCAGCGTCTTGCCGATGCCCGTGTCGGCATCGAGGACGCCGTCGAAAACCACAGCCGCAAGCTGTCCGAAAGCCGCGAACGCATGGCGGCTGCCATGCAGGCGGACTTGGCGAAGTTCGCCGAGGGCCGTGCCGGCATCGATGCGGCCGTAACGAACCAGGTGCAGAAGCTGGCCGAAGGCCGCAACCTGATCTCGCGCGCCCTGGAAGAGGATCTGCGCAAGGTCAACGAGTCGCGCGCCGCCATCGACGCGTCGCTGGGCAGCCATCTCGAGCGGCTTGAAGAAGGCCGCAACCGGCTCAACCAGGCTTTGCATGAAGACTCCGGAAAACTTGTGCAAGCCCGTACGATCATTGACGAAATGGTCGCCGGGCATGTCGGTAAGCTGGCCGAAGGCCGCAACATTCTGTCGCGCGCCCTGGAAGCCGATCTCGGCAAGCTCGCCGACAGCCGCGCCTCGATTGACGGGCTGGTCGCCGGCCAGGTTGAAAAGATCGCCGAAGGCCGCGCCATCCTGACCAAGGCGCTCGAAAACGACATTATCGGCATCAAGGGCGTGATCGAGAACCACTCTGCGAAACTGGCCGAGGATCGCACCGAACTCAGCAAGGCGCTGGAGAACGACCTGTCCGGCATCAGAGGCCTGCTCTCCGACCATTCGAGCCGGCTTGCCGACGATCGTGGCCTGTTGTCACAGACGCTCGAGGCCGACCTCGCCAAGCTCGCCGAGAGCCGGTCGAGCATCGACGGGCTGGTCGCCGGCCAGGTCGAGAAGCTGGCCGAGGGCCGCGATATCCTCAAGCGCGCGCTCGAAGCCGACCTCAACACCATCAAGGGCGCCATCGCGGGTCATTCCGACAAGGTGGCGGAAGAGCGCGGTCAGCTTTCCAAGGCACTGGAGGCCGATCTGCAGAATGTGAACAGCCTGATCGCCGACCACTCGAACCGGCTTGTTCAGGATCGTTCGACGCTATCCCAGGCGCTTAAGGATGACCTTCAGAATGTGAACAGCCTGATCACCGACCACTCGAGCCGGCTTGTCCAGGATCGTTCGACGCTATCCCAGGCGCTTCAGGACGATTTGCACAATGTCAGCGGCATCATGGCCGATCATCAAAACAGGCTCGTCCAGGACCGTTCGGCGCTCTCAAAGGCACTGGAAGACGACATCGCCAAGCTGGCGGAGAGCCGCTCCAACATCGATGGGCTGGTCGCCGGACAGGTCGAGAAGCTCGCCGAGGGCCGAGACATCCTCACACGGGCGCTCGAAGCCGATCTCAATGCGATCAGGAGCGCCATTGCCGACCAGTCGCAGAAGCTGAGCGAAAACCGTGGCGAGTTCGCACGGGTGCTGGAAGCGGATTTGGAAAATGTCAACAGCCTGATCGAGGGTCACAGCGACAAGCTCGTCCGGGATCGCGCGACGCTGTCGAAGGCTCTCGAGGACGACCTCGCCAAGCTGGCCGAGAGCCGGTCGAGCATCGACGGACTGGTCGCAGGCCAGGTCGAGAAGCTGGCCGAGGGCCGAGACATCCTGAAACGTGCGCTGGAAGCCGACCTGCAGAAGCTGTCGGCAAGCCGCGGTGAGGTCGACGACATCATCGCCGGCCATGTCGGCAAGTTGGCCGAAGGCCGCAACATGTTGACCCAGGCGCTGGAAGACGATCTGGCAAAGCTCGCCGACATACGTAAGGATGTCGACCGCTCGCTGTCGGGCCATATCGACCAGATTGCCGGCAGAAGCACCGATATCTCGGCGGCAATCGCTGCCGATGTCGAGAAGATCGAGCAGGCCTTCAGCAAGCAGACCGGCATCATCGAAGAGCGCGCCGGAACCATGGAGCGCGCGTTGTCGGTGGGTGTCGACAATGTCCGCAGCGTGCTCGAAAAGAGCGCCGTCTTCGTTGCCGGCGCGCTGCGCGAGAAGGTGATGGAAGTCACCAGCGCGCTGCACGAACAGGCCGGTGCTGCCTTCAGTGACGCCGACCGCAAGATCGCCGAGCGTGCCGAGCAGACCTCGGCCGCCCTTTTGGCCCGGGCCGAGGACATCGCCCGCACCTTCGAGGACGCGGATCGCCGTCTGCACGCACGTGCCGAGGACACATCGAGCGCCCTGCTTGCTCGCGCCGAGGATACGACGAATGCCTTGCTTGCTCGCGCCGAAGACACAACGAGCGTGCTGCTTGCCCGGCATGACGAGACGTCGAACTCGCTGCTCGCCCGCGCCGAAGAAACGGCCGGACGGCTGGCTGCCCGCGCCGGCGAGATCGCCGGCACGTTCGACGCCGCCGACCAGAAGCTGGTCGCCCGCGCGGTCGAGACGGCGCAGTCGCTGGCCGACCGCGCCGGCGACATCCTGCGTAACTTCGAGGGCGCCGACCAGCGGCTGAGCATGCGCATCGGCGAATCCGCCGAAGCGCTGGCCGCCCGCGCCTCGGACCTTGGCCGCATCTTCGACGCCGCCGACCAGCAACTGATCTCGCGCATTGCCGAGGGTTCGGACGCGCTGTCGGCACGCGCCACCGAGATCAGCCGCATCTTCGACGAGGCCGATCACCGCCTGGTGTCGCGCATCGCCGACTCCACGTCGACAATCGGCGAGCATGCCGACAACATCGTCGGTGCCTTCGCCAGCACCGAGCAGCGTGTTGCCGAACGCGCACGCCAGACCGGCCAGGAACTTGCCGTCCACGCCCGCGAGATGGAGCAGGCTCTTGCCGGCGCCGACGAGCGGCTGGCCGCGAGCGTTGCGTCCGCAGCTTCGCGCGTCGAGGAACAGGTCGCCAGCGTCGAGAACCGCCTTCTTTATACGACGGAGACGATGGGCCAGAAGCTCAACGAGCAGGTTTCCAGCGCAGAAGCTCAGCTGATCTCGCGCGCCAACACGATTGCGGAGACTTTTACCGCGGTCGGCCAGCACATCGGCCAAAGCACCAACGACGCTGCCAAGACAATCGGCACCAATACCCGCGAGCTCAACACGATGCTGGCGGCGCGTTCGGCCGAGATGGCGAAGATCCTGGACGAAACCGCGCGGCCGCTGGTCGAGCGCTTCGCCCAGGGCGGCTCGGAACTGCAAAAGAGCATGGAAGAGGTCACCGAACGCGCGACCGAGAAGCTGCGCAGCGAAAATGCCGCCCTCGTCAACGCGCTCGCCAGCCGCACCGCCGAAACGCTGTCGGCCGTCGAAGGCGCACGCTCGTCGCTCGCCGATAGCGTCGCCGACCTCATCGGCCGCATGAGCGTCTCCAGCTCGCAGCTTGGTGAGCTGATCGAACAGGCGGCGATCAACCTCGGCCAGGTTGACGAACGTCTGAGCGGCAGCACGCAAAGCTTCGCGGCAACCACCGAAAAGGCCGCGCAGACCTTCGCCAGCTCGGCACGCCTGGTCGATTCGAACACGACGCGGCTTACCGAACTGTCGTCGTCGACCCTGCGCGAAGTGGCCTCGATCGCCACCAAGTTCGACGAGCACAGCCGCTTGCTGTCCTCGGCTTCGGATCTGTTGAGCTCGGCGCAGAGCAATCTGGAGCACACGCTTGAGCGGCAATCGTCGCTCGAAGATCTCGCCGTCGGCTTGGTCAAGAAGTCGGAAGACCTCGAGAAGGTGATGCGTTCGTTCGAAAACCTTGTCGGCCAGACGATGCAGAATGCCGAAGGCAAGACGCTGGCATCAGCCGACAAGATCCGCATCGCCATAACGGAAGTGGTCGATTCGGCAACCAGCCGGTTCGCCGATGCGACCGAGGAGATGCGGCGCACCGCAAGCTCGATCAAGAGCGAGCTCGACCTCACCCGCGCCGAGCTCAAGAAGGGCGTCATCGAAATGCCGGAAGAGGCCAAGGAATCGACCTCGGCGATCCGCCGTGCCGTTGCCGAGCAGATCAACGCGCTCAAGGAACTTTCGGATATCGTTGCGAAATCGGGACGTGGCGGCGACAATGCCGAACCGCGCGCCCTGCGCCCGGCGCCTCAGGCGCCAGTGCAGCGCCCGGCCGAGCCGGTAC